>NZ_JAVAIM010000001.1:1953005-2583630 GCF_030717945.1 Qipengyuania profundimaris
CTTCCGCTGTCCCCTCATGGGTCGCCCATACGCGGTGCTTCCCGTCTCGCATGATCAGGACGGTCTGGTAGGTCTGGCTGCGCCCCGCCACCTCCATGCCCGGAGAGCCGATGGGCATGCCCGGCACGGCGAGCCCGACGGCATCCGGCTTCTCATCAAGCAGACGCCGTATGTCCTCGGCGGGCACATGGCCTTCGATGGCATACCCTTCGACCGTCGCGGTGTGGCAGCTGCGCAGATTGGCGGGTACGCCTGCCGCATCCGCGACAGGCGTCGTATTCTCCACATCGCGCACGGTCATTTCGAAACCGGCGTCGCGCATCCGCTCGATCCATTCGCTGCAGCAGCCGCACCACGCGGTCTTCGCTACGTCGATGGTACTGGCGGAGGCGGCCTGCGCGCAGGCGATCAAAGCCAGCGGGGCCAGTGCGAAAACAGGGCGAAAGCGAGGCATTCGAAAACTCCTTGAAAAGTCTTGCGAGCGACTGTCGCAGCTTATCTATGCAAGGCTAGCTGCATGTAAACTGTATCCAGCCGTCGCCCGAATTTCATGCCGACCTGCCGCATCCGCCCTGCCTCGACAAAGCCGAGCTTGCCGTGGAGCGCGACCGAGGCGGGCTCCCCGCCGCCGATAACTGCGATCATCTGCTCGAAACCGGCCTTGCCCGCTGCATCGACCAGTGCGGCCAGCAGGATCGAGCCTAGACCAGCGCCGCGCTGCGGGTCGGCGATGTAGATGCTGTTCTCGCAGGTAAGCGCATAGGCGGCGCGGTCGCGGAATTGCGTCGCATAGGCATAGCCTGCCACCTCGCCGTCCCGCTCGACCACCAGGAACGGCCAGCCACGCGCAACGACCGCGTCGATCTTCTCGCGCCAGAAGGCCTCGTCGGGCGCCTCTGTATCGAAGGTCGCCGTGCTGTGCGCGACGTGATGGGCATAGATCGCCTGCACCGCAGCGGCATCCTCCGCCACTGCGGCACGCACAGCTATGTCAGGCGAGCGTATAGTCGCTGAACCGATCTCGCAGGTCCTTCTTGCTGATCTTGCCGGTGGCAGTGTGCGGGATGTCGTCGACGAATTCGACCGCATCGGGCAGCCACCACTTGGCGACCTTGTCGGAGAGGAAGTTCACCACATCCTCCGCCGTGCAGTCCCTGCCTTCCTTCTTCACCACGAACAGCACCGGGCGCTCGTCCCACTTGGGGTGGAACATGCCAACGCAGGCCGCCTCGGCCACGGCCGGGTGGCCGACGGCCGCATTCTCGAGCTCGACCGAGCTGATCCATTCGCCGCCGGACTTGATGACGTCTTTCGTGCGGTCGGTGATCTGCATCGTGCCGTCCGGATGCAGGATGGCGACATCGCCGGTATCGAACCAGCCATCCGCAGTCAGGGCATCTTCTTCGGCCTTGAAGTAGCGTTTGACGACCCACGGACCGCGGATTTGCAGCGCACCCGAAGCCTCGCCATCGCGCGGCAGGACCTTTGTGCGATCGTCGAGATCGACCGTGCGCAGCTCCACCCCGAAAATCGGGCGGCCCTGCTTCATGGTCTTCTCGACCTTCTGTTCGAAGGTCATCTCGTCCCAGTCCGCAGTCGGACCGCCGACTGTGCCGATGGGAGAGGTTTCCGTCATGCCCCAGGCGTGCTGGACGCGGGTGCCGTTCTTCATCAGCCGCTCGATCATGAAGCGCGGGGCAGCCGATCCGCCAATGGTCGCCGCGCGTAGCTTCGGCAGCTCGATGTCGTTCGCATCGCAATACTGGAAGTGAGCGAGCCAGACGGTGGGCACACCGGCGCTGTCGGTTACGCCTTCCTTCTTCATCATTTCGTCGAGCACGGCCGGATCGTTGACCGCGCTGAATACGAACTTGATCCCCGCCATGGCGCCGGCATAGGGCAGGCCCCAGCTGGCCGCGTGGAACATCGGCACAACCGGGAGCATGACCGACGACGCGCTGAAATTGAACGTGCTCGGCTGCAAGCCGGCAAGCGCGTGGAGCACGGTGGAGCGGTGCTCGTACTGCACGCCCTTGGGATTGCCGGTGGTGCCGCTGGTGTAGCAGATCATGCAGGGATCGCGCTCGTCGCCAGCGACCCATTCGAATTCACCATCCTGTGCGCCGATCCAGTCCTCGAACGCCGTGACATCGCTGCCCTCGGGCGGATCGAAGCAGATGTAGTGCTCGACCGTCGGCCACTGGTCGCGCATCTTGTCGATGATCGGCTGGAAGGCCGCATCGTAGAGCATCACTTTGTCCTCGGCATGGCCGACGATGTACTCCAGCTGCTCCTCAAACAGGCGCGGATTGCAGGTGTGCAGCACGCCGCCCATCCCCGCGACGCCGAACCAGCTGACGAGGTGGCGCGCATGGTTCATCGCGAGGCTCGCAACCTTGTCGCCCGGCTTGAGGCCGAGCGCCTGCAGCGCCTGCGCCATCCTACGCGCATCGCGGTGGATGCCTGCCCAGTCGGTGCGCGTCTCGTTGCCATCGGCCCAGCGGGTCACGATCTCGCGGGTGGGGGCTTCTCTCGCAGCATGGTCGATCACATGCGAAATCCGCATGGTCCAATCCTGCATGGCGCCTAACGACATATGCTCTCCTCTCGCCGATTTCAGGCGACGAGGCGCAAGTTTGCCTTCCCCCGTCGCGCGGTCAGCTGCACCTTGGCAAGGCCGGGCACGCTTGCCAAGCGTTCAGCGAGCTCTCCATCGATGGAAAATGCACGGCCGAGGCGCATCACCGGAGGATCGGGATCGCCGGTGTGCAGCGTCGCCATCACCTCGTCGCCGCCCTCGCCGGCGGTTTGCAAGGCCAGCGCCAGTTCCGTCAGCGCATCGACGCTCTCGACTTCGAGAGTGAGCAGCATCGCCATGCTGCCTTTCACTGCATCGAGCGGCACGGCGCCGCGCACGGTGATCCGCGGCGGTTCGTCGGGGCTTGGACTGTCGAGCTCGACGTCGAGCTTCACGCAGGTCTGGTTATCGGCCCATTCGAGGAAGCGGTCGACAATTCCCTCCTCGAAACAGGCGGCGCTGAATTGGCCGGAGCTGTCGGAGAAATCGGCGCGGATGAAGGGCTTGCCGCGCTTGGTGGTGCCCTTGCTCGCCTTCTCGACCATGGCCGCCATCACCGCGCCAGCGCGGCCGCCGGGAGGGGCACCGCTGGCCATCAGCGAGGCATAGCTGCGCGCACCTTGCGCGCTGGCCACGGTGCGCCACGCTTCGACCGGATGCTCGGCAAAGTAGAAGCCGAAGTTCTCCTTCTCCCGCGCCATCTGCTCGGCACGCGGCCAGGGATCGGCATCCTTGAGGCGCAGCGTGTCTTCGCTGGCCGCATCGTCGCCGCCGAACAGCGCCGCCTGCCCGCTCGACCGCTCGCGCTCGGCAGCGTCTGCGATAGCCAGCAGCATGTCGGCATTGGCAAACAGCTTCGCCCGGTTGGTCTCGAACTCGTCGAGTGCGCCGGCCGAGATCAGCGCCTCCAGCTGGCGCGAATTCATCGATCCCTTGGGCAGCCGCTCGAACAGGTCCTGCAGGCTCTCGAACTTGCCGCTGACCTCCCGCTCGTGGACGATCGCCTCCATCGCCCGCTCGCCGACATTGCGGATGCCCGCCAGCGCATAGCGCACGGCATAGCCATCGTCTGTCTGTTCGACGCTGTATTCCGCCTCGGAATAGTTAAGCGCGGGCGGCAGCACCTTGATCCCGCTGCGCCGCGCATCGTCGACGAACACAGCCAGTTTTTCCGACTGGTGCATGTCGAAGCACATGGACGCCGCGAAGAACTCCTCGGGGTAATGCGCCTTGAGCCAGGCGGTCTGGTAGGCGAGCAGCGCGTAGGCGGCGGCATGCGACTTGTTGAAGCCGTAGCCGGCGAACTTGTCGATCAAGTCGAACAGCGCATTCGCCTCGGCTTTTTCGATACCGGAGACTTCCTTGCAGCCCTCGACGAACCGCTCGCGCTGAGCGTCCATCTCGGCCTGCACCTTCTTGCCCATGGCGCGGCGCAGCAAATCGGCATCGCCAAGCGAGTAGCCCGCCAGGATCTGCGCGGCCTGCATGACCTGTTCCTGGTAAACGAAGATGCCGTAAGTCTCGGCGAGGATACCCTCGAGCTTGGCGTGCGGATACTCGATCGCCACCTCGCCCGCCTTGCGCTTGCCGAACAGCGGGATGTTGTCCATCGGACCCGGACGATAGAGCGAGACCAGCGCGATGATGTCGCCGAAATTTGTCGGCTTCACCGCCGTCAGGGTGCGGCGCATGCCTTCCGATTCCAGCTGGAAAACACCGACCGTGTTGCCCGCCTTCATCAGCTCGTAGACCTTGGGATCGTCGAGCGAGAGGGTCGAGAGGTCGATGTCGATCTCGCGCCGCTTGAGCAGGTCGGTGGCCTTCTTGAGCACCGAAAGCGTCTTCAATCCAAGGAAGTCGAATTTCACGAGGCCGGAGCTTTCGACATTCTTCATGTCGTATTGCGTCACCGGCATGTCCGAGCGTGGATCGCGGTAGAGCGGGACCAGCTGCGCCAGCGGGCGATCCCCGATCACGACGCCGGCCGCGTGGGTTGAGCTGTTGCGCGGAAAGCCCTCCAGCTGCATCGCGAGATCGACGAGGCGCTTTACCTCATTGTCATTGTCGTATTCGCGCTTGAAATCTGCCGCGCCATTGAGCGCACGCGGCAGCGTCCAAGGGTCGGTCGGATGGTTGGGCACCATCTTGCATAGCCGGTCCACATGGCCGTAGCTCATCTGCAAAATGCGGCCCGTATCGCGCAGCACCGCGCGGGCCTTGAGCTTACCGAAGGTGATGATCTGCGCGACATGATCGTGGCCGTATTTCTGCTGGACGTAGCGGATCACCTCACCGCGCCGCGTTTCGCAGAAGTCGATGTCGAAGTCGGGCATCGAGACGCGTTCCGGATTGAGGAAGCGCTCGAACAGCAGGCCGAGCTGGATCGGATCGAGATCGGTAATCGTCAGCGCCCAGGCGACCAGGCTGCCTGCACCGGACCCACGGCCTGGCCCTACAGGAATGTCCTGATCCTTGGCCCATTTGATGAAATCGGCAACGATGAGGAAGTAGCCAGGAAAACCCATCTGGTTGATGATGTCGACTTCGAACTTCAACCGGTCGAAATAGACCTTGCGGTCTTCCTCCGACATCTCGCCATAGGGCTCCAGCCGGGCTTCGAGGCCCTTACGTGCGTCCTCTTCCAGCGCCCGCGCTTCGCCTTCCAGATCGCCCGCAAGGCTGGGCAAGATCGGGTCGCGATAGGGAGGCGCGTAGGCACAGCGTTGCGCGAGAACGATGGTGTTCTCCACCGCCTCGGGCAGGTCGGCGAACGCCTCGTCCATCATGTGGTATGTCTTGACGTAGCTTTCCGGATTGGACCGGGCGCGCTCCTCCGCATCCACATGGGTAGACCCGGCGATACACAGCATGGCGTCATGCGCCTTGTGCATATGCGGTTCGGCGTAGTTCGCGGGATTGGTCGCGATGAGCGGCAGGTCGCGCGCATAGGCGAGATCGACCAGAGCCTCCTCGGCGCGCTGCTCCACCTCGTTCCCGCGCCGGGCAAGCTCGATGTAGAGGCGGTCCGGAAACAGCGCCTGCAGCCAGTCGAGGGCAGCTTCGGCATGGCTTTGCTGACCTTCAGCGAGCAACCTCGTCACCGCGCCCTCGCTCGCGCCGGTCAGCGCCAGCAGTCCGTCGGTGCGTCCTTCGAGGTCTGCCATCGCGACATGCGGTTCGAACTCCACCGGGCGCTCGAGATGCGCCTTGGAAACCAGATGGCAGAGATTATCGTAGCCCGCTTCGTCTTGTGCATAGAGCGGCAGGTAATCGACCTGCTTGCCCTCGGCATCGCGCGCCACGCCCAGCAGCGTTCCGATGATCGGCTGGATACCTTCCGCCTTGCAGGCATTGGCGAACATCACCGCGCCATAGAGGCCGTTGCGGTCGGCGATCGCGATCGCAGGGAAGCCGCGCTCTTTCGCGAGTTTGGCCATCGCTTTGGGGTCGATCGCCCCTTCGAGCATCGTATAGGCAGATAGCACGCGCAAGGGGACGAAAGGCTTGTAGCTCATGCGAGCAAAGTAAGCCTTTTGCGTGGATTCGGAAGGCTCCGGACGCGTTGTTTCTCCACAGCGCGTGGAGAAATCAGCCCTCGCGGATTTTCCTGCGCGTATCGCGGATCGTCGAGAACGCGCCATAGATCACCAGCGCGGCGAGGAAGATCCAGACCCACACCGGGATATTGCGTCCCGCGATCGCCAGATAGAGATAGGCAGATACGAAGAAAAACCCCGCCAGCATGGTCGGCCACACAGTCGATTTACCCGCCCGGGCACGCTTCACCAGCCAGCCGATCGAGAGCAGGAAGAAGGGGATCGCCCCGACGTAGATCCCGCCGAAAATGTAGGGATTGACGCCATATTCGGCGCCGAGGGCGAGAAACCATTGGTTGATATCGGCAAGCATGACCGGTCTTTCGTAGCGCGACAGCGGCTGGTTACAGCAGCTTTTCGATATCCTTCGCAATGCCCTTGGGTGCATCGGCCGGGCCGTACCGCTTTACGACATTGCCTTCGCGGTCGATCAGGAACTTGGTGAAGTTCCACTTGATTGCCTTCGAGCCCATCAGCCCGGGCGCCTCCGCCTTCATCCAGTCAAACAGTGGGCTGGCCTCGTCGCCGTTCACGTCCACCTTGGCCATCAGCGGGAAGGTAAGGCCGAAATTGACCTTGCAGAATTGCTCGATCTCGTCGGCATCGCCCGGCTCCTGATTGCCGAACTGGTTGCATGGAAAGGCCAGCACTTCGAAGCCCTTTTCGCCGTACCCTTGGTATAGCTCCTCCAGCCCGTCATATTGCGGCGTAAATCCGCATTTGCTGGCCGTATTCACCACCAGCAGAACCTTGCCGAGCTTTCTTTGCAGATCGAGCGGCTCGCCCTTGCTGGTCGACACTGTGAAATCGGCGATCGTTGTCATTCTAGAATTCCTCAGCCGCGCGGAAAATCGTCGCGCGCTGCGAGCGAGGCGATTTCCTCTGAATGATATTCGCGGTCGCCGAGTTTCTCGATATAATAGTCGCCGCGCTCGTCGGGACTCATCAGCATGATGTGACGGATGAGGTCGGCGAAGGTGCCCTGACGCAAGCCCTTCGCACCGTCGAACACGCCGTCGCCATCGCCCACGCGGTGCAGGCTGGCGCGGTCGTCCCACTGGATGCCCGGGCGATGTGTGTCTTCGGCGCGGTAGGTGCTGGGGTGGTCGGTCATACTGGTAATCTCCTTTGCCCGCCCAACGGATGAAACCGCGCTGCGTTTCCTATTCCAGCAAGCCTTCGTGCAGCCGCACCACGCGATCCATTCGCGCGGCCAGCCGCTCGTTATGCGTGGCGATCAGCGCAGCGCTGCCCTCGCCCCGAACGAGAGCGAGAAATTCGCCCAGCACGCGGTCGCTGGTGGCTTCGTCGAGATTGCCGGTCGGCTCGTCGGCGAGGACCAGCGCAGGGCGATTGGCAAGCCCGCGGGCGACGGCCACACGCTGCTGCTCGCCACCGGAAAGCTGGCTGGGCCGGTGGTCGAGCCGATGCTCCAGCCCCAGCGCCGACAGCAGCTGACGTGCTCTATCCTCCGCTTCGCCACGCGGCGTGCCTGCGACAAGCTGCGGCAGTACGACGTTCTCGACCGCGTCGAAATCGGGCAGCAAATGGTGGAACTGGTAGACGAAACCGAGATGCTTGCGCCGCAGGATCGTGCGCGCATGCGGGTCGGATTTTTCGGCCGAATGGCCCGCGATCACGATCTCGCCACCGAAACCGCCTTCCAGCAGGCCGACTGCCTGGAGCAGCGTGGACTTGCCCGAGCCGGACGGGCCGAGCAACGCGACGATCTCCCCGGGGCGCACGGTCAGGTCGACCCCGCGGAGCACGTCGATGCGCACGCCGCCCTGCTCGAAGCTGCGCGTAAGGCCCTTGAGCTCGACGACCGGTTGCACGCCCGGACTATTCATAACGCAGCACCTGAACCGGATCGGTGCTCGCCGCCTTCCACGCGGGGTAAAGGGTAGCGAGGAAACTGAGCACCAACGCTAAGCCGACGATCATCGCGACTTCGACCGGATCGGTCTTGGACGGGAGCGTGGTCAGGAACCGCACCTGCGGGTCCCACAGCTCGACCCCGGTCGCCCAGCCGATCGCCGTGGTGATCTGCTGGCGGAAGGTCAGCACTATGAAGCCAAAGATAAGACCAGCGACAGTGCCGATTGCTCCGACGGTAAAACCGGTCGTCACGAAGATCTTCATCAGGCTCCGCCGCGTCGCGCCCATGGTTCGCATAATCGCGATGTCTCGCGTTTTTGCGCGCACCAGCATGACAAGGCTCGAAAGAATATTGAAAGCCGCCACCAAGACCATGAAACTCAGGGCGAATGCCATGGCCACACGCTCCACTTGAAGCGCTTCGAACAGGGTCGAGTTGATTGTTTTCCAGTCGGCCACCACGGCCCTGCCCTGCACCGCGCGCTGGACCGGCTCGAGGATTTCGCCGACCTCGTCCGGGTCCTCCACGGTTACCTCGATCATGCTGACCGTATCGCCGAGCAGCAGCAGTGTCTGCGCATCCTCCATCGGCATCACCACGAAGGCACCATCGTAATCGTAAACGCCGACTTCGAATATCGCTGCGACTTCGTAGCCGATCTGCCGTGGTACCGTGCCGAAGGGCGTCGAGCGCCCCTGCGGATTGATGATCGTGATCGTGTCGCCGACGCGCGCGCCGATGTTCTCCGCCAACCTTACGCCGATCGCTACACGGCTCGCCCCCGGTTCGAGCCGCGCGATGTTGCCGCTGACGACCTTGTCGCCGAGATCTGTAATGTCGTCCGCCGTATTGCCGCGCACAAGGATCGCCTCGACGCGTCCGTTGAAGCTGGTCAGCAGCGGTTGTTCGATCAGCGGGCTGGCATCCACCACGCCCGGCGTTTCCTGCACGTTCTGGAGGATATTCTCCCAGTCCTCCATCTTGCCGCCATAGGCTTGCACGATCGCATGGCCGTTCAGCCCCACGATCTTGTCGAGCAATTCGGCGCGGAAACCGTTCATCACGCTCATCACGATGACCAGCATCGCGACAGACAGCATAACCACGGTGATGGAGATACCCGCGACCAGCGCGATGAAGGCCTCGCTCCTGCCGGGGAGCAGGTAACGCTTGGCAATCGTCCATTCGAAAGGAGAGAGGATCAGACCGGCCCTTATCTGTCGCAGGGTGTTCGCGAGTGGTGGGGAGGCGTTTAGGCAGGCGAAGCTGTCTGTGCAATGAAATCGTGCAACAGCCTCGACGCAATCCCTCCGCGCTCGTCGCACTGGCCTTGTAATCCCGCCGTAACATCGCCATTGGGTCGCGCATCCCGATTGCTGGCGCGGACAGGCCCCCGATGAACCTTACCCACCCGTTTCATGACGAGGATGGCGACAAGCTGCGCGAAGAGTGCGGCGTTTTCGGCGCGATCAACGCGACCGATGCTGCCGCTGCCACGGCGCTGGGCCTTCATGCCCTGCAACATCGTGGGCAGGAAGCCGCCGGCATCACCAGCTTCGACGGCGCGGAATTCTTCACCCGGCGCGGCATCGGCCATGTGGCGGAGAATTTCTCCAGCCAGGAAGCGATCGCTGAACTGCCCGGCACGATGGCGGCAGGCCATGTGCGCTATTCCACCACCGGCGGATCGGGCCTGCGCAACATCCAGCCGCTTTATGCCGATCTCGCCAGCGGCGGCTTTGCCGTGGCGCATAACGGCAATATCTCCAACGCCGGCATGCTCCGCGACGATCTCGTTCGCCGCGGATCGATCTTCCAGTCGACCAGCGACACGGAAGTCATCATCCACCTCGTTGCGACCAGTCGCTATCCCACGATCATGGACCGGCTGATCGATGCGCTGCGCCTGCTGGAGGGCGCCTATGCGCTGATCGTGATGACGCCCGAAGGCATGATTGCCTGCCGCGACCCGCTCGGCATCCGGCCGCTGCAGATGGGCCGGATCGGCGATGCGACCGTTTTCGCCTCCGAAACGGTTGCCTTCGACGTCGTCGGCGCGGAATTTGTCCGCCAGGTCGAGCCGGGCGAGGTGATCAAGGTCGATTTCGACGGCAATGTCGATTCGCTCCATCCTTTCGGCAATCATGCCCCGCGCCCCTGCATTTTCGAGCATGTCTATTTCAGCCGCCCGGACTCGGTGTTTGACGGGCGCAGCATTTACGAGGCGCGCAAAGCGATCGGGGCGGAACTTGCTCGCGAAAAACCGGTCGAGGCCGATCTCGTCATTCCCGTGCCCGACAGCGGCGTGCCCGCCGCCATAGGCTATGCGCAGGAGTCGGGCATTCCCTTCGAGCTCGGGATCATCCGTTCGCATTATGTCGGACGCACCTTCATCCAGCCGAGCGACGGCGCGCGCCACGCAGGCGTCAAGCGCAAGCACAATGCCAACCGCGCGCTGGTCGAGGGCAAGCGGATCGTTCTGATCGACGACAGTATCGTGCGCGGTACGACCTCGATGCAGATCGTCGAGATGATGCGCGATGCCGGCGCGATCGAAGTGCATTTCCGCGTCGCCAGCCCGCCGACGGCGCATAGCTGCTTCTACGGCGTCGATACGCCCGAGCGTAGCAAGCTGCTTGCCGCGCGCATGGATGTCGAGCCGATGCGCGAATTCATCAAGGCCGATAGTCTGGCCTTCGTGTCGATCGACGGGCTTTACCGCGCGGTGGGCGAAAAGCCGCGCAATTCCTCCTGCCCGCAGTTCTGCGATGCCTGCTTCACCGGCGACTACCCGACCTCGCTGACCGACCTTGCGCGGCGCGAGGACAAGCAACAACAGCTGAGCTTGCCGGTGGAGGCTGCAGAATGAGCGACACACCGCTGGACGGCCGTCTCGTCCTCGTTACCGGGGCGAGCAAGGGCATCGGTGCTGCGACGGCGAAGGCATTTGCCGCCGCCGGAGCGCATGTCGTCCTGACCGCGCGCGACGTGCGTGGCCTCGAAACGATAGAGGATGCGATCCACGACGCCGGTGGCCAGTCGACGATCGCCCCGGTCGATCTCGCCGAAAGCGACGGCATCGCGCGCCTTGCCTCCGCTATTGCCGGACGCTGGGAGAAGTTGGATGCGCTCGTCATTTCAGCAGCTTATTTGCCGACCCTCACACCGGTTACGCAGATCGATGGCAAGCAGTTCAGCCAGGCGATCACGGTCAACGTGCTGGCGACCCAGGCCTTGCTCGCGAATTTCGACCCTTTGTTGAAGCGCGCCGATGCGGGGCGTGTGTACGGTCTCACCAGCAGCGTCGGTGCCGATCCGCGCGCCTACTGGTCCGCTTATGGCTCGACCAAGGCGGCCTTCGACAACCTACTCGAGTGCTATGCGGCAGAAGTCGAGAAGGTTTCCAAGGTTCGCGTCGCCCTGATCGATCCGGGCGCGACTCGGACGGATATGCGCGCCAAGGCCTATCCCGGCGAGGATCCGAAGACGGTGAAATCGCCCGATGTGGTCGCAAATCGGCTCGTCGAGCTGCAAATTAACGATTTCGACGGGTTTCACCGAGAGCGCGTGGAAGCATGAGTTAACCAATAGCGGTCAGGACTTCGTAACCCGAACAGTCGAGATTCTGCGGATATTCCTCTCGCGAGCGTGCGGGAGTTACGAAAGCCGGAAATTCTCGCATTGGAAGGGCGCAACATGACCTATCAGACCCAGGACCGCTACCTGGTTGCCGCTCAGGAAGACCGCTGCGCACCGCGCACCAAGCTGACCATTCCCGGCCAGCTGCGTGCATCGGGCGGCCGCGCATTCCAGACGGTCATCCACGATCTCTCGATCTCGGGCTTCTCGGCAGCGGCGCTCAATCGCATGCACGAAGGCCAGATGTGCTGGCTGACCCTGCCCGGCCTCGAATCGCTCCAGGCACAGGTCGTGTGGTGGGAAAACTGCATGGTCGGCTGCGCGTTCAACGAGCTGCTCTCGCCGATCGTCCACGACAACATCATCGCGCGTTACACCGGGGCCGGCAACTACCGCCCATACTAAGCCTTCGTTCCCGGCCTCTCGGGCAGGCAACCGCACCGACGCTTTGGCAGCGGCCTCAGGGCCCGGCCTGAACCGTGTTTTGAGTGCTCGTTGCCGGTGGCGGTGTCCCTAGCGGTCGCCGCCACCACTGCATTCAGTCGATATCCTTGGCGATCCGGCCGACCACTTCGCGAAAGCCGTTGCGGTTGGCAGTGCTGGTCGCAGTCGGCCAGTTGCTCACCACGGCAACGACCAGATTGCTCTCCGGCACGATCGTTATCGCCTGCCCGAAGATGCCTTGCGCACCATACGCCCCGGGATAGGTCCACCACTGGTAGCCATAGCCATAGCCCGGCGCGTTAGGGAAACCGACCAGTGGCGATCCGGCCGTCGCAAACCAGCCGTCCGGCACCACGCCCTTGCCGCCTTCCAGCGCGAACTGGCCCATGCGTGCATAGTCCGACAGGCGCAGCGAGAGGCAGCAGCCGCCGATATTGCCGCCGGTAAGGTCCTGCATCCAGAACAGACCGCCTTCGAAACCGGCGGGTTCGACGATCTTCTCCGCCGCATAGGCTGCCAGAGACTTGCCCGTCGCCTCTTCGACGATCAGCCCGAGCAGATTGGTCTCCAGCGTCTTATAGACCCACTTCTCGCCTGCGGGAGCCTCGCGGCTAAGCGTCTTTGCATAGGTAACAGCCTGCGATTCCCCTGCTACCGGCGCGACCGACAGCATTCGCGCGACGTCGCTGTTTGGATCGGTATAGTCCTCGTTCCACGCCACGCCCGAGGTCATTGTGGCGATCTGGCCGACGGTCACGCCATCATAAGCCGTGCCGACGAGTGCCGGAATGATCGACGTCACCGGCGTATCGACGCTCTCGATCGCTCCATCGGCGATGGCGGCACCGAGTAGTGTCGAGGTGAAGCTCTTGGCGACCGAGAAGCTGGTCCAGCGATCGTCGGGCATCATGCCGAGCCCGTATTCCTCGAACCGGACGACGCCATCATCGAGGACCATCACGCCCGCAGCCTGCGTTTTCGCCATGAAATCGCGGATGGCGACTTGCACGTCGCGCGACAGTGGTGGGCCCTGCCGGAACACACGCGGATTGTTCGCGGGAGCGACTTCGAGGCCCGGGAAAAGACTTTCCATGTCGCGGAAGGCCGCCGAGCGGCGCGCATCGTCCCAGAACAAGATCGAGTCGCCCGGATCCATGCTCGCCATCTGCTCGGGCATGCTTTGCGTGACGGCCGCTGCCGCCGCGACCGGTGCATCGCTATCGTAAGCCGTCGCGCATCCCGCCAGCGCAATCGCCAGCGTCGAAGCCAGAAGTGCTCGCATCCTCATTCTCCCTCTTTCACCAGAGTAACCTGATGCACATCGATCCCGCCACCGCGAAAACCCCCTTCGCAATACATCAGGTAATAGCGCCACAGCTCGCAAAATTCGCGGTCGAACCCGACGGGAAGGCGCCCTTCGCGGGCCGCAACATCGAAGTTCTGACGCCACGCTTTCAGCGTCTCGGCATAGTCGAGCCCGAAATCGTGCTGGTCCTGCCATGCGAGGCCGCGTTCTTCGGCCAGCCTGCGGAATTCGCTGGTGCGGATCAGCAGGCCGCCGGGAAAGATATAGGCCTGGATGAAGTCGGCGCTCGCCGCGTAATCCTCGAAGATGTCATCGTGGATCGAGATATACTGGATCGCCGCGCGCCCGCCCGGTTTCAGATTGCGGGCGATGCAATCCATGAAGGTCGGCCAGTATTCGCGGCCCAGCGCCTCGACCATCTCGACCGACACGATGGCGTCATAGCTGCCGGCCGTGTCGCGATAGTCCTGCCTGCGGAAATCGATGGCGTCGCTGTGGCGTGCCCTCGCCCAGTCGAGCTGTTCGCCCGAAAGGCTGATGGCGGTGACGTCACCGCCTCGCCGCGCCAGATCGCCAGCCAGTGCGCCCCAGCCGCAGCCGATCTCGAGCACCGTGGCGGCATCGCCAATGCGTGACGCCAGCGCGTCCCACTTGCGCTTCTGCGCTGCTTCCAGCCCGTCCGCCGTGACGTCGAGCCCGGAGGAATAGCTCATCGTCGGATCGAGCCATGCCTCGTAGAAATCATTGCCAAGGTCGTAATGCGCGCTGATGTTCTTCTGCGCGCCTTCATGCGTGTTGCGGTTGAACAGATGCGCCAGCTTCAGCGCGTGGCGGAACGGCCCCTTCGCGCGTGCCGTGTCCCCCAGCCGCGTCGCATGCTGCATGAACAGCGCGAACAGCGGCACGGGGTCGGGGCTCCACCATTCGCCCGCCTCCCAAGCCTGATACCAGCCGACCGACCCATTGCTGGCCAGCCGCAGCAGCGCGTTATAGCTCCGCAGCTCGACCGTGCATTCGAACCCCGGCGCGCGGCCGCCGAGCGTGCGCGGCGTGCCGTCAGGCAGCGTGCCGTGGATCGTGCCGGAGACCAGTGCCCGGTCGATCCTGTCGAGGATCTTCTCGACCCCCGGCGCAACCATCCGCGCGAACAGGCCGGGCCGCCTCGCGAAGCGCTGCGCCCCTTCGGTCAACCGGATACCCCTGTCCGTTTCGTGTCGCACGCGCGTCGCCATGCGAGGGCCTATGGAGTCGGCGCGCGAACCGTGCAAGACCCGGCTTTGCCGACATCGGGGAGATTAGCGGGATGGCATTGCAGATCGTCGGAGCGGCTCTGCCGCGTACCGGCACGCTCTCGCTGAAATTCGCGCTCGAAATGCTGGGCTTCGCCCGCTGCTACCACATGAGCGAGCTGATCCTGCACCCCGAGCATCGCTGGCGCTGGACCTTCGCGCGAGCGCGTCCGGGGCTGCTCGATCCGCTGTGGGCGGAGTATCATGCCACGCTCGACGCACCGTCCTGCGCATTGTGGAAGCAGCTCGCCAAGCGCTTCCCGCAAGCCAAGGTCATCCTGACGCGGCGAGATCCTGTGCGGTGGTACGAATCCGTTATGGAGACCGTCGGCAGTGCGGAGCACGTCCGCTTCATGCTCCGCTCATCCCTAGCGCCGGCGGCGCTGGCCAATCCGCCGTTCGGACTGCGGCTCGAACGGCAGGCGATGGTTCGGCATTTCGAGCGCTATGGCGACGAGGTTCGCAAGACCATCGCGCCCGATCGTTTGCTGGAGTTCGAGGCGAAGGACGGATGGGAGCCGCTGTGCCGGTTCCTCGGCATGCCGGTGCCCGATCAACCCTTCCCGCACGTTAACGACCGCGACGCGATGAACGCTGCTGCAGAAGGCATGGATTTTGCGAGGCTGACCTTCGCCGATGTGCAGCAGGCCACCCGGCGCTTCATCGATGCCCAGCGTCAGTCCTTGCTGTCCCGATAGGCCTGCAGCGCGCGCTCGCGGGCTTCCTTGTGGCGGATCAGCTTCTCCGGATAATCCTCCGGCCGGTGCTCGTCGCCGGGATCGTGGATGTGCTCGTCGTCGAGATCGGCAAGCTCCGGCACGTATTCGCGGATATATTCCGCCGCGTCGAACTTCTCGCTCTGGCTGAGCGGGGCCATTATGCGCGGGAACATGTTGCTGTCGACGCCGGTGCCGCTGACCCACTGCCAGTTGGTGCCGTTGCTGGCATAGTCGCCATCGACCAGCGTGTCCCAGAACCAGCGCTCGCCATGGCGCCAGTCGATCAGCAGGTGCTTGATGAGGAAACTGGCCGCGATCATGCGGACGCGATTGTGCATCCAGCCGGTCTGCCATAGCTGGCGCATGCCGGCATCGACGATCGGATAGCCGGTCCGCCCCTGCTGCCACGCCTCCAGTTCGGACTGGATCACGTGCCCGCGATTGGGGTTCCGCCACAGCGTTTGCTCGTCGTAATCGCGGTAGCTTTCTTCGGGATAGTTCGGGAACTGGCAGATGACGTTCTGCGCATAGTCGCGCCAGATCAGCTCCTTCTCGTAGACCTGCCACCCGTCGGAGCGCATGTCCTTCATGCGGTGCCAGATGCTGACCGGCGAGATTTCGCCCCAGTGGAGGTGCGGGGACATCTTGGAGGTCGCATCCTCGCTCGGCAGATTGCGCCCGTCGTCATAGCCGCCGACGTGATCGGCCCACCAGTCGAGCCGCTCGTGCGCCGCATCCTCGCCCACGGTCCAGAAATCGCGCAGGCCGCCTGCCCAATCGGGCTTGTTCGGCAGCAGCTCCCAGTCGGAGAGGTCGTCGCTTTCCGGCATGTCGGAGGGCTGCGAGATCGTGTCCGGCTCCGGCAACTCGTCGCGCGGGGGCAGCAGCTCTTTCACCGCCCGCATGAAGGGCGTGTAGATCTTGTAGGGATCGCCGCCGCCGGTGCGCGCCGTGCCGGGGGGAAGGAGGTAGTTGCCGTCGTGCAGCACAAGCTCGCACTCGCTGTCCTTCAGCGCATCGTGCAGGTCTTCCTCGGCCTCGCGGTGCCAGGGTTCGTAATGACGGTTGGCGTGGATCGCGCTCGCCCCGGTTTCCCGCGCGATGCCCTGCAACACGGAGACGCTATCGCCCCGGCGCATCACGATCTGCGCATTCCGCCGACCATAGCTCTTCGCGAGGTCCTCCAGCGAATGATGCAACCACCAGCGATGCGCCCCGCCCAGCTTGCGGTCGCCTGCACGCTCCTCGTCGAGAATGTAGACCGGAATAACCGGCCCTGCCTGCGCGGCGGCATAGAGCGCGGGTTGATCCTTCATGCGCAAGTCGCGCCGCAGCCAGACGATCTGTGGTGAAGTCATGGGTTCCCCTTTGGCGAGGCAACGGGATCAGCGCGCGGGAAGTTCCTCGCACGTCACATCGGGCAGCGCGACGGTGAAGCGGTCACGCGCACGCGGATCGTAGAAGCGCGCATCTCGGAGCAAGACGGAGCCGTCGGGTGCTTGCTCGGCAAAGGGTGCGCGGGACCAGAAGAGAAAAGCCCGCGACTGGCTGCCAGCTCTAGCCAGCTGTTCTGATGACGGCCATGCACATCGATTCGATGGTACCGGCAATTCGAGGCCCTTCTCAATCGGCCCTCCCGGAGCTAGCGACCTAAGAGTGTACCAAACATCGTGATCACGTCCGATAATCTGTTCTCTCTCCCAAAATTTGAGCGGTAGAGGACTCGAAATATACTCTGCATCGGAACTGAGCTGGTTCCCGTATTTAGCTCTATCGTATGCCGTGATCGCCCCATTCACCCCGATGTACGCCAGCGCCACGCTCAGCGCGATACGCGCAGGCCGTCGCCACTCCCCGCCCCGCTTCTCGCGGCGGAGCGAGAACCACGTGGCGAAGCCCATCAGCCCCCACAACCACACGTCAATGATGAACAGCGTGTCACCGTAGAACCAGCGGCTGGAGAACGGCTCCAGCAGGCGGATGCCGTAGACATTGAGCCAGTCGAGCGCCGGGTGCGTCAGGCAACCGATGAAGCCGAGCAGGTAGAGCCATTTGAAGCTCACCGGCAGCCGCGCCGCTGGCCGTGTGCCGCGTTTCGCCTGCCAGCGGTCGAACCCGTAGAGCAACCCCGCCAGCACGAGCGGCAGCAGTAGCCAAGCGGGCGGGCCGTGGGTGATCCCCCGCCGGAAGCCGAGATGCTCCACCCCGTCGAGCCACAGGAAGCACGCCGCATCCACATCGGGCAGGTTCGCCCCGATGATCAGCGCGGGCATGGCCAGGCCGGTCTTCTTCTTGAGCCCAGCCTGCCCGATCAGCGCCCCGACGAGGGAGTGGGTCAGATTGTCCAGCGTATCTCTCCTGTCGGATAACCTCGGCCACCCATGCGTTATCGCCGCACCATCGCAAAGGACCGGCCGTGCAGCTATCCACCCTCAAGACCTATATCCACCGCGAACAGGGCCTGCTGATCGGTCTTCTGGTCGGCGCCGCGCTGGTCGGCGGGTTCATCAAGCTGGCCGGCGAGATGCTAGAAGACGACACGCAGGCCTTCGACATCGCTTTCCTCAAGTCGCTCCGCATACCGGGGGACCTCGCCACCCCGATCGGCCCGTCATGGCTGCTCGATTCCATGCGTGACATAACCGCGCTCGGCGGGGTGACCGTGCTGACGCTGGTCTCCGCGCTTGCGATCGCGTTCCTGCTGATGCGCGGCCGCGTGAAGCAGGCGCTCTACACCGCGCTGGCTACCGGCGGCGGGGCGGTGATGGGCAAATTGCTCAAAAGCCTGTTCGCGCGCGAACGGCCCGAAGTGGTGCCGCATCTCGTCGAGGTAACTTCGCTCAGCTTTCCAAGCGGCCATTCGATGAACAGCGCCATCGTCTACCTGACGCTGGCAGTCATGATTTCGCGCAGCTTCGACGAGCGCCGTGCGCGCATATTCACCATCGGCACAGCGGCGCTGCTGGTGCTCGCCATCGGGTTCAGCCGGTTATATCTGGGCGTCCATTACCCGACCGACGTACTCGGCGGCTGGACGGTCGGGGCCAGCTGGGCCTTGGCGATGGGCCTCATCGCCACCCGGTTGCAGGAACGCCACCAGATTGAAGAACCGGGGGAAGACCCGGTCCCTGCCTAGATCGGCCCCGGCCTAGATGGGGTCCTGCGCCGTCCCGCTGACCGTCCAGGTCTGCCCCGTGCCGAGCAGCTTGGCGAGGTTCGCTTCCTTGCCCGCGCTGGCCCGCTCGCGTTCCTCAGTAACCGCATCCTCGAAGGTCGGACGCGGATCGTCGTAGAGCACGCCGAGCGCCATGGGGAACGGGCCGAAGGGCATTTCGATCAGCATATGCGCGACCGAACGGTTGGTGACGTCGTGGACGATCACGCCCGCGCTTTCCCAATCGCCGTCTGTCACATCGACTACTTCGAGGCCGAGCGTCTCGCGGTTGAGCGCAAGGCCCTTCGTGTCCTTGGCGAACAGCATTGGTTTGCCATTCTCAAGCCACAGCTGGCGATCCTCCGCGCCTTTCGGTGCGGCAAAATCGTCGAACACGTCCTTGTTGTAGACGATGCAGTTCTGGAAAATCTCGATAAACGCCGCGCCCTTGTGCGCATGGGCGGCCTTGAGCACGTCGGGCAAATGCTTCGACACATCGAACCCGCGCCCGATGAAGCGCGCACCGCTGCCGAGCGCGAAGGCCGCCGGGCGAGCCGGGTGGTCGTAACTGCCGATCGGCGTCGAGGGCGACTTGGTCCCTTCGCGGCTGGTGGGCGAGGCCTGGCCCTTGGTGAGACCATAAATCTCGTTGTTGAACAGCATGATCTGCATGTTCACGTTGCGGCGCAGGACATGCATCAGGTGATTGCCACCGATGGAAAGGCCATCTCCGTCGCCCGTCACCAGCCAGATGTCGAGCTCCGGATTGGCGAGCTTGGCCCCCGTCGCAAAGGCCGGCGCGCGGCCGTGGATGGTGTGGAAGCCGTAGCTCTCGATGTAGTACGGGAAACGGCTCGAACAGCCGATGCCGCTGATGAACACCGTGTTCGCCGGATCCGCACCCAGCTGCGGCAGCGTGCGCTGCACGGCTTTGAGGATGGCATAGTCGCCGCACCCGGGGCACCAGCGAACCTCCTGGTCGGTTTCCCAGTCCTTGAGCGTGGTTTCGATCTTAACCGGTGCGTTCATCAGTCGTTCTCCGCAACAGGGCTGGGAAGCTGCTGGTCATTGACTGCGACCTCGCCACCCTCATTGCCTTCGATGCCGTCGAAATATTTCGCGATCTCCGCTTCCAGTTCGGCAATCTGGAAGGGCTGGCCGCTGGTCTTGGTGAGCGGTTGCGCGTCGACGAGGAACTGGTCGCGCAGCACGGTCTTGAACTGGCCAGTGTTCATTTCCGGCACCAGCACATGGTCGAAGCCCTTGAGCAACTCGCCGAGGTTCTTCGGCATCGGCCAGATATGGCGCACGTGGATGTGACTGACCGAGCAGCCCTTGGCGATGCTGCGGCGCACGGCCTGATGGATCGGGCCGTAGGTGCTGCCCCAGCCGACCACGGCGAGCGTGCCGGACATCTCGCCCAGCGCGACCTCTTGGTCGGGCACGGTAATGTTCTCGATCTTCGCCTTGCGCAGGTCGGTCATGCGCTGGTGGTTGTCGGGCGAATAGTCGATATTGCCCGTTTCCTCGTGCTTCTCGATTCCGCCGATACGGTGCATCATGCCGGGCGTGCCGGGCTTGATCCAGGGGCGAGCGCCCTTTTCGTTGCGCTTGTAGGGCAGCAACTGCTCGCCGCGCGGTTCGGTGAGGAATTGCGCGGGAAACGGCGTGAAATCGGCCGGGTTCGGCACCTTCCACGGTTCGGCGGCATTGGCGATGTAGCCATCGGTCAGCAGCATGACCGGGGTCATATATTCGGTCGCGATGCGGCAAGCCTCGATGGCCACCTCGAACGCGTCGGACGGGCTGCGCGCTGCGATCACCGGCATCGGCGCATCGCCATTGCGGCCATAGACGGCCTGATAGAGGTCGCTCTGCTCGGTCTTGGTCGGCAGGCCGGTGCTCGGCCCGCCGCGTTGCGAATTGACGATCACCAGCGGCAGCTCGGTCATGATGCCGAGCCCGATGGCTTCCGTCTTCAGCGCGATGCCCGGCCCGGACGAGCTGGTGACGCCCAGCTGACCGGCATAGCTCGCCCCGATGGCGGCGCAGATCGCGGCGATCTCGTCCTCCGCCTGGAAAGTCGTGACGCCGTATTCCTTGAGCCGCGCGAGGTGGTGGAGGATCGCGCTGGCGGGCGTGATCGGATAGCCGCCGAAGAACATCGGCAGCTCGGCCAACTGCGCGCCCGCCACCAGGCCCAGCGACACGGCTTCCGCGCCGGTAATAGTGCGATAGAGCCCCGGCTCGCTTTGGACCGGCGGCATTTCCATCTGCCGCATCGGGCCGGACAGCTCCGCCGTTTCGCCGAAAGCATGGCCCGCATCTAGCGCCGCGATATTGGCGTCGGCAATGTCGGGCTTGGATTTGAACTTGGCCTTCAGCCAGTCGTGGATCGGCTTTCTCGGCCGGCCGAACATCCACAGCGCGAGGCCCAGCGTCCACATATTCTTGGAGCGCAGCGCATCCTTGTTGCCGAGGCCGAAGGGCTTGACCGCCTCGATCGTCTTCTCGCTGATGTCGAAGGCCAGCACGTCGAATTTGGCGAGACTGTCGTCCTCCAGCGGATTGGCTTCGTAATGCGCCTTGTCGAGATTGCGCTTCGTAAAGGCACCGGTGTCGGCGATGATCAGGCCGCCGGGCTTCAGCGCCGCGAGGTTCACCTTCAGCGCCGCCGGGTTCATCGCCACCAGCACATCGGGCGCATCGCCCGCCGTGTTGATCTGCCGGCTGCCGAAGTTGATCTGGAAGGCAGACACACCGAATAGCGTGCCCTGCGGCGCGCGGATTTCGGCAGGAAAATCGGGGAAGGTCGCAAGGTCGTTGCCCGCCAGCGCGGTCGACAACGTGAACTGGCCTCCCGTCAGCTGCATCCCGTCACCCGAGTCCCCGGCGAAGCGGACGACGATGGCATCGGGGGTGGAGGACGCGGAGTCCTGCGGCGTGGTGGCGGCTGTTGCCATCCGTAAATCCTTGTCTGGCACGCATGATCCGCGTGCCTTTTCCATTGGGGAGCCGCACCTAGGAGGCACCCTATCCTCTCGCAATCAAGATTCTCTGCTAGCGAGAAAATGCACGGTGGAAAAGCGCAGCCGATACGGTAAGTCTCGAAACGCAACGAGAATGGGAGAGAGATGATGGCAGACACCGAACACTATGTCCGCGACGATGTGCGGGGCTTCCTCGACATGCTGGAACAGATGGGCGGACAGAGCGTGGAAGAAGTCGGCGCGATCGAGGGTCGCCAACAGATGAAAGCGCTGGGCGCCGTGGCCGAGAGCGAGCCGCGCAAGCTGGCAGTAATCAAGGACCTGACCTGTCCCGGGCCAGCGGGCGAAATCCCGCTGCGCTTCTACGACACGAAGGAAAGCCGCGAGGCCGGCCCTTGCGTGATCTTCATCCATGGCGGCGGCTTCGTGATCGGCGATCTCGACGTGTATCACGCCCTGTGCAGCGAGATCTCGCATCACCTCGACCTGCCAGTGGTGTCGGTCGACTATCGCCTCGCCCCCGAACACACCTTCCCAGCCGCCCCCGACGATTGCGAAGCGGCGGCCCGCTGGGTCGCCTCATCGCCCGCCGAGCTCGGCCGTGAGATCACCGGGCTGGTCATCACCGGGGACAGCGCGGGCGGAAACCTGACCATCGTCACTACCAACCAGCTGATGAACGAGCCGGCGGATGCGCCGGTGATCGTGCAGGCCCCGATCTATCCGGTGGCGAGCGACGTATCGCAGCACTCCAGCCTTGCCGCCTTCGCGGAAGGCTTTCTGCTGACCGGCGCGGCGATGAGCTGGTTTACCGAGCAATATGGCGGCGACGCCAACGATCCGCGCCACACGCCGATGGTCGGCGACTGCTCGAACACGCCGCCGACCGTGGTCTGCACGGCGGGCCTCGATCCCTTGCGCGATAGCGGCCGTGAATACGCCTCACACCTGGTCGGTCTGGGAACCGAAGTCGTCTATCTCGAATTTCCAGGAATCATTCACGGTTTCACAACCCTGCGGAAGGCAATCCCGAGCGGACAACGCGATCTGGAAGCCTTTCTCGACGCGACCAAACTGATGGTGGAGCGCTACAAGTGAACGAACCGCTTGCATACCGGCCCTGCGTGGGTGTGATGCTGGTGAATGCCCAAGGCAAGGTCTTCGTGGGCCGCCGCATCGACAACAAGGAAGGCGATTGGTGGCAGATGCCGCAGGGCGGCGTCGACGAGGGCGAGGATCTGCAGGAAGCGGCCTTTCGCGAACTGGCCGAGGAAACCGGCGTGCGCGCAGAGCACGTCACCCTGCTCGACAGCACGAAAGAACCGATCCGTTACGACCTGCCCGAGGAACTCATGGGCAAGCTGTGGGGCGGCAAATATCGCGGGCAGGAGCAGGTCTGGTATCTCGCCCGCTTCTCCGGAACCGACGCCGACGTCGACCTCGAAGCGCACGATCCACCCGAGTTCTGCGATTGGAAATGGGCCGATCCGGAAGACCTGCCGGAGCTGATCGTGCCGTTCAAGAAGCGCGTCTACCGCGCGGTGCTGGACGCGTTTCGGGAACTCGTCTGAGCGTCAATTAGCCGGCGGTCAGTTAGACTGCGGCTGCGGCTCCAAAGTGATCGTCGCCTCGGCCGTCTGCACCGCCTGCTTCGGGCCGATCGCCAATGCGGCGGCGAGTTGCTGCGTTTCGGGGCAGCTCTTGCCGCAGGCCGATTCCAGCCGCGCGAGATTGGCGCGGGCCTTTTCCAGCGCGCCCTTTTCGAGCAGCGCCTCGCCCTCGCCCGACATCGCAGCGTAATTGCGCGGTTCACGGTTCAGCACTTCGCGATAGTAGCGGATGGCCTTGCCCTGCATCTCGTCCGCACGGGCAGCTTCGGCGAGACGCAGGTAAAGCGGCGTGTAGCCCGGATCGACGACCAACGCGGCCTCGTAGGCATCGATGGCGCCCTGGACGTCGCCGCCCTGCAGCGCGGTCTGCCCCTCTGCAATCAGCATGGCCGCGCGCGGATCGGGATCGCGCTCCGCACTCCAACCCACGCTGGCCGTCATGGCGAGAGCCAGGGAAAGGGCAGCGGCGGCTGGGGCAAAGCGCATTATCGTCTCCATCGGGGATCGGCGTGCAGGGGCTGACGGTTCGGCCATGACACGCGTGGTATCATGCCCTTCCTGCACAGGCGATGAAAAATCCGTCGGTTCCATCGTGATACGGTGTGAGCCGAACCCCGTTCCCGCGCGGGCGACCGGCAGGCAGCGCCGGAGGCTGAGCTTCGAGATCATCGTCCCGCGCCAGGAAGGCCTCGAACTGGTCCGCCCCCTCCTCATCCAGCAGCGAGCAGGTGACATAGACGATACGTCCGCCGGGCCGCACGAGCTCTCGCGCCAGATCGAGCAGATAGGACTGCACTTCGGCGAGACGCGCCAGCTCCGCCTCGTCCAGCCGCCAGCGCGCTTCGGGATTGCGCCGCCATGTCCCCGTCCCAGAGCACGGTGCATCGACCAGCACCGCATCGGCCTTGCCCATCAGATCGGACAGCGCTTCGCGCTCCTTCTTCGGGTCGAGCAGGCGGGTTTCGATGTTGGTCACGCCCGCCCGCTCCGCCCGCGGACCAAGGCGCGACAGGCGGTTGCGATCGGTATCGGCGGCGACGAGCGTGCCGAGATTGTCCATCGTCGCAGCGAGCGCAAGAGTCTTGCCGCCCGCCCCGGCGCACAGGTCGATCACCGTCTCGCCCGGCTGCGCGCCTACCGCGAGGCAGGCGATCTGCGAGCCCGTATCCTGTACTTCGATCCGTCCGTCGCGGAACGCCTCCCATTGTTCGACCGGCGTGCCGGGTTCGAGCCGCAGGCCGTTCGGCGCATCGGTGGGGTGGCTTTCGACCGGCAGCTGCAAACTCGCGCGATCGGCCTTGAGTGTGTTTACCCGCAGGTCGAGCGGAGCGCGGTCGAGCAGCGCTGCGGCTTCGTCACCCGCGATCTGCGAGGCGGCGAGCTTCCGCTCCAGCCATTCGGGCGCGATCCCGCCCTCTGCTGCCGCCTCATCGGCACCGAGCGCGGACGGTCCATATTTCGACCCGTCGAACAGCGGCGCGATAGCCGGGTCGGTTTCGGCAAGACGCAGCATGGCCGCCCTGCCCGTCTCCGGCACCGGTCCGCAGGCGCGAATGGCGCCGAACACCAGCTCGCGGATGGCGCGGCGGTCCTTCGACCCGGCAAAGCGGTTATTGCGGAACCATTCCGCCAGAATGCGGTCAGCCGGCGCGCCTTTCGCACGCGCAGAAGCGATGATCGCGTCGAGCAGTTCGATAGCGGTCTGGACCCGCGCGGCAGGCGTCATGTCGCGGTCCGGCGATCAGCGCGTCGGATAGTTCGGTGCCTCGCGGGTGATCGACACGTCGTGGACGTGGCTCTCGGTCAGACCGGCGTTGGTGATACGCACGAATTTCGCTCGCTTGAGTTCCTCGATGGTGGCGCTGCCAGTATAGCCCATCGCCGCCTTGATCCCGCCGACGAGTTGGTGGACGACGGCGCTCGCAGGCCCCTTGTACGGCACCTGCCCCTCTATGCCTTCGGGCACCAGCTTCTGCTGGCTGACGTCGGCCTGGAAATAGCGGTCGGCGCTGCCACGCGCCATCGCGCCGACGCTGCCCATCCCGCGATAAGCCTTGTAACTGCGGCCCTGATATATGAAGGTTTCGCCCGGTGCTTCCTCGGTACCCGCCAACATCGATCCGATCATGATGGTGGAGGCCCCGGCGGCAAGCGCCTTGGCCGCATCGCCGCTGGTCCGCAGGCCGCCGTCGGCAATCGCCGGGACGCCATGCTTTGCAGCTTCCTCGACGCAGTCCATGATCGCGGTGAGCTGCGGCACGCCAACGCCTGCGACCACGCGCGTGGTGCAGATCGAACCCGGCCCGATGCCGACCTTCACGGCATCGGCGCCCGCGCCGGCCAGTGCCTTGGCAGCCTCGCCCGTCGCGATATTGCCGGCGATGACCTGCACGCTGTTCGACAGTTTCTTCACCCGCTCGACCGAGCGCGCGACATCCTTGTTATGGCCATGCGCGGTGTCGATGACGACCACATCCACCCCGGCATCGATCAGCACCTCGGTCCGCTCGAAGCCCTTGTCGCCCACAGTCGTCGCCGCGGCGACGCGCAGGCGGCCCTGCTCGTCCTTCGTCGCTTCGGGATAGGCGACCGCCTTCTCGATATCCTTGACCGTGATCAGGCCGACGCAGCGGCCGCTGTCGTCGACGACCAGCAGCTTCTCGATCCGGCGCTGGTGCAGCAGCTTGCGCGCCTCGTCCTGCCCGGTGCCGAGCGGCACGGTGGCGAGGTTGTCGGTGGTCATCAGTTCCTTGACCGGTTGCTGCGCATTTTCAGCAAAGCGAACGTCGCGATTGGTCAGAATGCCCACGAGCTTGCCGCCGCGGTCGGTCACGGGAATGCCGCTGATGCGGTTCTTCGCCATGATGTCCTGCGCCTCGCCCAACGTGGCGTCGGGATTGATGGTGATCGGATTGACCACCATGCCGCTTTCATAGCGCTTTACCGCGCGCACGGCAGCAGCCTGGTCCTCGACCTCGAAATTGCGGTGGAGCACGCCGATCCCGCCCAGCTGCGCCATGGCGATCGCCATATCCGCCTCGGTCACCGTATCCATCGCACTGGAGATGACCGGGATACTGAGCCCGATCTCGCGGGTCAGCTGCGTGGCGGTCTTGGCCATCGACGGCAGGATTTCGCTCTCCGCCGGGACCAGCAGGACGTCGTCGAAAGTAAGGCCGAGGGGGATGTCGAAATTTGCCACGTGGAGAATCGCCTGCCGGGAGGAATGTGGCGGCCCATGTAACGACGGATAGGGGCTGGCGCTAGTGTCTCACTCCGCCGTCCAACCGCCGTCGACGCTCCAGTTCGCGCCGTTCACATTCTGCGCCTCGTCGCGGCACAGGAATGCAGCGAGTGCGCCGACTTCTTCGGGCTGGACGAATTTCTTCGTCGCCTGTTTCACCAGCAGCACGTCGTTGATGACCTCTTCGCGGGACAGGCCGCGAGCCTTCATCGTGTCGGGGATCTGGCCCTCGATCAGCGGGGTCCAGACATAGCCGGGGCTGATGCAATTGGCGGTCACGCCGTGCTCGGCGAGTTCGAGGGCGATGGTCTTGGTGAAGCCCGCGATGCCGTGCTTGCTGGCATTATATGCGCTCTTGAACGGGCTCGCGACCTTTGAATGTGCGCTGGCGGTGTTGATGATCCGCCCCCAGCCCTTCGCCTTCATTCCGGGTACGGCCAGCCGCGTCGTGTGGAATGCGGCGGTGAGATTCAACGCGATGATGAGGTTCCACTTGTCGACCGGGAAGTCCTCTACCGGCGAGACATGCTGGACACCTGCATTGTTGACGAGGATGTCGATTGCGCCCGCATCGGCCATCATCGCTTCTACCGCGGCGACATCGGTCAGGTCCGCTCCGTAATGCGCCGCGTCGCCCAGTTCCTCGCGCAAGGTCGCAATCTCCCTCTCGTCGCCGAAACCGTTGAGGATCACCTCCGCCCCTTCGCCATGCAGCGCCCGCGCGATGGCCAGGCCAATTCCGCTGGTCGATCCGGTGACGAGCGCGCGCTTACCTTGAAGAAACATTTGAGCCTCCGGGCGTTATAGTGACAATGCGACGGCCATCGCGCACAAGGGGTGCGCTGTAAAGCGGCCAGACAATGGGGGAAGCGATGCGTCTCAATCCGTTCGATACCAGCAAGATCGATGTGGGCAGCGCCGGGGGCGGCGTCGGCAAGGCTGGCGGCCTTGGTTGCGGCACTATCATCATCGCAGCGCTTGGGTATTTCGTGTTCGGTCTCGATCCGATGCAGACCGCAGCAACCGTCGAAAGCGTCCAGCAGAGCCAGGCCTCGCAAGAGCCGGGTACGCAGGACGAACAGGCGCTCTGCACGTCGAACCAATACGCCACCGAAACCTGCAATGCATTGCTTTCGCTGAACGAAACCTGGGCGCGGACTTTCCAGGAGCAAGGCTTCGGTGAGAGGTTTCAGGAACCCGGCTTGCGTTTTGCCAGCGGACGTTTTCAGACCGAGTGCGGTCCTGCGTCCAGCGGAATGGGTCCGTTCTACTGCCCCGCTGATCAGCGCATATATATCGACACGAGCTTTTATGACCAACTGGCGCAGATGGCGGGCAACGAGGGTGACTTCGCACGTCTCTATGTCGTTGCGCACGAATACGGCCACCACATCCAGACCATCACTGGCATCTCCGGACAGATCCGCAGTGCGCAACAGCAGAACCCGCGCCGGGCAAACCAGCTCAGCGTGCTGATGGAATTGCAGGCCGATTGCTATGCCGGCGTCTGGGCTGGAAAGAACCGCAATCTCATCGAGCCGGGCGATATCGAGGAAGGCATGCAGGCCGCGGCCGCGATCGGCGACGACCGGCTGACCGGCGGGCGTGTGTCGAGCGACAACTTCACACACGGCACCAGCCGCCAGCGCAGCGAGGCTCTACGGCTCGGGCTGCAGGGCGACGACCGCGCCTGCGACAACATCACCAACGTCGGCTGACGTCGCGAAAAAGGCGGCCATCGGGAATACGATGGCCGCCTCCAGCTCGTTCTCACGAACCTTTAGCGAGAGAGTTCGGCAATCTCACGGTCGAGGTCGCGCAGCACCTCGCGGCGCGTTTCGGCGGAAAGGTTGGTGCTGTGGGCAATCCCTGCCCGCGCCTGCTTCAGCGCCTTGAGAGCCAAACGGTCGCCGGCCGTCTCGCAGATATACATCGTCACACGGCCGTCGCGGCCCTCGATGCTGGTCACCGGCGCATCGGGATAGCGGCAGGATTCCACCACTTCGGGAACGTGCCGCATGGCCAGCTCGACCGATTTCTCGATCTCTTTGATCTCGGCATCGCTCATCGCATAGGCGTGCGCTTCGGCGCGGTCCTGCCGCGCGACGGCATGCTGCACGCGGCCTTCCGCCCACTGGACGCGGCCCTCGGCCCACTGCTTGCGACCCTCGGCATAGGCGACGCGTCCGCGCGCCCACTCCTTGCGGCCCTCTGCCCGTTCTTGACGAGCCTCGAGGCGAGCTTCGCGGAGCTCCTCCTGCTGCTGTTCGCGCCACTCGCGGCGCTGCTCCTGGCGCTCCAAGCGCTGCTCGCGCAGCTCTTCGCGCAATTCCTCGCGCTCGTCCGCGCTCCATCCCTCTGGTGGTGCAGGCGGCTCGGGTGCCAGCGGAGCTTCCGGCGGCAGAGCCGCTTGCGGCACCGGGGGAGCCAGCGGCATTTCCGGCAGGAGCGCGGCGACAGCTTCTTCGTCTTCGGCAGGTGCTGCGACTGCAGCCGAATAGCCGATCGTTGCTGTCATCGGCAGCGCCAGCAACGAAGCGGCGATGGCGGAGCGCGCAACCATGCGGCGGCGGTTCGATACGTCTTCCATGGACAAATTCCTCAAACGGTGAATGATGGATTTGTCCCCCAAAACCGGGCACGCCATCGGGGCAGCAAGCGCGGGGCGCGGGGCTGCCTGCGGACGGCGTGCAAAATCAGCGATCACTCCGGCGTAGACCGCACGCTCCTCGCGAGGACGAGCGGCGACGACGCGGCCGTCGCAGGCAGCTTCCTGGTCGCGGCGCAATGCGGTCCAGCCCATATATCCGAGCGGGTTGAACCAGTGCGCGGCGAACAGCGGCTGCAAGAGTATGTTGGCGAGCAGGTCGTGCCCGCGATGATGGGCCAGCTCATGCTCGATCGCGAGATCGCGGGCGATGCGGTCGCGCGCGGTCATGAAGCCTGACGGCAGCGCAATCACCTTGTCGAGTACGCCGAAGGCCAGCGGGCCCGAGATAGCGGGCGTTTCGACCAGGCGGATTTTCCCGACCTCGCCCACCGGCACCGCGTCTTCCAGCAGCTCCTCGCGCAATCGGGCATAAAGCCAGAAGCGGCGAACGAGGAAGATGCTTGCACCGAGCAGCCAGATCAACGCCAGCGGCGTCATGAAATCGGTGGGCTCGGGCAGCGAGTGCAGCGGTGCCACCATCTCCGCAGGCGTAAAGGCAGCGAACTGCGGCTCCGCGGCTATGCCAGGCTCGAAAGCCATCGGCTCGGCAGCGGGGGCCGGTGTCGTCGGCGCCATCCACGCCGGCAGCGTCATCGGCGGGATGACAAGGCGCAGGGCCGGCAGGGCCCAAAGCGCATAAGCCGCGCCTGCCCCCAGATGGCGCGCGACCGGTCGGCGGACCAGCAGCACCAGCGCGATCAGCGCGCCTGTCCATAAAAGCGTATCGAGCAGGAACCAGTCCCAATATTCTCGCAAAAGCTCGGTCATTTGCGCATCTCCCTCAAGAGCGCTTCGATCTCGTCGAGATCCTTGTCGCTGAGCGCCTCGTTCTCCGCGAGATGCGCGAACAGCGGGGCCGCACGGCCGCCGAACAGGCGTTCGACGAGGCGGCGCGATTCGGTGCCGACATAGTCGGACCGTTCGATAAGCGGGTGGTAAAGGAACTTGCGGCCCAGCGGCTCCGTCCCCAGTGCGCCTTTCGACACCAGACGGCTTAGCAGCGTCTTGACGGTCGGCATCGACCAGTCACGCTGCGCGCAGACCCGATCGCACACGTCCGATGCACTCATGGGGCTGTTTTTCCACAGCACCTCCATCACCGCATGTTCGGCTTCGCTGATCCGGTCACCGGGCGCGTCGTTGCGCTTTGCCATCCATCTGCTCCCTGAGGGTAATCTGTATCGATTACGCTTGTAGCCAGCTCGACTACGCATGTAAACCTTTTATGCGGATAGCATAGCATGGAACACAGTTCGGAGCGGAACGCTAAGCCCTTGCGATCTGCAAAAGGACCAAGCGACCCGATGAACGACACCGACCGCCAGAAAATCCTGACAGCGCCGCAGTTGCGACTCATCGGGAGCGTCGACGAGGCAATGTATGCCGAATTCCGCAACCAGCTCAGCGCTGCGCCGCAGGATGGGCCGCTGGTGATTGCCATGACGACCCTGGGCGGCAATCCCGAAGTCGCCCGCGCCATGGCGGACGACGTGCGCCTGATCCGCGATGCCGGACGGACGATCTATTTCCTCGGCAAGGCGGCGGTCTATTCCGCCGGGGCGACCTTCATGGCGGGATTTCCGGTCGAGTGCCGGTATTTCACCAAAGGCTCGAGCATCCTGCTGCACGAGCGCCAGATCGCCAAGACGATCAATCTCAACGGTCCCTTGCGGAGCTGCATCGCGCAGCTGAAGGCCGCGCTGAACGAAATCGAGCATTCGATCGACATCGAGGAAATGGGATTCCGCGAGATCACCGAGAATTCCGAAGTGGATTTCGAAGAGGTCCGCGAGAAGGCACCGGACAATTGGTACATCCCCTGCGAGGAAGCAGCCGAGCGCGGACTGATCGCGGGTGTGATCTGAATGTCCTCCGTGGCATGGTGCGGGGCATGACTAATCGACTCGCTCTTGCCGCCCTCGCCCTGTTCGCCGCGCCCCTCGCCGCGCAGGACGCCGACACCGATGCTTTCCCTGCTCCCGCGACCGAACTCGTCGTGCTGGAGACGACGGCGGGCGACATCACTGTGGAGCTGGAGACGGAGCGGGCACCGATCACGACGGCCAATTTCCTGCGCTATGTCGACGAGGACCGGTTCGACGGCATCGTCTTCTATCGCGCGATGAGACTCGACTATGGCGAACCGCCCAACGGCCTGATCCAGGCCGGCACGCAGAACGACCCCGAGCGCATCCTGCCCGGCATCGCGCATGAGCCGACCAGCGAGACCGGCCTCAGCCACACCGATGGTGCCCTGTCGATGGCGCGGCTCGAGCCGGGCACGGCGACCGGCGACTTCTCGATCATGGTCAAGGACCAGACCGGTCTCGACGCGATGCCCGATAGCGACGACCCGAACGAGCGGGTGGGCTATGCCGTGTTCGGCTATGTCGTGGACGGAATGGACGTCGTGCATGCGATCCACGCGATGCCGACCGATCCCGACAAGGGCGAAGGCTGGATGAAAGGGCAGATGCTGGCCGACCCGGTGGTGATCGTCGATGTCCGGCGGGTGGAACAGCCGACCGGCTAACACTCTTCGGCGGTGTTTTCCGGCGGCGGCCCTGGCGGGACGCGGGCAGGGTGCTGCCAGAACGGGTCGCTTTCAAGGCGGTGATTGTCGCCATACGCTTCGGCCAGTGCCGCATAGAGCTGCGGATCGTAAGCGGCGAGGTCCTGGTGGTTCAGGATGCGCCGCCCATCGAAGGCTTGCAGGCGGTTGGAATCGAACCAGAACTGCGTGCCTTCCGCCCAATACTCCTGGATGGTCGTCGTCGTATATTCGTTGAGCCAGAGATTGGTCGCAAGCGCATTGTCGTACGCCGCCTGCACCCGCGCGTAGAGTGCCGGATCGACGGCATGGATCGCAAATAGGACATTGTGCGCCATCTCGTGGACGAAGATCGTTTCGCCGAAATAGCGGCTGACGGGCAGGCCGAGCACGTCCTCTTCCGAACCGACCGTCCGCTCGCCCCCAATAGCACGGGCGCGGTTGTCCCAATATTCGCGATCCGAAAGCCGCCCGATGCGCGTGTCGTAGAGTTTGCGCTCGCACCGCGTGAGACGCGGATCGTCGAAGGCGGGCTTGGTCCAGTCGGCATTCTCCGGCAGGTCGAGCAGCGCTTCGTCTACTGCCATGATCGCGACGCGGTAATCGTTCGCCGCGAGCCATTCGGCGAGTTCAGGCCGGTGCGCGAACATGCCTTGCGCCATGTTGCGGGCGGCGAAGAGCGCTTCGTCAGGCACCTTGACGGAGGACAGGATCGGGATGCCGCGCGCGGTCACTTGCTTGGTGTAGAACGGCGGTGCGCTCAGCTCAGGCGACGGCGCTGTCGGCCCGGTCGCGCAGGATGACAGCGCGGTAGCGAACAACAGCGCGAGGGCGCTGCGCCTTCTAGTCGCGCGGCTGCCGGGCAAGCCTGCCAACCAGGATCGCTGTGCGCATGGCCTGCCGCGCGATCGTGGGCAGGTCGATATATTCGCCCTCGGCATGGCTGCCGCCGCCGCCCGGCCCCATGCCCGCCAATCCATCGACATAAGGCGCGACGAAACTGATGTCCGCAGCGCCGCGGCGCGAGGGCGGATAGGGTTGCTGTTCATCCAGCCCGAGATCGGCATTGATGCGATTGAGCTGCGCGAGAAGGTCGCGATTGCCGTCGGTCGGGGCCATCGGCGGGTAGCGGGACTCGAAGTCGAACTCGGCGCTGGTGCCGGGCAGGTTGTCCGCCACGATGGCTCGCATCTTCGCCACGATCCGCTCGTCCTGCTCGGGCGTCAGCGTGCGGAGATCCCCGCGCGCCACGGCCACGGAGGGAATGATGTTGGTCTTGCCTTCGGTCGTCGCGGAGAGCTCATCCTCCGCCAGCTCGGCAGGAGTTCCGCCGGCAATCAAGCCGACATTGAACGTCGCGTTCTCTTCCGGCAGCTCGGCCCGGAAACGGTCGAGGATGCGGACCATCTCGTAGACTGCGCCGTAGCCGGAACTCCCGGAGAAAATGCCGGAGCTATGACCGCTGGCCGACCGCGTGGTCAGCGTCCAGTTGGACGAAGACCGGCGCGCGATCACGCCTGCGTCGTTGCCGTCGAGCGTCGAAAGCCCCTCGAACCCCAGAGCCACATCCGCCCATTGCCCTGCCTCAATCAGATCGCAGCGGGCCTCTTCCAGTGGGTCGCCCGCATCTTCCTCGTCGCCGGTCAGCGCCACGACGATATTCGCACCGTCCAGCGTTCCGGCGGCCTGCATGGCGCGCAGAGCCGAGAGGATGACGATGACCCCGCCCTTGTCGTCGAGAATGCCGGGTCCGACGGCCCGGTCGCCATCACGCATGAAACCGGTGAAGGGGGAGGACGGCTCGAACACCGTATCGAGGTGCCCGATCATCAGGATGCGCTTGGTATCGGGATCGCCGAGACGACGGGCGAAGAGGTGCCCCGCACGGCCCGCCGCCGACTGGTCGATCCACTGGACCGTGAAACCGAGCTCTTCGAATGCCGGCATCAGCATATCCGCGACGGCCTTCACGCCTTCGTGATTATGCGTGCCCGAGTTGACGCGGGTGATCTGCTCGAGCGCATTCACGTCGCGCTCGAAGCCTGCATCGACAGCCTGGACGGCCACCTGTTCGGGCGCGGAAAGCTGCGCCGATAGCGGGCTGGCAAGCAGGGCTGCTGCAATCGCGCCCGCTGCCAGTCCCGCAATCCGCATCAGTAAACCCGCTTCTTCGGCTCGATATATTTGATGTCGTCGGTCAGCGTGTATTCGTGCACCGGGCGGTAATCGATCTTCACGCCGCCGCCGTTTCCACCCCAGCCATCGAACCAGGCGATTGTGTGCTTCATCCACTCGGCATCGTTGCGCTCGGGGAAGTCCTCATGCGCGTGGGCACCGCGGCTTTCCTTGCGGTTTTCCGCCGAGGCCATCGTGACATTGGCCTGCGCCATGAGATTGTCGAGCTCGAGCGTTTCGATGAGGTCGCTGTTCCAAATGAGCGAGCGGTCGAAGACCTTCACGTCCTCCATCCGCTTGTTGATCTGCTTCAGGTTCTCGACGCCCTCGGCCATCAGCTTGCTGTCGCGGAAGACCGCCGCGTGGCGGGTCATGGTCTTCTGCATGTCTGCGCGCAGCGCCGCTGTCGGTGTGCTGCCGTCGGCATAGCGGAAGTGGTCGAGGCGGCTCAGCGACATTTCGGCGCTGTCTCCGGGCAACTCGTCATGGCTGGTGCCGGGCTTGATCAGGTCGCGCAGGCGGTGGCCGGTCGCGCGGCCGAACACCACGAGGTCGATCAGCGAGTTCGAGCCAAGGCGGTTGGCGCCATGGACCGACACGCAGGCTGCCTCGCCCACGGCGAACAGGCCGGGGACGATCTTTTCCGGATCGGCCTTGTCGCCCGCCATCACTTCGCCGTGGAAGTTACAGGGGATCCCGCCCATGTTGTAATGCACGGTCGGCGTCACCGGCAGCGGCTCGCGGGTCAGGTCGACGCCGGCGAAGATCTTGCCGCTCTCCGTAATGCCCGGCAAGCGCTGGGCTAGCACGGCGGGATCGATGTGGTCGAGGTGGAGGTAGATGTGGTCCTTTTCCGGACCGACGCCGCGCCCTTCGCGCATCTCCAACGCCATCGAGCGGCTGACGACGTCGCGCGAAGCGAGGTCCTTCGCGCTCGGCGCATAGCGTTCCATGAACCGCTCACCTTCGGAGTTGGTAAGGTATCCGCCCTCGCCGCGCGCGCCCTCGGTGATGAGCACGCCCGCGCCGTAAATGCCGGTCGGGTGGAACTGGACGAATTCCATGTCCTGCAGCGGGAGTCCCGCGCGCAGCACCATGCCGCCGCCATCGCCGGTGCAGGTGTGGGCGCTGGTCGCGGTGAAGTAGCAGCGGCCATAGCCGCCGGTGGCCAGCACCACGGCCTTGGCGCGGAAGCGGTGGATCGTCCCGTCATCCAGGCACATCGCGATCACGCCGACGCAGATTTTGCCCTCGGGCGTGTCCTTCATGATCAGGTCGAGTGCGAAATACTCGATGAAGAAGTCCGCATCGTATTTCAGGCTCTGCTGGTAGAGCGCGTGCAGCATGGCGTGGCCGGTACGGTCGGCGGCGGCGCAAGTGCGCTGCACCGGCGGGCCTTCGCCCATGTTCTGCATGTGGCCGCCAAAGGGGCGCTGATAGATCGTCCCGTCATCGTTGCGGCTGAAGGGCACGCCGGCGTGCTCCAGTTCGTAGACCGCCTGCGGGGCCTCGCGCACGAGATATTCGATCGCGTCCTGGTCGCCGAGCCAGTCGGAGCCCTTCACGGTATCGTACATGTGCCATGACCAGTGGTCTGGCGAATTGTTGCCCAGCGAAGCCGCGATGCCGCCTTGCGCTGCCACGGTGTGCGAACGCGTGGGGAACACCTTGGAGATGTTCGCCGTCTTCAGCCCCGCCTCGGCTGTGCCCATGGTAGCACGCAGCCCGCTGCCGCCAGCGCCCACGACGACGACATCGTAGGTGTGGTCGACGATCGGATAGGCTCGGTCGCCGATGGTGAAAGTGTCGCTGCTGGCCATCAGGCGGCTCCTCCAAGGGCGAGGCGCGCGATGGACACGATGCCGAAGGCCGCGCCGCCGATGGTTGCAAGGTTGAGAAGAACAAGAGTGCCGAACTTGGTGCCGGCGTCATGGACATAATCCTCGATCAGCACCTGCAGGCCGAGCCGCGCGTGCCAGAAGACCGAGATCACCAGCAGCGCCAGCGCCGTGGCGGGTAGCGTCTGCGAGGCCCAGCCGGTCATGGTTGCGTAATCATAGCTCGGCAGCAGCGCGAGGCTGATGACGAGAAACAGCATCAGCACCAGGTTGCCGACGGCGGTAAAGCGCTGCAGCAGCCAATGATGCGCGCCTTCATGCGCCGAGCCGAGCCCGCGCACGCGTCCGATGGAGGTTCCATTACCCATGGTTGCGGCTCACTTCAGGAGATTGAGGAAGATGACGGCCCACAGCGCGGCCGTCATGAACAGGGCGATCAGCGGTGCCACGATCGACCACGTCTTGTTGGTGTCGAGTTCGTAGCCCGCACCGATGTCGAGCACGAAATGGCGCAGGCCGCTCATCATGTGGGTGAAGAAAGCCCAGCTGAGGCCGACTAGGACGATCATGCCGATGGGCGAGCCCATGACGCTTTCGAAGGTCGCATAGGCTTCCGGACCGCCGGCCATCGCGCCCAGCCACCACAGCAATACGCCGAGGCCGACGGTCGCCATGCCGTCGCCGGTGATGCGGTGGAGGATGGAGATCGCCATGTGCGGGCCCCATTTCCAGACTTGCAGATGTGGCGCCATTGGCCGGTTTGCCATGTATTCTCACCCGAAAAGCTGACGTGTTGCGCTCCACTTAGCGAAGTGCGCGCTCTGCGCAAGGCACGCGGCCTCGACAAGTGCTGCAAATTTCCGAATAGCGTGATGCATGACATGCATCTTGCTCACAGGCTCCTCGCGCGGAATCGGCGCAGCGGCCAAGACCCTGTTCGAAGCGCGCGGCGTGAAAACCGTCGGCCAGGCGACCTCCAGTAGTGCGGTCGACACTGTGCCCGCCGACTTCACCGATCCCGGTGCCCCGCACGAATTATGGGAAGCCGCGCTCGCCCGGGCGGGTGGAGAGATCGACGTGCTGGTCAACAATGCCGGGCTGTTCGATCCCAACCCGCTCGACCGGTCGGACATCGAATGGCTCGATGCGTGGGAAGATACGCTGCGGATCAATCTCACCGCTGCCGCGCAGTTGAGTCGCTTCGCCGTGCGCCACTGGCAGGAGCGCGGTGTCGGCGGCAGGATCGTCCACGTCGCCAGCCGCGCAGGCCATCGTGGCGATTCTCCGGCGCATTGGCACTACGCTGCTGCCAAGGGTGGAATGCTCGCGATGCACAAGACGATAGCGCGTCAATATGCCAGCGAAGGCATCCTGAGCTTCGCAATCACGCCGGGCTTTACCGATACTGCGATGGCGGGCGACTATCTGGAAAGCCGCGGCGGGCCGGGCCTGCTCGCCGACATCCCGCTCGGCCGCGTCGCGCAGCCGGAGGAGATCGGCAAACTGATCGAATTCTGCGCCCTCGACGCGCCGCCCAGCATGACCGGGGCGACGCTCGACGCCAATGGAGCCAGCTATGTTCGCTAGGATTGCACCTCTATTGCTGCTGGCCGGGTGCACCGCAGCGCATACCCCTCAGCCCGCTGCCCTGCCCGCGCTCCCGCAGGCAGGGCTTTCTTCCACGCAATTCGCCGAGCAATGCGAGCCGTGGGACGAGTGGGATAAGCCCGCCCCGCCCTTCCGCATCCTCGGCAACAGCTGGTATGTCGGCACCTGCGGGATCGCCTCGATCCTGATCGCCGATCCGGCCGGGCATGTGCTGATCGACAGCGGGACCGAAAAAGGGGCCGAGGTCGTCCTCGCGAACCTGCGGACCATCGGCGTCGATCCGAAAGACGTGCGCTACATCCTCGCGAGCCACGAACATTTCGACCACGTCGGCGGGCACGCGGTGCTGGCGGCGGCGACCGGAGCGGAGATCGTCGCTTCGGCCGAAGCTGCGCCTGTCCTCCAAACCGGCAAGGTATTGCCCGATGACCCACAGGCCGATGCCGGACATCCGGACATGACGCCGGTGACGGTCGCGCGCATCGTGGCGGACGGCGAGGTACTAACACTAGGCGATATCGCGATTACAGCCCATCTCACGCCTGGTCATAGTCCGGGAGCGACGAGCTGGACCTGGACCGCCTGCTCCGACCCGGACGAGCCGCCGGTCTGCCGCCGCCTCGCCTATGTCGATAGCCTCTCGCCAGTCTCTGCGGACAGCTATCGCTTTAGCGATCATCCCGATGTCGTTGGAACCTTCCGCTCCAGCCTCGCCAGGGTCGCGGCCCTGCCCTGTGACGAATTGCTGACGCCGCACCCTTCCGCCAGCCAGATGATCCAGAAGCTGCGTAGCGGTTCGCTCGGCGTGGCCGGACAGTGCCAGGCCTACGCACGCGCGATCGGCGAACGGCTCGACAAGCGTCTTGCCGAGGAAGCTGCCGGTGGCTGACAGCTGGAAGATCTACACCGAGTGCTCGAAGGATCAGGCGACGGCCGCGCTCGTCGCGCATGAGGAGGACCTCGACTGGCCGGCCGATTGGGTGGTGACCGGGATGGAGGTTGCCGACCACCTGCCGGACGATTGGACCTTCGAAGTCTATTTGGACCATAAGCCCAAACCAGCCGACATAAAGCGCGTCGCCGCCCTTTTCGAAGGCAAGGCACCCGCGCTGATCGGCGAGAAACTGCCCGACACCGACTGGGTGGTCGAAAGCCAGAAGGGCGTCGATCCGATCCGCGCGGGGCGCTTCCATGTTCGAACGCCGGAGCATGCGGCCGACCCCGAGCTGGTCGATTTCGTCATCCCCGCCAGCCAGGCTTTCGGGACCGGACAGCACCAGACCACTGCCGGTTGCCTCGCCATGCTCGACCTGATGAAGCGCGAGGGCGTGTCGGCGCGCAATATAGCCGATATCGGCACCGGCACCGGTCTGCTCGCCTTCGCCGCGCTGCACCTGTGGCCGAATGCGAAGGCGACCGCGTCCGACATCGATGCCGTTTGTGCAGGCGTCGTCGCCGACAATTGCGAGCTCAACGGCATTCCGCAAGGAGCCGGTTCCGGCGCGCTGACGATGGTGATTGCCAATGGCATGGCCGATGCGCTGCTCGAAGCGCGCGGACCGTACGACCTTTTCATCGCCAATATCCTCGCCGGGCCATTGGTCGAACTCGCACCCGAGTTCGCCGCAGCGATGACACCGGGTGCGAACCTCTTGCTGGCGGGCCTGCTGGAAACCCAAGAGCCCCAGGTGCGTCAAGCCTATCGCGCGCTCGGCTTCCGGCTCGCCCGGCGGCTGGTGAACGGCGACTGGTCGATCCTCTGGCTGCGCAAGAGCCGGGTGCGGTGACACGCCCGCTGCGCTGGCTCGCGTGGCTGCTGGGCGTGCCGCTGACGCTCACGATACTCTTTCTGCTCGGCACTTGGATCGGCAGTTCGATCCCGCGCAACGGCGACTGGGCCGAGCCTACCCAAGGCGTCGAGATCCTCATCGAGACCAACGGCATCCACACCGGGATCGTGATGCCGCTGGTCACGCCGCAGAAGGACTGGCGCAGCGCTTTCCCGGCAGCGGACCTCGGGAACCCGTACCGCCCCTATACCCATGTCTCTGTCAGCTGGGGCGAACGAGAGGTCTTCCTCAATACGCCGACCTGGGCGGACCTCACCTTGGGCACGGCGATCGGCGCAGCCTTCGGCGGCGATGGCCTGCTCCACGCCGCGCATTATGTCCGCCCGGCACCGTCCGCCGACATCCGCCCGCTGCGTATCACGGAAACGCAGTATGCCCGCCTCGTCGCTGAGATCGAGCGACAGGTCCTGCCGCCCGACCAGCGTAAACTACATGCAGGCTATGCCCCCTACGACGTCTTCTACGACGCGCCCGGCACCTATCACCTCGGCAATACCTGCAACCAGTGGACCAGCGACACGCTGGCCGCCGCGGGTATCAGGACGGGCTGGTGGACGCCCTTGCCGGGCGGCGTGATGAAATGGGTGCCGCAGCTTTAGGCGGCGTTGGCGCCCTGCGCGTATTCGCGGTTTTCATAAGCCTCGATCGCCCGCACGACCTCGTGCATCATGCCCATGCGCGCCGCATAGGATGCGCGGGTCCGGGCGATGAGCACGGCAACGCCATACTGGTTGCCGCCATCGGAGGTTACGACGCCGACATCGTTATAGCCCGATTGCTCGCCATCGAAGAACTGGCCGGTGCCGGTCTTGTGCGCGATCGTCCAGCCCGGTGGCAGGCCGCCCTTCAGCCGGTTCGGCCCGCTGCGCGTCTCGCCGAGGATTTGCAGCAGGTATTCGGTCGACACCGACGAGAGCAGTTCGCCGCGCACAAGGCGGCCCAAGGCCAGCGCGATACCCTCGGCCGTCGCCCCGTCGATCGGATCGGCAAGATAGCTTTCGAACGCGCTCCTGCGAACCGCATCGGGCACTTCGTCACGCGCTTCGTAGAAGCTGTTGCCATAGCTGTAGGACTGGTTCCACGTCAGCCCCGCGATAGCGCTCTGCTTGTTACGTTCATCGAGCCCGAAGCGAACGCCTTCGATGTCGCGATCCTCGAGAAACTCCTCGACCTCTTCCGGCCCGCCCACTCGGCGCAGAATCCGATCGTTGGCCGTGTTGTCGCTGCGGGTCAGGGCACGATCGATCAACTCGGCATAGTCCGAACTGAACATGCCCTGCGTGCGCACGATGTCGCGGATCGGCTGGTGGAACAGGGTGAGGTCTTCGCGCCGGATCACCACCCGCTCGCCAAGGTCCAGGTCGCGCTCGTCCGCATGGGCGAGAGCAGTCATCGTCACCCACAGCTTGCTGACGCTCTGCTGCGGCAGCATCGCCTCGCCATTGGCAGACGCCATCCGGTCCGCCGCGATGTCGTAGACCGCGATGCCGACCTCGCCCGGGAAGCGTTCGGCGATCTCTTCCAGTTCCAGTTCGAGCTCGATCTGCGCGATGGAGCGCGGCTGCTCCTCGCTCTCTTCCTGTGCGACAATAGGCGCGTTCTTCCCCTGCTGCGCGCGCGGCAGCCATGTCACGAAAATCGCGAGGGCAAGCACAGGCAAGAGTAGGAAAACGAAACGGAAATAGCTGGTCACACTGTCGGCAACGCGGCGCTACGCAATCAGGTCCGAGATTCCTCAGGCGAGCTTCGCGTCCGCCACGGCCTCGCCCGGTAGCGGTTTGCCGGTCTGCAGGAAGGCCCGCACCCGTTCACTGAACATCAGCTTCCCGTTCGGATAATGCTTCCGGTGGATCGCCATGAGCCGGTCGAGATTGTTCTCACCGAGCGAATTCCGAAAACCCGGGATCAGCGCGCTCTTGCCGAAATGCGGACGGGTTTCCGGCTCGTATTGCAGAACCATTCGCTGCAACCTCTCCAGCCAAGCGTAATCGCGCGGATCGGCGAACAGGTCGATGGCTGCAACCGGCCCGTCGTGATTGGCGGCGAAGACGAGGTCGGATGTCCCCGGCAATTCGCGTACGCTGATGACGCCCTTCAGGAAGAAGCCGAGATCGCGCAAGCCGTCGGCCTCGCGCATGATGAACTTGACCACCGCCGGGCCTTTTTCCAGCGGCACGAAGAACGCGAGATTGTATCCGGTGTAAGTCGTCGAGAAACAGCCGCGCAGGATATCGGGCGCGCGCTCGCTGGCGAGGCCGGGCTTGGGATCGTAGAGATAGTCGAGGTCGTAAGGATCGGTCTGGATCTGGTCACGCTGGACGAGATCGAGCCTGTCGAGCAAGCGCTGCAGCGGTCGGCGCAGCGCCGGCAGGAAGCGGTCGAGCTTCTGGTACCGCTTGATGATCCAGCGCGCGATTGGCGCGAGGAAACCCCCGCCCTCTCGCACCTTCTCCACCCGCGCTGTCGTCTGGCAGGGCGAGAGGGTAGCCAGCATCATCACCGGATCGTCCGGATTGGAATAGGGGAGGACCACCCAGTTCGACGCGATGGTGCCTTGCTGCAATTCGCGCAGTTTCGACAGGCGGTTGATATGGCTTGTCGAGATGAACGCCTCGACCGGTGCCGTCTCCAGCTCCAGTTCGACGATGGGCGCAATCGTGCCGAACGACAGGGCGACATAGGCAAAGTCGGGATCGGCGCGTGTCAGGCGGACGCGCTTTCCGCTATCGTCGAGGAACGTCAGCGCGGTAACGGCATCGGCCATCACCCCTCGGTCGCCGAAGCCATGCGTCCCGGTCGCGAGCGCGCCCACCACCGTCTGTTTCATGTAATTGCCCGAGTTGATCAGGCGGCGGTCGTGCTTGATCAGGAACCGCTTGAACCGCTCGACCGTGACCGACGCGCCGACCGTCGCGATGCCGGTTGCCGGATCGTAATCCATCCGGTCGAGACCGCCCTCCTCCATCATCATAGCGTTGATACCGGGCACGATCTGGACGCCGTTATAGGAGTGCGACTTGCCGACGCAGCTATAGCAGCCTTTCGCCATGTCCGCGCACAGCTTGGCCTCGTCATGCGGGATGCGCGCCTCGGCATCGCCGCGATAGACGTGGATCCACGACGCGATGCGCCGTGTGCCCTCTTCACCCGCCTGCCGGTCGAGCTTGCGCTGCTTCCGCCCGCGCCGAATTTCCTCGAACATAATGCCCCCTGACCCCCTTTCGCGAGGAATATCAGCTTCGTTTCGCGCAAGCGAGGATAGATGCGACATCGCGGCGTCCGCAGAGAGGCTCGGCCTGGCGGGGAACCAAGCCCGCGCTCACCCACTCCTGAGGCATCTCTTCGAAACACATGGATTGCATCATGACCAAGACACTTCTCATCACCGGCGCATCGACAGGTATCGGCGCGGCAACCGCCCGCGCTGCAGCCGAAGCGGGCTGGAACGTCGCCCTGCTGGCGCGTTCGGAGGACAAGCTGGAGAGCCTTGCAGGCGACATCGGCGACGCCGCGCTCGCCCTGCCTTGCGACGTCACCGACAAAGACCAGTTGCGCGATGCGATCGGCACAACGGTCGAGAAATTCGGCGCGCTCGACGCGGTCTATGCCAACGCCGGCAGGGGGGTGGACTCACCGGGCGTCGAAAAAGGCGATCCGGACGAATGGCACGACATGATCCATCTCAACATCCTTGCCGTGCTTTACACCGCGCATGCCGCCCTGCCCGAACTGCGGAAGACCAAGGGGCACTTCGTGGTCACAGGCTCCAAGGCCGGGCGCGATCACCTGAAGGGATCGATCTACGGCGCGACCAAGTGGTTCGTGCAGGGCTTCGCCGGCAATCTGGCGGAGGAAATGCGCGAATGGGGCGGCCGCTGCACGGTCATCACGCCCGGCATGGTCGACACGCCCTTCTTCGACGAGGCCAAGCCCGACAAGATCCAGCCTGAGGATGTGGCCAGCGCTGTGGTCTTCGCTCTCTTGCAGCCGGATACGGCGGCGGTGCGCGAGATTCACATCATGCCAAACGACTGATCAGCGGCTTAGCGCCTCTTCCAGCGCTGCCAGCGCGGCGCGGGTAAAGGCTTCCATATTGGCGATGCGGTCGTCGCGTCCGGTTTCGGTGACAGCGACATGCTCGAAGCCGTCCGGGCCGACGATTGCCGTTACGCTCCGACCGGCGGGTGCGCCGCTCGGATGGTTCGACCCGCCGACGGAACCGCTTTCGGCGATTCCCCACTCCGCGCCGAAGTTGTCGCGGATGGCGCGCGCCTGCAGCAGTGCATAGTCTTCACTCGCCCCGCGCATCCCGGTATAGGCATCGCGCGGCAGGGCGAACAGCACATCGCGGGCGCGGAAGGAGTAGACCACACCGCCCCCGACGAAGAAGTCTAGCGCCCCCGGCACGGTGAGCAGCGATGCGGCGATCAGCCCGCCCGTCGCGCCATCGGCGACGGCGATCTTCTCGCCTCGCTCCCGCAGACGCGCCGCAATGCGGAGCGCGATGGAATGCGTCTCTGTCAGCAATTTGCGACCTCAAGAAAAATGCGGGAGGCAAGCAAGCCCACCTCCCGCAAGGAGAAAAGGCTTCGAAGAGCCCTTCGGGTCGCACCCGGGGCTTTACCAGCGGTGAAACTGAGGTCCCCACCCAATTGGGTGGGAAGCGTGAATTTCTCGACGAAGATCATCGTCATCCCGCCGCCGCGACGATCTCGGCCCATGCCGCTTCGTCGATCACTTCGATGCCGAGCTCCGCGGCCTTCTTGAGCTTGCTGCCCGCTCCCGGGCCCGCGACCAGCAGGTCGGTTTTCGCGCTGACCGAACCGCTGGCTTTTGCGCCGAGGCGCTCGGCCTGCGCCTTGGCCTCGTCCCGGCTCATGGTTTCGAGCTTACCGGTAAAAACGACGGTCTTGCCGGAGACCGGACTGTCCTTCGTTTCGACCTCGTAACGCGGTGGGGAGACTTGCGTGAGAATGTCGTCCCACACGGACTTGTTGTGATCCTCGTGGAAGAAATCGCCGAGCGCCTCCACCACGGCGCCGCCGATCCCGTCGATCGAAGTGAGCGAATTGCTCGCCTCTTCATTGCCCTCGCGGGCCTTTTCCGCCGCTTCGCGCAGCGCGGGCAACTCGTGGAAATGCTTCATGAGATCGCGCGCCGTGACGGCGCCAACGTGCCGGATGCCGAGGCCGAAGAGCAGCCGCGCAGCATCGGGCTTGCGCCGCGCCTCGATACTTTTCAACAGATTGTCCACAGACCTCTCCTTCCAGCCTTCCAGCGCAAGGATGTCCTCGCGGCGGTCCTTCAGGCGAAAGATGTCCGCCGGGCTTTCGAGCCAGCCGAGCGCGAAGAACTGGTCGATGGTCTTTTCCCCCAACCCATCGATATCGAGCGCGCCGCGGGAGACGAAATGCTTGAGGCGCTCGGTGCGCTGGGCGGGGCAGATCAGCCCACCGGTGCAGCGCACGTCGACCTCGCCCTCGTCGGCCACCGCTTCGCTGCCGCATTCGGGGCAGCGATCGGGGAACACATAGTGCTCGCGGTCGGCCTCCGGCGTAAGGTTTTCCACAAGCTGTGGAATAACGTCGCCCGCCCGCTGCACCACCACGCGGTCGCCGGGCCGCACGCCGAGCCGCGCGATCTCGTCGCGATTGTGGAGCGTCACATTGGTCACCGTGACCCCGCCGACCAGCACCGGCGCGAGGCGGCCGACCGGGGTCAGCTTGCCGGTGCGCCCCACCTGGATGTCGATGCTCTCCAGCGTCGTTTCGGCGCGCTCGGCTGGGAACTTGTGCGCCAGCGCCCAGCGCGGTGCCTTGGCGACGAAGCCGAGGCGTTGCTGGTAGTCGAGCCGGTCGACCTTGTAGACCACGCCGTCGATCTCGTAGGGCAGGTCCGGCCGCGCCTTCCCGATGGTCTCGTAATGCGCGAGCAGGCCTGCGAGATCGTCGACGCAAGTGAACAGCGGCGAAATCGGAAATCCCCATTCGCGCAAGCTGTCGACGACGGCGTGTTGGGTATCGCCCGGCACGTCGGAGGCCGCACCCCAACCATGCGCCCAGAAGCGCAGCGGGCGCTCTGCGGTCACGCTCGCATCCTTCTGCCTGAGCGATCCTGCGGCCGCATTGCGCGGGTTCGCGAACAGCTTGCCACCGGCCTCTTGCTGCGCAGCATTGAGTGCAGCAAAAGCCTGTTTATCCATATAGACTTCGCCGCGCACCTCAAACACTTCTGGCGAGCTGTCGGTTGCCAATTTCTGCGGGATATCGGCGATATGCGCGACATTGCGCGTCACATCCTCGCCCACCTGCCCGTCGCCCCGCGTCGCCGCGCGCACCAGCCTGCCTTTCTCGTACCGTAGCGAGCAGGACAGTCCGTCGATCTTGTCCTCCGCCGTAAAGGCGAGCGGCGCGTCGTCGTCGAGCGCGAGGAAGCGGCGCACGCGCGCGACCCACTCCGCGATCTCCTCGTCCGAGAAGCCGTTGTCGAGGCTCATCATCCGGACCTCGTGTGCAACCTTGCTTAGCGGCGAGGCGGCGATTCCATGGCCGACGTTCTTCGACGGCGAGTCCTCGCGCACCAGATGCGGAAACGCCGCCTCCAGCTCGGCATTGCGACGCACCAGCGCATCATATTCCTGATCGGTGATCTCGGGAGCGTCCTCGGCGTGATAGAGCCGGTCGTGCCGCGCAATCTGCTTCGCCAGCCGCATCAGCTCGTTGGCGGCTTCGGCTTCGGTAGGCTTGGTTTCGCTGCTCATCGAAGAATCATTGTCTCGCTCGGGATGCCCGGCCTACCCATTACACATCGCGGATGGGCGCAACAGGGGATGGGATATGCGGACGCGCAGCAAAGTCGGGATCGGATGTTTGGCGATCATACTCGCGCTGGTCGGCGCGGGCGCATGGTTCTGGTTCACCCGCGAACCCCGCCCTATCGTCGTGGCAGAGGCAGGCGATGGCGGCGAACGCGTCATGCTCGGAGAGACGCCTGCCAATTTCTATCCCGGCGCAGGCGAAGGACCGCGTCCGGCCATCCTGCTGCTCGGCGGGTCCGAGGGCGGCTTGAAGGACTTCCGCAACGCCTACGCGCGCCAGCTCGCCGCCGAGGGTTATTCGGTCCTCTACCCCGGCTACACCGCGACGGGAGAAGCGAACCGCGCCTTCAACATGGTGCCGCTCGAGATCTTCGACGCGGCGCTGGACTGGCTCGCCGCGCGACCGGACATCGCATCGGGTCCGGTCGCAGCCATCGGCCATTCGAAGGGAGCGGAAGGCGCCCTGCTGCTCGCCAGCCGCGATCCGCGGATCGGCGCCGTCGTCGCGGCGATGCCGAGCGATGTCGTCTGGCAGGGTTTCTCCTTCGACCAGATCGATATGTCCGACCTGCAGTCTTCATGGAGCGCGGGCGGGAAGCCGGTGCCCTACGCTCGCTACGAAATGCTGCCATGGTACGAATGGGCCTCGGGTGCGACCATGCTCGACATGTTCGAGGGCAGCCGCGCGGCGGCGGAAGGGCAGGCCGATGCCCTAATCGCCATAGAGCAGATCGAGGCACCCGTGATGCTGATCTGCGGCGAGCAGGACAATCTCTGGCCCGGCTGCGACATGGCCCGCAATCTGCGCGATCGCGCCGCAGCGGGCGGGCCGGAAGTCGAACTTCTCGCCTATGAGGACGCAGGCCACTGGGGTTTCGGCTCGGCCACGAGCCTTGCCGAGGGTGACAAGCGCTATCTCGGCCGGATGGGCGGAAGCGAAGAAGCCGACATGGCCGCGCGCGAGGACCAATGGCCGAAAATCCTCGCTTTTCTGCGGGCCAGTCTCCGCTAGCGGCGAAAGTTAAACCCCCTCCAGCAGTCGATCCGCCTGCGCCCGCGCCTCGGGCGTCACTTCCGCGCCGCTGAGCATGCGGGCGATTTCTTCCTGCCGCCCCGCCTCGTCGAGCAGGGCCACGCTGGTGCGAGTCACCGTGCCGTCGGAGCTTTTGGCGATCATGTAATGCGTGCGGCCGCGCGCTGCGACTTGCGGGCTATGAGTCACGGCAAGCAACTGGCCGTCGGCCGCCAGCCGGGCGAGACGTTCGCCGATGGCGCTGGCCACTGCGCCGCCGACGCCGCGGTCGATCTCGTCGAAGATGATCGTGGCCGCTCCGCCCTTTTCCGCGAGCGCGACCTTCAGCGCGAGGATGAAGCGCGAGAGCTCGCCGCCGCTGGCGATCTTGGCGAGCGGGGCGAAATCGGCGCCGGGGTTGGTCGAAATGAGGAATTCGACCGCGTCTAACCCGTGCGCGCCCCAGCGTTCTTCGGGCAATTCGGTGACGGACGTCTTGAACTGCGCGGCGTCTAGCTTGAGCGGAGCAAGCTCGCCCGCCACCGCCTCGTCCAGCCGCAAGGCCGCCGCCACGCGATTGGCATGCAGAGCTTCGGCCTCGGCGCGATAGCGTGCGCCCGCCTCTTTCGCTGCGGCTTCGAGCGCGTCCAGTTCGGCCTCACCGCCCTCGATCGAGTCCAGCGCGGCGCGGAATTCGCGCATCTTTTCGGGCAGTTCGTCGACCTCGCAGCGATGCTTGCGGGCCAGCGCGCGCAATTCGAATAGCCGCGTTTCCGCTGCATCGAGCGCTTGCGGATCGTGGACCAGCGCTTCGGCGGCCGCCTGCAACTTGTCTTCGGCCTCGCCCGCTTCGATCACCGCCCGATCGAGTGCGCCGAGGGCTTCTGCCAGCAAAGGATGTTCGGGCGCGATCCGGTCGAGCCGCCGCGCTGCCACGCGTAAAGCAGCTAGCGGCGAATCCGAACCCTCCCAGATATGCCGCAACTCCTCGAGATCGCCGGACAGCTTCTCGCCCTTCTGCATGTCGGCACGGGCTTCGGCGAGCCGCGCTTCCTCGCCCGCCTGCGGTTCGAGTGCAGTGAGTTCGGTGAGGTGCGCCAGTAGCAGGTCCTGATCAGCCTTGGCCGTCTCCACCGCCTCGCGCGCCTCGCCAAGCGCCTCCTCGGCGCTGCGCCACTTGCTCCACGCCTGCGCGACGCGGGCCGTGTCGGCACCGGCAAAACGATCAAGCAAGGCGCGGTGGCCGCGCGGATTGACGAGGCCGCGGTCGTCGTGCTGGCCATGCAGCTCCACCAGATGCGCCGCCATCTCGCGCAGCAAGCCCATGCTGACGTTCTGATCGTTGACGAAGGCCTTGCTCTTGCCGTCGGCCTTCAACTGGCGGCGCAGGATCAGCGGCTCACCATCCTCCACCTCGATATCGGCATCGTCGAGCAATTCGGCGAGCGGCGCGGGCAGCGCGGCGAATTCGAAACTGGCGGTGACGCTCGCCTTGTCTTCGCCCGCGCGGACCAGCCCGCTGTCGGCGCGATTGCCCAGCACCAAGCCGAGCGAGTCCAGCAGGATCGACTTGCCCGCCCCGGTTTCCCCGGTAAGCACGCCGAGCCCGCGCCCGAAATCGAGATCGAGCGCTTCGATCAGCACGATGTTGCGAATGGCGAGCCGGGTCAGCATCGCCGATGTGCTTAGCGCAGGCCGATGGCCGCGTCACGATAGCAGGCGGCGGGCCTGTGAATTATTGCGCGACGTGCGAGGCGTGCCAGCGGTCGGCTTCGGATGCGCCATCGACGCTCCAAGAGATGAGCTCGAAATCATCGATGGCGATGGGTTCGAGATTGCCGGATTGGGCCATCGGGACGAAGCGCAGGATCGGGCGGAACGGGCGGGTGTTGCCCTCCGCTTCCTCGGGTTTGACGAAATCGAAGCTTAAGTCCTGCCATGCCTCGGCGGCGGGCATTTCGCGGGTTTCAAGGATGTCGCCGCGCCAGCGGGCGCTGGGCTGCTCGCCCGGCTGTGGTCGATCCTTGATGCGCAGCTCGATCCGCGCCGCCACCGGCAGCTTGACCCGCGCCCGCAAGGTGTATGCGCCCGCAGGTACATCGCGCAGGTAGGCGTGGGTGAAGAACGCCGGGTTTGATGCAGCCTTTTCCGGGCGCAGCACAGCGTAGGCCTCGCCATCGTGGGAGGCAAACTCGAGACCCGCATCGTCGCTCATGAAGGCGCGCTCCATCGCATCGCCTTGGCGCGCCATAGCGAAATCGCCGCGTCCGATCACGTCGCGGCCCAATCGCGTGCCTTCGCAGGAAGGAGCGAAATCGGAGAGCGTGAATTCGTCCGTGGCCCGACGATGGCAGCTTTCATCCATACCGCCGCGCTGATCGGCGTAGACGACCGCGTGGCCGCCGCTCATTGAGAGCTTCGTCCCGCGTTCGACCGAGAAGCCGAACAGGCGGCGGAGCACACGCTCGCGCATCGCACCAACCGCAGGCATGGGGCGGTAATCGATCACGCCGACGGGCACGAACTCCGCCCGCAGGAAGCGCCCCTTTTCGAGGATCGCGCGGATGGCGTAGGTCACATGCGTGCGCGGATGTTGCTGGTCGAACAGGAAGTTGCCGATCGACGGTGCGACCAGCGCCTTCCGATAGACCTCGACCCCCATGACGAGATGCGGGTGATGGCCGATGGCGAGCGGCGCGCCCTGTTCTACCGCTTCGCGCAGTCGGCCGATGGTCGTGTCACTCGGCCGGTCGATATATTCCGCGCCGCCATGATATTGCAGCACCGGCACGTTGCGCCGCTTTCGTTCGCGCTCGACGCTGCGGCGGACCTGCCCGCGCGTGCCGAATGCCGCGCCGCCCTTGTCCGCAGTCGCAACCTGGTGCGCTCCGTTTGAGCCTTCCCAGCCGACGAAGCCCAGCATGGCGAGCGAGGTGTCGCCGAGTTGGATCTCGGCTGCTCGATCGGCCTGCGTCTCGTCATGGCCCGCGCCCGAATGCGCAAGGCCGGCGCGATCCAGCGCGGCGATGGTCGAGGCGATACCGGGCTCGCCGTAATCGTAAATGTGGTTATTGCCCAGCGAGACATAGTCGACCCCGGCGCGTTTCAATGCCGCTGCCAGTGCGGGCGGAGAGAAAAAGGTGATGCTCTTGCCCGGTAGGCGCGGACCGGGAGCCTCGTCGGCAAGCACCGTTTCGAGATTGACCGACGCCAGATCCGCGCTCTCCATATATGGTCGCATGTGTGCGAGCAGCCGGTCGAGGTCGGCGGCGAGACTATCGCGGAAAAGCAGCTGGCGCTGGCCTGATGAAGGCTCGAAATATCGGCGTCCTGCCATGGTGTCGCCGCCGAAGAAAAGCTCGATCCGGCCCTTCTTGCGCGCGACAACCTCAATGGCCGGAATGGCGAGGCAATCGCATGCTTCGTTGCTCAGCTCGGCATGGCCGAAGGTCTGCACGACGGTGAATACGCCCGCCCCGCGAATATCGAGGCGATAGATCGGAGCGGTGGGCAAGTTTACGGCGAAGTGACCGTCCTCGCGCAGTGCGGCAGCAGAGCCGTTTATCGTGACAGTGACATCGCGGAAGTCGATGCGGTCGCGTCGGCCGTCGAGGACGCCGCCCATCCGCACCTCTCCGGGCGCTGCGATCTCTCCGCCGACCAGCGCGTCGGCCGGATGCGCGGCAAGCGGCACCGCACACAGCGATGCCGCAGCGACAGCGATGGCGGAAGGGACCCGGCGCAACATGGCCCATCTCTAGCGCCGGGATGGCAAAATTAGCGTTAACCTGGGCGGCGAAAGCTCAGCTGGCGGTTGCGCCCGGCGCGTGCCGCTGCATCAGCGCGAAGGCCTTTTCGTACCACTCGTTGCCCGGATAGTTCGCACCCAGAACGGCCGCATATTTCTGCGCTTCGGTCGGAATGCCGAGCGCGAGGCTGGTTTCCGTCAGGCGATAGAGTGCTTCGGGCGTGTGGCTGGTGGTCTGGAAATTATCGACCACGTTCTGGAAGCGGATCTGCGCGGCGATCCATTGGCCGGACCGTTCGTAATGCCGCCCGATCTCCATCTCCTTGCCGGCGAGATGGTCCTGCACGAGGTCGATCTTGAGACGCGCATCGGCGGCGTATTGCGTGGTCGGGAAACGGCGGTTGACCTCCTGTAGCGCGGTCAGCGCCTGCTCGGTGATCTTCTGGTCGCGCTGCACATCGCTGATCTGCTCGTAATAGCTGAGCGCGATCAGATAGTAGGCATAGGGCGCGTCCTTGTTGCCCGGGTGAATCGAAAGGAACCGCTGGGCCGACTGGATCGCCGGATTGTATTCCTGCGCGACGTAATAGCTGAAGGCGCTCATCAGCTGCGCGCGGCGGGCCCAGGGCGAATAGGGATGCTGGCGTTCCACCTCGTCGAACAGGGCTGCGGCAAGTGTCGCATTGCCCGCGTCCAGCCGGCTCTTCGCCTCGCGGTACAGCGTCTCCACGTCGCGCGCGACATAGGCGGTGTTCTTCAGGTCGTCCCCGCCACCGCGCCCGGCGCAGCCTGCGGTGAGGACACTGGCTCCGGCCACGAAACCGGCGAGGACGAGCTTGCTTGGGGAACGCGAATGCATGGTCATGGGGCCAGCCTATAGCCAGCGCCCTGCTGAACGCCAAGTGAAGTTCGCAGGCGTGTCCCCTGCCCTCAGCAAATCGGGAGGCAGGCGATAAGACGCGGTTAACCATGGACGTGAAGCTGCCGCAAAGGCTGAGCGGTTAAACCTGCCTGCAAGCACTCTTGCGAAAAGGCGATTAAATCATGGCTTTCATCAACCTCTTGGCGCGCGACGAAGAGGGCGCGACTGCGATCGAATACGGGTTGATCGCCGCGCTCATTGCCGTCGCCTGCATCACCGCGCTTCAATCCTTGGGCGAAGAACTGTCGACCACGATGAATACGATCGACACTACGATGGCAGACAGCAACTCCGCGTGATCGGCGAATGGGGGACTCGAAATCGAGCGCCCCCGCCCGATCTATTTTGCGGCACCTTCTGCCACGGCATTGCCGGCGCGAACTGATGGCAAGCTCGACCGGATGAGCGCATAGCCGAGGATCGCCGCTATGGTCGATCCGCTGAGCACGCCCAGCTTCACGGCATCGACTTGCGCCGGATCGGCGAAGGCGAGATTGCCGATGAACAGGCTCATCGTGAAACCGATCGCAGCCAGTAGCGACAGCCCGTGGATCTGCCTCCAGGTCACGCTTTCCGGCAGGGAAGCGATACCCGCCTTTACCGCTATCCATGCGAAACCGAAGATGCCCAGTTGCTTGCCGATCAGCAGGCCAAGGGCAATGCCCAGCGGCAACGGATCGAGCAGCGACGCAGGCCGAATGCCCGCCAGCGTCACGCCGGCATTCGCGAAGCCGAAAATCGGTATCACCAGGAACGCGACCCACGGGTGCAGCGCGTGCTCCATGCGTTCGAGCGGCCGCGCATCGCCGCGGGCCTGCATCGGCACGCACAATGCTGCTGCAACGCCGGCCAATGTCGCATGGACGCCGGATTTCAGGATAAAGACCCAGAGCAGGATCGAAAGCAGGACATAGGGAATGCTAGAGGCAACCCGCATGCGCCCGACAAGGCCGAGCACCAGCAGCACGATCGCCCCCGAACCGAGCATCGTCATGTCGATGCTGCCGGAATAGAACAGCGCGATCACGGTTATGGCACCGATATCGTCGATAACCGCCACCGCGAGCAACAGCGCCTTGAGCGCCACCGGCACACGGGGTCCCAGCAGGGCCAAAATTCCCAGGGCGAAAGCGATGTCGGTCGCCGCCGGGATTGCCCAGCCTGCCAGGTTCTGCGGGCTGCCGCTATTGATACCGACGAAAACGATCGCGGGCAGCGCCATGCCTCCGATCGCAGCGACCAGCGGCAGGGAAGCCTTGTTCCAGCTCGACAGTTGGCCGTCCAGGACCTCGCGCTTCACTTCGAGGCCGACGAGGAAAAAGAACACGGCCATCAGGCCATCGTTGATCCAGAGCAGCAGCGGCTTGTCGATGACGAAACTGCCGATCCCGGCGACTACCGGGATGTCCAGGCCCGCCAGATAGGCCGAAGACAAGGGACTGTTCGCGACGATCATCGCGAGGATCGCGGCACAAATCAGGACGATGCCGCCCGCCGATTCCTTTTGCAGGAAATCGCGCAGCATGGGAGCTATTGCCTTCACCATGGCAAGTCTCAGGCCGGAGCAGCGCGAAGCGCCAGACGACCCAACAGTCTCTTGGCGCGCGAACGCAGCAATTGCAGCCTTGTAAATTCGCCCAGGTCGGGCGCACGCTTGCGCAATTCCAAGCGCAGGCGTTCGTCGATGCGCTGGTGCATCAGCATCAGGCGGAACATGCGGGCGGTCATCGCTATCTCCTCGGTCGATATGTTTATCGATCGGATAGCCGATGCGCCTGGCTAGCTGGGAGGGGGGAAGGGAAGCCCGCCAGCACGCATCGGCATATCCGATGCGGTCCGACATCACGGGAGGTCAAACGACCGCCCGCCAGAGGGGCCCGGTCCGCAAATACACAATTCGGATCGCTCGCCCTCGGTTCCAAGGAGCGGCGAAAATTTTTTCGTCCTACTCGGTGATGGCGGCTGGTGCGTCCCACAGTAGATGGCGCGTTTCCAGCGGCACGAGGTTCGCGCCGCGGATGATTTCGCCCTTGGTGTGATAGCCCAGCAACTGGTCGGCATCTGCATCCGGATTGTTGGTCAGCACGCGAACCTCTTCCGAAGTGAAATCGCTGAGGCCACGGGCCCGCTCGATCCCCTGCTTGTCGTAAATATGCAGGACATCGCCGCGCGTGAAATCGCCATCCATCGAAATGATGTCCTCACGCCGGATGGCGCGCTGGCGATCTTCCATGGTCTCGAACACCGCGTCGTTCACCACCAGACTGCCCGCCATTTGCAGGCGGTTGGCAATCCAGCTGTCCCAGCCGGAGATCGGATTGGGATAGGGCAGGATCTTGGTGGAGCGACGCTCTTGCGAAAGCACGCTGGTCAGCGGCCGATCGACTTCACCCTGTGCGATCCATGTCGTGCAGCCGGCCTCCTGCGCCATGTTGGCAGCCTGCAGCTTGGTGGCCATGCCGCCCGTACCAAGCGTGCTCTTGCCCTTGGTAGCTTCCATATATTCGGAGACATCGGTGACCTCGGGCACGAATTGCGCTTCCGGATCGTCCGGGTTGCGATCGTAAAGGCCGTCGACGCCCGTCAGAATGATCAGATCCTCGGCCCCGACCATCTGCGCGACCTTGGCAGCCAGCCGGTCGTTGTCGCCGACGCGGATTTCCTCGGTCGTGATGGAATCGTTCTCGTTGATGATCGGGATCACCTGCGCCTCGAGCAGGCGATGCACGGTGTTGCGCGTGTTGAGGAACCGGCGGTGGTCCTCGAAATCGCCAAGCGTCAGCAGAACCTGCGCAATCTCGAGGCCGAACTCATAGCCGACCTGCTTGTAGGCATTGAGGAGCAGCGGCATACCGCAGGCAGCGGCGGCCTGCTTGTCGGAAACTCCGGCGGACTCGGGCGTTTCCCCCACGATACGCAAGCCCAGCGCGACGGATCCCGACGAACACAGGATGACTTCATGCCCCTGGTTACGAAGCCGCGCCATGTCCTCCATGAGGCGCTGGAGGAAGCCGAAGCGCGGGGTCAGCATGTCCTGGTTGGCGAGCAGCGCGGAACCGATCTTTATAACAATCTTGCGTTTCTTAGTCACAATAGACAATCCATACGGCTTGAAATTTTCGACCCAGATGGTAGGTATCTATGGTGCAGTGCACAACCACAGATCGCAGATTTTTTTGGCGAATTCGATTTCGCAAATCTCTCTTACTAAAAGACCGGTCACGTTCTTCGCAGATCGGTTTTCACTGTTAAGAAAAAACAAGAATTAAACACGAAAGAGGCTAGTCATTACTTATTCCAACATCGTCATGGTCGGATGCGGCAAGATGGGAGGTGCCCTGCTTTCGCACTGGATGCAAGGGAACGAGCAGTTCACGGTTGTCGATCCAGCGCTGGACAGCGCTCCAGACGGCGCCCGGCTCGTCCGGGATCGCAGCGAAATTGCGAGCGAGACGTTCGATGTCGTCATCGTCGCGATAAAGCCGCAGATGATCGACGATATCCTGCCCGACTATGCCTCGATGCTGTCCGAGAATGGCTATGTGCTCTCTATTGCAGCCGGTTGCTCACTGTCGCGCCTGTCGCGCCTGATGGGCGGCGCCCCCGCAGTGCGTGTAATGCCTAACCTGCCCGCAGCGGTCGGCAAGGGCGTCAGCGGCTTGTGTGCGGACGACAAGGGCCAGGGCCCCGCCCTCGCCCATGCCGAAGCGATGATGGGCCGCACCGGAACTGCCGTCGTCGTCGACAGCGAGGACAAGATCGATCGGGTTACCGCCGTCGCCGGCTCCGGCCCCGGCTACGTGTTCGAAATCGCCCGCGCCTATGTCGCCGCGGCTATGGAGATGGGCTTCGATGAAGACGAAGCGCGCGCGCTGGTTCTCGGCACGATCGAAGGCGCCACCGCCATGGCGCTGGAGCCCGGTGCCGCCGGCCTCGAAGACCTGCGCAACTCCGTCACCAGCAAGGGCGGGACGACTGCCGCCGGGCTGGACGCGCTGAATGGCGACGGAACCATTTCGCGCAAAATGCGTGAAACACTTAAAGCGGCCTACAACCGGGCGGTCGAGCTGCGCTAATCCGCGCCTCCTGCCCTCTGACAAGAAAGCAAGATATATGACCGACCAGAAACTCGACCCCCAGATCCACGTCCACGAACTCGGCAGCCGCGCGCGCGACGCTTCGCGCAAGCTGGCGATCGCGGGGACCGACCAGAAGAACCTCGCCCTGCGTGAGGCAGCCAAGGCGCTGCGTTCGCGCATGGCGGAACTTCTCGAAGCCAATAGCAAGGATGTCGACAGCGTGGCTGGCAGCAAGCCCGAGAGCTTCATCGATCGCCTGCGTCTGACGGAAGACCGCGTCGAAGGCATGGCCTCCGCGCTCGAAGAGATCGCCGATCTCGACGATCCCGTGGGCCGCGTGCTGGCAACCTTCGATCGCCCGAACGGTCTCGAAATCCAACGTGTCGCCGTCCCCATCGGCGTCATCGGCATGATCTACGAAAGCCGCCCGAACGTCGGCGCCGATGCAAGCGCCCTGTGCCTCAAGAGCGGCAATGCTGTTATCCTGCGCGGTGGATCGGAAAGCCGTCATTCAACCCGCGTGATCGTCGAGTGCATGCAGGCCGGCCTCAAGGCTGCAGACCTGCCGGGCGATGCGGTTCAGACGATCCAGACCACCGATCGTGCCGCCGTCGCAGCGCTGCTCGAAGCGGTCGAGCATGTCGATCTTGTCATCCCGCGCGGTGGGCGCGGGCTCGTGGAACTGGTGCGGGACAAGGCGAAGGTCCCCACTCTTCTCCACCTCGACGGCAATTGCCACAGCTACGTCCACGAAGCCGCCGATCTCGACAAGGCGGCAGAGGTCATCCGCAATGCCAAGCTGCGCCGCACCGGCGTGTGCGGGGCCACCGAGAGCGTGGTGGTCGACAAGGCCGTGGCGCAGGATTTCATCCCGCGCCTCGCCGAGATCATGGGCAATGATTGCGAACTACGCGGCGACGAGACCGCGGTGTCGATCGACGGACGCATCACGCCTGCCACCGATGAAGACTGGGGCACCGAATATCTCGATCCCATCGCCTCGGTGAAGGTGGTCGACGGCATCGACGATGCGATCGAATGGGTCTCGACCTACAGTTCGCACCATACCGATGCGATCATGACCGAGGACGATGCCGCTGCGAAGCGCTTCATGGACAGCATCGACAGCGCCATCGTCATGCGCAACGCCTCCACCCAGTTCGCCGATGGCGGCGAATTCGGCATGGGCGCGGAGATCGGCATCGCGACCGGCAAGATGCATGCGCGTGGCCCGGTCGGTCTGGAGCAACTGTGCAGCTTCAAATACCTCGTCCATGGCGACGGGCAGACGCGGCCTGCCTGATCCGGCCATCATCAGTCGTTAACTATACTGTAAATCCTCCGGGCTAGATCGTTGACCGATCTGGTTTTGGGGGATTTTCAGTATCATGCAGCAAATCCAATCGGACAGCGGCAAGATCGACGTCGGCCAGCGGCTGAAGTATTTCAATATCGGGCCGGCAGAACAGCAGCTCATCGCGCGCATCTGGGCCGAGGCTGAGCCGCATCTCGACTGGATCATGGCACCGATGGAGGAGCGCCTGACGACTCAGGTCCGCGATGGCGATCTGCCGCCCGATTTCGATGTTGCCGCCACGCTGGAAGCGATGCGCAAGTGCATGATCATGCATTTCGGCCGCACGATCGACGATACCTGGATGAAGGTCGCCGCCGGCGTGGGCAATTGGATCACCGAGAACAAGACCGATCCCTATCGCGTCATCGCCCTGATGCACCTCTCCTTCAACCGGGTGAAGGCGCTCGCGGTCGAGAACGCCGCCGATGCGGACGAGCGGGCCGCACGATTGACCGTCCTCGGCGCGATCAACCATATGGCGTGCGAACTCGCTGTTGCTCGCGTCAATCGCATTGCGCGCTACAAAGAGGCCGACCGCCGCAAGGAAATCGCCGAACGCTTCCGCACCACAATCGCCGAGCTCGTCGGGCACGCCAACAAGCGGGGCAGCGCGGTGAGCAAGCTGGCCCAGCGCGCCCGCCGCTCCACCGCATCCATGGCCACCAATGCGGCGGAGATAGCCGCTGCAGCCGAACAGTCCGCCAATGTGATGGGCAATGCCGCGCAGGAATCGGCCACGCTGGTCGAGAGCATCGACACGACCCGCCGCTCGGTCGGCGAGATCAGCCGCGTCAGCACCGATGCCGCGCGCGAGGCGGATGCGGCCGGCGAAGTCATCAACGCTCTCAGCCAGCACACCACCGAGATCGAGAGCGTCGTCGGCATGATCCGCCAGGTCGCCGACCTCACCCGCATGCTCGCCCTCAACGCCACCATCGAGGCGGCGCACGCCGGCGAGGCGGGCCGCGGCTTCGCGGTCGTCGCGGAAGAGGTGAAGTCGCTCGCCAAGCAGACCGAGACCGCCACCGACGAGATCGTCCGCCAGGTCGAGGGCATCCAGTCCTCCGGCGGGCGCACGGTCCAGGCCAACCTCGCCATCGCGCAGAGCATCGGCCAGGTCTCCCAGACCACCTCCAGCTTCGAGCGCACCATGGAGGCGCAGTCGGGCCAGGTGACCACCATCGCCAGCATGATCGACGAGACCGCGATGACCGCGCGCACCATGGCCGAGACCATCGCCGCCGTCAGCGCCTCCGCGCAGGAGATCGACGAGAAGGCCGTGCGGGTCGAGGATATGTTCGCGATGATCACCGGCGAGCTCGGCCAGCTCGAGGTCGCGGTGGCCGAATTTCTCTCCGATATCGCGGCGTAGTTTTCTTTAAGCCCTCAAACGCCGGGCGCCGCACATCCGTGCGGCTTGGGTTGGCCTTTGGCCAGCTACGCTTCCCTCGCATAAGCTCGGGCGGGCGGTCGCCCTTGCCTCGGCTTCGCCTCGGTTCTCTAGGAGGCGAGATGTAGGCGCTGGATCCGGGCCGGCGGAGGCCCGGCAAGGGCGACCGCCCGCCCGCAGCGGGTGCAGCTTGCTGCACGCATAGCGAGGACGCGCCCGCGGATGCGGGTGCGAAACACAAAAACTCCTCCTCTCCTCCTCCCCCCTCTCCCCCCATTTTCCTACTCGCCCGAAATCTGCTTCACGCTCGCGGATGACCCGCAAAGCAGACCCCCGCGAGACCCGCCTCCCCGTTCCGGCAGGCGAGCTTCCCGCCTTCACCCCCGTCCCCCGCCAGACCAACCGCCACGACGGCTGGACCGACGACCGCCAGCGCCGCTTCATCGAGGCGCTCGCCGATACGGGCAGCGTCGAGGCCGCCTGCCGCGCGGTCAACATGAGCACCGTCGGCGCCTATCACCTGCGCCGCCAGAAAGGCGCGGAGAGCTTCCGCAAGGCCTGGGCTGCCGCGCTCGATCTCGGCGTGCAGCGGATCGAGGATGTCGCGATGGACCGCGCGCTCAACGGCGTGGAGCAGCCGGTATACTCCTACGGCAAGCTCCTCGGCAGCCGGACCGTCTATAACGACCGCCTGCTGATGTTCATGCTCCGCAACCGCGCGCCCGAGCGCTTCACCGAAGGCCGCGCAAAAGGCCCGGACGCGATCGGCAAGATGGAGCTGGAGCGCAAGAAGAAGGAATGGCGCGCCGAGTGGGAGGCCGAACGCAAGCAAGTCTCCCCCGCCCAAATCCGCGCCACCCTCGACCGAAAGGTCGAGGAATACCGCCAGAAGATCATCGACCGCGATCGCCGCGAGAGCCCTCGCGTGAAAGCCCTGCGCGCCGAGGTCGAGGCCGCCATCGAAGCCGACCGCGCCGCCGGCTACGACTGCACCCGCGATCCGGACCACGAACTCTACATCGACCCCAACGCCCAGAACCATGCGGAGGCCGAGGACGAGCCGACCGCCCTACCCCCACCCGACTGGCGCAAGCGCGAGGTGAAGGAGAGCGAAGACGCCGGACCGAGGGTGCGGACGTTGAAGGATGAGGGATGGGATTAGCGACCTACGAAAATTAGCATAAGTGCTAAGTACCACTTGCCCTAGGTCTTTCTTTCGGCAACATATTCCCTCCATGGGACGTCTTCGCGCCGCCGAACTTTTCTGTGGGACCGGCGGCTTTTCGCGCGGAGCGCACGAAGCCGGCTTCGATGTGGTAGTTGCTTACGACAACGAGCCGAACCTAACCTATTCCTACACACGGAATTTCCCGAAGACCAAGCTGGTTCCGGCAGATATCTCCGACCTGACCGGCGAAAAGCTGGTCGAAGATGCAGGGGGTTCGGTCGACCTGATATTCGGCGGCCCGCCATGCCAAGGCTTCAGCATGATCGGCAAACGTGACAAGAACGATCCACGCCGGAGCCTGCTGAAGAAGTTTTTCGAGATCGTTGAAGAGGCACGCCCACTCGCTTTCGTCGTAGAAAATGTCGAGGGCCTACTCATGGGGGCAGCACGAGACGAACTGAATGAGGCGCTCGACTTGGTACCGAGCTATGTAATTTCGGAACCCACCGTCTTGGACGCGGCAGATTATGGCGCAGCGACCAAGCGGCGTCGCGCATTTGTAGTCGGCTTGCTCTGCGAGAACCCCAATCATCCTCCACGGCAATTCGACTTCGCCGACCTTGCTCATCTCAAGAAGGACCCGGCCACGGTCGAAGATGCGATTTCCGACCTAGGTTCGATTTGCAAAGTCGACGTTGAGGACGACGGTACCGATGTTTGGCGGCTGAGAAAGAACGCTGCCAGTTCGGACTATGCAATGAAGCTTCACTCACCCGATCGCACCCTCACCGGAAACAAGCGGACGGCACATATGGAACATGTGTTGAAACGTTTCGCGAAAGTGAAGCAGGGCGAATTCGATCCTGTAGGGAAATACCCGAGGCTGAAATGGGGTGGACAGTGTCCTACCCTTCGGGCCGGGACGGGCGCGGACAAAGGATCACATCAGGCGATAAGGCCGATACACCCGACCGAGGATCGCGTGATTACCGTTCGCGAGGGTGCACGCCTCCAAGGATTTCCCGATGAACATCGGTTCCACCCGACAATCTGGCATAGTTTTCGACAGATCGGCAATTCGGTGTCTCCGATCATTGCGGAAGCCGTGCTATCGGCGGTTCATGACCGACTGACAGCGTCGCAGTTTGCAGAAGCTGCCGAGTAATCGTGGTCGACCACATTTCACCCGAGAGGCGTTCATGGCTCATGTCTCGGGTGAAAGGAAAGAACACTACTCCCGAAATACGAGTGCGTCAGTTGGCACACGCGATGGGATTACGCTTTCGACTCCATCGAAAAGACTTGCCGGGAAGGCCCGATCTCGTCTTTCCAAAATATCGATTAGCTTTGTTCGTCCACGGATGCTTCTGGCATCGCCACCCAAACTGCCCGAAGGCTTCGTCGCCAAAGACTCGTTCACAGTTCTGGCAGAGCAAATTCGAGAAAAATGTGGAGCGCGATCAACGAAATATTGAAAATCTTCGTGCACTGGGGTGGGATGCGCAAGTGATCTGGGAATGTGAAACCAAGGACCCAGCCGAACTTTCCCGCCGCTTGGAAAGCCTGTTTGAAAGAAAACAATGACCGACGAAACCAAGGAAATTTACGGTGGTCCGCAAAAGCGGTTTTTTGTGTCGATGCTTACGAGAGATATCAGTCTCGAAGACGCGATATTAGATTTAGTCGATAACAGCGTCGACGGCGTAATGCGCTTAAAGAAAAACAAAGACGAGTGGTTGCTGTACAAGGGTCATGAGGTAAACCTAACGCTAAGCGAAAAAACTTTTTTGATTAGTGACAATTGTGGCGGCATCCCACCCGATTATGTCTCAGATGCCTTTTCTCTTGGCCGCCCATCCATTGATAAAGATGGCGATCTACCAACGATTGGGATGTACGGAATTGGCATGAAACGAGCCATCTTCAAAATGGCTCACTCCGCCTCCGTTGTTTCCAATCATTCGTCAGAATACAACAAAGTCGAGTATTCCGCTCAGTGGCTCCGCCCTGAGAATAACAATTGGGAAATTCCGCTGACCACAAAAAAGTCCATCAAAGGACGTAAAGGCGTTGAAATCCGAATTGATGAATTGAAATCTGAAGTTTCGAAATCATTCTCGAGTGAAAGATTCATCAATTCGATCCGTTCGAAGATTTCTCACCACTTTGGTTACATCATTCAACGCGGCTTGAACATAAGCGTTAACGGATCTCCGGTTCCGGGCACCGTCCTCTCGCTTTTTGTCGATAAAAGGGCTGCTCCCGAGGGTATCACGGCATTTGATTACAGCCACGAGCTTGATGGCGTCCGTATTCGGGTAGTCGTTGGGCTTTTTCGACCATTAGCCACGGAGGACGAAGTAGATGGCGAAACCAATCCACATGAGGGCGTAGAGAAGGCAGGTATAAATGTCGTTTGTAATGATCGAGTTATACTGCTTTCTGATCGCACGCTCAAGACAGGCTGGGGCGACGGGGGTGTACCGCGGTTTCACCCGCAGTTTCGAGCAATTGCCGGCTTGATCGATATTTCAAGCAACGATGCATCGAAACTGCCGATAGCGACTACCAAGAATGATTTGGATGTTGGGTCCGATGTCTACCTCATAGCGCGTCAAGCGTGCGTGGAGGGGATAAAGGCATTTACGAATTTCACCAACAAATGGAAAGGGATGGAGCATAAGACGACAGACTTCTTCGACGGTGCCAAAGCTACCGAAGCCCGCAAAGGGATAGCGTTTGCTCACAAGCATGGTCGGAAGGTAGCGAAAACCGACGCGGTCAGATTTCGGCCGGCGTTGCCAGAGCCCAAATCGAAAGACCCTCGTCGCCGGATTTCGTTTGTCAGGGAAAGCTCTGAAATCAAGAAGGTAGCAAGTTACCTATTCGACGACGAAAAAACGAAACCAGCCGAGGTTGGCGCTGAATGCTTCGACCTCAAGCTTCTCGAGGCGCAAAAGAATGGCCGATAAACGCTCTGTCTGGTATCAAATTCGGCCGAACAAGTTTGTTGATCGGCGAATTTTTATGGACTTAGCAAAGAGGTGGACAAGCCATTTTTGCGATGCTCGATTTTTTTACGCTAGCATGGGCGCTAGCCACATGGTGGATCACAACCATTTCTATCGCCACACCGGAAATAGCAGACTATTTTCATTTGACGGAAATGATGAGCTTATAGCTCGCCAACTGATCAACAGACCTGTCGACAGTGCGATTTGCGAGACGCTCTGGAGCAATGAATTACCTGAACATCTCGAGATTCTTTACGAGCGATTTCAAGATGCAACAAACTCGATAATCTGGTTGGACTATATGTCGACCGAGCGGTTTTCCCAGCTTCAGGAATTGACTGAGTTACTCAAAGTGTCGCGCTCCAATGACCTGATACGAATTACATTGAATGCTCACACAGCAAACTTGGGGCCATCAGAATTTCGCGATGCAGGGTTTGAGTCGATCGGATCTTTTAGAGCAAGCCAAGCTCGCGAAAACCTCGGTGAATTCTATGACGAGACCTTCGAAGTGCTGACAGGCAATACTTTTCCAGCACTGCTATCGAACGCTGTACGGCTCGCAGAAAACAAGGCGAGAGACGAAGGGTGGGAAGGTCAGGCGACACCAGTTCTCTTGACGGAATATCAAGATGGCCAACGAATGTTTACTGCGACACTAGTTATTAGCGACGGAAACTTTGGAGACAACTTGCTCGGGGAATGGGATTTTAAACCAAATGATTGGACGGACATTCTATCAATAAATGTCCCCGAACTTTCCGCGAAAGAGAAATTTCTTCTTGATCAAAATATCTCCAAAACACCGGAAAATATAATTGATGACGTAGGCTTTTTGCCTGGCGAAGACCGCCAACAAGCTATTAAAAATGTGGCGAGCTACAAAGCTCTGCATCGGTTCGTGCCCGCATTTCACAATGTGGAGTTTGTCTGATCACTCCTCCCCCATCCGCAGCGCAGCGATAAACGCCTCCTGCGGAATGCTCACATTGCCATACTCGCGCATCCTTGCCTTGCCCTTCTTCTGCTTCTCCAGCAGCTTCTTCTTGCGCGTGATGTCGCCGCCGTAGCATTTGGCGGTCACGTCCTTGCGCAGGGCGGCGATGGTTTCGCGGGCGATGATCTTGCCGCCGATCGCGGCCTGGATCGGGATCTTGAACAGGTGGCGCGGGATGAGGTCCTTCAGGCGCTCGCACATACCGCGGCCGCGCTCTTCCGCAACGCTGCGGTGGACGATCAGCGATAGCGCGTCGACCGGCTCGTTGTTCACCAGGATGTTCATCTTGACCAGGTCGCCTTCGCGAAGGCCGATCTGCTCGTAGTCGAAGCTGGCATAGCCGCGGCTGATCGATTTCAGCCGGTCGTAGAAATCGAACACCACCTCGTTCAGCGGCAGCTCGTAGCTCACCTGCGCGCGGCCGCCGACGTATGTGAGGTCGGTCTGGATGCCGCGGCGGTCCTGGCACAGCTTCAGGATCGCGCCGAGATATTCGTCGGGCGTGTAGATCACCGCCTTGATCCACGGTTCCTCAACCGCCTCGATGCGGTTGACGTCCGGCCAGTCGGCGGGGTTGTGGATGTCGATCGTCTGCGCGTCCTCGTTCTTCGTATGGCCGAGGTGGACGCGGTAGACCACGGAGGGGGCCGTGGTGATGAGGTCGAGGTCGTATTCGCGGCTGAGGCGTTCCTGGATGATCTCCAGGTGCAGCAGGCCGAGGAAGCCGGCGCGAAAGCCGAAGCCCAGTGCGGCGGAGCTTTCCATCTCGTAGCTGAAGCTGGCATCGTTGAGGCGCAGCTTGCCGATGCTTTCGCGCAGCTTCTCGAAATCCGCCGCGTCGACCGGGAAGAGGCCGCAGAAGACCACGGGCTGGACTTCCTTGTAGCCCGGCAGCGCTTTTTCCGCCCCGCCCTTCAGCGTGGTGATCGTGTCGCCGACCTTGGCCTGTTCGACTTCCTTGATCTGCGCGGTGATGAAGCCGATCTCGCCCGGGCCGAGTTCGGGCAGGTCGGTGCGCTTGGGGGTGAAGCAGCCGACGCGGTCGATCAGGTGCTGGGTGCCGCCCTGCATGAATTTGACGTTGAGGCCTTTCTTGATGACCCCGTCCATCACCCGCACGAGGATGACGACGCCGAGGTAGGGGTCGTACCATGAGTCGACGAGCATGGCCTTGAGCGGCGCGTCGCGGTCGCCGGTGGGGGGCGGGATGCGGGCGACGAGCGCCTCGAGCGTGTCCTCGATCCCGATGCCGGATTTGGCGGAGGTGAGGACGGCGTCGGATGCGTCAAGGCCGATGATGTCTTCTATTTCCGCGCGGACCTTGTCGGGCTCGGCGGCGGGGAGGTCGATCTTGTTGATGACGGGGACGATTTCGTGGTCGTGCTCGATCGACTGGTAGACATTGGCGAGGGTCTGGGCTTCGACACCCTGCGCGGCATCGACCACCAGCAGCGCGCCTTCGCAGGCGGCGAGGGAGCGGGAGACCTCGTATGCGAAGTCGACATGGCCGGGCGTGTCCATGAGGTTGAGCTCATAGGTCTCGCCGTCCTTGGCGGTGTAGTCGAGGCGCACGGTCTGCGCCTTGATCGTGATGCCGCGCTCCTTCTCGATGTCCATGTTATCAAGCACTTGCTCGGACATCTCGCGATCGGTCAGCCCGCCGCAATGCTGGATAAGCCGGTCGGCCAGCGTCGATTTGCCATGGTCGATATGGGCTATGATCGAGAAGTTGCGGATCTTCGAAAGGTCAGTCATCGCCCGCGCAATTAGCGACGAACCACACCCGTGTCAGCAGCAATGCGCGTAGGGGGAGCGCTTTTTGCCTAAGCCAAGGTTCGTGACGAGGATCGGTACGGTCCAGGTCTCCTTAGTTAAGGCACTTCGTCGATCGAATGGCGGGAAACGTAGTAGAATCACGCCGCCTGTTGCTTCGGCGCATTCGCCGAGAGCTTGAACTGAGCGAAGGACCCGCTGGCCCCCATGCCGCTAGCCGGAGCGTATTTACCCGGCGGCAGTGCCTGGAGCGGCGCACCGGCAGTTGCCAGCTCGTAAGGACTTACCCGATGGCGGGTGCACAACCCCCCTGCCCCGTCGTCGACGAGTTCCTGTTCGAATTCCACGCCTTGGGTATCGTCCATTGAGCGGCGCACGGTACATACCGCAAGCTGGCCCTGTCCGAAGTCCAGCACGAACATGGTCCCGGCAGGCACATCCTCCAGGCCCTGGATCATCGCCCCGGTGCGCGAGAGGTTGCGCAGCGTCACATCGTAATAGTGATCCTCGTGAATGAGGCCGATCTTGCGGAAAACCGTACGGCGCGTCGCACGTTGGGTACCTGCATCGCTGGGCGCGATCGTCCAGTCGCCGTCGGCAATGTCTTCGAGCACCTGCTCTGCCGTCAGCGCGCCCGAGTAGACGAAGCCGCAGGCATGATACACGCCGAGCTGCTTCAATTCTTCCATCAGCTTCATCGCATGGACGCCGGAAGCAACGGTTTCCATCCCCATGGCACCTGCGAGCGCGACGACGGCGCGGACGAGTTCGATATCGCCGAGGTCGTTGCCCATGACGGGTTCGAAGAATTCCTCGCCGATCCTGAGCGCGTTCAGCGGCGCCCGGCGCAGATAGCTGAGCGAAGACAGGCCGCTCCCGAACTGGTCGAGCGTGAGGCGCACGCCGAGCTTGAATAGCCGCGCGAGCGCTGCATCGACCTTCGAACCATCGCCCAAGAGAACCGATTCCGGCAGTCGCAATTCGAGCCGTGCAGGATCGAGATCGGTCGCCTCCAGCGCCTGCTCGACGGTGTCGACAAAGCCGTTGGTCTCGAATTGCACCGGCGAGATTTGCAGAGAAACGATCAGCGAATCCGGCCAATTCACGGCATCTTCGCACGCCTTTCGCAGGCCCCATTCCCCGATCGGTACGATCAGCCGGCTGCCTTCGGCCACCGGCAGGAAAGTCTCCGGTTCCACACGTCCCCGTTCCTCATCGGACCAGCAGTATTGCGCTTCGAGCGCCGTGACGCGGTTGTCAGCCAGCGACACGACGGGCTGGTATTCCAGCGTGAAATGGCCGGCTTCGATGGCCTCAGCCAGGTCCTCTTCCATCCGCTTACGCAGCGTCGCTTCGTGCTCCAGATCGCCGGCATAGAATCGGAACTGGCCGCGACCGCCATTTTTCGAGGCATAAAGCGCTAGGTCGGCTGCACGCGTCAGCTCTTCCCGTTCCACCCCGTCATAGGGAGCGACCGCGATGCCGACCGAGCAGCCGATGGTACAGCGGCCTTCTTCGACCGAATAGGGCTGAGAAAGAATCTGGATGATGCGCTTGGCGATCTCGCCCAGCTCGCCGCGATCGTCGAGATCGGGAATGAGTACCTGGAATTCGTCGCCGCCAAGTCGGCCAATTTCGCCGCGCCCGGCCACCGCACCGCGTAGACGATCGGCCACCTGTTGCAACAGCTGGTCGCCAGCCGCGTGGCCAAGCGTGTCGTTGACCTGCTTGAACTTGTCGAGATCGAGCATCATCAGCGCTGCGGCGCGTTCAGCGCTCTTGAAGGCATGCAGCGTAGAATCGATGCGCTGTTCCATGCGGTGACGGTTGGCGAGGCCGGTAAGTGAATCGTATTTGGCGAGGCGATTGGCCTCTTCTTCCGCAATGAATTCCTCGGTCACATCGATGGCGGTGCCGCGGAAGCCGAGGAAGTCGCCGGCATCATCGTAAAGGGGGCGGCCGCTGAGCCGCAACACCAGCTTGCTACCGTCAGTCTCCGCCTTGACCGCCAACCCCGAAAAGCTCTTGCGCGTGCCGAGTTTGAGGCCGAGCGAGCGTCCGTCGGTCTCGCCTTCGACCGGCGCGAAGACGTGCTGCATCGGCTGGTGGACCAGCGCGGCAAAATCCTTGCCAACAGCCTCAACGATCCAACGGCTGAGATAGACCACATTGCCGCGGCTATCGGTAGTCCAGAAGCCATAAGCGCCGCTGTCTTCGATTTGCTCGACGACGGCAGCCTTTTCGTCGGCACTCACGCCATCGGGAGACGCGCTGCTGCGCGCGCCCGAAGGCTTCTTTCCCTTGAAGAGTTCCGAGAAGGGCATCGCCCCCATACTCTGCTTACCTCACGGCAATGACGTTATGAACACGAGCTAGCCGACAATGGTTATTTTTTGCCTAACACCGACCAGCCGCTACTTGGTTCAAAACATCATTTCTTGCGCGATAAAGAGCTGTCGACTTCGAGGAAACTGCGCGGTCTCGTGCCGCCGCCCGACATCTCCAGCTTGAGCAATTCGTACGGGTCCTCCGGCAAACTCGTCAGCGGCTTGCCGGCCGCTTCGATCTGGTAGGGCGACACGCGGTGACGAGTGCAGAGCCCGTCGGCGCCATCGCTGATCAACGGGGTTTCGAATTCCACGCCTTGGATCGATCCGTCGGAGCGCCTGACCTTCGCGACGGCCAGCTGGCCACCGCCCAGATTGAGGACCACCGGCGTATCTACCGGAACATCGAGCAAGCCTTCGATCATCGCGCCGGTCTTCGAAAGATTGCGAAGAGTGACGTTGTAAACGTGGTCGTCGTGAATCAGCTTGATCTTGCGATAGACCGATTTTCGTTCGGCGCGATATTTCTCCGGACCGCGCGGTTCGAAGAACACGTCTTTGCGTTCCAGTCGCTCGAGCAACTCTTCTTGCGAAATAGCCTGCGAGAAAATGAAGCCTTGCACGTGGCTCGCACCGCGTTCGGTCACGAGAGTGAGCTCGTCCTTCGTTTCGACGCCCTCGGCCACCGTTTCCATCTTGAGGGACTCGGCCAGATTCACGATTGCGCTCATGATCGCAGGATTATTGTTGCCCTTCTCCGTCGCACCGCGAACGAAGCTCTGGTCGATCTTGATCTTGTCGAAGGGCGCATGTTGCAAATAACTGAGCGAACTGTAGCCGGTGCCGAAATCGTCGAGAGCCAAGCGCACACCAAGGCGCTTGAGCTCTTCAAACTTTTCTTGCGTCCGCTCGGCATCGCCGACGAAGACGCTTTCGGTGATCTCCAGTTCGAGGCGATGCGGCTCTAGCGTGGATTCAATCAATATCGATTTGACTAAATCGGGGAAATCGTCGCGCGCGAACTGGATCGCCGACACGTTGACCGCGACCCGCAGGTCCAGCTGCCATTCCTTGGCCTGAAAGCACGCCCGGCGCAGCGCCCATTCGCCTAAATCCTTGATAAGTCCAATATCCTCCGCGACCGGAATGAAGATGCCGGGCGAAATAAAGCCGCGCTCCTCATGCTCCCAGCGCATGAGCGCTTCGAGACATTTCAGCTTATTCGTCTTGGATTCGACGATCGGCTGATAATACATTTCCAGAGTGTCGGCTTCCATTGCGTCGCGCAGATCCTCTTCGATCTGCCGCCTGTGCTTCGCGCCGTCGGTAAAATCCATATGGTAGAAACGGTACTGACCTCGGCCGCCGCCTTTGGCCGCATAGAGTGCAAGGTCGGCGGCCTTAACCAACTCGTCGGTATCAACTCCGTCATAAGGGGACACCGCGATACCGACAGAGGTCCCGATTACGGCGCGTGAGCCGCTGATCTGATAGGGCTGCGAGATCATCTGGATGAGGCGCTGGCCCAGTTCACCAAGGTCGCCGCGATCGTCCATGTCCGGGATAATGATCTGGAACTCGTCTCCGCCAAGGCGCCCGATCTCGCCCCGGTTGCCGATGACCTTCTCGATGCGAGCGGCGACCTGGCGGAGCAGTTCGTCACCCGCCGGGTGTCCCAGCGTGTCGTTGACCTGCTTGAAGCGGTCGAGGTCCAGCATCAGCAGTGCGCAACTGCGCTTGGAATTGCGGAACGCGGTCAGGATCGATGTGAGCCGCTTCGCCATCCGGTGGCGGTTCGCAAGACCGGTCAGCGAATCGTACTGGGACAGTCGTTCGGCATCTTTGGAGCTTTGGAAAGTAGCCGTGACGTCTTTTGCGCTACCCCTATAGCCGACGAATTCCTGCTTGGCATCGAATTGCGGCTTGCCAGCGATCTCCCACCATTGCACGCGGTTGCCGGCGATGACCTTGACGACCAGCTGCGAAATCGAGTTGCGCGCTCCAAGCAGGAACGGCAGCGGCCGCTGAACTTGCTGATCGAGACTTTCATCCGTCTCCGGTTCGAAAACCTCGGTCAATTGCTTGCCCATCAGCGAGGCTCCGTCCTCACCGAGCTTCTCGACCGCATTCTCGGACAGGTAGATAAGTCGGCCCTGCCCGTCGGTGGCCCAGAACCAGCCGAGACCGGCATTCTCGAAAGAATCCAGCAACTGGACGCGGCGCCGCAGATCGGCGTGGCTGATGAGCTTCAGCTCGCTTTCCGCTGCCTCTTCCTCCATTTCCTTCCTTGCCCGCGCACCCCGCGAGAAAAAGCCAGCCATTGGCAGTCCCTATTTGCTAGTCGACATCGCGCCGGATTGGGCACGAGGTCCATGTGACTGGCCTCACTAGGACGAATTTCTTTCCAAACGGATAACCATCGAAAGCCCTCCCCCATGCGCGGCTCCGGCAGGCGCTTGCCAGCATGGGCTGGGTTGTGCAGTGTAATTGCTCGTTTCTCGGGGGAGGACCTTGATGCGGCATATCGCGATCGTGGGCTCGGGGCCTGCGGGCTACTACACGGCGGAAGCCGCAGCGAAGAAATGGGGCGAGGAAGTCCGGGTCGACGTGTTCGACCAGTTGCCCGTACCCTACGGTCTTATCCGGACGGGCGTTGCGCCAGACCACCAGTCGATCAAGGGCGTATCGCGGCGCTACGAAAAGACGGCCTTGTCGGATAACGTCCGTTTCGTCGGCAATGTTTCGGTCGGCAGCGATGTTTCGATAGCGGAGCTGCAGTCCCTCTATGATGCGGTCATCCTCGCCACAGGTGCGCCGAACGATAGGCAGCTAAACCTCGACGGACACGATCTTGCGAACGTCTTCGGCAGCGCGGCATTTGTCGGCTGGTATAACGGCCATCCGCAGTTTGCCGGTCTGGCGCCAGACCTCTCTGGGCATCACGTCGTGGTGATCGGCATGGGCAATGTCGCGCTGGATGTCGCGCGCATTCTCTCCAAAACCGAGCAGGAATTCGCAGGCTCGGACATCGTCGCACATGCGCTCGACGCGCTGGCCGGGTCCGGCATAGAAACCATTACGATCGTGGGCAGACGCGGCCCGCACCAGATCATGATGACGCCCAAGGAGCTGGGCGAACTCATGCATCTCGAACGGGCCAGCCCGCAGGTCGATACGGCAGATCTGCCACCGGTGGATGACGACGCGATCCTCGAACCCGGCCTGCGCAAATCGGTAACGCTGCTGCGCGATTTCGCCGCGATCCCGCAGAACATCCATGGCGAAAAACCCATCGCGATCGAATTCGACTTCTTCGCCAGCCCCAAGGCGTTTCACGGCGAGGACGGCAAGGTCGCTTCGGTCGAGATCGAGCGGACCAGGGTCGAGGCCGGACGCGCGGTGGCGACAGGGGAAACCTATTCCATCCCCGCCGATCTGGTGGTGACATGCATCGGCTACCGCTCGTCCCCCATCGACGGTGTCCCGTTCGATGAGCGGGCCGGTCGCTTCGCCAATGACGAGGGTCGCATCCTGCCCGGGCTCTATTGCGTCGGCTGGGCGCGGCGCGGGCCGTCCGGGACGATCGGCACCAATCGCCCCGATGGTTACGGTGTCATCGAACTGGTCGAAGAAGACATCGGCGCCGGCGAGCGGAAGAAAGGCCGCGAAGGCTTCGACGAATGGGTCGAGACGCGCGGTCTCGACGTTGTGACCTTCCGGGACTGGCAGAACATCGAGCAGGCGGAAGAGGCCGCTGCCCGCGATGGTGCGCCGCGCGAAAAATTCGTCGATGTCGCCAGCATGATCGCCGCGCGCGGGCCGCTTTAGCGAGCTTGCATTCGGAACGCGGCGGTCCCATCACCCGTTGCTGCCGGAGGGTCAGAAAAGAAATACCTTTGGAGAGGAACGACACCGCCCATGCCGAAGCTTGAAGACGAAGCCGCTCAATCAACCAGCGCGCTCGGCCCCCTCGTCGGGCTGACCCGCGAAGACATTTTCGGCGCCGTGGCCGTGATGCTGCGCGAAACCGCGTCGGACCCCCAGCGCCTGATGAAGCATAGCCAGGACATGGGGCAGGACATGATCAAGGTCATGACCGGCAAGAGCGAGCTCGCCCCCCATCCGAAGGACAAACGTTTCCAGGACCCGGCCTGGCAGTACAACCCCTTCATGCGCGCCGGCATGCAATATTACCTCGCCGTGCAGAAGGGCGCGGCGAAATGGCTGGAGGACCTCGAACTGGACGAGCTGGAGAAGGACCGGGCGCGGTTCGTTTCCAACATGATCATCGACGGCCTCGCGCCGACAAACACGCTGCTCGGTAACCCCAGTGCCCAGAAGATGGCGATCACCAGCGGCGGCCTGTCCCTGATCAAGGGCCTCAAGAACGTCTATGACGACATGGTCCATAACAAGGGCATGGTCAGCCAGGTGGACAAGAAGCCTTTCAAGCTGGGCGAAAACATTGCGACATCGAAAGGCTCGGTCGTCCTGCGCACGGAGATGATGGAACTGATCCAGTATGCGCCGACGACCGACGAGGTCTACGAGATCCCGCAGCTCACCATCCCGCCTCAAATCAACAAGATGTACATCAACGACCTCTCGCCGGAGAAGTCGGTGGTGAAATACCAGCTCGACAACGGCATCCAGACCTTCGTGATCAGCTGGAAGAACCCGTCGAAGGAACAGGGCCACTGGGATATGGCCGATTACGTCAACTCCTGCCGCGAGGCGATGGAGGCGGTCAGCAAGATTACCGGCAGCAAGAAGGTCAATGTCTCGGCCGGCTGTTCGGGCGGCCAGACCGCCTCGATGCTGGCCAGCAAGATGGCCTCGGACGAAGACGACTTGCTCGGAGCGCTGACGCTGATGGTGTGTGTACTGCACCCGAAGCAGAACGATATCGAGGCAGGCTCGCTCGTCAGCGAAAACGGCCTTGCGCTGGCCAAGCGCCGCGCCGCAAAGAAAGGCGTGATCAAGGGCGACGATCTCGCCCGCGGCTTCGCTTGGCTCAGGCCCAACGATCTCGTCTGGAACTACGTGATCAACAACTACCTGCTCGGCCAGGACCCGCCCGCATTCGACGTGCTGTTCTGGAACGCCGACGCCACGAACCTTTCGGCCAGCCTGATGGGCGACTTCCTGACCGTCTACGAAACGCTCGCCTTCACCAAACAGGGCGAGGTGGAGATGGTCGACCACAAGATCGACCTCAGCAAGGTGACCGGCGACCTGTTCATCCTCGGCGGCGTGACCGATCACATCACCCCGTGGAAGGCGACCTATCGTTCGACCCGCCTGTTCGGCTCGAAAGACGTGACTTACGTGCTGAGCCAGTCGGGCCACATGCAGGCGATCCTCAACCCGCCGGGCAATCCGAAGGCGAAGTATTTTATCCAGAAGGATGGCAGGAAGAAGCTCCCCGAAACCGCTGACGAGTGGCTGAAGGGGACGGAGGAAGTCGCGGGCAGCTGGTGGCCGTTCTGGATGGAATGGGTGCAGGCACGCGCGGGCGAGAAGAAAAAGGCGCCAGCAAAGCTGGGGAACAAGGATTACGAACCGCTGGACCCGGCCCCCGGTCTGTACGTTATGGAAGCCTGCTGAGCTTAAGAAAGGCACCACTGCGTGACCGCATCCAAAACCGAACCCATGACGGCCACCATCGAGATGATGGAGGCTGGCGGGCGCACATTGCGTGTGGCGCATTGGCGGCTGGACGAGAAGTCCGACCACCCGCCCATCCTGTTTTTCAACGGCATCGGCGCGAACATCGAGGCGGTTGCCCCGCTGGCGGAGCGGCTGACCGAGCGCGGTTTCGTGATGTTCGACATGCCGGGCACGGGCGAAAGCCCCGATCCGACCGTGCCGTACAATCCCTTCACCATGAGCTGGACGGCGAACCAGATACTCGATCAACTCGGCTTGGGCGAGGTGGATGTCATGGGTGTGAGCTGGGGCGGCGCGATGGCGCAGCACTTCACGCTGCAATATCCCAAACGGACCCGGAGACTTGTACTGGTCGCGACGACGGCCGGCATGTTGATGGTGCCCGGGAAGCCAGCGGCCCTTACCAAGATGGCCAACCCGCGCCGCTATATTGATCCTGACTTCATGAATGAGCATTTCATGACACTGTACGGCGGCATGACCAAGCGGGCCGGGAGCAAGGAAGACCACATCGGTCGCCTCAAGCCGCCCTCCCCGCGCGGCTATCTCTACCAGCTGCTCGCCATGCTCGGCTGGACCAGCCTCCCCGCCCTGCCTTTCATGGCCAAGGAGGTGCTGGTGATGATGGGCGACGAGGACCAGATCGTTCCGCTGATCAACGGGCGCATTCTCGCCTCCGCCATTCCCAATGCACGGCTGGAGGTCTTTGAAGGCGGCGGACACCTGTTCCTGCTGACCCACGCCGACGAGAGCGTGGCGATGCTACGCGAATTCCTCGGCGCTCCGGAAACTAAAGCGGAAGGCCGCCGCGCAGCCTGAAGGCAGCACGGTGGACCATCGGAAAGGACGAGCCAGACCGATGGAAACCGCCAATCCCGACCCGAACATCCGGCCTGCCTTCGCTCGCCCCCATACCGGCGAAGGCGGTGCGCTGAGCCGCACGGGCTTTGCCTGGGCCGTCTTCGAATGGGCCCGCAATCCCTATTACATTCTCGTCGTCATCTACATCTTCGCGCCCTATTTCGCGCGGGACATTATCGGCGGCGATGTTTTGGCCAGCGGCACGCTCGATAGCCTGGAGCCGGAGGAGGCGCTGGCGCAGGCGAATGCCATCGGCCAGGCGACCATCGCCAGCGTGACGAAATGGGCCGGCGTGATTGCCGCGCTGACCGCGCCCTTTCTCGGGGCCGCGCTTGATAGGGGCGGCAGGCTCAAACCCATCCTTGCGGTTTTCCTTGGCGCGATCGCGCTGGCATCTGCGGGACTGTGGTTCGCCATGCCCGGTGGCGAAGGGCTTTCTACTCCGGCGATCATGACCCTGTTGGTGGTGGCCTATGTCGGCTACACCTATTCCGAGGTGACGCACAACGCGATGCTGAGCGTCGCCGGGGAGCCGCGTCGTTTGGCGATGATATCGGGCCTGGGTCTCGGCCTCGGCAATCTTGCGGCGACGCTGATCTTCATTGCAATCGCCCTGTTTTTCGTCCTGCCCGCGGCAGTCGGTTGGCCTTTTGCAGCGCCGCTGTTCGGCGTCGATCTAGAGCGGTTCGAGCACGCAAGGCTCGTCGGTCCGATCTGCGCGGTTTGGCTGGCCGCATTTTCGATTCCGTTTTTCCTGAATGCCAAAGACCCCGGGCAACCGGGCGCAAGCTGGACGAAGGCTTTCGGCGAAGGAGCGCGCAGCGTCATCCGCACCTTGCGCGAGGCGACGCGGTTCCGCGAACTGATGAAGTTCCTCATCGCCCGCATGTTCTATGCCGATGCGATGGCGGCACTACTTGCGCTGGGCGCGGTCTATGTCGCGCTGTTCCTGCAATGGAATTTCCTGGAAATGCTCTGCTACGCGATCTTCGCCAGTGCCTGCGCCTTCGGCGGCGGCATCTTCGGCGGCTGGCTGGAAGAGCGCGTCGGCGTGAAGACGGCGCTGGCGCTAGAGATTCTCGCCATGGTCGTCACCGGCCTGGTGCAGCTGAGCATCACGCGCGAGAGCCTGTTTTTCGGGCTGGTGGACAATGTCGAAGTCTGGGACGGTCTCGTGTTCTCGACCCTCTCCGATCTCGTCTATCTCGGCCTGATCAGCGTCATCGCCATCACCGCCACGGCGAGCATCAGCTCCAGCAGGACCATGCTCGTCGCGCTCGCGCCGCCGGGGCGCAGCGGGGAGTTCTTCGGCCTCTACGCCATCGCCGGGACAATCACCGTATGGATGGGTCCGTTGCTGGTCGAGCAGTTCACCCTTTGGTCGGGCGACCAGCGCATCGGTATGACCTCGATCCACTTGCTGTTCGCCATCGGCCTCGCGATCCTGCTGTCCGTCCGGATGCCCGAACGCCCCGCCTGAGAAGCGCTGGACAGATCGGTTGCAATGTGGAACCTTCTTCCGCGGAGAGAGGAGCAAATAATCATGCCCGCATTCGATCTTATCATTCGCAACGGCACCATCGTGGATGGAACCGGCAATCCCCGCTTCACCGGAGACGTCGCCGTCAGGGACGGCCTGATCGCGCAAGTCGGCACGGTGTCCGGCGACGCGGCCGAGGAAATCGATGCGCGCGGCAAGCTCGTAACACCGGGCTTCGTCGACATCCACACGCATTACGACGGGCAGGCGACATGGGACCAGGAAATGGCCCCGTCGAGCTGGCACGGTGTCACTACGGTGGTAATGGGCAATTGCGGCGTCGGCTTCGCGCCCGCCCGCCCCGACAAGCATGAATGGCTGATCGGGTTGATGGAAGGCGTCGAGGACATTCCTGGCACCGCGCTGGCCGAAGGGATGGACTGGAACTGGGAGACCTTCCCAGAATATCTCGACGCGCTGGAGAAACTGCCGCGCACAGTGGATGTCGGCACGCATGTTCCGCACGGTTCGGTCCGCGCCTATGTGCTCGGCGACCGCGAACGGCCCGGCGCGATCCCGACCGATGAAGATATCAAGCAGATGTCCGCCATCGTCGAGGACGGTGTCCGTGCAGGCGCGCTCGGCTTCTCGACCTCCCGCACCGTGCTCCACCGGGATATCGACGGCGAAGTCGTGCCCGGGACCACGGCAACGAAGGAAGAGCTGATCGAGATAGGCCGCGCCATGGGCCGCGCCGGTCACGGCGTGTTCGAGATGGCCAGCGACATGAAGCGCGAGTGGGACGAGTTCGGCTGGATGGGCGCGCTCAGCCGCGAAACCGGCTTGCCCTGCACCTATGCCGCACTGCAATCGATCGCCAAGGAGATGTCGCTCGACGAGCAGATCGAAAGCATGCGCGCGGAAAACGACAATGGCGCGAATATCGTCGCCCAGATCGCGCTGCGCGGAAACGGTATCGTCATGGCGTGGCAGGGCACCGTCCATCCTTTCCGCTTCCGCCCGAGCTGGCAGGCGATCGAGGAACTGCCGTGGGAGGAGCAGAAGGCGAAACTGCTCGACCCCGATTTTAAGGCGCAAGTCCTGTCGGAAGAGAACGACCTGTCCGAGGTCAACCAGGACATCATCGGGCTGATCATGGTCGTCTGCCAGGGCTGGCCGATGCAGTTCGAGATGGACCCGAACTTCAATTATGAGCCGACGGCGGAAGAAAGCATCGCCGCACGGGCGGAAAAGGCGGGCAAGTCGGGCGAAGAATACGCCTACGACCTCCTCTGCCGCGACGATGGCAAGGGCTTCATCTACCTGCCGATCCTCAACTACGCCGATGGCAATCTCGACTTCCTGATGGACCTCCAGCAGTCCGACGACACGGTTAATTCGCTCTCCGATGGCGGTGCGCATTGCGGGACGATCTGCGATGCGGCCTCGCCCACCTTCATGCTGCAGCACTGGGTGCGCGACCGGGACCGCGGCACGATCAGTCTCGAGAATGCGATCAAGCGGCAGTGCGCCGATACCGCGCGGCTCTATGGTCTCGAGGATCGCGGCGTCATCGCGCCGGGCTATCTCGCCGATCTCAACATCATCGACATGGACCGCCTGAAGCTGGGCAAGCCGTGGCTCGCCTTCGATCTTCCGGCAGGCGGCAAGCGCCTGCTGCAAAAGGCGGAAGGATATGTCGCGACGATCAAGAACGGCAAGGTGACCTTCCGCGAGGGCGAGTGGACCGGCGAGACGCCGGGCGGGCTGATCCGCGGCCCACAGCGGGCAGAACTGGCGGAGGCAGCCGAATGAAGGCGATCCGCACCGGCGCGACGCCCTCCACGCTCGATGCCCTCGAACTGGTCGACATCGACGGTCCCGCCGATCCGGGGCCGGGAGAAATTACGGTCGATATCAAGGCCAGCTCGCTGAATTACCACGACTACGCGGTCGTCAAGGGCATGATCCCGACCGAACAGGGTCGCATCCCGATGTCCGATGGCGCGGGTGTGGTGACTGCGGTGGGCGGCGGGGTGAGCGAATTCGCCATTGGCGATCATGTGGTCTCGACCTTCTTCCCCGACTGGCTGACCGGCCCCCCTCCGCAAAGCGCCTTCACCCGCGTGCCGGGCGACGGGATCGACGGCTATGCGCGCGACGCAATCACCGCGCCGACACACTGGTTCACCCGCGCGCCAGCCGGGTTCAGCCATGCCGAAGCGGCGACATTGACGTGCGCCGGCCTGACCGCATGGCGGGCGCTGTTCGTGGATTACGCCGTGAAGCCCGGAGACACTGTCCTCGTCCAGGGCACCGGCGGCGTATCGATCTTTGCGCTGCAATTCGCCAAGGCGGCAGGCGCGACCGTCATCGCGACCAGCTCCTCCGACGAGAAGCTGGAGCGGGTGAAGTCAATGGGCGCCGATCACCTCATCAATTACAAGGAGGTCGAGGCTTGGGGGCCGAAAGCGCTCGAACTGACGGGCGGACGCGGGGTCGATTGCGTCGTCGAAATCGGCGGCGCAGGCACGCTCGACCAGTCGATGCTGGCGACGCGGGTCGGCGGGCACGTGGCGCTGATCGGCGTGCTGGCGGGCTTTGCCGGACCGGTGCAGACCGCTCTGCTCTTCTCAAAGAACCTCACGGTCCAGGGCCTGACAGTCGGAAGCCGGAGCATGCAGCAGGACATGATTGCTGCCATCGAAGCGAACGGAATCAAGCCGGTGATCAGCGACACGTTCGCCCTGGCCGATCTTGCCGCTGCCTTCCGCCATCAGGAAAGCGGCAGCCACTTCGGCAAAATCGCGGTGGAGATTTAAGGCTCGATCACGATCCCCTTCGCGGGGTCTATATCCCCGCGGAGCATTGCGACGAAAGTATCGCGCGCGGCCTCCAACCCCTGCTTGCGCTCGATCTCGATGCTGTCGCCTGCATCCTTTAGGAAACCGTGCCAGCTTGCGCCTATCTGCTTACCCGCCTCTTCCGGTCCGACCGACTTGAACAGGGCCACCGCATGATCGGGCGCGAAGAACAGTGTCGGCGCGGGTCCGGGAATCCCATCGGTGCCGCTGCCACGTTCATCTACGTGGGTCGCACCGACGAGGCATGAGTATTTGAGCGCATCGGCCAAATGCTCATGCAGGCGGCGCAGGACACTCGCATTGCCGGCGAAATCGACCGAGACGCTATCGGTCCCCTCGATCTCGCCGATGTCGTCGTATGACAGTACGCGGTCGTAGAGGCCGCTTTCCTTCACGAAGGCGACATTTCCGGCAGACGTCAGCCCCACGCGTCGCACATTGGGCGAGCGGCGCCTGGTCACGCTCGCCAGGCCCATCGCGGTCTTCGAGGATGCGCTGGTAAGGACCACTTGGCTCGCCCCGAACCACTCCTCGGAGCGCATGAAATATTCGATGAGGAAACCGGTCTTGAACAGCGGCCCGAAGATCATGCGCTCGCTTTCGCGGGCCGGATCGTGCTCGGGATCGGCGGCAAGGCGCGAATACTGGTTGTAGATCGGGCTCATCGGCTGACGATGCTCGGCCATGTCGGTGAAGCCGCTGGCCGAAACCTTGCCAGGGAGGACGTCGAGATGCGTGCCCATGGGGAGATAGCCATAGACCCGCTCGCCCTCGGCGAAATCGGGATGGTTGCTCCGGACGACCCGCGCATGACCCCACATCGGCACGATGCCGTGGCCGTCGGGTGCGGGGAAGAAATTCCAATAGCCGAAGCCGTCTCCGACCACGGCGTAAGTGACGTTGTTTGCCGTCACCGAGAAGCTTTCGATCTCGAGGCGCACGGCATCGTCGGCCAGATCGCCGAGTTCGCGCTCCGCGATATGGGTCTTGGTCAGATCGGCCTTGTCGACATGGACTTCGCGCATCGCATCTCTCCCTTTTTCGAAGGAGCGACGCTAGCGCGAATTTCAGCCCCCGGCGAGTGTCAAACCCGCATCGGCATCAGCACGTAGAGTGCCGGCGCATTCTCGTCCTTGCGGATCAGTGTCGGCGCGCCCGCATCGGCGAGGTGGATCTCGACCACATCGCTGTCGATCTGGCTGAGGATGTCCTTCAGATAGCCTGCGTTGAAGCCGATTTCGAACCCGTCGGAACTGTATTCGGCGGGTACTTCTTCCGATGCCACGCCATTGTCGGGCGAGGTCACGGTCAGCGTGATCTTGTCCTTGTCGAGGCCCATCTTCACTGCGCGGGTCTTCTCGGTCGCGATGGTCGCAACGCGGTCGACGCCGGCGAAAAAGCTCTTCGGATCGAGCTTGAGGAGCTTGTCGTTACCCGTTGGAATGACGCGGGAATAATCGGGGAAGGTGCCGTCGATCAGCTTGCTGGTCAGGACCACCCCGCCCTCGCCGCCGAGCGTGAAGCGGACCTTGCTGGCAGAGAGGTCGATCTGGACATTTCCGTCCATCGATTCCTCGAGCAACTTGCGCAGTTCGGCCACCGCTTTGCGCGGCACGATCACGTCGGGCATGCCGTCCGCACCCTCGGGCCGGGCAATCGTGAAGCGCGCGAGGCGGTGACCGTCGGTCGCAGCGGCCTTCAGCACCGGCTGGTCTTCGTCCGAGACGTGGAAGAAGATGCCGTTGAGATAATAGCGCGTTTCCTCGGTCGAGATCGCGAAGCGCGTGCGGTCTATCAGCTCGGCGAGGGTCTTGGCGGGCAGTTCGAAGCTCGTCGGCAAATCGCCTTCCACGATCACCGGGAAATCGTCGCGCGGGAGGGTCGGGAGCGAGAAACGGCTGCGCCCGGCCTTGACCGCCATGCGGTTTTCAGCGGTCTCAAGGCTGACCTGGCTGCCTTCGGGCAGCTTCCGGGCAATGTCGAACAATAGGTGGGCCGAGACGGTGATCGATCCGGCGTCCTCGACACTGGCGTCCATGTGCTCGACCACCTGCAAATCAAGGTCGGTCGCCATGACCTTGAGCGAGCTGTCGCCTTCTGCCTCGATCAGGACGTTCGAGAGGATGGGGATCGTGTTGCGGCGTTCGACGACCGACTGCACGTGGGAAAGACAGCGCAGCAGCGTCGCGCGTTCGATGGTGGCCTTCATGGTCCTACTTTCGTCCCTGCTGGGCACATCGAGGGCCGGAATCGCCCCTCGCGCGCCGGAATACGGATAGCGACCTTAGCGGGGCGGTATGTGGGGGCAAGGCTGCGCCCGCCGCAAGGGTGATTCCTTGGGGAAAACTGGGAGGTTTTTGTTGAGTCCTTACTGCGTGCGGTCAGGACATCCGTCCTGACCTTGCTGTTCCGTCCCACGCCCCCACCCGGCCACCCATAGAATACAGTGCCGTGGGTGGCCGGGTGGGGGCGTGGGCCGGTGCCGCAAGCCTTCGACGGATGTCGAAGGCGCACCCAACAAAAACCCCTCCCCTACCCTATCATCGCCATGCCGCCGTTCACGTGCAGCGTCTGCCCGGTCACATACGCCGCCTCGTCGCTGGCGAGATAGGCAACCGCGGCGCCGATCTCGTCGCCCTCGCCCATGCGGCCCATCGGGATGCGGGTGTTGATCGCGCTTTTCTGGTCGTCGTTGAGCGCGTCGGTCATGGCCGTGCGGATGAAGCCCGGCGCAACGCAGTTCACGGTGATGTTGCGGCTGGCGAGTTCCTGCGCAAGGCTCTTGCTCATGCCGGTCAGGCCCGCCTTGGCCGCGACGTAGTTCATCTGGCCCGGATTGCCCGTGTGGCCGACCACGCTGGTGATGGAGATAATCCGCCCGCCCTTGGCCTTCATCATCGGCCGCGCGCTGGCGCGCATCAGGCGAAAACTGGCTTCGAGGTTGATGCGGATCACCTGGTCCCACTCCTCGTCCTTCATCCGCATCGCGAGGTTGTCGCGCGTGATGCCGGCATTGTTGACGAGGATGTTCATGCTACCGAGCGTGTCGACCGTGGCCGGGATCAGCTCCTCGACCTGCTCGGGGTTCGACAGGTCGCAGGTGATCTCGACGTGATCGTGGCCGAACTCGTCGTTCAGCTGTTCGCGAAAGGCGCGCAGCTTGGCAGCGTTCGAGCCGGACAGCGCCAGCCGCGCACCCTGCTTCGCCAGGGCATAGGCGATCGACGATCCGATCCCGCCGCTGGCACCGGTGACGAGGGCGGTCTTGCCTTCGAGGCTGAACATCATCCGTTCTCCTTCGCGAAATTCTCGAGGTCTTCCATGGTGACGAGGCTGACCGTCGCGGCGTCCTTGGCGATCCGGCCGACCATCGGGCCGAGGACCTTGCCGCCGAGCTCGACGAAGCGTTCGACGCCTGCCTCCTGCATGGCGAGGACGCTTTCGCGCCAGCGGACGCGGCCGGTGATCTGGTCGACCAGCAGCGCCTGCTCTTCCGCAGGATCGGTGACGCGCGCCGCCGTGACATTGGCATAGAGCGGCACGGTGAAAGCCGTCGGCGGCGTCTCGCCCAGCGCGGTCTTCATGCGTAGCGCGGCGGGCTGCATCAGCGAACAGTGGAACGGGGCGGACACCGGCAGCTTGATGCCGCGCTTGATGCCATGATCCTTGGCCATTTCGATCGCCCGGTCGATGGCTTCCGCATGGCCGGAGATGACCACCTGCGTCGGATCGTTGTCGTTGGCGACTTCGCAGACCTGCCCCTCGGCAGCAGCCTCTGCCAGCGCCGTCGCTTTCTCGATATCGGCGCCGAGCAGTGCCGCCATTGCACCCTCGCCGATCGGGACCGCGTCCTGCATGGCGATACCGCGCAGGCGCAGCAGCTTGGCGGTGTCGGTCAGCGAAAAGGCCCCGGCGGCGCACAGCGCGCTGTACTCGCCCAGCGAGTGACCCGCAACGCAGTCCGCCTTGTCGGCCAGCGCAACGCCGAATTCCTTCTCCAGCACCCGCGCCGTCGCGACCGAATTGGCCATGATCGCGGGCTGGGCGTTGGCGGTCATGGTAAGCTCGCTCTCGGGCCCGCCGGTCATCAGGCCGAACAGGTCCTGCTTGAGCGCCTCGTTCACTTCCTCGAACACCTCGCGGGCATGCGCGCTTGCCTCGGCGAGATCGGCGCCCATGCCGACCTTCTGGCTCCCCTGGCCGGGAAAGATGAATGCAGTCATGAAAATCTCCTCTTGAGGAGCGCGCCTAGGCGCGTGGGCGGCGGGCCTCAAGTCCGAAGGGGACAATCCTGTTGGCGGCATCATGCGCGATATCGGCGCGCCCGAGATAGGGGATGCCGCTGCGCGCGCACCATTCCTCGGCGATCTGCACCTCGTCCTTGCCGAAGGGGCGGTCGTTCTCGGGCACATCGGTGATCCGTCCAAGGCGCAAGCCCGCGATGTCCCGGAGATGCTGGGTCACGTGGAAGAACAGCCGGTCGATTGCGTAGTGATATTCTGCCACCTCCTCGACCATGACGACATGGTCGGATAGGTCCGGCGCAAGCTCTGTACCCAACAGCATGGCTAGCGTAGTCAGGTTGAACGCAACGGCAGGGCGATCGTCGAGATGCGGCTCAAGGCCGCTGTCGTCACCGGTCAGCCAACCCAGCGCGCGGTCGATGGCTACCTCGCCACCATCGCGCCGGATGTCGCCGGCGAGCGGGCCATGGGCGACGCGCCCGATGCCGTGCTTGTAGAGCGCTGCGAGCAGAAAGCCGCAATCGGAATAGCCGAGATAGCTCTTGGCACGAGCCTGTTCGTTCATCCCTGCCACGGCCTGCGCGGCAATGCGGTTGGAGCCATAGCCACCCATCGCGAACCACACGGCGTCGAATGCGGGATCGTTGGCGCATTCCAGCAGCGCATCGAGCCGGGCCTCGTCGGGTCCGGCAAAGTGGCCCTCCTTCGCGAAGCACTGCTCGTGGAAATGCACTTCGATGTCCTCGCGGCCCGCGACATGCGCCAGCACCGCATCGGCCCTGGCGCGCTTGAGCGGTTTTCCCGGAGCACAGATCGCGATTTTCACCATGCGTCCTGCTAGCGCGCTTGTATCGCGCGGCACAACTCAATAGCTGCGAGAGCATGACCGATATGCCCAGCCCCGACGAGCTTTTCGCGCGACCGTTCTTCTTCTGCGGCATCGGCGGGTCCGGCATGCAGCCCCTTGCGCAGATCCTGAAGGGGCGCGAATGCACGGTCGAAGGGTCGGATCGCAGCTTCGACCAGGGGCATACGCCGGAAAAGTTCGCCGCGCTGGAGCGGCAGGGCTTCGGCTTGCATCCTCAGGACGGCAGCGGGCTCGTGTCGAAGGACCAGATCCTCGTCGCCAGCGCCGCGGTCGAGGACACGGTTCCCGATGCGAAGCGCGCGAAGGAACTCGGCTGCTTGCGACTGACCCGCGCCGAATTGAATTCCATCCTGTTCAACACCAGCGGCGCCGGGCTCGCAATCGCCGGCACCAGCGGGAAATCGACCGTCACGGGCATGCTCGGCTGGATCCTTCACGCCGTGGGCCGCGAACCGACGATCATGAACGGCGCGGTGATGAAGAACTTCGTGTCGCCCGAACGACCCTTCGCCAGCGCGGTGGTCGGCGGGCAATCGCTATACGTCAGCGAGGTGGACGAAAGCGACGGCTCGATCGCGCTCTATCGCCCGGCGGTCGGCGTACTGCTGAACGTCAGCCTCGACCACAAGAGCATGGAGGAATTGCGCCAGCTGTTCGGCGATTACCTGGCGCGCAGCCGCATTAGCGTGATCAATGCCGACGACGAGGAAGCGCTCGCCCTGCTCCCGCATGCGAAGGAGGTCATTACCTTCGGCATCGAACAGGAGAAGGCGCAGATCGGCATCGTGCCGGGTACTATCGCGGAAGGGCCGTTGCGGCAGGCCGCGATGGTCCTCGACCGCCACGACGGCAGCGAGCATGCGCTTCGCCTGAACATGCCGGGGCGGCACAATCTCTCGAACGCTCTCGCCGCGATCGCGGCGGCAGTCGCGGCGGGGATCCCGGTCGCAAACGCGGTCGAGGCGTTAGCAGGCTTCGAAGGGCTCGCTCGCCGCTTCGATATCGTCGGCACCACCGTTTCCGCCATCACCGTCATCGACGATTTCGGCCACAATCCCGAGAAATGCGCTGCGACCCTGCGTACCTTGAAATCGCATCCCGGCCGGGTGATCGCCTTCTTCCAGCCGCATGGCTACGGCCCCTTGCGGCAGATGGGCGACGAGCTGGCGGAAACCTTCGCCCGCGAACTCGACCAAGGCGACCTGACGATCTTCAGCGACCCGGTCTATTTCGGCGGCACGGTCGACCGCAGCGAGGGTAGCGAGCGGATCGTGCGGCTGATCGAAGGGCATGGCGGCGACACGGAGTATGTGCCGACGCGCAAGGCCGTGGCCGACCGCATTGTTTCACTCGCGAAACCCGGAGACCGGATCGTGATCATGGGCGCTCGCGACGACACGCTGAGCGAGTTTGCCCGCGATCTCTTCAAACGTCTCACGTGAAGCTCGCAGGTCAGTGCGCTTCCGCTTCCTTGCCGAAGCCGTGGCCCATCTTGAAAACCTTGTGGAGCAGGAAGGCGAACACCGCGCCAACGCATAGCGCGAGCAGAGCCGAGAGCGCAGCAAAGGTCAGCCAGCCAAGCAGGCCACCCAGCCCCCCGGTCGCATTCTTGACGGCATATTCGAGGCCGTGGGCCGCATCGTAGATCGGGTCGAAGCCGAATTCGTGCATGGCATGCAGCAGGATGCCGCCGCCCACCCAAAGCATCGCGATGGTGCCGATGAAAGACAGGGCCTTCAACAGGAACGGCATCGCTTTCAGCAGGAAGTTGCCGAAGCTCTGCGCGCCAGCGCTTTCTTTCTTCGACAAATGCAACCCCAGATCGTCCATCTTCACGATCAAAGCGACCGAGCCATAGACCACGATCGTCACCGCGATTGCGACGAGACCCAACGCGAGGCCGCGGCCCCAGAACGTATCCGCAATCGCCTCGTTGGACAATTCGTTCAGCACGATCGCCATGATCTCGGCCGACAGGATCAGATCGGTGCGTATGGCGCCCGCGATCCGCTCTTTCTCGAACTTGACCGGGTCCTCGATCACATCTTCGACGGTCTTGCCGTGCTTCTCTCCGCCGAGCTTCTCCATAACTTTTTCAGCGCCCTCATAGGACAGGAAAAGCCCGCCGAGCATCAGGATGAAGATGATCGCAGAGGGCAGGAATTCGCTCAGCAACACGGCGCCGGGCAACAGGATCAGCAGCTTGTTCTTGAAGCTGCCCTTGGTGATCGCCCAGATGATAGGCAGCTCGCGCGCCGGGCTGAGGCCGGTAACGTAGCTCGGGGTAACCGCCGCATCGTCGATCACGACGCCAGCCGTCTTCGACCCGGCGCGCCCCGCAGCAGCGGCAATATCGTCGACCGAAGCCGCTGCAGTGCGCGCGATGATCGATACGTCGTCGAGCAGGGCTACCAATCCACCGGGCATGCGTGTCTCCTTCGTTTCAAACCCAATGCCGCCCTGCCCGCCCCGTTCCCTGCCCGCAAGCCTTGCGTTTCGCCCCAATCCCGCTATGTGCGCGCATCCCTTCGGTCCGCCGGGGGATTCGAAGAAAGCCGGAGGGGCCCCGCAATCCCGCGGATCAGCCAGCGATCGGCCAGACGTGAAAGGACAAGAGCATGGCTCTCTACGAGCATGTATTCTTGGCGCGACAGGACCTGAGCCAGGCTCAGGTGGACCAGCTCGCCGCCACCGCTACCGAGATTGTCGAGAAGAACGACGGCAAGGTCACCAAGACGGAGACCTGGGGCCTCAAGAACCTCGCCTACAAGATCGACCGCAACCGCAAGGCGCATTTCGTGCTGCTCAACATCGAGGGCCCCGGCTCCGTCGTTGCCGAGCTCGAGCGCCAGACCCGCATCAACGAAGATGTGATCCGTTACATGACCATCGCCGTCGACGAGCACGAAAGCGGCCCGTCGGTGATGATGCGCAAGAACGAGCGCGATTCCAAGAAGCGCCGTGAACGTGAGGAGCGCGACTGATGGCCCGCCCGTTTTTCCGCCGCCGCAAGTCCTGCCCCTTCTCGGGCAAGAACGCCCCGACGATCGACTACAAGGACGTCCGCCTGCTGCAGGGCTTCATGTCCGAACGTGGCAAGATCGTTCCCAGCCGCATCACCGCCGTCAGCGCGAAAAAGCAGCGTGAACTGGCCAAGGCCATCAAGCGCGCGCGCCACATCGGCCTGCTGCCGTACATCGTGAAGTAAGGGGAATACCGATGGATATCATTCTCCTTCAGAGGATCGAAAAGCTCGGCTCGATCGGTGACGTCGTCACCGTGAAGGACGGCTATGCCCGCAACTTCCTGCTCCCGCAGAAGAAGGCCCTGCGCGCCAACGAAGCCAACAAGAAGGTCTTCGAAGCGAACCGCGAGCGCCTGGAAAAGGAAAACGCCGAGCGTCGTACCGAGGCCGAAAAGGCCGGCGAAAAGGTCGATGGCGAGGAAATCATCCTGATCCGCGCTTCGTCGAACACCGGCCAGCTCTACGGCTCGGTCAATGTTCGCGACGTCGCTGCCGCCCTCAACGACAAGGGCCACGACATCGACAAGAAGCAGGTCATCATGGGTGACCCGATCAAGACGATCGGCATGCATGAAGTCCGCATCGACCTTCACCCCGAAGTCTCGATCAGCATCAAGGCCAACGTCGCCCGTTCGGACGACGAAGCCGAGCTGCAGAGCCAGGGCATCGACGTGATGGCGCAGATGTTCGAGGAAGAGCAGCGCGAAATCGAGGAACAGGCCGAGGCGAACCGCACCGACCCGAACCTCGAGCCCGGCGAAATTCCGGCCGACATGCTCGAAGACGGCGTCAGCACGCCCGACGACATGACCGTGACGGAAGCCACGATCGCCGCGACCGCGCCGGAAGGTGCGGACGAGGACGAGCAGGCCTGATCGCCCGCTCACGACCCAATCAGGGCGCGGCGGCTTCGGCCCCCGCGCCCTTTTTGTAAGACGCGTCCGCGCACCCTATGTGGGGCGGCGACGCGAAATCGAAAACAACAAGAGGCAGGAGCAACGCCCATGGACGACATACCCCAGATCCTCGACCGGATCGAGACCATTTACGACGCCGCCGTGGAGCGGCTGCGCGAAGACGTGATGGCCTTCGGTGCCACGCGCGAATTGCCCGCGCCCGAGCGCCGCAGCGACGGCAGCTATGCCTATCCCGAACTGCGCCTGCGCTTTCGTGGCGGCGACCAGCCCGAAGACCGCAATCGCGCCTTCGGTCGGTTGAACGCGCCGGGCCTCTACACCACCACCGTCACCCGCCCACGCCTATTCCGCGATTACCTGCGCGAGCAGCTCGAACTGATTTCCTCGAATTACGAGGTCGAGGTCGAGGTCGGATCCTCGACGCAGGAAATCCCCTTTCCCTACGTGCTCGACGGCGATGCCGGTTCGGTTCTCGCGGGCGTCGATCCCAATGCGATCGCGCGCTATTTCCCATCGACCGAGCTTGCCGATATCGGTGACGAACTGGCGGACGGCATCGTGCTCGACAGCGTCGACGATCCGATCCCGCTGTCCCTGTTCGACGGGTTGCGGACGGACTTCAGCCTTGCCCGCCTGGCCCATTACACCGGCACCGATCCGGAGCATTTCCAGCGCTTCATCCTGTTCACCAACTATCACCGCTATGTAGATGAATTCGTCGACTGGGCGGGCTCGCAACTCGGCAAGGGCGGCTACACTGCGCTTGCCGGTGCAGGCGGCCTGATGCTGACCGAGCAAACCGACAATGCGCGCGGCCAGCTGTCCGACACGGCATGGCGCCGCCACCAGATGCCCGCCTATCACCTGATCGGCGAGAACCGCGGCGGGATCACGCTGGTGAACATCGGCGTCGGCCCGTCGAATGCGAAGACCATCTGCGATCACCTCGCAGTGCTGCGGCCAGAAGCGTGGCTGATGATCGGCCATTGCGGCGGCCTGCGCCCGAGCCAGAAGATCGGCGATTACGTGCTCGCCCACGCCTACCTACGCGACGATCACGTGCTCGATCCGGTCCTCCCGCCGGAGATCCCCCTCCCCGCGATTGCCGAGGTCCAGCAGGCCCTCGCCGCCGCCGCCGAGGAAGTTTCCGGCGAGCATGGCGCGGACCTCAAGAAGCGCATGCGCACCGGGACGGTCGTCACTACCGACGACCGCAATTGGGAACTGCGCTTCACCCAATCGGCCAAGCGCATGTCGCTCAGCCGTGCGGTCGGTGTGGACATGGAGAGCGCGACAATCGCGGGCCAGGGCTACCGTTTCCGCGTGCCCTACGGCACGTTGCTGTGCGTATCGGACAAACCGCTGCATGGCGAAATCAAGCTGCCCGGACAGGCGAACCAGTTCTACGAGGAGGCCATCGCGGCCCACCTCCAGATCGGCGTCACCACCTGCCGCCTGCTGCGCCAGGAAGGACCGCGCCTCCACAGCCGCAAGCTGCGCGCTTTCAACGAGCCGCCGTTCCGCTAAGGTCGCTCCCGATTGGGGAGAAACACATGACCGACACGCCTAACCGCTCGCGCTCGATTGCAGGCCGCGTGGCGATCGTTACGGGGGCCGCCAGCGGTATGGGGGCGGCGACGGCGAAACTGTTCGCCGCCGAGGGCGCGAGAGTGGCGGTGGCCGATCTCGACCTGACTGCGTGCCAAGCGGTGGCATCGGAGTGCGGCGCAGATGCCCGCGCCTATGCGCTCGATGTAACGGATAAGGACGCCATCGCGCTGGTCGTTGCGGCCATTGCCGACGATTTCGGCGGGTTCGATATTTTGGTCAACAACGCCGGCGTCTCGAGCTTCTGCCCGCTCGAAGACGATGGCTACGACGATGTCTGGCACCGCGCGCTGGCCGTCATGCTGACCGCGCACCAGCGCATGGTCCGCGCCGCCCTGCCCCATTTGCGCCGGAGCGACGCCGCGCGCATCGTCAATATCGCCAGCACCGAGGGATTGGGCGCAACACCCGGCGATTCGCCTTATGTGGCCGCCAAGACCGGCGTAACCGGTCTCACACGCGGGCTCGCGGTCGACCTCGGACCAGAGGGGATTACGGTGAACTGCATCTGCCCCGGACCCATCAAGACAGCAATGACCGACGCCGTGCCCGACGAGCACAAAACCATCTTCGCCAAGCGCCGCACCGCTCTCAGGCGGTACGGCGACCCCGAGGAAGTCGCCCACATGACGCTGTCGCTGGTGCTACCCGCGGCGAGCTATATTACCGGCGCGGTGATACCCGTGGACGGTGGACTGATGGCGCGGAATGCCTAGTCACTCCTGCCCACGTTCGGCGGCGAAGATGATACGGTCCGCTTCTGAGATCATGTCGCTGTAGAGCACGATCGATCGCAGAAAGACCTTGGCCGGTATGCCTTCGCCGGTCACGATATCCCAGGTGACATAGGGATCGCCCTCGTCATCGAGGCTGACAGCGGCGAACCGGAAATCTTTCGATAGCTGAATCGCTTCCTGCGCCGTCCACGAATCCTCGCGATCGAAGCCAACACTCAACTGGACCGCATCGCAACCGGCCTTCGTTTCTTCGTCACAACCATAGAAGTAAACCCGCGCAGATCGACCGCCGAATTCTGCGGTAATCATGGGGTCGCCCGCGTTATCCTTGCCAAGTTCCGCCTCGTAACCCGCCATGTCCAATAGCTCGGTCATGCCCTGCGGATCGGCTGCGGTAACATCCTGAGCCGAAGCAGCTGCCGGGATTGCCACCGCAAGAGCGGCTGCGCCCGGTATCGCCCTCGAAAAGTTCATTACCCCTTCCCCTTCGTCTTCGTCTTCCCGTCTTTCGCGTTTTTCGCAATGTAATCGACGATCATTCCGGCGATGTCCTTGCCGGTCGCGTTCTCGATCCCCTCCAGCCCCGGCGAGCTGTTGACCTCCATAATTACCGGCCCGTGATTGCTCCGCAGCATGTCCACGCCGCAGACGTTCAGGCCCATGTGCTTGGCGGCGCGCACGGCGGTGCTCCGTTCTTCGGGGGTGATCTTGATCAGTTGGGCGCTGCCGCCGCGGTGCAGATTGCTGCGGAAATCGTCCGCCGCACCGGTGCGCTTCATGGCCGCGACAACCTTCCCGCCGACCACCAGCGCACGGATGTCGGTGCCTCCCGCCTCCTTGATGAATTCCTGCACCAGGATGTTGACGTTCGCCCCGCGAAACGCCTCGATCACGGACTTGGCCGAGGACATCGTTTCCGCCAACACCACGCCGATGCCCTGCGTGCCTTCCAAAAGCTTGATGACGACCGGCGGGCCCTTGACCGCCTTGATGATCTCTTCCGCCTGCTTGGGATCGTTGGCATAGGCAGTCAGCGGCAGGCCGATGCCGTACTTGGCGAGTATCTGCATGCTGCGCAGCTTGTCGCGGCTGCGGCCGATGGCGACGCTCTCGTTCAGGGGCCAGCAGCCGCGCATCTCGAACTGGCGCAGGATCGACAGGCCGTAATTGGTGATCGAGGCCCCGATGCGCGGGATGACCGCATCGTAACCCACGCAGGGTTCGCCATTGTAATATACCTCGGGCCGGTGGCTGGCGATATGCACCGTGCAGCGCGTGGTGTTGAGGATGTCGAGTTCGTGCCCGCGCTCTTCCGCCGCCTCTTTCAGCCGCTTGTGCGAATAGAGGTTCGGATTGCGTGCCAGCATGGCGATTTTCATGGTTTGTGGCCTTTCTTGACCTTCATTTCCGGCGTCTGGAGCCAGGAATAGCCGCTGTCCACGACAAAGCGGCGACGCAATGAAGATCGACCGATGAGCATGGGGAACTTCATGTCGCTTCGGTCGGCGAGGCTGATTTCGGCGCGGAATTCGACATCGCCGATCTTCAGCGGCGTCTTGATGACATAGCGATATTGCGTTTCGCCGTTGGAGCTGGTGATCCCGCGCACATCCACATGCACCGCCTCGCACACCTGGCGCACATGCTGCTGCTGGAAATCGACCGCAAAGCGGACGAACTTCTCGCCGTCGCGCTCGAACTCTTCCAAAACCTCGCCATGCAGCGACGATGTGCGCGCGCCGGTGTCGATCTTGGCCGGGACACCATGCAGGCCGAGGTCGGGCAAATGCACCAACTCGCGCCAGCCGACCGCGGGGAGGAGCTTGCGCTTTGCCGTCATTCGATGATCGCGATCCCGTCGCCGCCGCCGGTCCCCGGCAGACGCCGCAGGACTTCGCCGCTGGCGAAATCGACTTCGGCGATAGTGTTGTCACGCGTCTCGGCAACATAGATGCGCTCGCCGTCGGGCGACCAGAGGATCGTCACCTGCATGCGCTCCTGCGCGCCGCCCGGCCCGGCCACCCTGATCGAGCGCACGGACTCGCCGGTCGCAGTGTCGATCACCGTGAGGCCGCCATCGGCAAGATCGCTGGTCACGGCAAAATCGCCCTGCGGTCGCACGGCGATGCGCAGCGGGAATGCCCCGGTCGCAATCTGCTGCCGCACCTCCAACGTCATCGGGTCAAGCGCAAAAGCCTTGTCCGATCCGCGTGCGCTGACCCACAGCGTTTCGCCATCGGGCGACAGGGCAATGCCCTCCGGCTCCTCACCGACCTCGACCGAGCGCGGCGCGCGGCGGGTCTTGAGATCGACCAGCGTCACTGTCTTGCTGCCGAGATCGGTGGTCCAGGCGTGATTGCCGCTGGGTGCAACGGCGATCATATGGCTGCCCTCCTTGCCGGTCCCATATTCGAACGTCTCGGCTGCACCGAGCGGGTCGCGGATCCAGAATACCGATTGTCGGCCCTCAGCAGTTGCGTAGAGGTCGCCATTCGCGTGCCACACGATCCCGTGGGGCCGAGCGTTTTCGCCAAGATCGATGCTGCGCGTGCGGACGAGATCTTCCGTGCGGAAGATGTCGACCGTCTGCCCGCCATAGCAAGCGAGCGCGACGTATCGGTCATCGGGCGATGTCGCCAGCTCGTGCGGATTGGCGCAGCTCTCCACGAGCAAGGTCTGCTGGCCGCTCTCCAGATCGACCTTGGCCAGCGTGTTGCCGAACTTGCCCGCAACGAACAGCGCGCCATCCGCAACCGGATCGACGAGGAAGCCGGGGTTCGGCTCCCGCGCCTGCGGTGCACAAGCGGCCAGCGCCAATATACTGCCAAGCGCGATCGCCGATTTCACCCTCACCACCCCTGCGGCTTCCCTTCGTTCTGCTCTTCCAGCCACGCCATCAGCGGGGCGAAATATTCGACCATCGCCGTGCCGCTCATCTGACGCTCGCCGGTGAATGCTTCGAGCGCATCGGGCCACGGCTTGCTCGCGCCCATTTCGAGCATGGCGTTGAGGTTCTTGCCTACCTCCTCATTGCCGTAGAATGAGCAGCGGTGCAGCGGGCCTTCCCAGCCCGCCTGGTCGCAGGCGGCCTTGAAGAACTGGAACTGCAGGATGCGCGCGAGGAAATAGCGGGTGTAGGGCACATTGCCCGGAATGTGATACTTCGCGCCCGCATCGAACTTGCTCTCGTCACGCGCGACCGGCGGGACGATGCCTTGGTACTCCAGCCGCAGGTCGTTCCAGCCCTTGTTGAGCTGGTCGGCCGGGATGGTGCCGTCGAACAGCTGCCAGCGATAGCGGTCGACCATCAGGCCGAAGGGCAGGAAGGCGACCTTATCCATCGCCTCGCGCAGCAGCAGGCCGATGTCCTTGTCGGCGCTCGGCACCTGGCTGCGGTCGAGCATGTCGATCTGTACGAGATATTCGGGCGTGATCGACAGCGCGATCATATCGCCGATGGCTTCGTGGAAGCCGTCGTTGGCGCCGTTCAGATGCAGATAGTCCTGCTGGTTGTAGGCACGCTGATAATAGTTGTGGCCGAGTTCGTGGTGGATGACCTTGAAATCGTCCGCATTGCGCTTGATACACATCTTGATGCGGAGATCATCGACATTGTCGACGTCCCAGGCGCTGGCGTGGCAGACCACCTCGCGGTCCTGTGGCTTCACGAACTGACTACGCTCCCAGAAGGTCTCGGGCAGCGGATCGAAGCCGAGCGAGGAGAAGAACGCCTCGCCCACGCGAACCATGCCGACTTCGTCATACTGCTTTTCGGCAATCAGTTCGGTGAGATCATAGCCGATGTCGCCCGCCCCCTCGGGCGCGACCAGTGGGTAGATATTGCCCCACTCCTGCGCCCACATATTGCCAAGCAAATCGGCGCGGATCGGGCCGGTCGCCGGCTGGACCTCGGCACCGTATTCCTCGTTCAGCTTGCTGCGGACATAGGTGTGCAGCGCCATGTAGAGCGGCTTCACTTCCTGCCACATCCGTTCGGTCTCGGCAGCGAACTGGTCGGGGTCCATATCGTAATTGGAGCGCCACATGGCGCCGAGATCGGCAAAGCCCAGCTCGCTCGCGCCCTCGCCAGCAATGGCGATCATGCGCTGGTAATCCTCGCGCATCGGCGCGCCGACATTGTCGTGCCAGCTGGTCCACATTTCGGCTTTCTCGGCAGGCGTGCGCTCGAGATTGCCCATCTCGGCTTCGATATCCGAGCCGTTGATCTCCTCGCCGTTCAGCGTGCCCTTGCCCTTGCCGTACTGGCTGTTGAGGCTGGTCGCGATTTCGTTGAGCTCGGTCGCCGCACCATCGCGCACCGGCGCGGGCATGACGATGCCGTTGCGCAGGATGTCGAGCTTGCGGGCGACTTCGGGGTCGAGTCCGGCGACGCGCGCATATTCGGCGGCCTTATTGGCATAGGCGACGGATTTTTCGGTCGCTTCTGCGCCATATTTGGCCGCCAGCTGGTCGCTGTCGTGCATGATATACGTCGAGTTTATCCACAGCACCCGGCCGTATTCGACGCTGAAATCGAACATGTCCTCCTCGACCATCGCCACCCAGTCGGCCGCGCCTTGCGGCGTCATCGGGAATTCTTCCGCAGCCTCCATCTCGTTGGACACATGGTTGTCGGCGAAGGCGGGAGCGGCGCTGGCGATGGCCAGAGCGGCGAGCGAAGTGCGGATGAGTTTCATGGGCGTTCTCTCAGACAATATTGCGACTGGTTTCATCAGCTACCGGATTGCACCTGTGCCAGTGCTTAATCAAGCGGGATCGCCGAGCCATTCGGCGATCGCGAGGCCGATGTCGGGCTTGGTAACGCTGCTCATATGCGTGCCGGGTACTTCGACGAAATCGGCATTGGGCAGGAGGCCGGCGAGTTCCTCGGCCGAGCCATTGTCACGGTCCTCGTCGCCGCAGACGACTAGCGCGGGCATGGTGACCCGGTCGAGCAAGGCGAGGTCGAGATCGGGCATGGTATCGAGGAGCAGCCGCGCCGCGGTGCGGTCCACGCCCTGCGACTTCAGGAACTGCATCGAGAAATAGGCCGGATCGCCCTTGGGGATGGCATCGAACTCGTCGATCACGCGGCGGAAGAACGCCGCACGCTTGTCCCACTCGCCGAGGCCCGCCGTGCCCATCCCGCCGACCACGATCCGCTGCGGCTCGAGCACGCCATGCGCCACCGCGTGCAACGTCGTGCGCGCACCGAGCGAGAAGCCGCCTAGATCGTAATCCCCGAGCCCGAGATGCTCCACCAGCGCCGCGACATCGCGCACCAGCACATTCTTAGGATATTTCTCCGGCTCATGCGGTGCCGCGCTGTCGCCATGTACGCGGAAGTCGAGCATGAGCACTTCATAGCCCCTCGCCGCGATGGCGAGATGGTGGCCCCACTTGATCCAGTTCATCTCCACGCTGGAGAACAGCCCGTGCAGCAACACGAAGGGCGGTCCCTCGCCGTGGCGATGGAGGGCCAGTTCGGTGCCGTCGAAGCTGGTGAAGGTCTCGGTCCGTAGATCGCTCATGCGATGCCCACCTGTGCGATCCATTCCTCGTTCGTGCGCGGCTGCTCGTCCATCGTTTTTGCGCCCTCCGGTAGACCGATCCACGGTTGCTTGCTGCGCACCCAAAGATGCGTGGTCGGGACCACCGATGCGCTGTTGTCAAGCGTGCCGCAGCGCAGGCTGGCCATGCCTTCGCGAGTGTTGTTCACCGCGTAGATGCGTGCCTTGCAAACTGCGCAACCGAAGATTTCTGCCTGTGCCCCGCTAGGTTGGGTGTAGCGCGCGATGTCGAGTTCGCCGTCGATTTCGAGGTCCGCCAACATGAACAGCATATGCTCGCTGAAGGCGCTCCCGGTTCGGCTCTGGCATTCGGTGCAATGGCAGGCATAGGGGTTCATCCGAAACCCTTCCCTGAGCGTGTAAGTCACCGCGCCGCAGAGGCATTTGCCCGTCAGTTCGCCCTTCATCGCTTCGCCAATCCCTTCTGCTCCATCCGCCATCGCACCATCTCGATCCGGTCCTGCCCGAAGAAGGGTTCGCCGTCGAACACAAGCGTCGGCACGCCCCAATGGCCTGCCGCCTCCAGCGAGTCTTGATTGGCGGCGATCTCGTCGTCGAGCGCGTCGGCATCGCTCTCGATTTCGCCTTCGATTTCCGCCGGATCGAGACCCGCAGCCTTCAACGCCTCGGCCAGATGCCTGCCTTCGTGCCAATATTCCTGGCCGCCCCAGATCATGCGCCCTGCCTCGGCGGCGAAGACCAGGCCAGCGCCGCGCCGGGCGGCAGCCTGACCCATGCGCGTGACGCGCCGGATGTAAGGCTGGTCTTTGGCGATCTTGCGGGTCGCGGTGTCCTGCACGATCGGATCGGGCCGGGGCGCACCGAAAGGGATGTCGTGGAACTGGGCCACCCGCAGCATGTCGCGCATGGTGTAACCGAGCCAGTTGGGATGGTTGCGCTCGAAGAAATCGGGCTCGCGGATGGCCAGCGGCCACACCGGGCGCAGTGCGATGTCGAGATCGTAATCCTCCGTCACCGCACGATAGCGACCGACCGACAGATAGCTGTAGGGCGATCGGAAGCTGAAATAGAGCTCTGCAGTCAGGGTCATCGCGCCCTTATACGCAGCTGGCGCCTTAGCGGAAGAAGCAGCTCACCCCAGCCTGCAAGGCGTCGATTTCCCCCGCCTCGTCGGCGAAACCGGTGATCGTCCCGTAATCGGCGGTGGTGTACTGGAACTCGCCTTCGAGCGTCGTGTCGAGCTCCTGCACCTGGCGCTCGCCTTTCAGCGCATCGAGCGTCGAGACGCCGGGCCGCACGCCGTCCGAGGTCGCAACGGCCTCGCCTTCGCGCAGGAACCAGCCGGCAAACTTGCCGTCGAGAAACGCCAGTTGCAGCGGGCCGTACTGGCTGAAATCCATCGGCCCCGCACCGCACTCCACGTTGGAGCTTTCTTCGCCCTCCGAGCCGAAGGCCTGCGCAGCCATGGCATCGACTTCCTCGCGCGTGGCGCCGAAGCGGAGCGGCTCGCTGCCCTTGGCTCCGACACCGTCGGCAGAGACCACGAGCTTCGCGTCGGTCAGCCGCTCGTCGGCCGATGTGACCTCCGTCACCGGCTCGTCCGGATTGGCGGAATCCTCGGGGCCGCCGCAAGCAACCAGTGCGAACGGTAACGCAATGAGTAGAACTTTGCGCATCATCCCTTCTTAAGGCACTCGCGCCCGAGCAGTTCCGCGATCTGCACCGCGTTCAGCGCCGCGCCCTTGCGCAAATTGTCGGACACGCACCACAGGTTGAGGCCGTTCTCCACCGTCGGATCCTCGCGCACGCGGCTGATGTAGGTGGCACTGTCGCCCGCTGCCTCGACCGGCGTGATGTATCCCTCGTCCTCGCGCTTGTCGACGAGCATGCAGCCCGGGGCCTCGCGCAGGATTTCCTGCGCCTGCTCGGCGGAGATTTCCTTCTCGAATTCGATGCTGACGGCTTCCGAATGGCCGACGAACACCGGCACGCGCACGCAGGTCGCGGTCAGCTTGATTTTCGGGTCGAGGATCTTCTTGGTCTCGACCACCATCTTCCACTCTTCCTTGGTCGAGCCGTCGTCGAGGAAGACGTCGATGTGCGGGATGACATTGAAGGCGATCTGCTTGGTGAACTTCACCGGTTCCACCGGATCGCCGACGAAGATGTTGCGGCTTTGCTCGAACAGCTCGTCCATGCCCGCCTTGCCCGCGCCGGAAACCGACTGGTAGGTGCTGACGACCACGCGCTTGATCGTCGCCGCATCGTGCAGCGGCTTGAGCGCAACGACCAGCTGCGCGGTCGAGCAGTTCGGGTTGGCGATGATATTGCGCTTCGAATAATCGTGGATCGCGTCCGGGTTCACCTCGGGCACGATCAGCGGCACATCCGGGTCCATGCGGTAGAGCGAACTGTTGTCGATCACGACGCAGCCCGCAGCCGCCGCCTTGGGCGCATATTCCTTGGCCGGACCGCTGCCTGCGGCGAACAATGCAATGTCCCACCCCGACCAGTCGAAATGCTCGATATTCTTGCACTTGAGCATCTTGCCGGTGTCGCCGAATTCGACCTCCGACCCTTGCGAGCGGCTGGAGGCGACGGCGGCGATCTCGTCGATCGGGAACTCGCGCTCGGCCAGCACCTGCATGACTTCGCGCCCGACATTCCCGGTCGCGCCGACGACGACGATACGATAACCCAAATCACTTCTCCAGAAACTGTTCGCCGCCGAGATAGCGACTGCTGGCGCGCCCGCAACCGCACATTCGATTGCGCAGGGTAAAGCGCTAGTCCGGCGGCGTCACGCCGTGATGCTCGAGGAAGCGGAACACGGTGTTGTAGCGGTGCGGGCTGATCTGCTCGCCCGCCACGCGATGGGTGTAACCGGGATAGAGCATCATCTGGAACGGTACATTGCCTTCCTGCATCTTCGAGATGATCTCGGTCGCGTTCTCGAACACCACGTTATCATCCGCCATGCCGTGGATGATCAGCAGCGGATCGCTGATTGCAGTCGCATTCGGGATCGCACTGGCCGCCGCATACGCCGCGCCATCGGCCTGCGGCGTGCCCATGTAGCGTTCGGTGTAGTGCGTGTCGTAAAGCTCCCACTTGGTCACCGGCGCGCCCGAGATACCGGCAGCGTAAAGCCCCGGATCGGCCTGCAGCTGCTTCAGCGTCATGTAGCCGCCATAGGACCAGCCATCGATCGCGATCTTGTCCGGATCGACGAAATCGAGCTTCTTGAGGTACTCCGCCCCCGCTTTCTGGTCGCGCACTTCGACGCCGCCCATCGCGCGGTAAATCGGCTGTTCGAAGGCGACGCCCCGATTGGCTGAGCCGCGATTGTCGAGCGCGAACCAGATATAGCCCTTGTCCACGATCGCCTGCCGCAGCGCCCCGCTCCAGCCGCGATTGACGATCTGCGGCCCCGGCCCGCCATAGTGGTAGAAATAGACCGGATAGCGCTTGCCCGACTCCATCTCTGGCGTGACCATTTCCCAGTAGAGCGGCGTTCCGTCCTCGGCGGCAATCGTGCCGTATTGCGTCGGGCGGTGGCTGGCGAGGAAGGGCGCATAGGGATGCTCCGCGTCCAGCGCGTTTTCCTCGACCCAAGCGAGCCGCTCACCCGTCTGGTCCGCGAGATAGATCTGCGGCGGCGTGTCGTCGCTGGACCGCGTGATCAGCAGCGTCTGGCCCCGCGAGTCCATCGTCGCGGAATGAGTGAAGCCGTCCTCGGTCAATTTGGTCGCCGGTGGGTTTTCCCCCACCCCAAAATCGGCCGCATAGATATGCTGGGCCAGCGGGTCCTCGGCGCTGGTCGCCTGGAAGAACACCCGCCGCAGCCGCTGATCGACACCGACGAGCTTGGTCACGACGAAGTCGCCGCTGGTGATCTGCTGCCAATCTTGGTCGTCCGGATCGCGGAAGTAGAGATGTCCGAAGCCGTCCCGCTCCGACCACCAGATGAGCGAGCCGTCGTCGAGCCACTTGTAGTCGTCGCCGAGGTTGATCCAGTAATTGTCCACTGCCGCGCGCTCGGTGAACAGCACTTCGCTCTCACCCGTTCGCGGCGACACCTCCAAAACATCGAGCACGGTCTGCTCGCGGTTCTGGCGCTGGACGTAGAGCGTATTGCCGTCCGCGGCCCAGTCGACACGGGCCAGATAGATGTCCGGATCGTCGCCGAGATCGACCTTGACCCGTTCGCTGCCGTCCGGATTCATCACATAGAGTTCGACGACCGCATTCGCGCTGCCCGCGACCGGATAGCGCTGGTCGAACACTTGCGTCCCCGTCGCACCGATGGCGGCGCGGGTGACGATGCCTACCATGCTTTCGTCGAAGCGCTGCACCGCGATACGGCTGTCGTCTGGGCTCCACCAATATCCGGTGAGCCGCCCCATTTCCTCCTGCGCGACGAATTCCGCCTCGCCCCAGCGGATCGCCTCGCCCTCTTTCGGCGTGATCGGGGTGGCCTCTTCGCCGACCTCACCGACCCACAACTGGCGGTCGCGCACGAAGCTGACGTACTCGCCCGTACCGCTGAGCGACGGGTTCAGTTCGCTTTCCTCGGTATCGGTCAGCTGGACCACCTCGCCGCCGATGCGCGCGAGATAAAGATCGCCGTCGAGCGGGACGAGCACCCCGTCGCCCTCTTTGGTCCACTGGTAACTGATGATGCCCTTGAGATTGCCGACGCGGGCGCGCTCGCGCTGCATCTTCTCGTCTTCCGACAGCTCGCGCCCGGTACCGAGCGCTTCGCTGTCGACCAGCATCGACCATTCGCCGCTCTCGCGATCGTAGCCCCACAGATCGTAGCGCTCGCGGTCGTCCTCGCGGTTGCGCAGCAGGGTGAGATAGCGGCCGTCGGGCGATAGCTTCGCCTGGCGCGGCGCGGGGCCATCGAGGTCGGGAGAGGCGAAGACGCGTTCGAAGGTCAGCTCCACAGGCGCGGTCTCCTCTGACGATGGGGCAGTCTGGGCGGCGAGCGGCGCGGCGAGGCAGGTGCCCAGCGCCAGCACGGCGGCGAAGGTAATGGAGCGCAATCGATCTCTCCCGGCAGTCCGGCGCCGGTGATGGCGAGCGCGGCTGGTCGGCGCAAGCCCCATGCGCCTGCAAACCATGCCTAATTTCGCCTTAAGCGCGCTTCCTTAAATCCCGTTAAGACGTGGCAGCGCAGACAGGCATGGACGTCGCGGGGCCGAATTTCCGGCTCACAGGTCCCGCGGCGGCAACATCGAAGGGAGGCCAAGTCCGGCCTCCTCTTACGATCCCCACGCAAAAGGGCGGCTCCCCATATCGGGGAGCCGCCCTTTGTTCGTTGCGCTGTTCGCGGTGAGGCGCGCTTACGCCTTCGGCGCGTTGTCGCGACGCTCGGCGATACGGGCGCGCTTACCGGTGCGGCCACGCAGATAGTAAAGCTTCGCGCGACGCACGATGCCGCGGCGGACCACGGTGATACTGTCGACGATCGGGCTGTAAAGCGGGAACACGCGTTCCACGCCTTCGCCGAAGCTCATCTTGCGGACGGTGAAGTTGCTGCCCATGCCGCGGTTGGAGCGGGCAATGACGACGCCTTCGAAATTCTGGACACGCTCGCGAGTGCCTTCGACAACCTTCACGCCGACGCGGACGGTATCGCCTGCGCGGAATTCGGGAATGTCCTTGCCGAGGTTTTCGATCGCTTCGGCTTCGAGCTGCTGGATCAGGTTCATGGCCTGTATTTCCTACTTCTTTTGCCGCGCATCAGAGGCAGGTCGGTCCCGAGCGTCACTGTAACGCTCCCAAAGGTCCGGCCTGCGTAACCGTGTATCGTCCTCGCTCCTGGCCTTGCGCCATGCAGCGATTTTCGCATGATCCCCCGATCGCAGCACTTCAGGGATCGTGCGCCCTTCCCATTCCTGAGGTCGGGTATATTGCGGGTATTCCAGGAGCCGGTCTTCGAACGACTCCTCATGCCCGCTGTCGGGCGCGCCCATTACTCCGGGAAGCAGGCGAATGCAAGCGTCGAGAATCGCCAGCGCGGCAGGCTCTCCGCCGGATAGCACGATGTCGGCCAGGCTGACCTGCTCGATCTGCGGATAATGCTCGAACAGTCGCTCGTCGAAGCCCTCGAACCGGCCGCAGACGATGGCGACGCCGGGGCCCCCAGCGATCTCGCGGATGCGCTCTTGGGTGATGGGTTTCCCGCGCGGCGTCATGGCGAGGATCGGCCTGGTCTCACCAACGCTTTCGATGGCCCGCCCCAGCACATCCGCCTTGAGCACCATGCCTGCCCCGCCGCCCGCGGGCGTATCGTCGACCGTACGATGCTTGTCCGTGGCAAAATCGCGAATTTGCACGGTCTCGCACGACCAGTCCCCCCGCTCGAGCGCCTTGCCCGCGAGCGACACGCCCAGCGGCCCGGGAAACATCTCGGGATAGAGGGTGAGGATGGTGGCGGCGAAGGTCATCGGGCGAGCCATTAGCGTCGCGGGCACCGCTTTGCCATCCCGCGCGTTGCGGCTGCATGGAAGTGGACGATTGCATTATCGTGGGCGCTGGCCCGGCCGGGCTGACTGCCGCGATCTATCTCGCGCGCTATCACCTTTCGATCCGCATGTTCGATTGCGGCACCAGCCGCGCGAGCTGGATCCCGACGAGCCATAATCACGCCGGGTTTCCCGACGGCATCCACGGCGAGGAGTTGCTCGACCGCATGCGCGAACAGGCGGCTAAGTACGGCGCACGGCGTGAGCCGAAGCGCGTCACCGATCTGGCGAAGGACGGCGACACCTTCATCGTCACCTGCGACGACGAGACCTATCGCGCGCGCTCCGTCCTACTGGCGACCGGCGTGGTCAACAACCGACCCGAGGGCATCGACGAGCAACTGCACGACGAGGCGCTGTCACGCGGCCTGATCCGCTACTGCCCGGTCTGCGACGGCTACGAAGTGACCGACAAGCGGGTCGGCGTGATCGGCACGGGCGAGCACGGCACCGCCGAAGCGCAGTTCCTGCGCGGCTACACCGCCGACCTGACGCTAATCTCCCCCCACGGCGACCACGATTTGTCGGACGAATGCTCCGCCGCGCTGGACGACGCCGGGATCGTGCGCGTGGCAGGCCCCTGTGGCGGCTTCGCTATCGCCGGTGATAAATTTGAGGTGGAGACTTCACAGGGGCGCATGGAATTCGATTCCATCTACCCTGCCCTCGGCTCAGTCGTTCGCTCGGGCCTAGCGAAATCATGCAGCGCGGAAGTGACCGACAAGGACTGCATCATCGTCGGCGCTCACATGGAAACCAGCGTGCCGGGCCTGTTCGCCGCCGGCGATGTCGTCCTCGGCCTCGACCAGATCAGCCATGCGATGGGTCAGGCCGGCGTTGCTGCGACGACCATTCGCAATCATCTGGCGGAGGAAAAGCCTCTCAGGCGCTAACCGCCGCAACCCCCACACCCTCCGCCGCAACCACTCCCGCCGTCGCCGCCACTGTCGCCACCGTCCCCGGCATAGCCGCCTGCTCCGTCGCCCGTCGCCGCCGTCCGCATTGCGTGCAGCTGGGAATAGGGGGTTCCGGCCAGGATGGCCGTACCGAACAGCGCCACGCCGATGCCGAGCTCCGGCCCGGTCGCCGCCGAACGAAGGCGCGCAGCCTTTATCTTCGCCTCACCCAGCGCAGCCTGTCCGGCGCGGGTCCGTGGATCGAGTCGCACCAAACGCCAGAACATCAGCAGGGCGGCAACCACCATGAGCGCCGTAAGGAAACCCGTGGGCTCGCCCAGCGCCTCGCCAGCCTGCCGCCGGTACCAACCCACCGCCAGCACGGCGAGATAGGGAGCGGCGCCGGCCAGCCGCAACTGCCAGCGCGCGCCCCTGTCCATGACCAGATCGCGCTCGATAAGCTCGTCCTCCACACGCGCGGCATAGGGCTTGAGCATGCGGTGCGCCTCGGTGATGCCGAACACGCCCCCACCCGCCGTCAGCAGGCGTTCCGGTTCGCTGTCGCCCGCGCCTGCCCGCGAGACTCGCAGCTTGTTGCCCGCATCGGCCTCGAGCAGGCCGCGTCCGAAAAGCCGCGCCAGCGTGGCTTCGGTGAAGCGTCCCGGCCCCGATGCCAGCCAGGCGAGTTGCCCCTGGTCGCTGACCTGCTGGTGGCGGCCATCGGGGCGCAGGAAAGCCGGCAACCACAGTCCGGCCATTACAGCACCAATCACCAGTGCCCCGTAATAGAGCAGGAAAGTGCCGCCCGACATGGCGGAGAAATCGGTGATCATCGGTTCGCTCCCATCCAGAGAACCACGCAAGCCAGCGCAATTAGGCACACGATGCCGACAGGCGCAATCCACCTGCGCGGCAGGATCAGCGCGTCGTGCGGGTTGACCCGGATGGCCCGCGGATCCACCATGAAGCGGCGCTGCGCATCGGGCCAGATATCGCCCGGAGGCGGCTCGCCAAATGCCTCTTCATAGCTTTTCAGCGTTGCCGCATACTGATCGTAATAGCGCGTGCGCTCCCGCTCCCCGCCCGCCGTCGGCCCGTGATGTAGTTCCGCGCCGAGGACTTTCGGGCAAAAGGTCTCCCAGTAATCGCGACTGTAGGTCAGGTGGAGATGCCAGGCCTGGTCGACCGCGTCCGACGGCGTAACCTCGTGCCCGGCGGTCTTCGCAAGGTAGCAGAAGCGCTTGTATTCACGAATAACCCGGTTGGCAAATGCCGCGCTCCAGCGGTTTTCGCGGGCCAGCCGCTGCGCGAAACTCAGCGATGCACCCGAAGGGCCGATCTCATGGGCGGCAAGGCGTTGCCAGAGGTCTGTGGAGACGGCGGACATGGCCTCATAATGGCGTCGCCGTCAGGGGATGAAAATACCTATCCGCTGCACCTGATGAAAACCACGCCGTCGCCTGCGATCGTAGCGGAGCCGATCGTGAGGGGATCGTAGGCCGCGTCGGTCGCCGGGCGCAAGATAGCGACACCGTCAGGTCCGCGCGCTTCCATCGGCAGGTCCTGCCGCGGCTCGTCCAGATCGAGCCGGGGGTAGTTACCGAGAACGATGGCCGCATCGTTGTCGTGCCCGTCAATCTCGGCCTCGAGGACCAGCGCGCCCGGGCTTCGACGGATGGCGAAATCCGGCCTGGCGCAATCCGCGTCGACGCCCTTGGCGACCCACTCTCCGATAAGATACTCGGTGGTCAGCGCAATGCCGCCGGCCCTCGCCGGATCGCGGTCGCGTGCGGGAGGCTCGGCCTTGGTTATGTCCTGCACGATGAGCGTCCCCTGACCTTGCTGGCAGAAGCTGGCATCGGCAATTTCGCCCGTGATGGACACATAGTCTCCAGCTGCGAAATCGGTGTCGCCCATCGTGAACGACCAGAGTTCGCCGTCGGGAGTGGTCAAAGTTGCGCATTCGACCCCGTCACCGATGCGGCCCTGTTTGGTGACGAGCGCCGGCTGGCCGGACGGCCGGGTTCCAGCGGCCGGATTGCCGGTTTCGTCGCTAATTTCAGGAGGAGACCCCGGATCCGGTTCTCCCGCGCCGGTGCAGGCTGCGAGGGAAAGGGACGCTGCGATGGCGAGGGTGCTCTGCAATCGAGATGTCGTCGTCATGCCGTTTCAACGACACGGCAATCGTGGATGTTCCTAATCCATGAAGTCCGGATTGATCGTCAGCGTACTATGATCCCAGCCGGGCACCGCTTGCGTGGTCAGCGGTACCATGAACTTCTTGCCGTCGGGCTTCTCTATCTCGACGATGTCCGTCGCGCCGAAATTCTCGACTGAGCAGACGGTGCCGACCGCTTCGCCCGTTTCTGTAACGACTGTCAGGTCTAGAAGGTCGGAGAAGTAGAACTCGCCCTCGTCCAGCTCCGGCAGCGCTTCGCGCGGCACGCGAAGGGCGGTGCCCCGCAACGCTTCTGCCGCGGTCCGGTCCCGGACCTCGGCAAATCGCGCGATGGCACCGCCCTTGTTGTCGGAGCGGACCTTCGACAGCGTCAGGGCGCCGTCGTTGAAGCTCTTGTGCGCTTTGAGTGCATCGAGCCCCTCGCCCAGCAGCTTCAGGCGGACTTCGCCCGCCACGCCATGCGCGCCGGTGACTGCGGCGAGCGTGAGGGGCTTGTCCGGCATCAAAGTGGCTTACTCGGCCTTTTCTTCGGCTTCGTCGGCGGTTTCCGCAGCTTCTGCAGCGGCACCGTCTTCGGCAGCGCCTTCGTCGGCAGCAGCCTCTTCTTCAGCCGGAGCCTTGGCTTCTTCCTCGGCAGCCTTGGCTGCCTCAGCGGCTTCGGCTTCCTTGGCGGCCTTTTCCTCGGCGCGTTCCTTCGCGGCTTCGCCCGGTTCGCCCTTCTTCGGGTTGTTCTTCGGCGCACGCTCGAGGATGCCGGCGGCGTCGAGGAAGCGATGGACGCGGTCGCTCGGCGTGGCGCCGACGCTCAGCCAGTGACGGGCGCGGTCTTCGTTGAGCTTCACGCGCTCTTCCGAATCCTTCGGCAGCATCGGGTTGTAGGTGCCGATCTGTTCGAGATACTTGCCATCACGCGCAGCACGCGAGTCGGCAACGACGATGCGGTAGTAGGGGCGCTTCTTCGCGCCGCCGCGGGAAAGACGGATTGCAACTGCCATTTGATATTACCTTTCGAATGTAAACGTCTGAAATCTATTTCTTGTCGAGGAGATCGCGGAGTTCGGGAGGGAGCGTGGTGGGATCGACTCCCGGCCCCTTGCCGCCGCCCATTCCGGGAAGGCCACCTGCCGCGCCACCCGGGCCGCCAAGACCCGGCATCGCAGCACCCATGCCCCCGCCGCCGAACAGTGCGCCGAGGCCCTTGAGACCGCCCATCTTCTTGATCTGCTTCATGGCGCGGGACATTTCCTGGTGCATTTTCAGCACCTTGTTGACCTCCTGCACCTGCGTGCCGGACCCTGCCGCCACACGTTTCTTGCGCTTGGCGTTCAGAAGTGCGGGGTTCTTGCGCTCCTTGGGCGTCATCGAACCGATGATCGCATCCATATGCAGCAGCACGCGGTCGTCCATGTTCGAGGCTGCCATCGCCGCCTTGGCCTTCTTCATGCCGGGCATCATGCCCGCCAGCATGCCGAGGCCGCCCATGTTCTGCATCTGCTTCAGCTGCATGCGCAGGTCGTCGAGGTCGAACTGACCCTTCGCCATCTTCTTGGCGAGCGCTTCGGCTTCATCCTGCTTGATCGTCGCGGCGGCCTTTTCGACCAGCGACACGACATCGCCCATGCCGAGGATGCGGCCCGCGACGCGCTTGGGATCGAAAGCCTCGATCGCGTCGAGCTTCTCGCCCGTCCCGGCAAACTTGATCGGCTTGCCGGTTACATAGCGCATGGAAAGCGCCGCCCCGCCGCGCGCATCGCCGTCCATGCGGGTCAGCACCACGCCGGTCAGCGGCACTTCGCCGGTGAAACTCTGCGCGACATTGACCGCGTCCTGGCCGGTCAGGCTGTCGACCACCAGCAGCACTTCGGTCGGCGCGGAGACGCCGGCGATCGCCTTCATTTCGGCCATCAGCGCTTCGTCGACATGCAGGCGGCCCGCGGTGTCGAGGAGCAGCACGTCGGCGCTCTGCAGCTTGGCGCTGTCCATCGCGCGGCGAGCGATGTCGACCGGCTGCTGGCCTTCGACGATCGGCAGTGTCGCCACATCGACCTGCTCGCCCAGCACCTTGAGCTGTTCCTGCGCCGCCGGGCGATTGACGTCGAGCGACGCCATCAGCGCTTTCTTGCCGTGCTTTTCGCGGATCAGCTTGCCGAGCTTGGCCGTCGTCGTGGTCTTACCGGAGCCTTGCAAGCCGACCATCATGATGACGACCGGTGGCTTGGCGGCGAAGTTCAGCTCGCGATCCTTCGGATCGGCATCCTCGCCGCCGCCGAGCATCGCGGTAAGCTCGTCGTCGACGATCTTGACGACCTGCTGGCCGGGCGTGACCGACTTGAGCACGTCCGAACCGATCGCCTTTTCGGTAACCGCATCGATGAAGCGGCGGACGACCGGCAGCGCGACGTCGGCTTCGAGCAGCGCGATGCGGATTTCGCGCATCGCCTCGCGCACGTCGCCTTCGCTCAGCGCGCCGCGCCCTTTCAGGCGGTCGAAAACATTGCCGAGGCGGTCGGACAGACTGTCGAACATGCCTACTTCTCCTTCCAGTAACTTGCGCTACCGGACCTTCCTTGTCTGGTCGCTTCCCGAACCGAAAAAGTGGAAGCCACTTTATCTGGGAAACTCCCGTAAACGCAAAAATCGCCGGCGGACGAGAACTCGTCGGCCAGCGTGGGGAATTCCCCGATGAAACCCAAACTGTTTGCCCGGGTGTGGTGGAAGCAAGCCGCAGCCGTCGCCACGACCTGCTACCATCATACCCCGACTGCGGATTTTCCGTTTGTAGGCCACTACGGGCCAACAGACGGTGAAATGGTGGAGCCTAGCGGGATCGAACCGCTGACCTCTACAATGCCATTGTAGCGCTCTCCCAGCTGAGCTAAGGCCCCGAGCCATTTCGAAAGACATGCCCTGGGAGGCATGTCACCCTTGCGGGAAGCGCCCTTTATAAAGAGGCTCCCCGCATTGCAACAGCTAATTCAGCTTTCGTCGGCGTCGTCGTCGTCGCCCTTGGACTTCGTTTCGACGCCGAGATCGTCGTCGCCGCCGAGGTCGACTTCGTTGTCGGGCGAATCGTCGTCCTCGTCGATGTCGATGTCCAGATCGTCATCGTCATCGTCGCCGCCCAGATCGCTGTCGGCCTCGCCCTTCTTGTCCTTCTTCTCTTCCTCGGCGAGGATCGGCTGCTTGGACTTGAGCACGGGCTCGGGCGTCCACTCTTCACCGCATTCGATGCACGTGACGGGATCGTCCTTGTTCAGATCGTAGAAGCGGGTACCGCAATTCGGGCAGGTCCGCTTGGTGCCCCATTCAGGTTTGACCATGTGTAATCCTTGGATTGCCGCCCCCTCGCCGCTGCGCGGGGGGCCGTGAATTCGTATATGTATTGATGGGTACCTGCTGGGCAGGAATCAACAGCGCGCGCGCCTTGCCAGAACAGGTATGCGCTGTCAAAGCGCCGCCTTCATATGGATACGCATTCGTGACCGCCTACCGCTTCATGCCCTCGGGCCCGCTGACCGGCCGCATCCGCGTGCCGGGCGACAAATCGATCAGCCACCGCGCGCTGATGTTCGGCGCACTGGCCGTCGGGCGCAGCCGCATCTCCGGCCTGCTGGAGGGCGAAGACGTGCTCGCCACCGCCGCCGCGCTACGCGCGATGGGCGCTGTAATCGAGCGTGATGGCGAGGACTGGGTCGTCGACGGCGTCGGCGTCGGCACGCTGCTCCAGCCCGAACAGGCGCTGGACATGGGCAACTCGGGCACCTCGACGCGGCTGCTGATGGGCCTCGTGGCGAGCCACGGGGTTACCGCAGCCTTCACCGGCGACGGCAGCCTCTCGAAGCGCCCTATGGGCCGGGTTATCGACCCGCTCTCGCTGATGGGCGCGAGCTTCACGCCCTCGCCCGGCGGTACGTTGCCGCTGATGATGGAGGGCATTCAGCCCGCCGTCCCGATCGAGTATCGCCTGCCGGTCGCCAGCGCGCAGGTGAAAAGTGCGGTGCTGCTGGCGGGTCTCAACACGCCCGGTACGACCACAGTGATCGAACCGGTCCCGACGCGCGACCATACCGAGCGCATGCTGCGCGGCTTCGGGGTCGATGTGCAGGTGGAGGATGTGGACGGCGAGAGGCGCATCTCGGTAACCGGTCCCGTCGACATGACGCCCTGCGACATCGTCGTCCCGGGCGATCCGTCATCCGCCGCGTTCTTCGCAGTTGCCGCCAGCATCGTTCCGGGCAGCGACCTCGTCATCGAGAACGTGGGCCTCAACCCGACCCGCAACGGCATCTTCCGCGTGTTGGAGCAGATGGGCGCGAGTATCGACTATCTCGACGAACGCGAAGTCGGCGGCGAACCGGTCGCGGACCTGCGGGTGCGCCATGCGAGGCTGAAAGGTGTCGAGGTCGACCCGGCCATCGCCCCGAGCATGATCGACGAATTTCCGGTACTGTTCGTTGCCGCCGCGCTGGCGGAAGGCACGACCGTCACGAGCGGCCTCGAAGAATTACGCGTCAAGGAAAGCGATCGGCTCTCCGCAATGGCGGCGGCCCTGGCAAACGCCGGCGCGGATCTGGAGGAGCGTGGAGACGGCCTGCTGATCAAGGGGAGCGGCGGCGAGCCTCTTCCCGACGGCGGCCCCGTGACCACTCATCTCGATCATCGTATCGCCATGAGCATGGCAGTCGCTGGCCTCTTCAGCGCAACTGGCGTCGAAATCGACAGCACCGAACCGATTGCGACCAGCTTCCCGAACTTCATGGACCTGCTCGCGGAGTCTGCAGCGTGATCGACCTCGACATCTACTCCCTCATCGGCTTCCTCGGCACCGCGTGCATCATCGGCGCCTACGCCTATCTCACGCTGAAGGACGCGCCGAACGCCTTCGTCCTGCACGGCACCAACCTTGCCGGGGCAGGCTTGCTCACCATTTCACTGCTGGTGCACACCAACTGGCCGAGCCTGGTGCTCGAAGGCTTCTGGGCCGCCATCGCGCTGGTCGGTATTACCAAGGCCGCCCGCACGGGCCGCAAGGGGCAGGAGCGCGAAGCGTGATCATCGCCGTCGACGGCCCGACCGCCTCGGGCAAGGGCACCATCGCCAAGGCGCTCGCCGCGCACTTCGGCCTGCCGCATCTCGACACCGGCCTGCTCTACCGCGCGGTCGGCTACCAATGCGCGCAGGACGGTGGCGAGCCGAACTCGCTGGCCGATGCGCTGGCCGCCTGCGCTTTCCCCGACAGCCTGCTCGACGACCCCGAACTGCGCAGCGAGGCCGTCGGTGCGCTCGCGAGCAAGGTCTCGGTCCACCCCGCCGTTCGCAAATCCCTGTATGAGCGCCAGCGCGCCTTTGCCGAGCAGGACGGCGGCGCGGTGCTCGACGGGCGCGACATCGGCACGGTCATCGCGCCGGAGGCGGACGTAAAGCTGTTCGTCACTGCCAGCGTCGCCGCGCGTGCCCAGCGCCGCTTCGCGGAGATGCGCTCGCAGGGCCGCGCAGTGACGCTGGAAGACATTACCGCCGACATCGCCCAGCGCGACGCGCGCGACATGAACCGCGCCGACGCACCGCTCAAGCCGGCCGCCGATGCGCTGATCTTCGACACGACCAATTTCGGTAAGGACGAAGCGATCGAAGCCGCGATCGAGGCGGTCACGAGCGCGGCGGAGCGATAGCCGCTTTCCTACGGGCGATGCGTCGTGGCAGGACTTGGCCGATGCCATCGTCACGCCGTCCGAAGTCCAGAAAAACTGTCGCACCGATGGCGCATTTTCGCGCCCGGACTTTTTCCCGCCAGGACAGTGGTCCATGCGGTCCATGTGTAGGAGCGGCGCCCCTGCAATTCGCTTGCCTTTTACGCCCCTTTCGCCTAAGCGCGCGCCCGTCCAGAACATCAAATGGATCGAACGGACCTTCGCGGCGGCATCCGGCCTCGCGGAGAACACGGCCCTCTTGCCCCGTACGGCCCGCGCGATGGTGCGCAGGCAGACGGAGAAAGACCCCGGGAAAACCGGTGGCCGGTAGCAAAACGAACGTCAGGACTACTCACATATGGCAACTGCAGCCAATCCCACCCGCGCCGATTTCGAAGCGATGCTCAACGAGCAGCTCGGCGGCGCTGACGAAGGCGGTTTCGAAGGCCGTGTCGTCAAGGGCACCGTCACTTCCGTAGAGAACGGTTTCGCCCTCATCGATGTCGGCCTGAAGAGCGAAGGCCGCGTCGACCTCAAGGAATTCATGCGCGGCGAAGGCGACGAAGCGCCCAAGACCGGTGACGAAGTCGAAGTCTATGTCGACCGCGTCGAAAACGCCGACGGCGAAGCCATGCTGTCGCGCGACCGCGCCCGCCGCGAAGCCGCCTGGGACAAGCTGGAAAGCGAGTTCGGCGAAGGCAAGCGTGTCGAAGGCCGCATCTTCGGCCGCGTCAAGGGTGGCTTCACCGTCGACCTCGACGGCGCCGTGGCCTTCCTGCCCGGCAGCCAGGTGGACATCCGCCCCGTGCGCGACGTCACCCCGCTGATGGACATGGCCCAGCCCTTCCAGATACTCAAGATGGACCGCCGTCGCGGTAACATCGTCGTCTCGCGCCGTGCGGTTCTGGAAGAGACCCGCGCCGAACAGCGCAGCGAGCTGATCGACAAGCTGAGCGAGAACGAAGTGATCGACGGCGTGGTGAAGAACATCACCGATTACGGCGCCTTCGTGGACCTCGGCGGTATCGACGGCCTGCTGCATGTCACCGACATGAGCTACAAGCGCGTCAACCACCCCAGCGAAATGATCGAGATCGGCCAGACCGTGACCGTGCAGATCATCCGCATCAACGAAGACACCCAGCGCATCAGCCTCGGCATGAAGCAGCTGGAATCGGATCCGTGGGATGGCGTTTCGGCCAAGTACCCGGTCGGTATGAAGCTGACGGGCACCGTGACCAACATCACCGAATACGGCGCATTCGTCGAAATCGAGCCGGGCATCGAAGGCCTGGTCCACGTCTCGGAAATGAGCTGGACCAAGAAGAACGTCCACCCGGGCAAGATCGTCTCGACCTCGCAGGAAGTCGAAGTCATGGTCCTCGAAGTGGACAGCGAGAAGCGCCGCATTTCGCTCGGCCTCAAGCAGGCCCAGCGCAATCCGTGGGAAGAATTCGCAGACAAGCACCCGGTCGGCTCGAAGGTCGAAGGCGAAGTCAAGAACGCCACCGAATTCGGCCTCTTCATCGGCCTCGACGGCGACGTCGACGGCATGGTCCATATGTCGGACATCGCCTGGGGCATTTCGGGTGAAGACGCCCTCGCCCTGCACCGCAAGGGCGAGCAGGTCGAAGCCGTCGTGCTCGACGTCGACACCGACAAGGAGCGCATCAGCCTCGGCATGAAGCAGCTCGAAAAGGGTGCGCCGACCGAAGCCGGCGCTTCGGGCAGCCTCCGCAGGGGCGAAACCGTCACCGTCACCGTTCTCGAAGTCCGCGATGGCGGCCTCGAGGTGCAGGTCGGCGAAGACGGCGCGACCGGCTTCATCAAGCGCAGCGACCTCGGCCGCGACCGCGACGAGCAGCGTCCCGACCGCTTCCAGGTCGGCAACAAGGTCGACGCTATGGTCACCGGTTTCGACCGCTCGAAGAAGCCCAACTTCTCCATCAAGGCGCGTCAGATCGCCGAAGAGAAGGAAGCGGTTGCCCAGTTCGGTTCGTCGGATTCGGGGGCATCGCTCGGCGACATCCTCGGCGAAGCGCTGAAGAAGAAGGAAGACTAAGCTCTTCCTTCCCATCTCAGGGTAATCAGGAAGGCCCGCTTGCTCATCTGAGCAGGCGGGCCTTTCCTAGTTGGGCCGGGCGTCCTACACTCCCGGCCATGCTGCAAGTTCACCAGTTCCCGTGCCTGTCCGACAATTACGGCTTCCTCCTCCACGATCCCGACAGCGGAGAGACCGCTGCGATCGATACGCCCGATGGCGAGGAGTATCTGAAACAGGCCGAGGCCAAAGGCTGGCGGATTACGCAGATCTGGAACACGCATTGGCATCCGGACCATGCGGGCGGAAACAAGGGCATCGTCGAGGCGACAGGCGCGACGGTTATCGCCCCGCAGGAGGTCGACAAGCTCAGCCCGATCGACCGCGTGGTCGGCAATGGCGACAGCGTCTCGCTGGGCGAATGGACTGCGCGCGTGATCGACGTGTCGGGCCACACGAACGGCCACATCGCCTATCACCTTGCCGATGCCGACATGGCCTTCGTCGGCGACAGCGTGTTCGCGCTGGGATGCGGACGCATGTTCGAAGGCGATGCGGAGCAGTTCTGGAACAGCCTAGACCGGATCAGGCAGCTACCGGAGAACACCCAGCTCTATTGTGCGCACGAATACACCGCAGCGAATGCCAAGTTCGCGCTGCATGCCGATCCCGACAATGCCGAATTGCGGCTCTACGCCGCGCAGGTCGAGGAAAAGCGCGCCAAGGACGAGCCGACCGTGCCGACGGTGCTTTCGCGCGAGCTGGAGACCAACCCTTTCCTGCGCGCCGACGACCGCGCCATGCGCGACCGCTGGGGCGGCAGCAGTCCGGCAGAAACCTTTGCGGCCCTGCGCGCGGCGAAGGACAGTTTCTAAGACGATGCGGGCGCTCGAAGTCAGCGCGCTGTTCGACGACCTGTCCGGCGTCGCGCTGGTGGAGCGGGAGCGGCCCTCACCTCAGCCCGGCGAGGTTCTGGTCCGCGTGCGTGCGGCCTCGCTCAACTATCCCGACCTGCTAATGACGCAGGGCAAGTACCAGTTCAAACCAGAGCTTCCGTTCGTGTCCGGCCTCGAAATGGCAGGCGAGATCGTCGAGGCTGGCCCGGACAGCGGGTTCGCGGTCGGCGACCGGGTGATGGGCGGCGCGAAGACGGGCGCCTTCGCCGACTATGTCGCCCTTCCCGCCAAATCGCTGCGAGCCGTGCCCGAGGGGCTGGATTTCGGCCAAGCTGCGGCGATGGGCGCGGCTTATCACACCGCTTATGTCGCGCTGGTTGAATTGGGCGGTCTGGAGGCCGGACAATCGGTCCTGGTTCACGGTGCGAGCGGTGGAGTGGGCCTTGCGGCCTGCGATCTTGCGAAGGCGCTCGGTGCACGGGTGATTGCTGCAACCCACCGCGAGGACAAGATCGAACCGCTCGAGCGCATTGTGCAGCCCGAGGCTGTGATCCTCAACACCGGCCGGTTCCGCGAACAGGTCGCCAAATTGACCGACGGGCGGCTGTGCGACCTCGTTTACGATCCCGTCGGCGGCGATGTGTTCGACGAGAGCACGCGATGCGTCACCTTCGGCGGCAAGCTGCTTGTGATCGGCTTCGTATCAGGTCGCATTCCCGAAATCGCGGTCAACATTCCGCTGATGAAGGGCTTCTCCGTCGTCGGAGCCCGCGCCGGGGAATACGCGCGACGCTTCCCCGACCGCGCCCAGCGCATTGCCGCGGAGGTCGACCGGCTCGCCAGCGCCGGCGCAATCACCCCGCATATCGACCGGACCCTGCCCTTGGAGGATTGGCGCAAGGCATTCGAGGCCATGCAGCGAGGCGAGATCATCGGGAAAGTCGTGCTCGAACCCTGAGCGGAATCAGAAAGGGCGGCCCCGCGGGACCGCCCTCTCGAAAGTCAGTATTGCGACGGGGCGATCAGATCCCCGCGATCACCTTGTCGGCCAGCGCGCGATCGGCTTCGGCGTCGTGCTTCTCGGCGATCAGCTTGCGGCTCGCCTGCGTGGCGGCAGTCACCGCACGGTTGCGGACGTCCTCGACCGCCTCGCGCTCGGCAGCGGCGATCTTGTCTTCGGCCATGCGCTTGCGGCGCTCGACCATCGCCTTGCTGTCTTCCTCGGCTTTAACGAGCAGAGCATCGGCTTCGTGCTGGGCATTTTCCAGCATGGCCTCTGCATCCTTCTCGGCGCTGGCGATCTTGGCGGCATATTCGTCGCGCAGCGCCTCGGCTTCGGCGCGAAGCTGCTTGGCTTCGTCGAGCTGTTCCTTGATCGCGGCGATCTTGCCGTCGAGGCCGCCCGCGATGGTCTTGTGCACCTTGGCGCCGAACAGGGCGATCAGGATCAGGACCAGCATCGAGATCGAGACCCACTGATAGGGCTCAAGGCCCCACAGCGAGGGTTCGGAATGCTTGGCAGCACCCGCATCGACTTCGACGACCGCTTCGGGCTCGCCCGTGGTCAGCGGCTGGGGAGTGTTAGCCATGGGTCATGGCCTCCTTCACGGCCTTGGCAGCGGTCGGCTTGGTTACCTTCACGCCCGCAAGGGTGGCGACGATGTCCTGCGCCGCTTCGACCGCAACCGATTCCACTTCCGTCAGCGCGGCAGTGCGCGCTTCGGCGATGCGGGTTTCGGCATCGGCCAGCTTCTTGTCGAGCCGGGTCTGCGCAGCTTTCAGCCGACTTTCGGACTTGGCGGCCGCCTCGTCCTTGGCTTTGGCAACGATCGCCTGCGCCGCAGCACGGTTTTCGTTTTCCTTGACCCGCCAGGCTTCTTCCTCGGCGTCGGCCGCGTCGCGCGCGGCCTTGGCAGCAGCCAGGTCGCCCGAGATCTGCGAGTCGCGCTGGGCAACCGTGTCCATCACCTTGGGCACCATGCCCCGGCCGATGACGAAGAAGGTAATGCCGAAGAAGATCAGCAGCCAGAAGACCTGGCTGGACCATGTTTCGGCAAGCTGTGCTATCTGTGGCATGTCAGCTCTCGATTAGCGGGACCGCAAGAAATCATGCGGCCGGTCGGTGCTCTTGCGCCGACCGGCCGGATCGATCCGTTTCGTCTTAGGCGACGAAGATTAGGATCATGGCAACGACGAACGACAGCAGGCCGAGAAGCTCGGCAGCGGCGAAGCCGATGAACAGGCGGCCCTGCTGGCCGTCGGCAGCGCCGGGATTGCGCAGCGCGCTTTCGAGGAACGAACCGAAGACGTTACCCACACCGATGGCGGCCATGCCGGCACCGATTGCAGCGAGACCGGCACCGACCATCTTGGCAGCTTCAAATTCCATGACAAACTCCTTTGGGAAAACAGATAATTGCGTTGAAGACTTAGTGAAGATGCTCTGCATCGTTGATGTAGAGCGAGGTCAGCAGGGCGAAGACATATGCCTGGATGCCTGCGACCAGAATTTCGAGGGCGCTGATGCCGATCATCAGGATGAAGCTCGGCAGGCCGACGAGGGCGCCGAAGCCGAGGCCCGCATTGGTGCCGTCGATCACGAAGCTCGACAGCACTTTCAGCAGCACGTGACCCGCCATCATGGCGACGAACAGACGCAGCGCGAGGCTGAAGGGGCGCACCATGAAGGAAATGAACTCGATCGGCGCGATCACCGGGACCATCGGCAGCGGCGTGCCGTGCGGCACGAACAGGCTGAAGAAATGCAGCCCGTGCTTCCAGAAGCCGACCAACAGGACGATCGAGAAGCTGATGATCGCCAGCACACCGGTGACGGTGAAATGGCTGGTGAAGGTGAACGGATGAATGCCGACGATGCCGAGCGGGAGAAGGCCCAGCAGGTTCGCGACCAGGATGAACATGAACAGGCTGAAGACATAGGGCACGTACTTGCGCCCTTCCTTGCCGATGTTCGCTTCCAGCATGTTGTCGATGAAGCCGGTGAAGGTTTCCACCATCATCTGCCAGCGACCGGGCACCAGCTCGCGCTTCATGCCGCCGAGCACGAAGAGGAACAGCACCACGACGGTGACCAGCATCCACATCGCGCTGTTGGTGAAGGCGATGTTGAAGCCGGCGAGTTCCCAGCCCTGCGTGCCCGCGATCGGTTCGATCGCGAACTGCTTCATCGGATCGACTTTGGCCTGTTCGGCTGCCACGTCTAAGTGTCCTCAAGTCCTATGAACAGCGCCCCGAAATCCCGCTTGCGGGATCATTCATCGGGGCGCTTGTTTGCCGCGCGGATAATGTTCCTGAAGGCCACGATTATCCCGAGGAACAATCCCACCAACAGACCCCAGGGCGATGTGCCGGCAAACCAGTCTACGGTCCACCCGATCACCGCGCCGCCGAGAATACCGCCCAGAAGGTCAGCCAATACCCGGTTGCCGGAGCGATAATTCGCATCCGCACCTGACATTTTCGGCTGGTTACGCTGATTTTCGCGCTGCTGGGCGGCATTGAGCCGCTGTTCCAGCGCGTCGATCCGCGCATCCTCCTCGATGGTCTCTCGTGCAGGCTTGTCGTCGCTCATGCCAGGCTCCTTTGAAGGGGGTTGCGCGGCACGGGCACGGACTTGCCCGCCGAGGGCGCCGCCCCCTTAGAAGGGGGGCATTGGGGAGTCAACATGAAGAGGGTGTTATTCAGTCCCTCTTCTCGCTTCTCCAGACCCAACGCCAATCTTCCCGCCGATGGGTCCATGCGAACCAAGCGATGAAGCCGTACAGCGCGATGAAGGGCAGGTTTAGCAAGTCCTCCCAAGACCAGGGCGTTTTTCCCCAAAGAGGGTCGCCGATATAGGCTTGGGTCAAGGCAACGAGCAAAGCATCTACAAAAAGAAAACCAATAACCGACGACGTTATTGCGATAGCCAACCATCGATCGGCGGATCTCAAGAAGGGGGCTGCCAGATAGAGGCAAAGGCCGAACATCGCATTCCGCGTCGGCGTCGCGCTGTAGTGAGATGCATAGCTAAGCTCAGGATCAAAAAGAAGCGCGCCAAATAGCAGAGCGACATAGAGCCAGCTGAGCCCGTAAGCTAAGATGAAATATCGCGGCGGCCCGACCACCTAGTATACGGCCGCCATCAAGGACAACGCGCGTCCCGCATGGGTGGTGCGCTCGTGCGGGTTTCCCAGCTACCGCTAGGCGCCTGATACTTCTCGCCCGGTGCAGTCGCGAGGATCGCCTGGCAGCCGGCGGTCAGTGCATACTCTTCCAGCGTCGCATTGGTCGCCTTTGCGCGCTCGGCGTAAACCGCGCGGCGCTTGATGTTGATGTCGTTGACGAGGCGCTGGAGTTCCGGCGTGCTCGCACCGACGATGCCGAGGTAGCCGTCCATCTTCTCGCCCACCTGCCCGGCGGAACGCGCTGCGGCATAGGCGGGATCGCGCTGGGCGAAGGCCGGGGTCGCGAAACCGCCGATGGCGGTCGCGATCGCGACGCCTGCCAGCAGGCCCTTGGAAATTCGCTTGGTCATCATGTCACCCATCAGAAAATATCCGCATTCTCTTCGATCGTATTGCCCGCGTCTTCCGCCAGGCGATAAATCACTTCCTGCCGGATGTTGACATTGAGCTCGATCACGATCGGCTCTTCGGGCGCATTCACCGTGATGCATCCGGCCAGACCGAGCGGAACGAGCGCTACCGCCGCCATCCGTGCGAACCTGCGTGCTTTGCAATCCCCCTGCATGGCAAGGCTTGTCGCAGCGCGCGCGCGGTCCGTCAATTTGCCGTTTGTCATAGCGCTCATTCGCTTTCCTGCTGCTGAATGGTGGGTTCATCGGGGACGAGGTCCGCCGGGTCGATATCGGGTTCGGCTTCCTCGCCGGTGATGCTGCGTCGCAAGAGGCGCTCGCCGTCGTCGGAGAGCAGGCCCAGCTCGCGCGGATCGCGCACGGCAGACGGATCGTAGAGCGCCTTCATGCTGGTGAGCAGCTGGTAGAATTGCGCTCGGATATTGATCCGGAACTGCAGCGGCAGCGCGGCGAGGCGCTTGGTGATGAAATTGGAGGAGGCACCCTCGCCCTGGCTCACGCCATCGAAGCGCACCCGCGTGACGATTTCGCCCGTCAGCGGCCCTTCCATCACCACGCGCATCTGGCGATAATCGAGGCTTTTCAACGCATCGAAGGCGAAGTTGGCGATCGGCGATAGGTCTTCGTAGGTCAGCTCGCCGACATAGGAGATATTGCCGCCGGGCTCGCGGGAGATGAGCACGCCTGTATCGATCCGCCCATTGCCGTTGGCGTCGAAGACGATGGGAACGGTGCCGTCGAACTTGCCCGTCGCGGAGAGGTTTTCCAGCTCCATCTGCGCCACGAATTGCGCGGCTTCGAGGCCGACGATCTCGAAGATGTAGCGCCGCTCCTCGCTTGCCCCGATGTTGAAGTCGACATCGCGCAAGTAGAGCTGGCCGCCCATGAAGGGCCAGCTGCCCCCTGCCACCGCCAGCACCTCGCCATTACGCAGTTCGAATTCGACCTCGCCGTCGAGCACTTCGATGCCAGGATTGACCGCCGCGACGCGCAGCCGTTGGTTGGGCGCGGTGGTCAGGCCGAGGAGATCGGTGAACCGGATCGTCCCGCTGGCGCCGGTCACCGGCCCGAAGGCGGCTGCGAAATCGAGGTCCTCGGTGGAGAAGCTGCCGGTGCTAGTAACGTCGCCATCGGGGGACCAGTCGATCCGGCCCGCGCCAGTTACGATACCATCGGCATTGGCTACGACGCCCAGGGCGAGCCGTGATAGCTCGTCCGGCTGCAATTGCCCGTCGAACAGGACGCCCGGAATATCGAGGTCGGCATAGCCCGCTCCGGTCGACAGATCGTGGCGAATATCGACTTCGGTCACCACCCGGTCGCTTCCCGGATGACGCAGCACGGCATTCGCGTCGATCACATTGTCGACGAGCGTCAGGCGAGCGTCGCGGGCGTCGAGCGGCTCGAAACGGGCATCGGCCTGCCGGTCGAACAGACGGAAGACGCCGTCCGAGATAGCAAGCGCGCCATTGGCAAAGGACCAATTGCCGCTGGTATTCCTGATATCGAGCGGAACGGAGGCCAGCGTGACTTCGGCGTCGTCGAAGGTCCCGGCGATATCCCTGCCGAAGCGCGCGGTGAGATCGCTGATGCGGAAGCGGCTCGCCGTGTCCGCCGGGCCGAGCGATATGTCGAGTGCGCTTGCCGTCATGACGCCGGGATAGGCCAGCCCGACCGGCCCGCTGGCGATGCGGATCGGGGTTTCGCCGAGGAAGCCTTCGAGGTCGAGAGCGCTCGTGCCCGCCGCGACCCGCAATCCTCCGGGGCCGCTCGACACGATGGATCGGCCGCTCGCCGGGCAGATGGTCAGTCCCTTCCGCTCGAAGCGGAGGTCGGCGAGTTCGAGCCGGTCGAAAGCGATCGGCGTGCAGCTGCTCCACAGCGCCAGCGATCCGCCGGATTGCCAGCGCCCGTCGACGGGGATGCGCAGGTTCTCGGTCGCTCCGCCCGGGAGCGGGCCAGACGCCTCGACTCGTCCGGCGAAGCGGACGACGCCATCGGGGGCCTGGAACACGTTCAGCTGCGGGATTGCCAAAGCCGAGTTCCCGGCCGCGTAACGCTGCATGGACAGGCGGAAGACCGAAGCGCCTCGCGCCGATTGCTCCATCCGTCCGTTGATCCGCGGCATGCCTGTGCCGCCGGTCGCGATGTTGCCTGACAAACGCGGAGCGCCATCGCCCTCGACGCCGTATTCGAAGCGCGAAAGCGAGACGACGCGCTCGCCGCTACCGCTCGAAAGCTGCGCGGATGGCAGGATCAGTGCGAGATTCTCACCGTTGCGGCGGAAGCGGAAATCGGCTTCCAGCGCGCTGCCCCTGGCCTTTGTCTGAAGCGCTCCCGCGATCTGGCGGACGATCGGCTCCAAAAGTGTCCCGCCACCCACCTCGGCCAGCGACTGGAAGGACGACAGCATCTGCGCGCCCGGGCGCAGGCCATTGCCTTCGAGACGACCCTCGAGCTGAACACGCTCGAAATCGGAGCGCAGGCGTCCTTGCCCCTCGAGCGACAGGATCGCCGCGAGCGCCTGCGGGCTTTCGACCCCGCGGCCGACCAGCGCATAGCGGACCGCCACTGTCTCCCCCGGGACGCTGGCGCGCACCGTCCCCGTGACACCATCCGCAGTATAGTCGGCGAGGCGCGTCGCTCCGCCTTCGATACGTGCTGCCAGTTTCGCGCCGGAAAGTTCTCCGTCCAGCGAGGCATCGAGTTCGAAGTCGTAATCCGCGAGGGCCAACCCGTTATCCTCGCATGCCAGCCGACCGAAGCGCACCGGCCCACTGAAGCGTGGCTGGCCGCCGTCGGTCGTCACATCGCCAAAGGCCGTGGCACCGGTCGCGGCGCAGCTGCCGAATGCAAGTTCGGGCGCACTCGCGGCAATGATTCCGTCAAACCCATCGTCCAGCTCACCAGCCCCTTCGACCTTGAGGCCGACAAGGCCGTAATCGGTTTCCAGCCGCCCTCGCCCGTCCTCGACAGTCACATTCAGGGCCGGCAGTCCGGGCGGCTCGTCGCTTTCGCGAAAGATCGCCGGGTCGAGCGCACCGAAACTCAGCTCGCCATCGCGATAAGTTCCGAACAGACGCGGGCGAACGAGCCTGACCGAAGCGATCTCCGGCAGGCCGAGGCGGTGGCGCAGGCGAACCACGACCCGCTCGACAGTCAAATCCGGCGCGTCCGGATCGCCGACCACGAGGTTTGAAATTATCTGCGTGCGCCCGCCGACCCGCTCGATTTCATAGGTCGCTTCGAGCCCGTTGGCCGCCAGCTGGTCGGCGACGAAATCCTCGGCGATGCTGTAGCGGCTGAACCACGCGACCAGCAGCGCGGCGACGGCGAGCAGCGCCAGCGTCGCAGGCACCATCCAGCGTTTCTTGCGCCAGCGCGGACGCGATCGGGCAGGCTGCGCCCCTTCCTCGCCCGAGTCATCGATGCCAGCGCTTGCCATTGCGGCACACTTGCGCGCAAGCCGCGCCAAAGGCAATGCAAGTAATTGAATCGAAGTGACGGGGTTACGCTTGCCGGAGAATAGTAAATCAGCGGCGAGCCACGCCGGGTCCGGCCATCGTAAGCGGCTGCGCCAGCGGATGCTGACCGGCGGTGCCGAAGCCCTCGCCGATTACGAGCTGCTTGAGTATCTCCTCTTCGCTGCCTTCCGCCAGGGCGATACCAAGCCGCTCGCCAAGCGCCTGATCGCGCATTTCGGCTCGTTCTCCGCCGTTCTCAACGCCGAGCTGGGCGCGCTGAAGCAGGTCAAGGGTATGGGCGAAACCAGCGCGGCGGCGCTCCACTCGGTCGCTCTGGCCGCCCGCCGCATGACGCGCGGCGAAGTCGAGAACAAGCCAGTGCTGGGCAGCTGGCAGGCGCTGCTCGACTATCTCGCGGTGGACATGGCGCATCTCACGGTGGAGCGCGTGCGCGTGCTTTATCTCAACACGCAGAACCGCCTTATCCTCGACCATCACGTGGGCGACGGCTCGATCGACGAGGCCGCGATCCATCCGCGCGAGGTTATCCGCAAGGCCTTCGACATCGGCGCAACCGCGCTGATCCTGGTGCACAACCACCCGAGCGGGAATCCGGAACCGAGCCGCGCCGACATCCAGATCACCCAGCGGATCGCCGAAGCGGGCCGCTTGCTCGGCGTAACGGTGCACGACCACGTGATCGTCGGGCGCAGCGGCCATGTCTCGCTGCGCGCCAAAGGGCTGATCTGACCCAGTAAGAGCTCGTTCGCCACTACGTATCGCTTCGCACCCTTGCGCAATACTACCTCCGCGCCTAGCGGCTGCGGCGTATTCTCCCGCCATTCCAAACCGGAGCCTTACCGCCATGGTCCCCCGTTACGCCCGCCCCGACATGACCGCCCTGTGGGAGCCGGAGGCGAAATATCGCATCTGGTTCGAGATCGAGGCGCATGCGACGGAAAAGCTGGGCGAGTTGGGCGTCGTCCCGAAGAGCGCGGCGAAGGCGCTGTGGGACTGGTGGGCGACCGATCCGAAGATCGATGTCGAAGCGATCGATGCGATCGAGGCCGTGACCAAGCACGACGTGATCGCCTTCCTCACATGGGTGGCCGAAAACGTCGGCGAGGAAGCGCGCTTCATGCACCAGGGCATGACCAGCAGCGACGTGCTCGACACCACGCTGGCGGTGCAGCTGGCGCGCGCCACCGACATCCTGCTCGCCGATCTCGACGACCTGCTGGCCGCCATCAAGCGCCGTGCGGAAGAGCACAAGTTCACGCCGACCATCGGGCGCAGCCATGGCATCCATGCAGAGCCCGTGACCTTCGGCCTGAAGCTGGCGCAAGCCTATGCCGAGTTCGATCGCTGCAAGACCCGCCTGCTCGCCGCCCGCGAGGAAATCGCGACCTGCGCCATTTCGGGCGCGGTCGGCACTTTCGCCAACATCGATCCCAGCGTCGAGGAGTATGTCGCCGAAAAGCTGGGCCTGAAGCCGGAGCCTGTCTCCACCCAGGTCATCCCGCGCGATCGCCATGCGATGTATTTCTCCACCCTCGCCGTCATCGCCGGGAGCATCGAGCGGCTGGCCGTCGAAGTGCGCCACCTGCAGCGCACCGAAGTGCTCGAGGCCGAGGAGTTCTTCTCGAAGGGCCAGAAGGGTTCGAGCGCGATGCCGCACAAGCGCAACCCGATCCTGACGGAGAACCTCACCGGCCAGGCGCGCATGATCCGCGCCTACGCCCTGCCCGCGCTGGAAAACGTGGCGCTGTGGCACGAGCGCGACATTTCGCACTCGTCGGTGGAGCGCTTTATCGGCCCGGACGCGACGATCACGCTCGACTTCGCGCTCGCCCGCCTGACCGGCGTGGTCGACAAGCTGCTCGTCTATCCCGAGCGAATGCAGGCGAATATGGACCGCATGGGCGGCCTCATCCATTCGCAGCGCGTCCTGCTCGCGCTCACGCAAAACGGCGTGAGCCGCGAGGACGCCTATCGCCTCGTCCAGCGCAATGCGATGAAAGTGTGGGAATCGGACGGCCGCCTGATGCTGCTCGACCTGCTGAAGCAGGACAAGGAAGTGACCGCCGCCCTGTCCGAGGAGGAACTCGAGGGCCGCTTCGATCTCGACTACCACTTCAAGCACGTCGACACGATCTTCGCGCGGGTGTTCGGCTGACCCTGTCACTGGACGGGCGCGCTCTCGCAGCCTAGCACTATAGCAAAGGATATATCGGGAGCCGAACCACAATGCAGATCGTCCGCACCATCGTCTGGGTCCTGCTGCTCTTCGCCTTGCTCGCCTTCAGCTTCTTCAACTGGAAGCCGGTGGAGGTGCAGATCTGGTCGAACATCGTGCTGGAAACGAAGCTGCCGGCGCTGGTGATCGTCGCCTTCCTGCTCGGCCTCATTCCGATGTGGTTGATCCACCGGACCGCGAAATGGCGCATGACGCGCCGCGTCAACGCTCTGGAAGCGGCGACCACGCGCATGGCCGCGCCGAAGAGCGATGCTCCCGCCGCGACACCCGCCACCGGTCACGCCCCCGCTCCCGCCACGAGTCCCGCCGCATCACCGCGTAGTGACTTGCCGCCCGAACCTGCCAATCCCGTCGATCCGGAACCCAAGAGCCCGCGATGAGCAATCCCGTCTATCTCGCCCTCGACGTTCCGCGCCTGCGCGAAGGGATCGACCTCGCGAAGTCCGTCAAGGGCCATGTCGGCGGGATCAAGCTGGGGCTGGAATTCTTCTGCGCACACGGAGCACACGGGGTGCACATGATCGGCCAGCTCGGCCTGCCGATCTTCCTCGACCTCAAGCTCTACGACATTCCCAACACCGTCGCCGCCGCAATGCAGGCGATCCACGTGCTGGAACCCTCCATCGTCACCGTCCACGCGAGCGGCGGGCGGGCCATGCTGGAGGATGCGAAGGCCGCTGCGGGCGAGCATACCAAGGTGGTCGGCGTGACCATGCTCACCAGCATGGACGACCGCGATCTCGAACGCACCGGCATCCAAGGCAGCGCGCACGATCACGTAATGCGGCTGGCGGAACTGGCGCATGACTCCGGGCTCGACGGGATCGTCTGCTCGGGGCAGGAAGTGAAGGCGGTGCATGACCGTTGGAAGGACGGCTTCTTCGTCGTCCCCGGCCTGCGTCCCGCCGGTAGCGCTGCGGGCGACCAGAAGCGCGTCGTCACACCCCGGCAAGCGCGCGACGACGGCGCCAGCGTGCTCGTGATCGGCCGCCCGATCAGCCGCGCGGACGATCCCGCGCAGGCCGCGCGCGACATCGAAGCGACGCTCTAGCCCAGCCATGCGGACAGCGATCAAGATTTGCGGGATATCGACGCCCGAGGCGCTGGACGCGGCGGTGGCGGCTGAGGCGGACTTCGCCGGCCTCGTATTCTTTCCGCCGTCGCCGCGCCATGTCGATACCTATGCCGCCGCCGCGCTGGCGGCGCGCGGCGGCGGCAAAATCGGGAGGGTCGGGCTGTTCGTCGATGCCGATGACGGTTTGCTGCGAGATGCGATCGGCGCGGGTCGGCTCGATGCGGTGCAATTGCATGGCGAAGAAACACCAGAACGCGTGGCGCAGGTGAAAGAGCGCTTCGGGCTGCCGGTATGGAAGGCCCTACCGATCGCGACGGAGACTGACGTCCAGAAGGCCGAAGCTTATCGCGGCGTCGCCGATCTGCTGCTGTTCGATGCGAAGACGCCGAAAGACGCCGCCCTGCCCGGCGGCATGGGCCTGCGGTTCGACTGGTCCCTCCTCTCCGGCTGGCGCGGCAAGACCGGCTGGGGTCTGGCGGGCGGCCTGTCCCCTGCCAATGTCGCACAGGCGATCGCCGAAACGGGCGCGCCGCTGGTCGATACCTCGAGCGGCGTCGAATGCGCGCCGGGCGTCAAGGACGTGGACAAGATCGCGGCATTTTGCGAAGCGGCTCGCCAGATATGACAGACCAGCCAAACTCTTTCCGCAACCAACCCGACGATCGCGGCCACTTCGGCAATTACGGCGGCCGCTATGTCGCCGAAACGCTGATGCCGCTCGTGCTCGACCTCGAGCGTGAATATCGCGCAGCCCAAGCCGATCCCGCATTCCAAGCTGAATTTGACGACCTTCTCGAACATTACGTCGGCCGCCCCTCCCCGCTCTATTTCGCGGAACGGCTGACCGAGGCGCTTGGCGGCGCGCAGGTCTGGTTCAAGCGCGACGAGCTCAATCACACCGGCGCGCACAAGATCAATAATTGCATCGGGCAGATCCTGCTCGCGATCCGCATGGGCAAGACGCGCATCATCGCGGAAACCGGCGCGGGCCAGCACGGCGTCGCCACCGCCACCGTCTGCGCGCGTTTCGGCCTTCCCTGCGTCATCTACATGGGCGCGGAGGACGTGCGGCGCCAGTCGCCCAACGTCTTCCGCATGAAGCTGCTCGGCGCCGAGGTTGTGCCGGTCACCAGCGGTCGCGGTACGCTGAAGGACGCGATGAACGAAGGGCTGCGCGACTGGGTCGCGAACGTCCACGACACCTTCTACATCATCGGTACTGCCGCCGGCCCGCATCCCTATCCGGAGCTCGTCCGCGACTTCCAGAGCGTGATCGGCAAGGAAGCGCGCCAGCAGATGCAGGAGCGCATCGGCCGCCTGCCCGATTTGCTGGTCGCAGCCATCGGCGGCGGCTCCAACGCACTCGGCCTGTTCCACCCCTTCCTCGACGATCCGGACGTCAAGATGCTAGGAGTCGAGGCGGCAGGACATGGCTTGGATGGCGACGAACACGCGGCAAGCCTGCTCGGCGGTTTCCCCGGCGTGCTTCACGGCAACAAGACCTATTTGCTGCAGGACGAGGACGGCCAGATCACCGAAGGCCACTCGATCAGCGCCGGCCTCGACTATCCCGGCATCGGCCCCGAACACGCCTGGCTGAAAGACACGGGCCGCGTCGAATACACCGCCATCACCGACGAGGAGGCGCTGGAGGCCTTCCAACTCCTCTGCCGCACCGAGGGGATCATTCCCGCGCTGGAGCCGAGCCATGCTATTGCTGCGGTGGCCAAGCGCGCAAAGGACATGCCGAAAGACAGCGTGATCCTCGCGAACCTGTGCGGACGCGGGGATAAAGACATCTTCACCGTGGCTGAGCGGTTGGGAGTCCAAATTTGAGCGTTCGCTCATTTCGAATAATGCTGTCGGTGCTCGCAATTCTCATCGCTGCATTCGGCACTGCCTACTTAATCGCGTTAGTGTTCGACATCGATTGGCTGAAAGGGGTCCTGACCCCGCGTTTGGGGCGAAGGCTTCTTCCATTCCCGTGGAACTTAATTGCCGTCGCCTCTCTCGTCGCCATCGGGTTCCTTCTTCGGCGGATGAAAAAAGGTGCTCGCTAGATTTTCTGAATACTTTGCCATGTCACACTATCCTCCTCGTTATCTCCGACTTGACCCCGGGGTCCCGCTTCTACCCGCGCCGCCATTAAGAAACCGGACCTCGACTCGGAGGCCGGGGTGACGGAAGATTGAAAAACTGTCCTACACCCTGATATCCGTGCCATGAGACGAGCATGAAGCGCCGCTTTTCTCTCCTCCGCCGAACCGAAATCACCCCGCTCGCCCACCTCCCGCTTTTTCCCCCTTGGACAGTGTAACATGCGGTCCATGTCTCAGACTTCCGCCGAGTTAGATGAACGAACCTGACCCTATGACCACGCCGAATCGCCTCTCCGCCGCCTTCGCCAAAACGCACCCCGCGCTCGTCTGCTTCCTCACCGCAGGCGATGGCGACACGTCGGCCAATCTCGACGCGCTGGTAGAGGGCGGCGCGGATGTGATCGAGCTGGGGATGCCCTTTACCGATCCCATGGCCGATGGCCCTGCGATCCAGAAGGCCAACATTCGCTCGCTCGGCGCAGGGACGACCACCGCCGATGTGCTGCGCATCGCGACCGAGTTTCGCGGACGGCATCCCGACGTCCCGCTGGTGCTGATGGGCTATGCCAATCCCATGATCCGGCGCGGGCCGGAGTGGTTCGCCTCCGCCGCGAGTGATGCCGGTGTCGATGGCGTCATCTGCGTCGATATCCCGCCCGAAGAAGATGACGCGCTCGGCCCGGAGCTGCGCGAGGCAGGCATCGCCCCGATCCGCCTCGCAACGCCGACCACGGATGACAAGCGCCTGCCCGCCGTGGTGGAAGGGAGCGAGGGCTTCCTCTATTACGTCGCGGTCGCAGGCATCACCGGCATGCAGCAGGCCGCGATCGAGTCGATCGAGGCCAATGTCACCCGCATCAAGCGATCGACCGACATTCCCGTCGCAGTCGGCTTCGGCGTGCGCACGCCCGAACAGGCAGGCGAGATCGCGCGCGTGGCCGATGGCGTTGTGGTCGGCTCGGCGCTGGTCGAGCTGGTTGCCGAGCACGGCGCGGATGCCCCGGCCAGGCTGCGCGAGCTCACCGCAGGGCTTGCCAAGGCCGTCCATTCGGCGGCAAGGGCTTCCGCATGAACTGGTTCACCCGCGTCCGCAATTCGATCACCTCGCTCTCCAAGCGCACCACCGACAAGGATCTGTGGGTCAAGTGCCCCAGCTGCCAGCAGATGGTCTTCGCGCAGGAATACGAAGAAAACGCCTATGTCTGCCCGCGCTGCGACCATCACGGCCGGATCGGCGCGGACGAACGCCTGCGGCAGCTGCTGGACGAGGGCTATGAGGTCCTTCCCGTCCCCGAGGTAAAGGAGGACCCGCTCAAGTTCCGCGACTCGATGAAGTATACCGACCGCCTGAAGAAGGCGCGCGCCAAGAGCCCGCACAAGGACGCCTTCATCGTCGGCTCCGGCGCGATCGAGGGCAAGCCTGCCGTCGTCGGCGTGCAGGATTTCGGCTTCATGGGCGGATCGATGGGCATGGCCGTGGGCACTGCGTTCTGCCAGGGGGCCGAGCGTGCGCTGACCCGCCGTGCGCCCTATATCGTGGTCACCGCCGCGGGCGGCGCGCGCATGCAGGAAGGCATTCTCAGCTTGATGCAGATGCCCAAGGCGACCGTGATGACGCGCCGCCTGAAAGAGGCGGGACTGCCCTATATCGTGCTGCTGACCGACCCGACCACCGGCGGCGTGACCGCCAGCTATGCCATGCTGGGCGACGTCCATATCGCAGAGCCCGGGGCCCTCATCGGCTTCGCGGGCCAGCGCGTGATCCAGGACACGATCCGCGAGCAGCTGCCCGACGGCTTCCAGCGCGCCGAGTACCTCCACAAGCACGGCATGGTCGACATGGTCGTGCATCGCCACGACCTGAAGGACACGCTGGCGACGCTGCTCGACTATCTGGCGCCTGCCGAGGCTGCCTGAGCTCCGTCATGCGGGACTTCGCCCGCTCCGACAGTCCCGATGTCCAGCGCCAGCTCGACCGGCTGGGTGCGCTTTCCGTGCCGCAGGGCCGGCTCGGCCTCGACACTATTCGTTCGTTGCTGGCGCGGCTCGGCGATCCGCACAAGCGCCTGCCGCCGACCTTCCATGTCGCCGGGACCAACGGCAAGGGATCGACCTGCGCCTTCCTGCGCGCAATGCTGGAGGCGGAAGGCTACCGCGTCCACGTCACCACCAGCCCGCATCTCGTGCGCTACAACGAGCGCATTCGGCTCGCGGGCGAGCTGATCTCCGACGAGCGGCTGGCCGCAGTGCTTGAAGAGGTCCTCGATGCCAGTGCCGATCTCGCACCGAGTTTCTTCGAAGTCACCATCGCCGCCGCCTTCACCGAGTTCGCCCGCGTGCCCGCCGACGCTTGCGTGGTCGAGGTCGGCCTCGGCGGCCGGTTCGACGCGACCAATGTGCTCGAGCCCGACGTACTGGCCGCCTGCGGCATCACCGCGCTGGGGATCGACCACGAACGCTTCCTGCTCGCGCCAGATACTGGCGTCCCGGAGGACCCCATCGCGCGCATCGCCTTCGAGAAGGCCGGAATTGCCAAGCGGGGCGTGCCGCTGGTGACGTTGTGCGAGACCTATCCCGAAATCGCTCGCTACGCGATTGCAGCTGTGGCCGTGAAGAACGGAGCAATCAGCCGGGAGATCGATCCATCGGTGGTCGAGCGCCTCTCCCGCAAGGACCTCGGCTTGCCGGGTGCCCACCAGCATTGGAATGCCGCGCTTGCCGTCGCTATGCTCGCCTCGCAAGACAGGTTGACGGTTTCCGACGCAGCCATCGAACGCGGCCTCGCCCGCACCGAATGGCCTGCGCGCCTTCACCGGCTGTCGAAGGGTGCGCTAGTCGGCAATCGCGAAGTCTGGCTCGACGGTGGCCATAATCGATCCGCCGGTGAGATGCTGGCCGAACACTTTCGCGGCCAACGCATCCACCTCATCCTCGGCATGTTGGAGGCGAAGGATCCGCAGGCGCTGATCGATCCACTGGCAGGCTCGATCGCGAGCCTTACGGCGGTCCCTGTGCCCGGGCACGATCACCACGGACCCGATGCGTTCGGCCAGGCTGACCGAGCTGCAACCGATTTGCCGGAAGCCATGGCTGCATTGCCAATGGACGCATTGCCAGTGCTCATCGCTGGCTCGCTATATCTCGCAGGAGAAGTGCTCAGGCTGAATGGCGAGCTACCAGACTAACCGCACTCAGGTGCTCGGGAACACGCCATTCGACCAGAGCTTCGCCACATTGCGTAGCTCGTCGAAATCGCGGCGCACCATGATGGGGGCCTGCTTTTTCGTTTCCTTAATCACCCCCGGGCGCAAAGGCTGCTCGAAGGCGAGGCCCATACGCGGCCCGTCTTTCCAGGTCACCGTTCCGAAGGCGTCGAACTGCAACCATTTGAGGAAGCAGTCCGATATGTCGCTCGCGGCCCGCTCATCGTGCTCCAACAGCAGGATGTGCGCCCCGCCCTGCGACAAATCGACGATCTCCACCCGCTTGCGGCCTTCGAGCGTTTCGAGATAGCCGAGTACACCGAGAGGCAGGCGCAAGAAGTCGCGCTCTTTCGGTTGTGTAGTTTCTTTATGCTGCGTCCCCATTGCCGACAGGGCTACAATGAAAAAGGTTATCACAAATTTAAAAGGCCCGGATTTTATAGCTTTACAAGCTACTCTGCTGGCACGGTTTCTCCAGTCTCCGGTGCAACGATGCCCGCAGCCGCTTTCGAGCGGCTTTCGCGCCACCACTCGATGCACACGAGGACTGCTGCCCCAAGACCGATCCAGGTGGTCAGGATGAAAACGTCGTAATAGCCCTGGTTCTCGATCATTTCGCCCAGCGCACCGCGGCCGAGCGTGCCGACCAACAGGGTAAGCGATGACAGTAGGGCGTATTGCACCGCGCTGAACTTCTTCGATACGATCGAGGACAGCCAGGCGATATAGGCCGCCCCCGCAATCCCGATAGCTAGGTTCTCGAACGCGATGGTGATGGTCAGTCTGGCAAGTTCGGCATCGCCGATGCCGGGCACCTGTTCGATCAGATAGGTGAAGCCAACGGCATCGCTGAACGCCTGCATATTCGCGCCCCCGATGGCCATGTCGGCGTAAAGCAGGTTGGTCAACGCCGCGAGAATGCCGCCGATCAGCAGCGTCGCCATGCGGCCGATGGTCGTCAGCATGAGCCCGCCCAGCGCTAGGCCTGCGATAATTGCGCCCACGCCGAAGAATTTCGAGGCGAAGGCCACATCGTCGTTCGTATATTCGAGCTCGCCGAGGTAGAAGGGGTAGGCGAAGGTCCCCCAGATGGCATCGCAGATGCGATAGGTCAGAACGACCGCGAGGATCAGCACCAGCGACCAGCCCATCCGGCCGACGAATTCGACCAGCGGCAGCACGAGCGCGCGATAGAGGTGATCGAGCGCATAAGAGCCCCCGCTCACCGGCGGCGCGTCCTCGCGCAGCAGGTGCTTGCCCTGCTTCTTCTGTGAAGCGAGCCAGCCAGCGATCAGCGCGGGCAGGATGATCGTAGCCACGATGATCCACGGACCGACGTTGACCGTAAATTCCGTCGGGTTCGGCCGATCCTCCGGCGCATAGGTCATGGACATGACCATGAAGGCGAGCACGATGCCGATCGCACCTGCCCACAGCAAGCCGACCAGTGCGAGCGCGCGATTGCGGATGTGCGGATTCAATTCGCCAGCCATTCGCAATGCGCGGACCTGTTCGTCGCCCTGATTCTCTTCGGCGACACCGGAGGCATTGGGCGCCCACAGGCCGACAAAGCCCACGAACAGCAAAATACCCCCCATCATCATATAGGTCTGGGGCCAGCCAATACGGGCTGCGATGATCAGCCCGAGCGCCCCCCCGACGAGCGAAGAGAGTCGGTAGCCCATCTGATAAACGGTCGAGAGGATGTCGATGGTGGCACGTTCGTCCGCCACATCGATACGCCAGGCATTGATCGCGATGTCCTGCGTCGCGCTGGCGAAGGCGCCGATCCCCGCGAGCAGTGAAAACCAGCCGAGTTGCGTGCGTGGCTCCAGAAGGCTCATAGTGATGAGAATCGCACCCAGGAGCAGTTGCATCGGCACGATCCATTGCTTCCGCCTGCCGAGCTTGCGCAGCATGGGGATATTGACCTTGTCGATGAGCGGAGACCACAGGAACTGGAATGCATAGGCGAGGCCGATCAGCGAGAAGATGCCCATCGTTTCCAGATCGACTTCCGCTTCCGTCAACCAAGCGAACAGCGTGCCAAGAAACAGCGCAAAAGGCAGGCCGCTGGCAAAGCCGAACAGCAGCATGAAGCCGGTCTTGCGATCCCCCAGAGCCATGCCGAGCGCCCGCCATGCGGAAATCTTCTTGGTCTCGGCGGCTTCGGCCATACGCAGGCATCCTTTGCAAATATCGTGATTTCTTGCGACACTAGCCGCTGGAGAGAGAAAGGAACAGCACAGTGGACGTTCCGACAAAGACGCTGCCTGAACGCCGTCCCACAGACGGGATGCTGGCGCTAGCCAAAGACATTGCCGAAGACCGCAAACGCGATGCTGCCGAGCCTAGCACCGTGCCTGCCTCCGTCTATACCGATCCCGAGTACTGGGCGCGCGAGAAGGCCGCGATCTACGACCGGATGCCGCAGATCCTGTGCCCTTCGGCGCTGCTGCCCGATCCGGGCATGGCGGTGCCACATGACGCAACGGGGCGCCCGTTGCTGATCACCCGCGATGCCGAAGGCGACGCCCATGTCTTCCTCAACGTCTGCCGTCATCGCGGCACGCGGCTGGTCGAAGGCGCGGAAGTGCAGTGCACGAAGAAGCTCGTCTGCCCCTATCATGCATGGACTTATGCCGTGGATGGTCGGCTTCTCGCCCTGCCCCGTCCCGATACCTTCCCCGGCCTCGAAAAGGGCGAGTACGGACTCGTCGAGCTACCCTCGCGCGAGACCGGTGGGCTGATCTGGTTCTGTCCACAGGGGGAGACGGCCGACTTCGGATTAGCGAATACGCTCGGCGAGGATTTCGATGCGCTCGGCATGGGCGACCACGTGCTCTTCCGCCGCAAGACTCACGAGGTCGCCGGAAACTGGAAGCTCATCATGGATGCCTTCCTCGAAAGCTATCACGTCACCCGCCTACATGCGAAAACCATCGGCCCGTTCTTCAAGGACGGCGCGACCAGCGGCGACATGATAGGACCGCATTCGCGCAGCGCGGTCGGGCGGCTGGAAGAGATGGAGGGCATCGACCTTGCCGACATGGCCGCGCTGCGCCGTGTCGTCACCTTCGCCTACCAGCTGCTTCCGGGCGCGCTGATCATTCCCAGCCCCGATTACATCAACGTGATGGTGATGATGCCGCAGGCGCACGACCGTACGCTGGTGGAAGATTTCATGCTCATCCCCGAGCATCCGGCCACCGACAAGGCCCGCGATCACTGGGAGCGCAGCTGGGCGCTGCTCGATGGCGGCGTCTTCGCGAGCGAAGATTTTCGTGCCGCGGAACTCGGCCAGCAGGGCCTTTCGACGGGAGCGGTCCCGCATCTCACCCTGGGGACGATGGAGGGCGGCATCAGACGTTATCACGAGACGGTCGAGGAAGCCTTGCGCGCTGTGAACTGAGCGCCTAACCGCGCCCTCATGTCCGACAACCGACTTCCCGAAGCTGGCGACCGCATCGCCAAGCTGCTCGCACGCGCAGGCGTGGCCAGCAGGCGCGAGATCGAGCGCATGATCGCCGACGGGCGCATCGCTCTCGACGGCAAGGTGCTCGACACGCCGGCGATCAAGCTCGACAGCTTGCGCGGGGTGACGGTGGACGGCAAGCCGGTCGGCAAGACGGAAGAAACGCGGCTGTTCGCGTTCCATAAGCCCTCGGGCATGCTGACGACCGAGCACGATCCCAAGGGACGCCCGACGATCTATGCCGCGCTGCGCAATGCCTTGCCCAAGGATGCGGGCCGCGTGATGCCGGTGGGCAGGCTCGACTACAACACGGAAGGGCTGTTGCTGCTCACCAATGATGGCGAGATGAAGCGCGCGATGGAGTTGCCCTCGTCAGGCGTCCCGCGCACCTATCGCGCCCGCGCGTTCGGTGATGTGACGCAGGCACAGCTGGACGAACTGATCGAGGGCGTCGAAGTTGACGGGATCCGTTATGGGAGGATCGAAGCCAATCTCGAACGCGGATCGGGTCGCAATCGCTGGATCGAGCTGACCTTGCGCGAGGGCAAGAACCGCGAGGTGCGCCGCGTGCTCGAACATCTCGGGCTGGAGGTGAGCCGTCTGCTGCGCATCGGCTACGGCCCGTTCCACATCGGCGACCTGCCGCGCGGGCAGGCGCTGGAGATCAAGGGCGGCGACGTGGCTGGCTTCAAGCGCGAATTGGCTCGTGGAGGCCGCCAGTGAGGATCATTGCGGGCGACTGGCGCGGACGCAAGCTGGTCGCGCCGCCGGGCGAAGCAACCCGTCCGACCGCGGACCGGACGCGCGAGACGCTGTTCAACATGCTCGCCAGCCGCCTTGGCAGCTTCGACGAGTTGCACGTGCTCGACCTCTTCGCCGGCTCGGGCGCGCTCGGCCTGGAAGCGCTGTCGCGCGGCGCGACCTCCTGCCTGTTCGTCGAGCAGGACAGCGCGGCGGTGAAGGCGATCCGCAGCAATATCGAGACCTTCGAGGCGCGGACCAGAGCGAGCGTTCAGCAGGCATCGGTGATGAGCCTCGGTCCGGCCAAATCCGCGCACCAGCTGGTCCTGCTCGACCCGCCTTACGGCACTGGCGCAGGCGAAGTTGCGCTCGATCGCATGCTGCGGCTCGGCTGGATCGATCCCACGACTTGGATCGCGCTCGAAACCGGCGCGAAGGAAGAACCGCGGGTGAGCGGGCTCGAATGCGTGGCGGATCGCCGCGTCGGCAAGGCTCGGCTCTCGCTCCTGAGGCTCGCTACCGACGCGGCGTGAGGCGCTTTACGATCGCTTCATAGGGTCGGCAGGTTCGGAATGCGCTTCATCGATAGCATCCGTTTCGTCTACTGGATCGGCATCGGCAGCGGGTTCGCTTGAATTCGCCCCACCAATTTGTGTTTCTATCTGGCCCCATGCCGCTTCACGCCCTGCCTCGTCCATGGCGACCATCGCCAGCTTGTCGCCATCGGCCAGGCGCCAGAACAGCTCCTGCCGCTCGGGAGCAAGCGTCCAGTAATACCCCTGCACCTCGCCCGACCACTGCCGAAACTGGACCTGTCGCTCTTCCGGCCAGCCGTCGACGACCGCCATCTGTTCGGGCGTCATCATCGCCTCGGCAGGCTGGGCATCAGCCGGCGGTGGTGCCGTGGTTTCGGGAGTATCCTGCGCCATTGCAGGGATAGAAATCGTGGCCAGTTGGCCACCGAGAATGTACCAAAAAGTCTTTCGCATGTGCTCTTCCTCCAGAAGTGACATGCGCAACGAACGCGACCCGAATACTTACCCCTCCGGGACCTTCCTTATCGTTTCAAACGCTTCCGATAAGCAATGGATTGCCGCGACCGCAATCGCGCTTTCCGCACCGCCCAACGGTGATCGTGGCAAAAATGCGGCGAACGGAATCCAGCGCATAAGCGAAAGGCGGGACCGCTTTTACGGTCCCGCCCTCGAACTCACAGCCAATTCGCACTTGCGACACACCATGAAAGATTAGCTCAAATCAGTCCATCTGGCTGGCGGGACGACCCGGCCAATAATCCAGCGGCTTCGTGCCGGTGCGGTTCTTTTCCCAGCTGTTGATGCAACCATCCTGCTGGTTGGGCGTGCAGACCGGAAGGTCCTCAGCCGAAATATTCGCTGCGGTGCTACGCGTCACCGGCTGAGCAACTTCCTTGCTCACGAAACGCGGCGAAGTCGAGGCTGACGTCGATGCAGTCGTAGCTGTGGTAGCCGTCGTGCTCGCGCCATTCATCTGGGCGGCGATCTGCGTCCAGGCGGTCGAGCGCTGCTGCGGTGTCATCTCATAGATGCGCACGCGCTGTTCGTCGTTCAGCATCCACCAGCCATTGGTCTGCGCGGGCGTCAGCGTCCAGTAATACTCCTGCACATTTGCAGGCCATGCATCATAGGCAGTCTGTCGATCGGCAGGCCAACCATCGTACATGGCTTCCTGAGCGTCGGTCCACATGTAGCCGTCGGTATCCATATCCTGGGCGATGGTGGGGGCAGCGGTAAGAGCCAGGGCTGCTGCACCGGCAAGGATGATATTACGCATTGGAGTGTTCTCCATCTTTGTTTCCATTGCCCTTCCTACGCAGCACCGCACTGCATTGTTCCGTGGGTCCTCAGTACGTCGGGGCACGTCAGGCTTGTATTGCCGCCCCGCGTTCCCTAGCTGTTCCGGAGCTCATGTCAGATATCGTACCCATCTCGGAAACCGGCGAAAACGGCGGGATTCCGCCCTATGCGGCGCGGTTGAATCCACCACAGCGCCAAGCGGTTCTGACCACCGAGGGGCCGGTTTTAATGCTGGCCGGAGCGGGTACCGGCAAGACCGCAGCACTCACCGCGCGTTTGGCACATCTCATCGCGACCCGCCGGGCGTGGCCCTCCGAGATCCTGTGCGTGACCTTCACCAACAAGGCAGCGCGCGAAATGCGCGAGCGTGTCGCACGGCATATCGGGGACGCCGTGGAGGGCATGCCGTGGCTCGGCACCTTCCATTCGATCGGTGCGCGCATGCTTCGCCGCCATGCCGAATTGGTCGGCCTGCAGAGCAATTATACGATCATCGATACCGACGATCAGTTGCGTTTACTCAAGCAGATGATCCAGCAGGAAGAGCTGGACGAAAAGCGGTGGCCGGCGCGCCAGCTGGCCGGGCTGATCGACCGCTGGAAGAACCGCGGTCTCAATCCCGGTGACCTCGATGCGGCCGAGAACGAAGCTTACGCCAACGGTCAGGGCGCGAAGTTCTACAAACTGTATCAAGAACGACTGAAGACGCTCAACGCCTGCGATTTCGGCGACCTGCTGCTCCATATGCTGAACATTTTCCGGCAGCATCGTGACGTGCTGGAGCAGTACCAGAAGCGCTACAAATACATTCTCGTCGACGAGTATCAGGACACCAACCAGGTCCAGTATCTGTGGCTTCGCCTGCTGGCGCAGGATCGCAAGAACATCTGTGTGGTGGGTGATGACGACCAGTCGATCTATTCCTGGCGTGGGGCCGAAGTGGCCAATATCCTCAAGTTCGAGAAGGATTTCCCCGGCGCAGCGGTGATCAAGCTGGAGCAGAACTATCGCTCTACCCCGCAGATACTGGCCGCAGCCTCCGGCCTGATCGACGCCAATAGCGAACGGCTCGGCAAGACGCTGTGGACCGAACTTCCGGCGGGCGAAAGAGTCCGTGTGATCGGCGTCTGGGACGGCCCGGAAGAAGCGCGCCGGGTCGGCGAGGAGATCGAGCGGCTGGAGTCCGAAGGCGCCTCGCTGGACGAGGTCGCCATCCTCGTGCGGGCGCAGTATCAGACGCGCGAATTCGAAGACCGGTTCATCCAGATTGGCCTCAATTACCGCATCGTCGGCGGCTTTCGCTTCTACGAGCGCGCCGAAATCCGCGATGCCCTCGCTTATCTGCGCGTGATCGAGCAGCCCGCCGACGATCTCGCTTTCGAACGGATCTACAACCAGCCCAAGCGCGGCCTCGGCGCGAAGACGCTGGAGGCCATGCGCCGCCATGCCCGCCGCACGCAGACGCCGCTCGCCGCCGCCTCGCTCGACCTTGCCGACAGCGATGAGCTGCCCGCCCGCGCGCGCAATACTCTGACGGGGCTGCTGGCGCAGTTCGTGCACTGGCGGCAGCAGTCCGAGAAAGTCACGCCGTCCGAACTGCTGCGCATGGTCATCGCCGAAAGCGGTTACGAGGACATGCTGCAGAAAGATCGCAGCGCGGAAAGCGCCGGACGGCTGGAAAACCTCTCCGAACTCGCCCGCGCGATGGAGGAGTACGAGAGTCTCACCGACTTCCTCGAGCATGTCAGCCTGGTGATGGACAACGACCGCGCCGACGATGGCGAGAAGCTGACCATCATGACGATGCATGCGGCCAAGGGGCTGGAGTTCGACCACGTCTTCCTGCCGGGGTGGGAGGAAGGCGTCTTCCCCAGCCAGCGCGCGCTCGACGAAGGTGGCCTCGCCAGTCTCGAGGAAGAGCGCCGCCTCGCCTATGTCGCCATCACGCGCGCCAAACGTCGTTGCACGATTTTCCACGCTGCTAACCGGCGGATCTACGGCCAGTGGACCAGTTCGATTCCCAGCCGGTTTATCGACGAGCTGCCCGAGGAAACGATCGAGCGCGAGACAACGATGACCGGCGGCGCATCGCTCTGGCGGGCGAACTGGACCGAGACCGAAGACCCCTTCGCGCATGTCGCTCGCGATGCGCCGGGACGCGCGGACAAGCGCGGCCCGGGTTGGCAGCGGGCGCTATCGACCGGATATGATGCGACGCCCAAGCGCCTAGCCGAACCGGGCCGCAGTGCCGCCAGCTTCGCAGCCAAGCCGCGCACAGATATCGCGATCGGCGCCCGCGTGTTTCACGACAAGTTCGGCTACGGCACCGTCACCGACCAGGAAGGCAACAAGCTGATCATCGAATTCGAGAAAGCGGGCGAGAAGCGTGTGCTCGACAGCTTCGTCAAACTTGCGGACTAGCTTGGCGGGTTCGCTCGCTCGAAGACTTGCGTGGACCCGGAAGCGGTGATTCCGGCGCTCGGCAAAGGCGCCTAGCCGATCGACAGCAAGGATTAGGCGCTGGCTTTGTCCGGCGTTTCGTCGCCCGGCGTCACGGACCGGCGATACCGGGCTTCCCACGGTCGTTTAAGCTCGCCCCAGATGCCGCGCGTTCCCTCTTCGATGCCTGTTTCGCAGTTGAGGTAGGGGGCGGGATTGCACCATGTGCCGAACAATTTGTCCCACAGCGTGATGGTATTGCCGTAGTTGCTCCCCATAAGGCGCTCGTCGCGAATATGATGTAACCGGTGCGCCGCCGGTGAAACCAGCACCTCGCCGAACACGCCGAGCGTCCACGGCAAGTCGGCGTGAATGAAATGCGCCCACCAGCTGCGTATCAGGGTCGCTCCGATAATCGCCCACGCCGGCATGCCCAGGGCGATCACCAGCACGGTGTCGAACAGTAGCGAGATCACTTTGGCGACCGGGTGTTTGCGCTGGACCGACAGCCAGTGGATCGCGGTATCGGCGTGATGGGTGGCATGAAAACGCCAGAGGCTGCGGTCATGTTCGAGCCGGTGGCGCCAGTAGGCCACGAAATCGATCAGCGCGATAGCAAGCAGGAGCGTCACGACTTCGGGAACGCTTTCCCAAAACCCTCCGAGATATCCTGTTCCGTCAAGGACAATCGCCAACGCTGCTGCCGGGACTGCGAAAAGAGGAGCGATGAAAAGCGCATTGAACGCGGCAAGGCCGAAATTCGTACTGGCTTCCCTGTGGCAGACCACGATTGCGCGCCCGATGGCCTGCCGCTTCAGCACCAGCGCAAGCACGCCGAACACTGCGCCATAGATGGCCAATTCGCGCAGCAAAGCCAGGACCGATTGAGCCAGTGCTATCATCCGATCTGCTTAATCGATCAGGGTAAATCGGTCGTAAACAGAGCAGCCTTGCGCTCAGGTCAAGCGGTGTCTTGATGCGATAATGGCAGCTATCCGTTGTGCTGCCGTTCCATCCCCATAGGGATTATGCGCCTGTGCGACCTTCGCATAAGAGCCCGGATCGTCGAGCAACCGCGAGGCGTGTTCGACGATGGCGTCACAGTCTGCGCCCACTAACAGCGCGGTGCCGGCAGCTATGCCTTCGGGGCGCTCGGTCGTGTCGCGCATGACGAGTACGGGTTTACCCAGACTGGGGGCCTCTTCCTGGATGCCGCCGCTATCGGTCAGGATGATATCCGCCCGCATCATCATGCGGACGAAGTTCGGATAGTCAAGCGGATCCATGAGGTGGATATTGTCGAGCGTCCCGAGCTGTTTGTTCATCACGCCTGCAACATTCGGATTAGGGTGCACTGGATAGACGATCGCGACGTCCTCGCGTCGGGCCAAGGTTTTCAATGCGGCAGCGATATTGCGCATGCCTTCACCGAAATTCTCCCGACGATGCGCTGTCACGGCGATCAGACGCTTGCTACCCACCCCGGCCAAGGCAGTGTCGATTCCCTTGCTCAGCGCCGGATCGGTTTCCAGTTTCGACTTCGTCGCGAGCAGCGCGTCGATCACGGTATTCCCGGTCACGAATATGTCTTCGTGCGCTTTGTTTTCCGCCAGCAATGCGTCTGCCGCAGTTTGGGTCGGCGCGAAGTGAAGATCGGCAATCGTCCCGGTGACCCGCCGATTTACCTCTTCAGGCCACGGCGAATAGATGTCGCCGCTGCGCAAACCTGCTTCGACATGACCGATCGGAATTTTGCGGAAATAGCACGAAAGCGTGACCATCATGGTGGTCAGGGTATCGCCATGGACCAGCACGCGATCCGGTTTTTCGTCGTCCAGCACCTGACCAAAACTAAGCAAGATGCGTGATGCAAGCGCGTCGAGGCTCTGACCGTGCTGCATCAGATCAAGATCGATGTCGGGTGTAATCCCCGCAATTGCAAGCACCTGGTCCAGCATCTCTCGATGCTGCGCCGTCACGGCCACTTTCACATCGAAGTGGCCATCCGTACGCAAGGCGTGGACGACGGGAAACATCTTGATCGCCTCCGGTCGCGTGCCGAAAGTAACCATCACCTTGGGACGCCCGTTCATCGTTGCAGCAAGCCCCGGGTATCGTAGACCTGCTTGCCGGCAAAATCGCTCAGCGAGAGGTGTTTGAAGTCCGTGTGATCGACCAGAATGGCAACGGTTTCTGCCGCCTCGAGAGCTTCGTCCAGGGAAACAAGCTTGGCGCTGAATTGCTGCAGCCGCGCAGGTAGTTCGGTTGCGAAGGGTTCGACGACCAGCATGCGGTCGCCGATCTCGCCGGCCAGATGCTCAGCAATCTCCAGCGCCGGACTTTCGCGGAAATCGTCGATATCGGGTTTGAACGCCAAGCCCAGCACGGCGACCTTCCCGGTCGGCTGGGCTTTTGCCATGGCGCACAGGCCCTCAATCACATGTTTGGTCTTATGGAGATTGACCTGGCGCGCGGTGCGGATCAGCGGCGTTTCTTCAGGTGCCGCAGCTACCAGGAACCAGGGATCCACCGCGATGCAGTGCCCCCCTACTCCCGGTCCCGGTTGCAGCACGTTGACGCGGGGGTGCCGGTTGGCCAGTCGGATGACTTCCCAGACGTTGATGTCGAACCGGTCCGCGACGAGGGACAATTCGTTGGCGAATGCGATATTGACGTCCCGGAAGCTGTTTTCGACCAGCTTGACCATCTCCGCAGAACGCGCATCCGTTTCGAAACAAATGCCTTCGACGAAGCGGGCATAGAGACGGCGGGCTTTCGTCGAGCAGTCGGGTGTCATTCCGCCGATCACACGGTCGTTCGACCGCAGTTCAGCGATGATCTTCCCCGGCAAGACGCGCTCCGGGCAATAAGCAATGGCGATGTCGGCCGGGCCGTGGGTGTTGCCCGGCACGCCCAGATCGGGGCGCCGTTGCGCGATCAGCTTCGCTACTTCATCGGTCGTCCCCACCGGCGAGGTCGACTCGAGAATGATGCAATCGCCGGGCCTGAGTTTCGGGGCGATCGCTTCCACCGCGCTCATGACATAGTCCAGACCGGGCGTATTGTCTTCGAGCAGCGGTGTGGGCACCGCAATGACGTGAAACTGGGCTTGTGGCGCATTCAGGGAGGCACAGAGCATCTTGTCCTTGACCACCCGCTCTACCAGCTGGTCGAGGTCTTTTTCTTCGATATGGATGGCGCCGCGATTGATCGTGTCGACCACGCGCTCGGAAACGTCCACGCCGCACACACGCAGCCCGGACGAAGCGATGATCGATGCGGTCGGAAGGCCGATATAGCCTAAGCCGAACACGACTACATCGTACTCGTCGTTCCGCATACTCGCGAAAACTTCTGGATTTTCCAAACTCGACACCCCCGGAGCATAACGCAATTCCGGATCGCGTACTGCAGCCTGAACTTTCGCTCGGCGGTGTCCGAGCGACGCTTCCGGATGTATCTATTGCCCGATTAAAGTAAAGCGAGCGTAAATCATGTTTCAGGTCGCCGAGACGTCGAGGAAACCAGGAACCGGCCCGTTCCAGTCGTCGGCATCAGCAGGCATACTGTCGGCGGAGGCCTTACCCTGCCCCTTCGGCGCACGGTCCGGTTTCGGCTTGGCGTCCCGCTTCGCTTTCGCAGGCTTTGCCTTGGACGGCGCCTGTTTCCGCCCCTTGGGCTTCTCTGGAGCCGGCCCATCGTCGTTCCCGTCATCGGCGTCCGCGCCGTTGTTCGCGCTGGAGTCCTTCAGCGCAACACGAACGTCTTTCTTGCCGAAGACGTCGATTTTCGATCCGGTCAGTTTCTCGACATTGTCGATCGCTTCGGCATCTTCGGGAGCGACGAAGGTGAAGGCGCGACCCTTTGCCCCAGCGCGACCCGTACGGCCGATGCGGTGGACGTAATCGTCCGGGTGCCACGGCGTGTCGAAATTGAACACGTGACTGACACCCTTGATGTCGAGCCCGCGCGCAGCAACGTCGGACGCCACGAGGATATTTACATCGCCACTCTTAAAACGGTCGAGTTCCTTGAGGCGGCTCGACTGGTCCATGTCGCCGTGGATTTCACTGGACGCAAATCCGTGGCTCTGCAGGCTCTTGTTGAGCTCGCGAACGGTCGTCTTGCGGTTGGCGAAGATGATGGCGGTTTCAACCAGATCGTTGTTGAGCAGCCAGCGCAGCGTTTCGCGCTTCTGGCGGCTCGTCACCGGTACCTTGAAGGCGGTAATGTCCTTGTTGGTCGTCGCCGCACGGCTGACTTCGATCCGCTTGGGATTGTTGAGGAATTTCTTGGCCAGCTTCTCGATCGGCGGCGGCATGGTGGCCGAGAACAGCATGGTCTGGCGCTGTTCGGGCAGCTTGTCGCAGATGAATTCGATATCGGGAATGAACCCCATGTCGAGCATGCGGTCGGCCTCGTCGATCACCAGCAGTTCGCAGCCGTTGAGCAGGATCTTACCACGCTCGAACAGATCCATCAGGCGGCCCGGCGTCGCGATCAGCACGTCGACGCCTTCGTTCAGCGCCTTCACCTGATCACCCATCTGCACGCCCCCGATGAGGAGGGCGAGCTTAAGGTCATGGTTTTTGCCGTATTTCTCGAAGTTTTCCGCCACTTGCGCCGCCAGTTCGCGGGTGGGTGCGAGGATCAACGAACGCGGCATCAGCGCGCGGCGCCGGCCGCTCGCCATGATGTCGATCATCGGCAGCACGAAGCTGGCCGTCTTGCCGGTGCCGGTCTGCGCAATGCCGATGATGTCCTTCATCATCAGCACCGGCGGAATGGCCTCGCGCTGGATGTCGGTCGGCTCGGTATAGCCGGCTTCGTCGACTGCCTTGAGCAAGTCAGGGGAAAGGCCGAGATCGGCAAAGGTCATGCGCGTCAAATGTATCCCTGGATTTGGTGCCGGTCGCATGGCGCAAGAATGCGCCATCGGCAGGCCGCGCCCTTTGCGGTTCCGGGCGACAAAGTCAAGATAAGGCCGGCCTTGCGCGCCGGTTTGCCTAGTCGCGTGGCCGAACGGCAACGAGCCGGTTCATCTCGGAAATCCGGCACTTCGCACCCGCACGCGACATCAACCGGTCGCGATCTACACAGAGCTGGCCGTCGTCACTGCGCTCGACATAGAACCCGAGATAGAAATCGCGCGGGCTGCAGGCCTTTTCCAGCTGTGCGGAAATCAGGCTGCGGTCGCGCATATAGATAATCAGCCGGCTACCCCTGTCGGACACGCCGACGATGTCGTTGGCTGGGAGGCAATCGCCCATCGGCCGCTCCACCAATTGCGTCGCGACCGGTTGGCGCGGCAATTGCGAAAGCAGATTGCTCCGTGCGCGGCTGGGCTGAGGGCTGATCCGCAAGATCACACGGCGCTCGATCCGCACCTGGTTGGCGACCGGCGGCTCCGAGAGGTCCGCCAGCCCGTGCCAAGGCGGCAGTCTTTCTGACATGTCGTGGCGCGACATCGGTCCAGCCTGTTCCTGCGCATTCGACTGCCGCGCAACCTCGTCCGCCCGCACATCGTCGGGTGTGGCTGCCAGCGGAAGCAGCAAGGAGAGGATGGCGGAAACAAATGGCATTGGCGCGTTCGGTCGGCTCCTGTGCCGCAAGATACTCGCGGCTCGCTCAATAGCGACGGACGCCCCCTTGCCCCCATGCGCTTGAATATCCGCTTAATTGATCGCGCCGCGATAGCAAGGCGGTGGCGTTTGCCCGCCCACCTGTGGCAAGGATGCCGCGATGTCCGATACGCAAGCCTTCATCGAGGAAGCCGTCAGCCTGCTCGGGTCGCGCGGCTTCACCACCGATCCCGAGCTGGTCACACCTTGGCTGACCGACTGGCGCGGTCGTTATACCGGCAAGGCAATCGGCCTTGCTTCGCCTTCCTCCACAGAAGAAACCGCGGCTTTCGTGAGATTGTGCGCCCGCCACGGGGTCCCAATCGTACCGCAGGGGGGGAATAGCGGCATGTCCGGCGGCGCGACCCCCGACGAGAGCGGAGCGCAGGTCCTGCTGTCGCTGCGCCGCATGGACGCGATCCGCGAGCTCGATACGCGCGCCCGACAGGTCACTTGCGATGCAGGGGTTATCCTTCAGACCTTGCACGAAGCAGCAGCGGCGGAGCGCATGCGCTTCCCGCTCACCCTCGGGGGAAAGGGTTCGGCCACGATAGGCGGCCTGATCTCGACCAATGCGGGCGGCACACAGGTGCTGCGCCATGGCACGATGCGCGCGCAGGTGCTGGGGATCGAGGCGGTGCTGGCCGATGGTTCTGTCTTCGACGCGCTTACACCGCTCAAGAAGGACAATCGCGGCTTCGATCTCAAGCAGATGCTGATCGGATCGGAGGGCACGCTGGGCATCGTCACGAGCGCGACCTTGCGCCTGCTGCCGGAAATCGGCGAGCGCATGGTCGCCTGGGTCGGCCTGCCAACGATCGGGGCGGCGCGCGAACTGCTGCTGCATTGCGGCGACGTTGCGGGCGACATGCTGGAAGGGTTCGAGGTCCTGCCGGCGCATTGCCTTGAAGCCGTAATCGCCCACCTACCCGATGCGCGAGCACCACTTGCCGGGAACCACGCATGGCATGCGCTGATAGAACTGGTCGGCACTGCGGACGCCGAAGATGCAGTGCGCGCGGCGGCTGAAAAGATGCTCGCGGAGGCGTTCGAGAAGGACTTGCTCGAGGATGCGGTGTTGGCCGCCAACGAAGCACAAGCCGATGCCTTCTGGCTGCTGCGAGATTCGATAGCGCCTGCCGAGCGCGCGATCGGCCCGGCGATGCAGCACGACATTTCGGTACCCGTCGCTGCGATGGCGAAGTTCGTCGAAGAAGCCAGCCCGCAGGTCGAAGCCAAATTCCCCGGCACACGTGCTGTCGGCTTCGGCCATCTCGGCGACGGCAATATCCACTTCCATGTGCTCGCCCCGGCGGGTGCCTCCCGCGGCGAATGGGAAGCCGACGAGGGCAAGCGCGTCAGCGCCTTCGTTCACGACCTCGTCGACGATTTCGGCGGTTCGATCAGCGCCGAGCACGGGATCGGGCAAGTGAAACGCGATGAACTGGGCCGGCTTGGCGACCCCGTCGCGCTTGCCATGATGCGCAGCGTCAAGCAGGCGCTCGACCCCGATGGACTGCTCAATCCGGGCAAGCTTGTGCCGCTTGCGAAAGACCACGCGACCGCTTAAAGCGCTGCGCACCACGCGCGCGTGCCCAGGCGCATGCCCGTCCATTCCTTTGTTTTCGGAGATTTTCCATGGCCAGCGCGCCGCAGCCGAACCTGCCCCTCTTTTACAACGACCTGATGCCGCTCAACAGCAATGATCACGCGGACCTGAAAACGCGCCCGGTCGATCTGGCTCCGTGGCTTTCGAAGCAGCATGCCGTTCCGCTGACGGTCGATGAGTTCGTCCAGGCACAGCGACAGCTTCCGATCGTGTTTTCGGCCGGGGACAGCCCCCTTCCGCTGGCGCTGTTCGCACTCAACGAAGGCGTGAACACCTATGTGGACGAAACCGGCAAGGTCACCGAACCTGTATATCTTCCGGCTTATATTCGCCGCTATCCCTTCATGCTCGCCCGCCTGCGCCCCGATGCGGAAGAATTGTCGCTCTGCTTCGACCCCACCGCCGATTCGGTCGGTGAGTTCGATGACGGCGAGCGCCTGTTCGACGACAAGGAGCCGAGCCAGGCTACCAAGGGCATTCTCGAATTCTGCGAGAGCTTCGAACAGGCCGGCCAGCGCACGCAGGCCTTCATGACCGAAATCAAGGATGCGGGATTGCTGATGGACGGCGAAGTCTCGATCCAGCGCCCGGGCGAAGACAAGCCTTTCATCTATCGTGGCTTCCAGATGGTCAACGCCGAGAAACTGCGCGAGCTGCGCGGCGACCAGCTGCGCAAGTGGAACGAGAGTGGGCTGCTGCAGCTCATCTTCGCCCACCTGTTCTCGCTCGAACAGATGCGTGTGCTGTTTGCACGCCAGACCAACCAGGGCACCGCACCGCAGCCGCAGGCGCAGCTGAACGGTGTGGACGGATCCACCACTGCCTGATTGGCGCAATATATGGGGGGCGGTCGGGCTTGGCCTGGCCGCCCTTTTTGCTGCGCCGAATACAGCTGTTGCGCAGGATGCCGAAGCCACCGAGCGCGAATATCACCCGCTCGAAGTCTTCCAGCTGCGCGAGGACTTGCTGTTCCGAGTCGGCTACCGGCTGGCGACCGCCAATGCCGAATTCTGCGATGCAACCCAGCCAGTGTCCGGTCTGCTGCTGCATGACGCGGAAGCCTATGGCGAACCCGCGGCCGTGCGCTACCTGTTCGGGCTGAAGGGCGATCTCGGCGTACAATCCGTGGCCCCCGGCTCTCCTGCGGAACAGGCCGGACTTAGGCGCAACGATACGATTTCAGCCCTCGGCGGTCAGGCGATCTCGGCGCGCTGGCAACCCACCAAGCCGGGCTGGCAGCGCGGGCACGACATTCGCGATTTCATGGACAACGAACTGGCGGCAGGCACACTGGATATCGACTGGTTCGATGCAGGAACCAACTCCCGCAATGCCGCGCTCACGCCGGTTCCCGCCTGTGCCTCACGCTTCGAGCTCCTGACCAATTCCGCCAAGGCCAGCGCCGATGGTGAACGAGTCCTCGTCGGTGAAAACTTCCCCGGCTTCGCTTATGCCGAAGATGAATTCGCTGCACTGATCGCGCACGAGATGGCACACAACCTCCTCGGCCATCTCGATTATTTCGAGGAGAGCGGGCGCAAGCGCAGCCTCGTCCGACTGAGCGAGCGCGAGGCCGATCGTCTAATGCCCTGGTTGCTCGCCAATGCGGGTTACGATCCTGCGGCCGCCGCCCGCTTCATGAAATTGTGGGGCCCGCGCCATGGCGGATGGATTTTCCGCAAGCGCACGCATGATGGATGGGACGAGCGGGTCGAGTTCATCGAAGCCGAACTCCCGATGATCGCCGCTGCGCAAGCCGAGACCGGCAAGGCGAACTGGCGCGTGCATTTTACTCGATTGCTGCCGCCACTTTAGCGGGCGTCGTGGCGGTTAATCGCCCTCGCACCTTTCCCTTCGCGACCTGTTCTGCCAATCGTGCGTAGAGGATGGGCTTGCGGAGCGAATGATGGGCGAGATCGTGCCGGTTGTGTTGTGTGGCGGGAGCGGGACGAGGCTCTGGCCGCGCAGCCGCGCGACGCGGCCCAAGCCGTTCATTCCATTGATCGGAGAGAATACGCTTTATCAGGCGACCATTGAGCGGTGCTCCGATCGCAGCGTCTTCGGCGCGCCGATCGTGGTGGTGGGCGAAAAGCATCTCGAATTCGCGCGACCCCAAGCGGCTGCAATTGCGCGCGACGCCCATTTCATCGTCGAGCCCATGGGCCGCAACACGGCGCCTGCGATCGCGCTGGCGGCGCATGCGCTGGACCCGGACAAGATCATGCTGGTTTGCCCCAGCGACCATCACATTCGCGACACGGACGCGTTCGTCGCAGCGGCACAGTCCGCAGCCGACCTTGCAGCGCAGGATTGGCTGGTTTCCTTCGGCATCGAGGCGACATCGCCGGAAACCGGCTATGGCTATATCCGCCGCGGCGAGGCGCTGGCAGGTGGATTCCGCGTCCACAGCTTTGTGGAGAAGCCGGACCACGACACGGCGATGAAGTTCCTGGCGCAGGGCGACTATGCTTGGAACGGCGGCATATTCGCCTTTCGCGCAGGCCAATTCCTAGCCGAGTTGGAGCGGCATCGTCCGGAGCTCGCCGAGCAGACGAAGGCGGCCTTCGAAGCGCGCACCATCGATGGCGATGCCTTGCGGCCCGATGCGGACCTGTTCGCCGCGATCGACGGCGAGTCGGTGGACTATGCAGTCATGGAAAACACCGAGCGCGCCGCGATGGTCGATGCCGCGATGGGCTGGTCGGACATTGGAAACTGGGACGCGCTGCTGCAAAAGCGCGACGCCGACAACGCGGCGAACGTGGTCATCGGCAATGGCGAGATCATCGGAGCGAGTGGAACGATGATCGACAGCGACGGGCCCCATGTGACGGTCGTTGGAGCGGACAATATCGTGGTCGTTGTCGATGGGGAAGATATCCTGGTCACGACCCGAGCTGCCGTCCAGCGCGTGGGAGAAGCCAGCCGATGCAGGGCCCAGTGATCCGCAAGCTGCCACGCCGCTTCGTCGACAAGGTCTGGGGCGTGGACCAGCTGCCCACCCCCTTCCCCCATCCCTCCGAAGATCGCATCGGGGAGGTCTGGTTCGACCCGCCGCAGGAGCTGCCGCAACTGCTGGTCAAATATATCTTCACCAGCGAACGCCTGTCGGTTCAGGCCCATCCGGACGACGATCAGGCCGAAGCCATGGGTTATGGCAGAGCGGGCAAAAGCGAATGCTGGGTCATTCTCGACGCCGAACCGGGCGCCACGATCGCTGTCGGCTTCCATCGGGAGATTGCGCCCGAAGTCCTGCGCGAGGCTGCTCTGGACGGCTCGATCGTCGAGCATCTTGTCTGGCACGAGGTCGAGGCCGGAGACGCCTTCTACATTCCCGCAGGAACGGTGCATGCGATCGGCGGCGGTGTTTCGCTGATCGAAGTACAGCAAAACAGCGATGTGACGTTCCGCCTGTTCGACTATGGCCGCCCGCGCGAATTGCATCTCGATGACGGCATGCAAATTGCGGATACCGGGCCTTATCCAGCGTCTCTTCGCCGGAAAATTGAGGGCGATGCTGGCCTGCTGGTCGACGGACCGCATTTTCGCCTTTTCCATACTAGAGGTGCGAACCGCCCCGCCGAGCTCGATCATGGCGAAGCGCTCGTCGTTCCGTTTTCAGACGAAGTACTCCTCGGCGGGCAAAGTCTCGATTGCGGAGAATGTGCACTCGTTTCGGACTTGGCGGAAGCTGGGTTCGACGGAACCGGCGTAGCGCTGATTGCCCAGCCGTCGCGATAGGGCGGACGAACTGCCCCAATTCTGCGCTGGACGACGCGCATTTTGCTGCTGCCGCTATCTTGAAAGCGCGGTCCAAAACCCCATTTCTAGTGCGTCGGGCAGTGTTCCCCTCATAGCCTGCCCGATTGGTGCACGCGAGTGCACCTCCTCCCTGAACCTTGGCCACCCCGTGCACTTCACGCGGGGTGGTTTTTTATTCCGCAGCGTCTCGCAGATCCGGTCTGAGATCGTGCGAAATCTGAGCGTTCAGACAGATGACGAGCTGCGCAACCAGGTTCACAATGGTACCCATCCGCGGCGTAGCCGAGGTCAGCGTGTGGTCGAGATAGGCCGAGCGGCAGATCTCTAGTTGCAGCCCGAATATCCCGCCCATCGGCCTCGCATGCCGATCCAGTATATAACCGCCCGCATAGGGGCTGTTGCGCTCTGCAACTCGGCCCCGCCTTTCGAGAAATTCAACGGCAGCGGTCGAAATGCTGTTGGGCGCCGAAGCTCCGAAACGGTCTCCTACGACGAATTCGACCTGCCTGTTTTGGCGCTTCGTCGGTGCTAAGGGCGGCATCGAATGAAGGTCTAAAAGAAATGCCACACCGAACTTGTCACGTAGTGACTGCAGCATACGATTTAACGTATGGTGATAGGGAGTATGTACCCGCCCAACGCGTTGCTCCAGTTCCTTGCGCGAGAGCGGAGCTTTCCATATCTCACCGGTTCTGAGGAGCCGCCGTGGCACCAGGCCCAACCCCGCCCGCGCGCGACGATTTGCAGCATTGCCGATACGGCGGTCGGGTTTGCTACCCGAGACCATGTCCCAGTCGATGTCCTCGGGATCCCGATTGAGATCGATCAGCGCGCGCGGGGCGTAAGCAATCAGCGCCGCGGCACCGGTGCGGATCGACACCGCTTTGGCAATCTGATCGACCAGCCGATCCTCGAGTTTGAGCGAAACCGAATGCGGAGTTCGCATCTTCTCCCAGATATCGGTCGAATAATGCCGTCCACCATGTGGCGCGGCAATCAAGAACGGGATTTCCGCGTCGGCAACATCCGACATGCGAAAGGCAGGGGCGTCCGAATTAGGGATGGACCCGCCCTCCATGGAGAGCGGGTCCCGAGTATCATCGCCAGCAGACATATCGTCTTTCTGCCGGATCGGGATCAAATGTCAAAACACTCCAACCCCGAAAACCGGCAGAAACAGGATTATTGACCCGTGCCGGTCAGGCGAAAATGAACTCCGGCATCGCCGCCAAATTGTAATCCTGCTTGATGTCGGCAAGGCCGGCGTTCGCCGCACCGCTTTCGGTAAAGAAGTCGGCATTCGTCAGCGCAAGACCGGCAGACAACTGCGCGACCAGTTTCTGCTCCGCCCCACCGGCACCATCCGAATCATAGAACAGTTCGCCGGTATTGTTGTTGTAGATGATACGATCGTTGGCATCCTGCGCACTATTCCCGATCCGGAATGCGCCAGCTGCCAGCACACCGGCATTCAGAGCGCCAAATATCGAGCCATCGAAAACGATCGTATCGTCCGCCACCGAGAAGTCGGTGATGGTGTCGGCATTGCCCGTGCCCATCGCGATGAATGCGAATTCATCGGCGCCGGTGCCGCCGGTCACGATATCGTTTCCGGCCCCTCCGGTAAGACGGTCCGCTCCCGCGCCGCCGCCGAGATTGTCGCTCCCGTTGCCGCCGCGAAGGAAGTCGTTTCCGCTTCCGCCCCTGAGCAGATCGTCGCCGGTTCCGCCGATGACGACATCGTTCCCGCCACCGCCGAGCACATTGTCATTGCCGTCGTTGCCGTCGAGACGGTCATCACCCTCGTCCCCTTCCAGTCGGTCGTCTTGCGCGCCACCGGACAAGAAGTCGGCGCCGTTTCCTCCGTAGAGGAAATCCTGACCCGTGCCGCCATAAAGGGTGTCATCACCAGCGCCGCCATAAATGGCATCGGTTCCCTGGCCGCCCGACAGAGTGTCGGTTCCGAAACCGCCGCGCATGGTGTCGCGGCCATCGCCGCCATCGACGGTGTCATTGCCGTAACCGGCGAAGATGAGATCGTCCCCGACACCGCCATTCAGCGTGTCGTCGCCATAGTTGCCGATGACGACATCGTTCCCCGACCCACCATAAGCGGAGTCGGCATCGTTCCCACCGTAGAGGTAATCCCGATCGTCACCGCCGAACAGGCTATCGTTGCCGCCGTTGCCGTAGAGCGAATCCGATCCGGCCTGGCCGTAGATCGTATCGTCTCCTCCACGGCCGTTGACGGTATCATTACCGTCGTTGCCCTGAATGCCGTTATTCGCTTGGTTACCGTCGATCGTATCCGCACCGGAACCGCCGAATGCATTCTCGATCACGGTGCCCCTTCCGATCACGACATTGCCGGTCTCACCGCCGATGTTCATGAAGGTCTCGGGATTGAGGTTGATGACCTGGTCCTGGGTAAACCCACTGTAGTCCAGCGTGTCGTTACCGCCGCTGTCCACGATCGTATAGGCGATACTTACGAACTGCGTCGCATCGTGGATGTCGCGGTCCGACGTGCTGTTGAAACCGTAAACGGTATTGCCCAGCCGCGTGGAGGACGAAAGGCCGTAGAGTGCTTCCACAGCAGCAATATCGCCAGCCATCGGCGTAAGGACGAAGTTGTAGTCGAACCCCTGGTTCGCGAAGTAGGTGTTCTCGTTCTGCGAGAAATACGACATGATCGTGGTCGCCCAGGAGTCATTCGCGTAGCTCGCGTCGTTGGGATAACCGGCGGAACCATTGTAGTTGCCCCCGTGGCCGAGGCCCAGGGCGTGGCCGATTTCATGAATGTAGGTCTGAAACGAATAGGAGTTCAGGCCGGCCCCATAGTTTTCGATCCAGTCGAGCGACACATTGACGGTAGAACTGCTGATCGTGCCACCGCTCACACTTGAGAAAGCGTAAGCACCTGAATCCGAATCCTGGAACGTAATTTCCGCAACGCCGCCGACCTCGACGAACTGGATGCCGGTGGCATCCGTCCACGTTTCCAGAGCAGCCCGGGCCAGGAACTGACCGTCCGCCGAAAGCTCGGTGATATTGACAGTGATCGATCCGTCCGCGCCGACATCCCATGAGCGTGCGCTGCCGCCCCAATAGGTCTGCGTAAGCTGCACTGCGATTTCATCGTAGGTATAGACATCCAGCGGCTCGGGCGGGACGCCCTCGTCCACCGTTAGGGTATATTCGCCGGTATAACTGCTGAGATAGGAATCGACTTCGATATAATACGTGCCCGCACCCGTCGCGGTGAAGGTCAGGGCAGAATTGAGCCCGTCGGCATCGTCATTGAATGCCACGATATTGCCGGAAGAATCGCGCACTCGCAGATAGGTATCCCCGACTGGGTTGGCACCCGAACCGAACAGCGAGATGTCGATCGTCTGACCGGCCGTCAGCGTGATGGCAACCCAGTCCGTGTCACCGACCGTCTCGAGTTCGCTGGTCAGCGACCCACCAACCGTGATCGTCGCCGTGGTCGAAGTATCGCCGGCAATATCGCCTGCGACGAAGACGGGCTCATCGCCTGCGGGAGTGGGACCAGTCGCTTTCTCGTCGGAACCACAGCACGAACTGCAGCTGCATGCCTGGCTGTGCGTAATCTCGAAAGTCGGTGCGGGATCGCTCGACAGGGCGAACAGGCTCGCGCCACTTGAAAGGAAACCCCCGCTATCGTGCTCGCTAACCATGTTCGCGAGCCGGATCTGCGCCGACTCCGCCATGCGCGCGCCAACCCACTGATTAAAGTAAAAATCCTGGTACATTCGTCGATCCCTTCCACTTCACTGCCAAGTCAAACGGCTCTGGCAGAGGCGTGCATACCCGGTGGCAAATTCCATCCGTTGACTCGTGAATTCCGAGCACGGGAATCAGACCAACCCCTCCTGATAGGCAAGCGATAGCACAAACTCGGCAAAGAGAAATTGTACAGAAACGCTTAGCAAGTGATGAATGCGAGAAAGATCATTTCTTTACTCGACCGGCAGCTTCTGTCGCAGGGTGACACGTCCGCCCGTTTACATGTTTTTTTAAGCGCTCGCGTGCTACGAGAAGGTATGAGCGGAAATTCAGCACAGACCATCCTTCTAGCCGAAGACGACGACGCGATGCGCGTCTATCTCGAACGCGCACTCGTCAATGCAGGATACGCGGTCGACGCAGTGGATCGCGGCACGTCGGCCGTGCCGCTGCTGGAAGACAAGTCTTACGACCTGCTCCTGTCGGACATCGTGATGCCGGAAATGGACGGTATCGAACTTGCCCAGCGCTGCAACGAGATCAGCCCCGATACGAAAGTGATGTTCATCACCGGTTTCGCCGCCGTGACGCTGAAGGCAAGCCGCGAGCAGCCGCACGCGAAGGTGCTGTCGAAACCCTTTCACCTGCGCGATCTCGTGCTCGAAGTGGAACGCGTTCTCGAGGAAAAAGTCAGCGCGCAAATTTAAGCGGCCATAAGCCTTGCGCGGGTGTTTCAGGCTCGCTAAAGGGCGCGCCTGCCTTGCGAGGCAGCACGCTGATGGTGTGGGCGTATAGCTCAGTGGTAGAGCACTATGTTGACATCGTAGGGGTCCCAAGTTCGAACCTTGGTACGCCCACCATCGCAAACCCGACTTCCTGAATTTTGTGTCAGTTCATCTTTCCTGCAGGTGTCATGCTGTCTGATCAACAAATGACCATTCAGGATCTTCAGACCGGACGGCGAGCATTCCTCATCGGCGCGAGCTCGCTCATGGGAGGGTTGCTCGTGCCCGGAACGGCTCTTGCGCGCGAACGCCGATCTACATCTCAATTCGGCTCCGATCACACAGCCCTACAGGCTGCTTTCGACTGGGCACATGCCACAGACGGCGAGCTGGTTCTGAACAACGACATTACGGTTCGCGGGACTGTCTTCATGGGCTCGCTCACGCTGCTCGATGGTGGCGGCCGGATCATGATCCGCGGTGACCGGGCTTTCTCCATCGAAAAACGCGCGGGTCGCTGGTCGAAGCGCGGCGCGATACTGATGCGATCGGCCAGAGGAAATTCGCTTTATACGGACCCGCTGGAAACCAGCTACGATGTCGATATCGGCCCCGGCGTCCGCGTGGAATTCGTTCGCTCCAGCCCGACTGCGCCCGAAGCCCCGTTCCTCTTCACCGGTTTGAGCCATCTGTCGCGGATCGCGATGGAGTTCGCCGGCTTTTCCAAGGACGGCAATGTTTGCAACGGTCCGGACTTCTATTTCTACAATCGAGCCGCGATAGCAGGCAATTACCGCCTGACGTTCGATACCAGCACGGCGATCGGGGGCTTCTGGTTCCGTGACGTGGACGAACAGCGCCTCGGACCCGAATTCCGTTCGGATTTCCAATTCGCAAACCCGCAATTCGCGAAGACTGGTGGGGAGGACGAATGCGTCGCGATCTATACGCTGCGCCGGGCCCCCGGGCATATTCGCGCGCGGGGCTCGCTGACGGTGAGCCAGTCGAATGGACTCGGCTTTTCAATCCTCAACAACTCGGGCGCGTCCGACCAGAACTTCGACATCGAGCTCACGCAAGTCCGCGTACAGAGCACCACGAAACCGAAGCAACCGGTCTTCAAGATCAGGGACTCGGCACCGCGAATCGACAGGATCGAAGCGGTGTTCGTAGGCGCGGAAAAGGCGGACGAGACCGCTTACGTTTTGCGCTGCATCCGGCGCAGCAAGGAGGGCAATGTGCCGCGCATCGGAGAGGCCTTGCTGGTCAACGAGAGCACAGGCAATTTCAGGCCGATCGGCCTTGACGGTGAATGCTCGATCGGACGGATGCGGACTATCGGGCTTTAGTTCCCGCCTGCCAAATCCAGCAGGACCTTTTCGTACTGGGCGAGAATATCGTCCCATCGGAATGCTTCTCGATGGCGTGAGCGTGCTGCGGACCGAGCCGCCTGCAGCCACGCACCCCCGGTGGTAGTGTCAGAAATAATGGCGTCGAGGTCGTTTTCGTCCGTAAAATAGCGATGACCCTCGCCCGCCACCCAGCGGTTGAAGCGATTGTCATGCGCGATTACGGCGTTCCCCGCGCCTAGCGCTTCCACCAGCGAGGGGTTCGTCCCGCCTACCGTGTGCCCGTGCAAATACGCTTGCGCGTGGAACCGGAGGCTCTGGACGATAGCCTGATCGTAGATCGCTCCCGGAAAAAGAACCTCGTCCCCAGCGCTCGCCTTCACCTCGCGGTGATACGCATTCCGGTCGTCGAAATTGCCGAGGACGACAAGTTTCGCTCCGCGCGGACGGCGCGAATAGGCGCGCACAATCTCGAGAATGCTGTTCTCGGGCTCGATCCTGGCAATCGACACGAGGTAGGACTGTGGAGCCAATCCCATCGGCAAGAGAACCGTAGGATCCGCCTCTTCGATAAGATCTCCGCCATAGGGTATGACCGCCGGCTGTTTGCGGCACCTTCGCGCGACATGCTCCGCGATGGCAGGATGATCGGCAATCGGCACGCTGCAGATATTGGCGCCGGCGACTTCGTTGACGAAGAACCACGTCTTGGCGCCTATGCCCCACTTTTCGCGTTTCCACTCGATCCCGTCCATATTCATCGCGATCTTACGTCCGCGCACCCTCTCGAGCCCGCAGAAAATGGCGGTGTTGTAACCGAGCACCAGATCCACGCCCGGCCGCTTCACAACATCGCGGACGCATGCCAGGTCGAATTCCATCGTGCCCACCGCGCCGCTCAGTCGCGGCGAGAAATGCACCCGCTTGATACCTTCCCATGTGTCTTCATGACGGGCCGACGCATCCTGGCCTTCGGACTGGCAATACACCAGCACATCGTGACCGCGGTCACGCATATAAGGTGCAAGCTTGGCAGCGAAGCTTTCGAAGCCGCCGTGTGCTGCAGGAAGGCCGCGGATCCCCAGAATATTCAGTTGCATCAGATCGACAGTTTCTTCCGAACGGGTTTGATTTTCAGCGCGTAAGCCAGTGCGACTGCAAAGGGGATCAGCAGGTGATCGTCAGTGTAAATCGGCGCCGCCATCGACGCGATCGCCAGACTGACCATGATCCCTGCCGATGCGAAAATGGCGCCCCCAGCCTCGGTCTGCATCCGTCTGAGCGCTTGGAGGATCGGCCAGAAAATAAGCCCGAGAAACGCGAAGAACCCGAAATATCCGGCTTGTGCGAGGACCTTGGGCCAGAAGACATCCATCAGATAACCGCCATCACGCCGGCTGCCGCCCTGCAAACGGCTAATCCCTGTTTGGACATAATATGGCGAATAGGCGAGATCGCGCGACCCCTTGGACATGAATGTGCTGGCACCGGTTCCGAGGGGGAAGTGACCATTCGCCAGATCAACGGATACCGGATAAGCGACAGTCCGGACGGTCCGCGATCCGCGCTCGCCCAGAAAGATGTCGATCCGGTTCATCGCCGCCGAACGAACGGGCGATTCGAACGTAAGAGCAATTGCGGCAAGACCGGTCAGTGCCATGCCGAAGATCGCGGCCCGGCCGATACGGCGTCCCGGCTTCAAAGAGTAGAAGAGGATTACAGCGATAATCGCCGACCCGATCTCTTTCACGGAGAGATGAACCGCGATACTCAGGCCCAGTGCGGCGGTGACGGGCAATACGTATTTGCCCAACCTCGAGCGATTGCCGACGCGAATCATCGACAGTGCGGCGATGAATGCGATCAGCTGCAACTGCGCCGATTTGGTTTTGTGATTAAGGAAGCCTGTCGGGACGGAGAGACCCGACCGCTGCTGCAATGGTATCCCATAGGCATTGGTCGTCGAAAAGAGATCATGGATGATGAACAGCAGGTTCAGCACGCCCGCTGCGACCAACAGCAAGATGAAAGTCTTGAAAAACCTTTCCAATTCGTCGGCAGGGACGAAGACGAGCAGCAGGAATGCGAAGACAAAGGGTTTGCTGTCCAGCGCGAAATCCAGGCCGAAACTCTGCCAGGTCGGCAAATAGGGATTGCCATTCACCAAGGTCGAAACGAGCAGCAGGAACAAATAGCCGCCGTATAGCAACAGGAACCTGCGGATTTCCGCGTCGGCAAGCGGCCGTGCGATGATGAAGGCAAGAGGGGCAAGCGCCAGCGCGATAATAGCCGCTGCATCGGGCACCGGTTCGAACGGCGTTTCTGCCGCCAGGAGGTTGCCCGCCAGATAAACCAGGAAAACCGCGATGACGGCGAAGCGGACCAGGGTCGATACGCGCAGGATCATGCCACCCTATCCTCTTTCACGCCAAGTGCGGCGTACACTTCGAGCATCTCCGAAATGTACCGCTCTTTCGAGAAGCGCTCCAGTGCAAGGGAGCGGCCGGCCGCTCCCCGTTGGCGCAAGTCCGCCGGCGACATTGCGTCGACTTCCTTGAGGCGCTCGGCAAGCACACGCGCATTACCCGAAGGAAACAGCCAGCCGCACGTGTCGTGTGCGTCCGGGTGGGCCAGTTCCGGGATGCCGCCGATATCCGCACCAATCAACGGACGCTCGAGCTGAAATGCTTCGAGAACGGCCAGCGGCGCGTTCTCGTAGCATTCCGATGGCATCACGACTGCCCGCGCCGCACCGACCTGTTCCCACAGCTTGTCGCCATCGAGACGCCCGAAGAATGTCACCGGCGCTTCGAGCTGCCTCGCTAGGTTCTGCAGTTCCTGCTCGATCGGTCCCGTGCCGACGATATCGACTGCAACGCCTGCTATGGCCGACGCTTCGATCAGGGTGGAAACACCTTTCTCTGGCGAAAGCCGGCCAAAAAACAGGATGCGCCCACTATAGTCCGCACGGAAACGGGTATCGATGATCCGGGTGAAGTTCGGAATGTAGGTGATCCGATCGCTCGGCCAGCCCCATTCGATCAGTTTGTCCCGATTGAAGGTGCTGGGCGCCACCACCATGTCGAGGTTGTTCTCGTAGCTACCCAGCGCGCGGTGAAGATAGGCCTCGGCGGCCACTGTAGCGCTTGCTGCCAGAGACCCCTTGATGCAGCGCTTGCGGACGACATTCATGTAATTGCCGCCCTTGCAGGCTTCGCAAACTCCCTCTGGCGACCGCATGAGATAGGCGGGACATCCAATTTTCAGATCGTGCGAAGTCAGCACGATAGGAATTCCCGCGTCTTTCAACACCGGAAATACCGACGGCGTCAGATGATGATAGATGCAGTGCACATGCGCGATATCGATTTGCTTGTCCGAGACCAGACGCTCCGCTTTCCGTCGCGCATCGACGTTGTAGATCGAGCGCCCTGCGGTGCGAAGCTTGTCGATCGGGCCCTCGACGAACTCGTAATCGACCAGATCCGCGAAATACCGCTCATCGTCGCTGGGAAAATTCCGCGGATGCTTCATCGACATGAAGCTGGTGCGCCACCCACGCTCGCGTAGCAACTCTGCGTGATCGAAATAGACCGCGTCAGAACCGCCTCTGCGATAGTGGTAACTGTTCAGGGACAGGAGATGGGGCAATGTCAGGTGTCTCTGGCGCTCACGGAATTTACGCTCGAGTGGTAACCTGACGCCGCAAGCTCCGCTTGGAAAGGCTTTACGAGTTCTGGCATTAGCTCCAGGCGACCGTGCGTATTCGCCTCTTCCAGAATATAACGAGCATATTCGAAGAATTTCTCATCGACTTCGAGCGAAACTCGATCCAGAACTCTGTGGAGGGTCGCTTCCGGATCGGCGCATAATTCTTCGTATTTCACGACGATGACATCGTCGGCGCCATCGACCTTGCGAAGTTCGCGAGAGCTGAGAATCCACTCCACGGCGGCGCGATCGCGGTCGTCGGTAACGGATCGAAGTTTATCCTGGATTTCGTACAGATCCGAATGTTCAGGCACAAGCTGTTCAATCAGCAGATGCCACTTGCGGCTGTCGAGCCCCCACCAGTCTTCTTCACCTTCGGCGCTTTCACGTCCCTCCAGCTTCGACCATCGATCTATAGAAGAGCAGGTGTGCACACCATCGCGTTGCAAGGCGATGAAGTTTGCTTTGGGAAACAGGGCGCGCACAAACGGAAGCCGAAAAAGCAGCTCGGGGTATTTGTCGACGACGCGCTTTGCGACGCCCAGACGGAGCACCATCGAATATATCCGGGCAATTTTCTTCGCAAGATTCGGACTGGCATCCGATTCAGGCAGCCTGATTGTCGCCGCTCCCTGCATGTAGTTCCCGGCGATATCCTCTGCACCATGCGCATAATGCCAAACGGCCTTGGGCTCGTTCAGAAACGCAGCGTCCTTGTGCATCGCAAACAATTTGCCGAGGATCGTGGTGCCCGACCGTCCGGTACCGATGATGTAGATCGGCTCGTACGCCTCCTTTTTCGCAGGGAGCTTGGTCGCCAATACGAAGCTACCGAAAACGACGGGATTGATCCACCTGCCCTTCGTGGTCAGAGGGCGGCCTTCTACCAAGGCCCAAGAATAAATGCGGGCAAGAATTTTCCCCGGCCGCTTGCGGAGCATGCTGCGGTCAATTTGCGCTACCATTTCAGTTCGGCTTTCGTAGTTGCGACAAGCGCGACCCGGTCTTTAATCTCTGGCGTTCAATCAGCTTTCCAGTGGCTTAAATCTTTGCCCGTCATTCGGGACAGCTGATCGATGTCATCGTGGAACCTACGGGTGTAGAGGGCCCGTTCCTCAGCGCCCAACTTCTGCGGACGCTTGCTCCCCGGCCTCGGCCGGAGGTTCCGCTTAATTGCCAACCGCAGATCGTTGCGCCTGGCGGGTGGGATCAGCTTACGCATAACGAACGACACCGGCGCTAGCACAGGCAAATCACCGCGACTAGCCATCAGGACAAGTCGTCGCCAACTTGTCAGAGGTTCGTGAGAGGCGTTCTTTTCGACGACCGGATCAATGGTAAACGGCTCTAGATCGAGAAAATCGAATACCTTGCTGCAAGCGCCCTGCGGGTCGGCCAGCAGATCCTCGAAGAACAGTACGAGGACGTTCTCGAGACCGAATTCGCTCTGCCAAACCGAGATGTTCCGAGCATATTCTCCGGTTCCGAAATAAGGCTGCGGTATAACCACGTCCCCCTTTCCGTTGATGGACTGCTCTTCATCGAGAGCATCCGCGAAAGAGGCGCAGGACGTGTCTTCGAGTTGTCGGTGATAGACATAGGCGGAATAAGCCCGGTCCACCGGTTGCCTCACCACGCAAATGATCTTCGCATCGCCGACTTCCTGACGGATTGCGCGTGCGACCTCTGGGACTGCGAAATACCCGGTCGATGCATCGAGCCGGTATTTCGAGTGCTTCCCCTCCGTATACAGCGAGCGATAGGTCTCGCTTTTGGCATATGCGAGGCGTTGCGGCTTTCCATTGGGCTTCGCCAACGGCTTGTCGATCGCCGTCAGGAAGTGCGCAGGCTCTTTAACGCTCGGCAGGAAAATTTCCGGGTGCTGCGCTATCAACGCAGCAAGAAAGGTCGTTCCCGACTTCTGCGCGCCAGGCATAATCAAGTTTGGAAGCACGTCTGGCCTATCGTTTATGAAACGCGAGTTTTGGTGAAGGAGGAGAGACTGAACGGAGCGACATCCGCAGCGAAATAGGCTGATAACGCTATGAGAATTTTTCGCAAGAGTTCAAACCCCGCGACGGTGTAAGCCACCGCCGACAAATCGCCGGTGCCGGTCACAAGGAACAGGGCAGCCACAGCGCAAAGTGCGCAACCTATATTCACCGAGGCCAGCAGCTTTTGCCGCTTGGCCGTGATGAGGATTATCCCCGGCAGGCCAAGCAGGCCACCAATTGCGTAGCCGGCGACGAGTATGGTCAGCGCTTCTCGCGTCGCCCCGCTGGCTGTGCCGAACAGAGGCGCGTAGAGAGGATAGGCGAAAACCAGAACTGCACCCGTGACGATACTCGCCGCTCCGATCAGAAGGGTGGCGTAGGTGAAGAGCTTTCGCACTCCGGGCAGATCGTTTTCGCGCATCATCACCGCGATCCGCGGCATGATCACCATCTGCATGGGGAGCAGAAAGAACCCACACATTAGCGCGATCCGGTTGGCGGGAAAGTATTCCGCAGCCACCGTTGGCGACATCCGTTCTCCGACGAGGAAGACGTCGATCGTATTCATCGCGGTCAGTGCCACGGCGGAGAACATCAGGGCCGCGCCCGCGCCCATCCGCTCGCCCCCGAACGATCTCCCGAAGCTACCCAACAGCTTGCGCGGGCTGAACGACAATCGCGCGGCCTGACCGCCGACGATAACCAGCAGGACGACCGCGCAAAGCGGTGCGACGATGTCGATCGTGGTCGAGAAGCCGCCGAAGAACAGCGCTCCGGTCGCAAGAATTGCGGCACCGCGCCAGAGTATGTCTTTCGGGGCGAAGGCGAGGAAATACCGATCCTGGCTTCGCGCGGCACCCGACAGGACGAGATTGATCCCCAGGAGCGCTGTGATCGCTCCGGCCGATCCGGCCACCAAGGCCGAGTAACCTGCAACCAGAAAATAGGCCCCGATCGCAGCCCCGGTCAGCACCGAAACGGCGAGCACCAGACCGTAGGCCTCGTGCAAATAGGCTTGCGCCTGCTCCGTGTCCTTGCGCGCGACCAGAGGAGCCACCTCGCGCACGGCCAGTTCAGCTTGGCCGAACCCGGCAATGGCTGCAGCAAGGGTCGCTACCGATACGACCATGGCCAGAAGGCCGTAGTCATCCTTCGGCATCCACAGGGAGAGCGCGGACACGAAGGCCAGCGAAACCCCGATCGCGATCACGCGAAGAATGGTGGTGTAGCCACCAAACTTGATCAGCCATTTGAGCATGTCGCGCCGCGATCACCTTTGCCGTGTCAGAGCAAGGTCAGCAGATATTGCCCGTAGGTGGATTTGCCGAGCTTTTTCGCAAGGTCGCCAAGCTGCGTCTCGCTGATCCAGCCCTTCCGGAAAGCGATTTCCTCGGGGCAGCCGGTCTGCATGCCTTGCCGAATGGCCAGTGTGCGAACCATGTTGGCGGCATCGAGCAACGATCCATGGGTTCCGGTATCGAGCCATGCGAAACCGCGCCCCATCGTCTTCACGTCGAGCGATCCATCGCGAAGATAGGTTTCCAGGAGCGAGGTAATCTCGAGTTCGCCGCGTGCCGACGGCTTTACGGACTTCGCGCGTTCGGGCGCTTCGCCGTCTAGGAAGTACAGGCCCGTCACCGCGTAGTTGGACGGCGGATCGGCGGGCTTTTCGATTATCTGGTCGACCTTGCCGGTTTCGTCGAAACCAACCACGCCGTAGTGCTGCGGATCTGCGACGTGATAGCCGAAGACGGTTCCCCCCCGCTCTTGCGCCGCGGCGGATTCGAGCAGTTCGGGCAGTCCGTGGCCGAAGAATATGTTGTCGCCGAGAACCATCGTCGAAGCGGCACCGTCCAGGAACTCCTCGGCCAGCAAGTATGCCTGGGCAAGGCCATCGGGTGACGGTTGCACGATATATTCGAACCGCATCGCCCACTGGCTGCCATCGCCCAGCAAGTGCTTGAATTGCGCCTGATCCTCCGGCGTGGTGATGATCGCGACCTCGCGAATACCGCTGAGCATGAGCACAGAGAGCGGATAATAAATCATCGGCTTGTCGTAGATCGGCATGAGCTGCTTCGAGACCGCCATGGTCAGCGGATACAGTCGTGTGCCCGATCCTCCGGCCAGGATGATGCCTTTGCGCTGGGTCATGATGCTTTGAATTCCTCGATTATCGGCTCCAGCGCGGGTCGCCACTGCGGTCTGGTCGCACCGATGGCGGACAGGCTGGAGCAGTCCAGGCGGCTGTTCAGCGGCCGGGCTGCGGGTGTCGGAAAGTCCTTAGTCGGGATGTCCTCGACTGTCACCTCGAGCCCGGCTTCATCGAAAATCGCGCGGGCGAAGTCGGCCCAGCTGACATCGGGAGTTCCCGAGAGGTGATAGACGCCACTGGCAGCACGGTCGGCGTGCAGAGCATCCAGCGCGGAAAGGCACGTCTTGGCGATCGCTTCGGCCGGCGTCGGGCCACCAATCTGGTCGGCGACTATGCGCAGCGTGTCACGCTCGGCCCCGAGGCGAAGCATGGTCTTCACGAAATTACCTCCGAACCGCGAAAACACCCAGCTGGTGCGGATAATGGCGTAATCGGCACCGCTCTTTCGGACCGCGTCCTCGCCTTCGGCCTTGGTCTGCCCATAGGCATTTAACGGCGCGATCGGATCATCCGGACTGCGGGCACCCTCCCCCGACCCGTCGAACACATAGTCGGTCGAAATGTGGACCAGAGGGATGCCCACTTCGGCGCAGGCTTTCGCCATGGCCGCAGGAGCTTGCGCGTTGACCGTGCGGGCCAACTCGGCCTCCTCTTCTGCGCGATCGACAGCCGTATAGGCCGCGGCGTTGATGACGCCGCTGGGCTGCAGCTTTGCGATCAGCGCTGCGCAGTCTTCCGGGCGCGAAAGATCGGCCTCGTCCCGACCGGCGAAATGCGCATCGGGCACCAGCTCGCGCAGCGCCGAAGCCACCTGGCCGGTCTTTCCGAAGACAAGGATCATGCCTTGGTGCCGAGCCTGACGCCGACGCCTTTGCGGTCCAGCAGGGCCTGCCACCAATCCTCGTTGTCGAGATACCAGCGGACGGTGCGCTCCAGCCCTTCCTCAACCGTAACCGACGGACGCCAGCCAAGTTCGTCGCGAATACGAGTTGGATCGATCGCATAGCGCTGGTCGTGCCCCGGGCGATCCTCAACGAAGGTGATCTGGTCCTTGTAGGACCCTTCCGCCTTGGGCCGCACATCGTCGAGGATCGAGAGAATGGTTTCCACCAGCTCGAGATTCGTCCGCTCGTTTTCGCCGCCGATATTGTAGCTGCGACCGACCTCACCTTGGGTCAGCGCGAGCAGCAGCGCATCCGCGTGATCTTCCACGAACAGCCAGTCGCGCACATTGTCGCCCTTGCCGTAGATCGGGATGGGCTTGCCTGCGAGCGCATTGATAATCACCACCGGCACCAGCTTTTCCGGGAAGTGATATGGACCGTAATTGTTCGAGCAGTTGGTCAGCACCACCGGCAGCCCGTAGGTCTCGTGCCACGCCCGCACAAGGTGGTCCGAAGACGCCTTGCTGGCCGAATAGGGAGAGCGCGGATCGTAAGGGGTGTCCTCGGTGAACATGCCTTCCTTGCCGAGCGATCCGAAAACTTCGTCGGTCGAGATGTGATGGAAGCGGAAATCGGCGGGCTTGCCCTTCTGCTGCCAATAGGACCGGCTCGCCTCCAGCATGTTGAAGGTGCCGGTGATGTTAGTTTCGATAAAGTCCGCAGGGCCGTCGATCGACCGGTCGACATGGCTTTCTGCCGCAAGATGCATGACCGCATCGGGGCTGTGCTTCTGGAAGACCGCGTCCAGCGCCTCGCGGTCGCGAATATCGACCTGCTCGAAAGCGTAAAGATCGCTTTCGGCGACAGGCGCCACATTGGCAAGGCACGCGGCATAGGTCAGAGCATCGCAGTTGACGACTTCGTGGCCGCGGGAAACCGCAAGGCGGACGACGGCGGAACCGATGAAGCCTGCGCCGCCTGTGATAAGTATCTTCACGATGTTGCCTCGTAGTCGAAGGGAGTTTCGAATTCGGAGAACGGCATTGCCGCCGCGTCTTTTTCGGACAGTATCGGGTCGATTTCGCCGAGCGGCCAGTCGATACCGACGCTGTCCCACAGAACCGCGCCATCGCATTCCGGCGCGTAGAAATCGGTGCATTTATAGACGATTTCGCTGTCAGGTTCGAGCGTGGCGAACCCGTGGAGAAACCCGGCGGGAATCCACAATTGCCTGCCGTTCGCAAAGCTCAGCTCTTCACCAAACCATTGTCCATAGGTTGGCGAGCCACGACGGATATCGACGGCAACGTCGAAGATGGCACCGCGTCCACAGCGCACCAGCTTGCCCTGGGCGTGAGGGGGCGATTGGAAATGCAGTCCGCGCACGGTCCCGACCTGGCTGGACATCGAGTGGTTGTCCTGCACGAATTCAGGCAGGTCGAGGCCGGCATCGCGAAGCTTCCTGGAATTCCAGCTTTCGCTGAAGAAACCGCGTTCGTCGCCGAATCGCGGTGGGACGATACGGAAAACTCCGGGGAGCGGCGTTCCTTCGATCATGCTGTCCTGACTTGGCTTGGTGTTCGTCGGTTGGGTGGGTGGCCGCCAGCAGCGGAGCTATACCGGCTGGATTTTACTGAGCTTCACGTCCGCCTTGCGACCACGCGACGAAATCAGGGACAGCACTTGCAGATCGCAGTCCGCCGGTACCGTGAACTGGAATTCGTCATCCACCATCGCCGAATTTTCGAGAAGGTCGGTGCTTTGGCGACCGCCGCATTTTAATTCCAGATCCAGCTCGGACTCCCCGGCAGATGCGCTCGGTCGTTCCGCCTTCCACTGCAGGCGGAAGCGGTGAACCCCGGCGGGCAGGCTGGCGAACCGGTAAGCTACAGCTTTACGCACGGGTGAGCGGTTGGCGACAGTGAGAGTGTCGGCTTGCGAACCGGGTTTCGTTGCCACCCCGTCGCCCTTCTCGAACTGCCAACCGAACGGATCTATGTCATTGGTGGCATATTGCAGCGCGAAGCCGGATCGATCGTCCTGTCCGCATGTTTCGTACCAAAGGTCGGAACCGGACTTGCCTTCGCCCATGGCCAACAGGCGGCGGGCAAGCGAGGCAGTATCCTCGCACGGGATCGCGCCCCCGTTACTGCTCGCCAGCCTGAACATTTCGCCCGTAGGCGGTGCGAGATTGGCGTAGCGCTGGCTCAACTCGACAAGATGCGCGGACAAGCCGGGGCTTTCGGCCAGCCGCTCCGCAAAAGCTTCTCTGCCTTCCAGCACCATGAGCACCTGTTCCGCCGCAGCGGCCTGCACGTCCCATTCTTCGACGTGACGGATGATCGCCTCCAGCCGCTGCGCAGCGGCAACCGCATTTCCATTAGAGAGCGCCGAACCCAGCACGGTGATCTGGGTGTACAGGTCCCGCCAGCCGCGCTTCGATGCTTCCGTCAGGGCAACACTTGCCGGCTCGACCAGATCGCTCTCCACCAGATGAAGTGCGCGCAGGCTGAGATGGTGGGCCGGGATCGGACGGTGCTGCAACACGCTGCGCGTAGCGGTATCGGCAGACGTCGGTTCCGTGGTGATCAGCATCTGGGCGCGGGTAAGATCGGCCTCCCCGCCCAGCCCTTCGGGGATTAGCCCGATAAGCTCGGGTCGGCTAGCCGTGGCCCGATCGAGCTGAAACAGCGAAATCGCGGCGCCAAGCGCAAGAAACAGGGCGATTCTCGCCAGCCATCCGAAGATACCGGAACCCATCAGTCACAGACCCTAGTCGTCGCCCTTGTAGGCGTAATACTCGGCGGCATAGTACTGATATTCGCCGCCCAGCTTGCGGGCATCGAACTTGGTCAGCACGGCGCCGAGGATCTTGGCATTGACCAGCGACAAGCGGCGCAGCGCAGCCTTGATTGCCCCGCGATTTGCGCTCGAGGAATCGATCGCGACCAGCAATGCGTCCACATGGGCCGCCAGCGTCGTAGCATCCGCAAGGCCGAGCACGGGAGGTGCGTCGAGGACGATGCAATCGTACTTCGTCCGCATTTCGGCCAGCAGGCTCTCGAGCTTGTCGGACGTCAGCAAGGCGGCCGGGTTCGGCGGAATGGGCAGCGCCGTCATATAGTCGAGATTCGGTCGACCGGAAGGGAAGACCACGCTCTCGATATCGTTCTCGCCGGCGAGAACCGTCGTGAAGCCTTCCCGCTCGCGATCGTCCGTGCGCTTGTGCAGCGTGGGACGACGAAGGTCGGCGTCGATCAACAGGGTCTTGCGCCCCAGGTCGGCGATACCGCGGGCGAGCTCTTCACTGGTGGTGGTCTTGCCCTCACCTGGCTGCGAACTTGTGATGGCGATCGTCTTGGGCACGCCATTGGCGCTGCTGTAGCGGATGTTGGTCAACAATGAGCGATAGGCCTCGCTCATCGCCGATTTCGGATCGGCCAGTTCTTCCTGCGGGCTGTCCTCGACAGTCTTCGGGATGAGGCCCAGAAGCGAGAGGCCGAGCTTGCGTTCGACATCGTCCGGCGAGCGGATCACATCGTCGTACTGCTCGCGGACGAAAACGAAACCGGATGCGAAAACCAGACCACCCAGCAATGCCACCAACATATTCAGGATCGGATCCGGGAAGCTAGGCTTGCGAGGCGGTTCGGCAACATCGACCAGAGATACATTGTTCGAGGATGCACCCGCCGTTGCGCTCAATTCGTTATATCGGGTGAGCAGCGTGTTGTAGAGCGCGCGATCGGTTTCCGCGACGCGCTTCAGCACGTTGTACTGGACACCGCGATCCTGCTCGTTGAGCGCATCGGACCGCAAACCGGTCACTTGGCCGCGGATATTCTCCTCACGCTCGAGCGCCGATTCATACTGCAACCGAACCGACCGCTTGATCGAACTGGCGACCGCTTGGATCTGCTCGTCGATCTCGTTCACGCGGGCTTGCAGAGCCTGAACATTGGGATGGTCGTCCAGATGCCGCGAACGCTCGGCCGACAGTTCGGCTTCCGCTTCCGCCTTATCTGCCAGTAGAGCCTGCACGGCGTTGTTCTGCAGTACCTGCGGAATGGACATCGTCGGCTGGTTGGAGATCGATTCCCAATCCTGCTGCGCCGTGATCCTGCGCGCAGTTGCTTCGCTGGCGGCAGCGTTGAACTGCTGCAGCGCATCGTTCGTAATCGAAAGCGTCGTTTCCTGGTCCGCGTTCTGGCCCTGCCCCGAGACACGGATCAGGCCCGCAGCGCGCGAATACTGGTTGAGGTCGCGCTCGCTCTGTTCGAGCTTTGCACGCGCATCGGCCAGTTCCTGCGCCAGATAGTCGCGTGCGTAGGCGGAGCTGTCGAACTTGCGGGACAGGTTGGAGGCGATATAGGCCTCGGCCGTCGCGTTGGAGATCGTCGCAGCGAGCTGCGGATCGGCACTCTCGAAGGAAATCGAGACAATCCGGCTCTCCATGGGCAGCGTGACATTCATGCTGTCCTGCAGCGCATCGATCGCTACTTCTTCCCGGTAAGCGGGAAGTTGGACGGCAGAATTAACGCCCTCGGGCAGCGCTTCCTCGGTCGGCATGTCGATGCCTTGCGCTTCGAAGAAGCGCGCGCTCTCGGCTAGGTTCTCCTGTTCGACGACCCGTTGGGCGAGCGACCGGCTGCGCAGAATGTCGACTTCGGTCTGCAGGAAGCGATCGGCGTCCTGGTACGCAGCAGCCGGAGCGGTATCCGCCCCCTCGATGATCTGGTCGGTTTCCATCTCGACCAGGACCCGCGACGTGGCGACATATTGTGGCACCACCAGCAAGGTCAGAAGTGCGCCGAGGATGAGGAATCCCACGACGATGGCCACGACCCAGATGAGGTTGCGACGAAAGGCCGCGACGATCGCCCGGAAATCGATCTCGACCTGATCGGTCGCGTCCGTCGGCTTGGCCTGGGCCGTCGTCATTGAGGGATCGCCAGCGCCCTCTACGGTGATAGCCGGTGAATTCGAATGAATGTTCACGTCAGAACCTTGTAAATACGTTCAAGATCGGTGCCGCCCGCAGGAAATCCTGATAGATCCCGCGAACAGCCGAATACCCGACCACGATCCTGTCGCCACCGAGAACTTCGGGATCGCTCGCCCGACCTTCCCGAATGGCCTTGAGATTGAAGACGGCTCCGAAGCGCTCGCCGTCGATCTCGCGAAAAATGATGACCTCGTCGTCCACAGCCGTATTCGTCAGACCTTGCGCACGCGCGATCGATTCCACGAGCGAGGTCGTTCCCGCGATTTCGTAGACACCCGGCGAAGTAACCATCCCGTCGACGGTCACCCTTTGCGCAGCCGACGCGACCACGCCGACCACGACTTGTGGATCGCGAATATAGCGCGAACCCAAACCGGCCTCGAGCTCTCGGCTCAGTTCGATCGGCGTCTTTCCTTCGGCAACAACTTCGCCGACGAAAGGAAAGTTGATCGTTCCAGCCGAATTGACGGAGATCTGTTCGAACGTCAGCTCCGGTTCCTGGAAGACGCGCACCGACAGGGTATCGAGCACGCCGATGCGGTATTCGACCAGCCGTTCCGACGCGCCTGCAGACGGCATGATCCTGTAGGCTTCATCTCCCCGGGCCAGATCTGCCGACGGAGAAAAACAGCCACTCGCAAAGCTAGACGCAGCCACCAGAGCGGCCAGACGAAACTTGTTATTCATAACGATCCCTTGCTGTCCGGCTCCCTGCCAACCATCGTTGCGATGAGCAAGCCAGCTATACACAATAAAGCCTGATTTCGCAGCGGATAGTCGATCAAACCTTGCAGGGAGATGCACAGGATTGCGAGCGCCGCGGCCTGGACTGCGGCCGAATTCACCTGATGCCGCCCCATCCAGAAGCGCAGAGCCAACCACACCGCCCAGGCAGCGGCCAGTATCAGACCGAAAATGCCGGTCTCGATGGCCAGTTCGATATACTCGCTGTGCGCCCTGCCCGGCGTACCCGCCAAGACATGCTCGAGAGATTCGTCGACGGGAAATACGTCGCGAAAGGTCCCCATTCCGCTACCGAAAGGCCAGAAGCGTTCGACCGAGAAGAGGCTGTCTTCCCAAATCTCAGGGCGACGGTCGTCGAGTTCCGCAAATCGGGCCCAGGTCGCGGAAAGACGCGTACCTTGGGCCAGGAAAATGCCGATCCCGCCGATCAGGGTCAGTACCCCGGCACCCACGGCGACACCTGCACGGCCCGACAGTTTATTCGATCTGGACCTGAAGCCCAACCAGAGCATCTGCGCGATCGGCAAGAGCAGCAGGAATGTGGACGAGCGCGAATTGGTGAGGATCGCGCCAACGACCATCAAGATGCCCGCCAGTGCGAGAAACCCGCGCGTCAGAGTATTTCGCTTCGTCATCCGAAACGCGCCGATCGAGGCGCACAGACAGATGACGAAGAACAGTCCGCTCGAATTATGGCTTGCGAAAAAGCCGTAAAGCCTTCCCGAGCTCAGCACCGGATAAGGGTTGAGCACATCGCCCGGCACCGCCAGCTGGAGAGCTCCAAAGATGAAGTTGCCCACCCCCAGCGCCACAAGTAGAATGAGCGCGCGATAGCCGGCATCGGTGCGACTCCAGGGATATAGCGCAAGTGCCGCGATCACCGGAATCAGCGAGGCAAAGGCCACTATCGTACGCCCGCGATCCACGCTCCAAGGGAACCATCCCCCGTCGGTGCCGAGAAGTTCGAGGCTCGCCTGTACCAGGTCCCGTCCGGGCAATTGCTGCCAGATCGCCGGCGGAAGAGGGACAATCTGGAGCAAAGGCAAGGCGAGTGTCAGCCCTACCAGTATGTAAATACCCTTCGGTACTGCGGCGAGGCGGCCGCGGGCAAATCCGATAAAGAGCAGGGCCAGCGCGAGCGCCGACAACTGCACTAGGAGATTGGCTAGGGGATAGCGGCTGCCGCCACCGCCGAATACCAACGCAATCGTGGTCAGTAGCAGGATGGGCCAACCCAAGACCTTGAGCATCTCTGAAGGTAGCGACGACCTCGAGGCAGCTGCGGAACGATGACGCTTAGGCATTCCTACTCACACTAGCTTCGCGTGACACTGTTTTCCGAATGGATCGCAGGCATGAAAAATCCCGCCGACCAGAAGGCCGGCGGGATAATTTTTCAATCGCCTAGGCGCTTAGCCGCCCGGCGAGAAATCGTCATCATCGTCGTCGGCAGCAATGATGATGCCCACGATGATTGCAATGCCGGCGATCACAGCGATGATCAGGCCCGGGCCGCCGAGTTCGCTCTGCTTCTTGGCAGTAGCGGTCGAACGGGTGACGTCGCTGGCGGTCGAGAGCTTCACGGGCTCTGCGACGACCGGAGCGTCTGCTGCACGGGTACCTGCGTGTGCGGTCACGGAGGTAGCTGCGAGAGCTACTGCACCGAGGCCGGTCAGAAGGCGGCTGGTCTTCATAGTCAGTCTCCTAGAGATTATTCTTCTTTACGTCCGACCAAGCAGCTAGCAGCGATTCTGACGCTACGCAACTGCTTAATCCTCTGATTACGTCGCATATTTACAACAGATAGTGACGCATCAGCCCCTCTATCGTGCGATCATGCCTAAACCGTTAATCCCACAGGTCAATATGCATTCGGGTGAATAAGTACTCGAACCGTCGCAAAAAGGATCTTGATGTCGCCCCACAATGACCAGGTGCGAATATATTCCAGATCCGCGTCCAGGCGATTGATCAAATGCGATTCGGTTTCGGTTGCGCCGCGATGGCCCCGCACTTGCGCAAGCCCGGTAAGGCCCGGCTTCAAAGAATGCCGCAGCCAGTAATTGCTATCGACTTCCCAGAACAACTTCTGCCCAGCCTGGGAGCCCAATGCATGGGGCCGAGGTCCCACAAGGCTCATTTCCGATCGCAACACATTGATCAATTGCGGCAGTTCGTCGATCGACGTCTTGCGAATGAATTTACCGATCTTCGTGACGCGATCGTCTGCGCGTGAAGTCGAGCGCGCACCGTCGCGATCGCCCTTGTCGACCTTCATCGAGCGAAACTTCAGCATATTGAAGAGGCAATTGTGCTGCCCCATGCGGGGCTGGACGAAGAAGACCGGACCGCCGTCCTCCAGCTTGATCAACACTGCAATCAGGAACATCAGCGGGCTCAAGACCAACAGCGCCGAAACCGTGAATGCCAGGTCCATGGCACGCTTGTACAACCTTGCGTGAAGGGCCAGCGGCCCGGTCGACAACAGCAGGAGTGCCTTCCCGTCCTGCACTCGAAGCCCGAGCGCTCCGAGATCCTGCAATCCCTCGCTCAACACTTCACCACGCACGCCCGCGCTTCGCATAATGCGCGCCCACAAAGCCCGGCGCTCGTCGTCGGAGCTGACTACAACCCGGTCCATCCCCCGCATCAGGCGACCGATCTGGTCCAACCGCCGTGGATCGCTGTTTGCCCCGGCTAAGTCGAAGGAGTCGGCCTTGACGACTTCGGCACCCGGAATTTCGATTTGCGGACCACCGTCCATGACCAGCAAGGTCGAGCTCATCGTCGGCCCGAACCTTTGGCGGATATAGAATCTCAGCAGTGCGCGGGCTGCAGCCATCGACACAAACGCGAAAACGAGGGCGAGCGAGAGCATGACGCGCGAAAAATCGGTCGCCGCCTTGGCGTAGAAAATCATAACCATACAGATTACGGCTGTAATCAGAAGCGCCACGACCATGCGCCCGATGGCATGTCGCCAGCTGTCCAGCGCCTGGAGCGAATAGCACTGCTGATAGGTTGCGATGACGAGGAAGATCGGCAAGACAGCCCACCCCATCGAAAGGGCGAAGGGCAACGGCCACTGGTTGCGATAGACACCGCCAGCCAGCACGAAGCTTCCCAGGAGCAACGCGCCGTCAATGAGCAGCATCAGAAGGTACAGCTGAACCCGCTTCTGCTGCATCGCCGGACGCGGCGTGACTGATTCGACGTGTTCCAAGTACATCCTCGGCGCTCCGCCTGCCGGTTAAGCGATCTTGTTTGGGGCGCGACTTATGTGGTTGTTTGTCAACGGCGAGCGAACCAATGGCATGCCAGCCGACGCCCTATTAGCGCAATTTCTGTCGATGTTAATTGGAAAATTTGCGGACGTCCCGCAGCTGGCCGCTTGCAGCGCACGGCCCCGCTCCCTTGCCCTCACGCGCCCCTCTGCTAAAGCGCCCGCAATCCCATTCGAACAGACAGGAAACTCATGGCCAAGATCAAGGTAGCCAACCCGGTCGTCGAACTCGACGGCGACGAAATGACGAAAATCATCTGGCAGTGGATCCGCGAGCGGCTGATCCTGCCCTACCTCGACATCGACCTCAAATATTACGACCTCTCGATCGAGAAGCGCGACGAGACCGACGACCAGATCACGGTCGATGCAGCCAATGCCATCAAGGAGCATGGCGTCGGCGTGAAATGCGCCACCATCACGCCCGACGAAGCGCGCGTCGAGGAATTCGACCTCAAGAAGATGTGGGTTTCGCCCAATGGCACCATCCGCAACATCCTCGGCGGTGTCGTCTTCCGTGAGCCGATCGTCATCGACAACGTGCCGCGCCTTGTGCCGGGCTGGACCGACCCCATCGTGGTCGGCCGCCATGCTTTCGGCGACCAGTACCGCGCCAAGGACACGCTGATCCCCGGCAAGGGCAAGCTGCGCATGGTCTTCGAAGGCGAGAACGGCGAGAACATCGACATCGACGTCTTCGAATTCCCGAGCCCGGGCGTCGCGATGACGATGTACAATCTCGACGATTCGATCCGCGACTTCGCGCGCGCCAGCTTCGCCTACGGCCTCGACCGCAAATGGCCGGTCTACCTTTCGACCAAGAACACCATCCTCAAGAAGTACGATGGCCGCTTCAAGGACCTGTTCGAGGAAGTCTTCGAAGCCGAATACAAGGCCGAGTTCGAGAAGCACGGCCTGACCTACGAACACCGCCTGATCGACGACATGGTCGCCGCAGCGCTCAAGTGGAACGGCAAGTTCGTCTGGGCCTGCAAGAACTACGACGGCGACGTACAGTCCGACATCGTGGCGCAGGGCTTCGGCTCGCTCGGCCTGATGACCAGCGTGCTGATGACGCCCGATGGCAAGACCGTGGAAGCGGAAGCGGCGCACGGCACCGTCACCCGGCACTATCGCCAGCACCAGGAAGGCAAGGCGACCAGCACCAACCCGATCGCCAGCATCTTCGCCTGGACGCGCGGGCTGATGTATCGCGGCAAGTTCGACGACACGCCCGATGTGGTGAAGTTCGCCGAAACGCTGGAGAAGGTCTGCATCAAGACGGTCGAAAGCGGCAAGATGACAAAGGATCTCGCGCTTCTGATCGGTCCGCAGCAGAGCTGGATGACGACCGAGCAGTTCTTCGAGGCGATCGTCGAGGGTCTCGAAGCCGAAATGGCCAACTGGGGCTGAAACCCATCGCCGCCTGCGTCATTACGTAGGCATGGCTAGACCATACGGGGTCGGCGCGCGCCGGCCCCGTTTCTGTTTGCGGATCGCAGAACAACGGGGACGAAAGTGGCTAATCCACCGGCAAGGAAGCGCACGCCGAAGCGCAAGGGCAGCGAGAAGTTCGGCCAGCGCCGGCTCGAAGTGCGCAATGCGATGATCAAGGATATTCCGGGCATCGCCAACCTGGTACGCCGGGTTTACGAGGACATGCCTGCCTATACGCACGGCGAAATCCGCGGCCAGATCAACAATTTCAAGGAAGGCTGCTTCGTCGCCCTGCTCGACGAGGAAGTTGTCGGCTATTGCGCGACCATGCAGCTGGCCGAAGCGCTCGCCTTCCAGGATCACGACTGGGAGGAGATCACCGGCAACGGCTTCGGCAGCCGCCACGATCCTACCGGCGACTGGCTTTATGGCTACGAGATGTGCGTCGATCCCAAGGTGCGCGGGGTCCGCATCGGGCGCCGCCTCTATGAAGAGCGCCGCGCGCTGGCCGAGGAGAAGGACCTGACCGGCATCGTTTTTGCCGGCCGCATGCCCAATTACCGCCGCTTCCGCCGCCGCGTCGACAATCCGCAGGACTATCTCGACAAGGTGGTCGAAGGAAAGCTCCACGACCCCGTCCTGCGCTTCCAGCTCGCTAACGGCTTCGAGCCCGAGCGGATCATGGAGGGCTACCTCCCCGAGGATAAGGCCAGCATGGCCAACGCCGTGATGATGGTCTGGCGCAATCCCTATGTCGAGCGCGACCAGCCGGTGAAGAAGCGCCTCCCGCGCGGTGTGGAGGCAGTGCGTGTCGCCACCTGCCAGCTGCAGGCACGCGCGGTCGCGGATTACGACGAGTTCATGCGCCACGTGACATATTTCGTAGACGTCGCAAGCGATTACGAGGCGGACTTCATCGTCTTTCCCGAACTCTTCACGCTCATGCTGCTCAGTTTCGAGGAGAAAGAACTCTCCCCCGTCGAGGCGATCGAGCGGCTGTCCGAATACACGCCGCGCCTGCGCGACGACATCTCCGACATGGCGATGCGCTACAACATCAATATCATCGCCGGCAGCCACCCGACACGGATGGACGATGGCGACATCCACAACGTCGCCTATGTCTGCCTGCGCGACGGGTCTGTGCATGCGCAGGAGAAGATCCACCCCACCCCCAACGAACGGTACTGGTGGAACATCAAGGGCGGCGACAAGGTCGAGGTGATCCAGACCGACTGCGGCCCCATCGGCGTGCAGATCTGCTACGACAGCGAATTCCCCGAACTCAGCCGCCGCTTGGCTGATGAAGGCGCGCGCATCATCTTCGTGCCCTTCTGCACCGACAGCCGGCAGGGATACTTGCGCGTGCGCTATTGCGGACAGGCGCGCGCGATCGAGAACCAGTGCTTCGTCGTCCTGTCGGGCAATGTCGGCAATCTGCCGAATGTCGGCAATATGGACATCCAGTATGCCCAGAGCTGCATCCTGACGCCCTGCGACTTTCCCTTCGCGCGCGACGGTATCGCCGCCGAATCGAGCGAGAACGTCGAAACGCTCACTATCAGCGATGTGAATCTCGCCGATCTTAGCTGGGCACGGGCCGAAGGGACCGTCCGCAATCTCGCGGACCGGCGCTTCGATCTCTACCGCATCGAGTGGGACGAAGAAGGCAAGCATCCTGGCAAGCCGAAGCCTCGCCGTGAGCCTCTCGGCCCGACGGGGCCCGGCGGTGGCTAACGCCGTCAACGCGGGTGACAGCCCGCCGCCTTCGCACTAGACGAAATCCATGGCTTCCGCCGAACTCGCCTCCCCCGCCCTGTCCGACGCGCTGGTCATTCTCGGCGCGGCGGGATTGGTCATTCCGGTCTTCACCCGCTTCCGCATCACGCCGGTCATCGGGTTCATCCTGATCGGAATCCTCGTCGGACCCTATGGTCTGGGGAGGATGGTGTTCGAGCATCCATGGCTCAATCACATAACCATATCCGATCCGGACTCTTTGGACTTGTTCGCAGAGTTCGGGATCATCCTGCTGCTGTTCGCGATCGGCCTCGAGCTGAGCTTCAACCGCCTGTGGCAGATGCGTCGGCTGGTCTTCGGTCTCGGCGCGCTGGAGCTGCTCGTCATCGGGACGATCGCCGCGATCTTCCTGGCGATGATGGGCCAGTATTGGACCGGGGCGCTGGCGCTCGGTTTCGCCCTCGCCTTCTCCTCCACCGCCATCGTGCTGCCGATTGCCGGCACGCACACGCCAGTGGGGCGCGCGGCGCTTTCGATGCTGCTGTTCGAGGACATCATGATCGTGCCGATCATCTTCATCCTCGGCGCGATGGCACCCAATGCCGAGGCCGAGGGGTGGGAAGGCATGCTGACGACCCTGTGGCAGGGCGGCGCGGTGATCCTTGCGATGATGGTCCTTGGTCGCTTCGCCCTTCCCCGATTGTTCGGCCAGGCGGCGCGCACCAAAAGCCCCGAGCTGTTCCTCGCGGCATCGCTGCTGGTGGTTATCGGCGCGAGCCTGGCGACGGCCGCCGTGGGCCTTTCGCCGATTGTCGGCGCATTGATTGCCGGCCTGCTGATCGCGGAGACCGAATATCACGGCGAGGTCGAGAGCATCATGGAGCCCTTCAAGGGTCTCGCGCTCGGGATCTTCCTCATCACCGTCGGTATGAGCATCGACCTTGCGACGATCTGGGACAATCTCGGCCTGATCGCGACCGCCGTGGTGCTGATCCTGGTGTTCAAGGCCTCGGTCACCGGCATCCTCCTGCGACTGATGGGCGCGCGGCGCAGCACCGCGGCCGAAACCGGCATCCTCATGGCCAGCCCATCGGAAACGACGCTGATCGTGCTTGCCGCAGCCAGTTCGGCGCTGCTGATCCAGCCCGGGACGGCGCAGTTCTGGCAGATCGTCACTGCGATCGGCCTGACGGTCACGCCGCTACTTGCCATGCTTGGGCGCGCCATCGCGCGGCGGGTAGAACCCATTCCCGAGCTGCCCGAAGAGGACGAGGCAGAAGGCCGCGTGGTGGTCATCGGTGCCGGTCGCGTCGGCTTGCTGGTCGCCCAGATGCTGCAGGCGCACGACAAGCCTTATGTTGCCATCGATTCCAATCCGGACCTGATCGAGGCAGCCAAGCGTAAAGGCTATCGCGCGACCTTCGGCGATGCTGCACGCGGCGATGCGCTGAGCCGGTTGGGCGTGGATGACGCGCTCGCTGTCGTACTGACGATGGACGAACCGGTGCTGACGCAGCGCTTGGTGGCCAAGCTACGCAAGGATTACCCGGACCTGCTCATCGTATGCCGCGCGCGCGACGTGCGGCATGCGGCGGAGCTTTACCGTGCCGGCGCCAGCCATGCTGTCCCGGAAACGCTCGAAAGCTCGCTGCAACTATCCGAGGCCGTGCTGGTTGATATCGGCGTCGCCATGGGGCCGGTCATCGCCTCGATCCACGAAAAGCGCGACGAATTCCGCGCCCAGATCGAGGAAGAGGGCGCGCTCGATTACAAGCCTAAATTGCGATCGAGCACGGCGGACGGCTGAGACTTTCGGGAATTATCTGAACCTTTGGCTTTTCAATGCGTTGAAAGGGCAAAGGAGATAGACATGAGCAACCCCGAAAACGATCCGACGAAGCCGACGCCGAACAGCGAGAAGTTCAAGCCGCAGAACGTGCAGGACCCGCTGAAGGATCGCGCTCCGACCGAAAAGCGCGGAGCGCCGGGTGATACCGAAGGCTACGATGTAGCACACGGCTCCCAGCCCACGACGAAGAGCACGCCCAGCGCCTGATTGGCACCACAGATTTCTCCGGAGAGGAGAGGAACGCCTGGCAGCTTCGCGGCTGTCAGGCGTTTTCGCGTGCGAGCGCTTCGCGCACGGCGGCCAAGGCATCCTGCGCTTTGGATCCGTCCGGACCGCCGCCCTGTGCCATGTCCGCACGGCCGCCGCCGCCCTTGCCGCCAAGTGCCTCGACGCCTGCGCGCACGAGCTCGACTGCGCTGAACCGGTGGGTGAGGTCGTCGGTGACAGCGCAGGCGAAGGCAGCCTTGCCGTCGTTCACCGCACAGATCGCAGCGATGCCCGACCCCATGCGGGTCTTGGCCTCGTCCAGCAGCGGACGCAGTTCCTTGGGGTTGAGCCCGTCGATCACCTGACCGGAAAAGGCGATCCCGCCGATGTCCTCGTCGGCGGGGCCGGCATCGCCTGATCCGCCGCCCCCAAGCGCCAGCGCGCGCTTCGCCTCGGCCAACTCCTTTTCGAGGCGTTTGCGTTCGTCGACCAACGCAGCGACACGCTGCGGCGCTTCGTCGGGCGAGGTCTTGAGCGCACTGGCAATAGCCCGGACCGCCTCGTCGCGCGCGACCAGCCAGGCGCGAGCAGCCTCGCCGGTCAGCGCCTCGATGCGGCGCACGCCGGAACTGACCGCGCTTTCGGACACGATCTTGAACAGGCCGATGTCTCCGGTGGCCTTCACGTGCGTACCGCCACAGAGCTCGACCGAATAATTGCGTCCGCCCTCGCCCTTGCTGCCCATGGACAGAACGCGGACCTCGTCGCCGTATTTCTCGCCGAACAGCGCGAGCGCGCCGGCGGCCACGGCATCGTCCGGCGTCATCAGGCGGGTCGAAACCTGTTCGTTGGCGCGGATTTCCGCATTCACTTCGGCCTCGACCACCGCGATGTCGTCCTCGGTCATCGGCTTCGGGTGCGAGAAGTCGAAGCGGAAGCGGTCGTCGGAAACCAGCGAGCCTTTTTGCGTAACATGATCGCCCAGACGATCGCGCAGGGCGGCATGAACGAGATGGGTCGCCGAATGGTTCGCGCGAATGCGATCCCGGCGCTCGGCGTCGATTTCGAGATGCACGGCGTCGCCCACCGCAACCGAACCCTTGCCGACCTTGCCGACATGGGTGTGCAAGCGGCCGAGCGGCTTGTTGGTCGTCTCGACCGCGAATTCCAGCCCTTCCGGCGTCCAGATTCGTCCGGCATCGCCCGTCTGGCCGCCGCTCTCTCCGTAGAACGGCGTCTGGTTGGTGAGGATGATGACCTCCTCGCCCTCTGCGGCGCTCGCAACTTCCGCGCCGTCCTTGACGATCGCGACGACCTCGGCCTCGCCGGTCGTGGAGGCATAGCCGGTAAATTCGGTCGAGCCTGCACGTTCGGCGATGTCGAACCAGACTTCCTCGTTCGCCGCCTCGCCAGAGCCTTTCCACGCTTCGCGCGCCTTGGCCTTCTGCTCGGCCATCGCTGCGTCGAAGCCCTCCTTGTCGACCGCAATCCCGCGGCCACGCAAGGCATCCTCGGTCAGATCGTAGGGAAAGCCATATGTGTCGTAGAGCTTGAACGCGGTCTCGCCGGGCAGCGTGCCGCCCTCGCCCATGTCGGCGGTCGCATCGTCGAGCAGGCGCAGGCCCTTGTCGAGCGTGCGGCGGAACTGCACTTCCTCGCGTTCCAGCACTTCCTGGATCAGCGGCTGGCCGCGGACGAGCTCCGGATAGGCTGCACCCATCTCGCTGACGAGTTCCGGGACGAGACGGTGCATCAGCGGATCCTTTGCGCCCAGCAGATGCGCATGCCGCATAGCGCGGCGCATGATGCGGCGCAGGACATACCCGCGGCCCTCATTGCTCGGCAGAACGCCGTCGGCGAGCAGGAAGCTGGTGGAACGCAAGTGGTCGGCAATGACCCGATGGCTTGCGGTGTTGTCGCCCTCGGCTTTTACACCGGTCAGGCTCTCGCTTGCGCCGATCAGCGCCTTGAACGTGTCGGTGTCGTAATTGTCGTGCACGCCCTGCATGACCGCGGCGACGCGCTCAATCCCCATGCCGGTGTCGATGCTGGGCTTGGGCAGGTCGCCGACGATCTCGTCGTTTTCCTGCGTGAACTGCATGAAGACGAGGTTCCAGATTTCGACGAAACGGTCGCCGTCTTCCTCAGGCGACCCCGGAGGTCCGCCCCAGATATGGTCCCCATGGTCGTAGAAGATTTCCGAGCACGGGCCGCACGGACCGTCCGAACCCATGGCCCAGAAATTGTCCTTGGTCGGGATGCGGATGATCTTCTCGTCCGCGAACCCGGTGCGCTTCTTCCAGAGGTCGAAAGCCTCGTCATCCGTGTGGTAGACGGTGACCAGCAGGCGTTCGGGATCGAGGCCCCATTCCTTGGTCAGCAGCGTCCAGGCGTGGTCGATCGCCTGTTCCTTGAAATAGTCTCCGAAGCTGAAATTGCCGAGCATCTCGAAGAAGGTGTGGTGCCGCGCGGTGTAGCCGACATTGTCGAGATCGTTATGCTTGCCGCCGGCGCGCACGCATTTCTGCGAACTCGTAGCGCGCGGGGCGGGCGGGGTCTCGAGGCCGGTGAAAGCGTTCTTGAACGGCACCATGCCCGCATTGACGAACATCAGCGTCGGATCGCTGAACGGCACCAGCGGCGCGCTCGCCACCTCGGCGTGATCGCTGGAGCCGAAATAGTCGAGGAAGCTGCGGCGGATGTCGTTGGTCGAGGTCATGCCAGCGCAGTTAGGCAATCGGCGCGCCAGCGACAAGCGGGAATGCCCGGTCAGACTGTGCGGGGGCTGCGATCGGCGGTGACGCTATGCGCCGGACAGCCGCCGGGGCATTGCTCGCCTCAGACTTTGTAATAGTCCCGATACCATTCGACGAAGCTGCGGACACCGTCCCGGATGTCCGTGCGGGGGACGTATCCCGTGAGCGACTCAAGCAACTCCGTATCGGCCCAGGTCGCCGGAACGTCGCCCGCCTGCATCTCCATGAAGTTCTTCTCGGCCGTCATGCCCAGAGCGGCCTCGACCGCCTCGATCATGTCCATCAGTTCGACCGGCGCCGAATTGCCGATGTTGACGATCCGCCACGGTGCAACCGGGGACAGGCTGTCGTGTTCCGCGATCTCTTCTCCGTCGCCAGGACGAACGGGGGGCACATCGATCAGGCGACGGATCGCCTCGACCAGATCCTCGACATAGGTGAAGTCGCGCATCATCCGGCCATGATTGTAAACGTCGATAGCCTCGCCCTGCAGGATGGCCCGGACGAATTTGAAAAGAGCCATGTCGGGCCTACCCCACGGACCATACACGGTGAAAAAGCGGAACATCGTCACCGGGAGATCGAAGAGATGGGCGTAGGAATGCGCCATCGCCTCGTTGGCCTTCTTGGTGGCGGCATAGAAGGACATCTGGTGGTCGGCCTTCATCGTCTCGCGATAGGGCATGTCGGTGTTCGCGCCGTAGGCGGACGAGGTCGAGGCGAGGAGCATGTGCTGCGGGGGATGCGCGCGCGCCGCCTCGAGCAACTCGAAAGTCCCGAGCAGATTGCTTTCGATATAAGTGCGCGGGTTCTCGATCGAGTAGCGCACCCCAGCCTGAGCTGCGAGGTGGATGACGATTTCGGGCTCGCAATCGCCCATAAGATCTGCAAGCAAACCGGGTGTTTCGATCGGCTGGTTTACAGCACGAAACCCTTCAACCTCGAGCAGCCGCGCCTGCCGACGGCGTTTCAGTTCCGGATCGTAATAGTCCGACATATTGTCGACACCGACGACCGCAAACCCGTCGTCGAGCAGCCGCTGGCATAGGAACGAGCCGATGAAGCCGGCCGATCCGGTGACCAGCGCCGTGCGGGTCTCGGCCATCAATCGGCGCCGAACAGGTCGCGCGTGAAGACCTTGTCGCGCACGTCCTCCAGTTCGGGATCGAGCCGGTTGGCAACAATGATGTCCGCCTCGCGCTTGAACTCATCGAGGTCGCGAATCACCCGCGAACCGAAGAAGGAATCGTCGTCCATTACGGGCTCGTAAACCACGACTTCGATGCCCTTCGCCTTGATGCGCTTCATGATCCCCTGGATCGACGATTGGCGAAAATTGTCCGATCCGGCCTTCATCACGAGGCGGAATACGCCGACGGTCTTCGGCTGACGGGCGATTATCCGGTCGGCGAGGAAATCCTTCCGGGTCCGGTTCGCATCCACGACCGCGCGGATCAGGTTCTGCGGAACCTCGGAATAGTTGGCGAGAAGCTGCTTCGTATCTTTCGGCAGGCAATATCCGCCGTAACCGAAAGACGGGTTGTTGTAATGCATGCCGATGCGCGGATCGAGGCCGATACCCTCGATGATTTGGCGCGTATCCATCCCACGAGAGAGAGCGTAGCTGTCGAGTTCGTTGAAGAACGCAACCCGCATGGCGAGATAGGTGTTGGCGAACAACTTGATCGCTTCGGCTTCTTCCGCCTCCGTAAGGAGGACAGGGACATCGGAAATGAGCGCCGGCTCGACCAGCAGATCGGCGAATTGTTGCGCTCGCTCGGACCGCTCCCCGACGATTACGCGGGAGGGATGCAGATTGTCGTAGAGGGCCTTTCCTTCTCGCAAGAATTCCGGGCTGAATATGATATTGTCCGATCCGAACCTGGCCCGCGCGTCGGAAGTATAGCCGACGGGGATGGTCGATTTGACGACGATCACAGTGTCGGGGCTCGCAGCTATGATTTTCTCTATGACGTCATCGACAGCCGATGTGTCGAAGAAGTTCGTTTCGGGATCGTAATTGGTAGGCACCGCAACCACGGCGAAATCCGCCCCGTCGATCGCCTCGGCTGCATCGGTCGTAAAACTCAGGTCCAAATCGTCATGGGTTAGATATTCCTCGACCAGATCGTCCTGGATCGGCGAACGGCGAGCGTTCAGCGATGCCACGCGGTCGGACACTATATCGCAGCCCACCACCGTATTGTGCTTGGCCAGCATGATGGCGTTGGAAAGGCCGACATATCCCAGGCCGAACACTGCAATCTTCATTGTTGTTTTCCGTACCTGCGATGGAGGTCATGACACGGAGCCCGCTTTGCAAGCTGGACGGTACAAACTCAAGTCATGCGGCAGAGCGATCTCACCAGACGAAATACGGGCCACCGCGCTCACGCGCGCGCTGCCAGGCGGGTCGGGCGTGCACGGCCTCGACGAATTTCACGGTCTTCGGTGCCTTTTCTCCGTAGCCCTGCATCACGGCGATCTCGGCAGGGAAGCTCATCATGACGTCGGCGGCCGTCCAGTCGTCGCCGACGAAATGACCGGAGTCGTTGATCCCGTCTTCCATGAAGGCGACATGCGCGGCGAATTGTTCGTCAATGCGGGGCATGATCGGCGCAGCGCCCTCGCCGAGCCGGCCGGCCATGATCTTGAGCATCACCGGCACGAAAAAGCTGCTTTCGCCGAACTGCATCCATTCGAGGTGGCGGACACGGTCTTCACCGGACGTCTCGGGCAGCCAGCTATCGCCGCCATGGCGCTCGCACAGATACTGGATGATTGCGCCGCTTTCGGCGACGCGCAGGCCGTCGTCCTCGATCAGCGGCGACTTGCCGAGCGGATGCGGCTGCTTGAGTTCGGGCGGTGCGAGATTGGTCTCCGCGTCGCGTTGGTAATGCTCGATCTCGTAATCGGCCCCCAATTCCTCGAGCAGCCAGAGAATACGTTGCGACCGGCTGTTGTTGAGATGGTGGACGGTGATGGTCATCGGCTCTCTCCTGCGCGCCGCCATCGCGAGGTTTGTCGGCGGATCGATTCGCCCGAGACCCTAGGCGAGGCGCAAGCGGCTCGCCAGCAGCGCCAAGATGAACAAGCAGCCCAAACGGAAAAGCCGGTGCGGCCAAGGGAGGCGCGCACCGGCTTTCCGTTCATTCGGGAGCGCCGGGGGACAGTCCGGCTATCACGCGGGCCCGGGGGATGGGCAGGCGCGCTCCCGCTTGAAGAGATATCAGTCCTCGTCCGCGTCCGGACCGGTCATCATCTCTTCGGCCACCTCGTCGGTGCGGCCGCGGATTGCGGCTTCCAACTTGGCGCACATCTCGGGATTTTCCTTGAGGAAGGTCTTGGCGTTCTCGCGGCCCTGGCCGATGCGGACGCTGTCGTAGCTGAACCAGCTGCCCGACTTCTCAACCACGCCGGCCTTCACGCCGAGGTCGAGGATCTCGCCGATCTTGGAGATGCCTTCGCCATACATGATGTCGAATTCGACCTGCTTGAACGGCGGTGCGACCTTGTTCTTGACGACCTTCACGCGGGTCGAGTTGCCGACCACTTCGTCACGGTCCTTGATCTGGCCGGTGCGGCGGATGTCGAGGCGGACCGAAGCGTAGAACTTCAGCGCGTTGCCGCCGGTCGTGGTTTCCGGATTGCCGTACATCACACCGATCTTCATGCGCAGCTGGTTGATGAAGATCACCATGCACTTGGAGCGGTTGATCGAGCCGGTCAGCTTGCGCAGCGACTGCGACATGAGGCGCGCCTGCAGGCCGACATGGCTGTCGCCCATTTCGCCCTCGATCTCGGCGCGCGGCACCAATGCAGCGACCGAGTCGACCACGAGAATGTCGATCGCATTGGAGCGCACCAGCGTGTCGGTGATTTCGAGCGCCTGCTCGCCCGTGTCGGGCTGCGACACGATCAGCTCGTCGATATCGACGCCGAGCTTCTTGGCATAGACCGGGTCGAGCGCATGTTCGGCGTCGACGAAGGCGGCGGTGCCGCCGGCCTTCTGGGCCTCGGCAATGGCATGCAGCGCCAGCGTCGTCTTGCCCGAGCTTTCCGGGCCGTAAACTTCGATCACACGGCCCTTGGGCAGGCCGCCGATCCCGAGCGCGATGTCGAGACCGAGCGAGCCGGTCGAGATCGCCTCCACATTCATCGCTTCCTTCGAGCCCAGCTTCATTGCCGAACCCTTGCCGAACGCACGATCGATCTGTGCGAGCGCGGCGTCGAGTGCCTTCTGACGGTCTGCGTCCACTTGCTTTCCTTCTACCAGCTTCAGATTGGCCGCCATGACATCACCTCCTGCGCTTGCAAAGAGCCGCCCTTCGACTCTTCAACTGGAACATGATGTATCGGCTTTGTTCTCAAAGAACAAGTAGGGAACGAAATTTTTTCGCGGTTTGTTCCGCGTAAGCAAGAAACTGACGCCTAGCCCCCGCCCTGAGCGGCGAGAACGTCGGCGACCTTGGCGTTGATCTGCTGCACGCTGAAGGGCTTGGCGATGAAATACATGTTGTCGATGTCGATATCGTTGCGCAGTTGTTCCTCGGCATAGCCGGACATGAACAGGATCGGGATCTTCGGTTTAACCCGACGGATCGCGCGGGCCATCGCCGGTCCGTCCATCGCGGGCATGACCACGTCGGACACGATGAGGTCGAAATTGTCCGAGCCATTGGCGATCGCGGCCAGGCCTTCCTCGCCGTCAGAGGCGGTGGTGACGGTATAACCCGCGCGCACGAGCGCCCGCTCGGCGACGGCGCGGACCATATCCTCGTCTTCGACCAGCAGCAGTTTTCCCCCGCCGGACCATTCGCTGGCCTTGGGCTCCGCCTCTTCCTCGCGGCGCATCACGGCGGGCAATTCGCCGCTGTGGACCGGCAGGTAGATGGTGAAGCGCGCGCCGGTGGTGTTGCCATCGGGCCCGCGCACATTGTCGGCGAAGATGAAGCCGTTCGACTGCTTGACGATACCGTAGACCGTCGAAAGGCCGAGGCCCGTGCCCTTCCCCTGCTCCTTGGTGGTGAAGAAGGGCTCGAAAATCTTGCTGATGAGGTCCTGCGGGATGCCCCCGCCCGTGTCCTGCACTATCAGCACGGTGTAATCGTCCGCCGGCATGATGTCGCTGCCCATCTTGCGCACGTCGCGCGCGGACACGCGCCGTGTGGCGAGCGTGAGCCGGCCCTTCCAATCCTGCTTCCCGCTTTTCGCGGCATGCGCCTGCATCGCATCGCGAGCATTCACGGCGAGATTGATGATGACCTGTTCGAGCTGCTGCGGGTCGGCACGCACCGGGCCCAGCTCGCGGTCATGGCGCACGACGAATTCGATCTTGTCGCCCATCAGGCGCTTCAGGAGCTGGCTCACCTCGCTGACCACGTCGGGCAGCTGGAGCACCACCGGCAGCAGCGTCTGCTGGCGGCTGAAGGCAAGCAGCTGGCGCGTGAGGCTGGCTGCACGGTTGGAATTCGCCTTGATCTGCTGGATGTCGTCGTAGTCGCTATCGCCGGGCGTGTGCCGCAGCAGCATGAGATCGCAATAGCCGATGATCGCGGTCAGCACATTGTTGAAGTCGTGCGCGACGCCGCCCGCCAGCTGGCCGACCGCCTGCATCTTGGTGGCTTGCGCGACCTGGCGGCGCAGGCGCTTTTCTTCGGTGGAATCGGTGATCGACAGCAGCACTGCCGCATCGCCCAGCCCGCGGATCCCGGCGAGGCCGATCGAGACCGGCTCCTCCTTGTTGCCGGCGAGGTGCACCGCCATGTCTCCGCTGGAACTCGCGCCCTTGGCGAAGCGGCGCACGGTGTCGGCGATCGCCGCCTTGTCCTCGCGCACGACGAGATCGGAGGGGAATTGCGGCAGCCCTTGCTCCTCGCGCTCGACGGCGCGCAGGAAAGCAGCGTTGGCGAACAGGAAGCGCCCGTCGCGATCGGTCAGCGCGAGGCCCAGCGGGAGCGCGGCGAGCAATGCCTCGAGCTGCGGAATCGCCGCCTTGCCATTCCCTTCGAAGCCGCCGCCGATCCCGACGGTCCGGTCGATCAGCAGCATCAGCGACGGCGCCTGGTCGGCATCCTTGGCGCGATTGCCGCGCTGCAATTCCAGCGGGACATGGACCAGCGTCTGCGGCGAGCCTTGCTGGCCCTCGCGCGCGAAGAAGATACGGTCGCGGTCGTCCGAGCGCAGCAATTGGACGAATTCCATGCCGACCAGCGATGTAGCGGCATCGCCCGTGGCTCGCTCGGCCAGGCCCACGGTGGCCGCTTGCACGATACCGTCGGGCGCGACCATCGCAAGTTCGAGCCCGGCGCGCGACATGACTTCCCCGAAGGGCCCCTCGACCCGCTCTGCCAGCCCGTCGTAGCTGCGTTCCTGGACGATCTCGCCGAAGCGCCAGACGAGATAATCCTCGCCCCGCCCGGCGCGATCGACATCGAGCCGGAAGCGCTTCTCGACACCTTCAATGGTCAGGAGATCTACGCGCGCATGCCCGTCGCGCCAGGCCTCGCGCGCAGCGATCATCAGGCGTTCGGAGGATTTCGACGCAAAGGCGACGTCGAGCGGCGGAACTGCCTCCCCGAACCAGTCCTCGTAAGAGGAATTGGCGCAGATCAAGCGGTTGGCCCGATCGGTGATGGCGACTGCCCGCTTGCTGTCTTCGACTGCGGCCGCGGTAACCGACCAATCGGGCACCCCGGCCTCCTGCTCGACCGGCCCCGTCCGCAATCGCGCGGCGAGCAGCAGCATGAGCAGGAAAGCGACCAGCGCACCGCCATAGGCTATCGCGACCACGGCTTCCCCGCCGACCAGCCCGACCAGTACGATGGAGAGCACGCAGGCGCCAAGCACCCCGGCGATCAGCGGCAGCGGCGGAAGGCGCGCTATGGTCGTGTCGTCGGAGGGCGTCATTCGTTGTCCTCCGCCAAGCGCTCGTCCATCCGGCGTTCGGCCGCGCGCAGTCGGCGGCGGCGCTTGCCGGCGACAATGAAACGCCAGACGAAGCTTGAGAGAAGATAGCCGATGGCCGCACCCACGACGGCCAGAACGACGAAGCCGAAAATCGTCACCAGCACGGTCACCCCGACGCCTTCGAACATCTCGACCAGCCACGCCCAGCGCCCGCTGGTGATTTCATCCTGCGCAGCACCGCCGGTCACGTCGAGATCGACCTCGAGGATGAATGCGCCGACGCGGTTGGCAATAACCGCCCAGATCGGGAAGGTGAACGGGTTGGTAATGAAGGTGACCAGCGCCGACAGCGGCACGTTGGCGCGAGCGGGCAACGCCATGAAGGCGGCGAGGAATATCTGCCCGACCGGGATAATAAATCCAGCAAATATCCCCAGTGCCACCCCCCGCGGCACGCTGCGCCGCGTGAAGCGCCAGAGTTCCGGCGTCAGGAAACGATGGGCGATCGGCTTGAGATACTTGTTCTCGGCAAGCTGCTCGCGAGTGGGCATGTATTTGCGGATCAGGTCCGACAGGAAGGTTTTGGACTTCGGATTGCTCATGACCACGTTTCACAGATGCGCTTGCGCCCCGGCGAGTGCAAGGCCCGCGCTCTAGCGCATGGCGATGAATGCGCAATGGCTATCGGCCGGTTGACGAAGGACGAGCCGCTCAGCCCTTCTCGCGCATCAAGCGCGCCTTGTCGCGCTTCCAGTCGCGGTCCTTCACCGTCTGCCGCTTGTCATGCGCCTGCTTGCCCTTGGCGAGCGCCAGTTCGACCTTCGCGCGCCCGGTCGAATTGAAATAGACCGACAGCGGGACCAGCGTCATGCCCTTGCGCTCGACCGCACCGAACAGCTTTTCGATCTCGCGCGCGTGCAGCAGCAGCTTGCGCGGCCGGCGCGGCTCGTGATTGAGCCGGTTGCCGTGCGAATATTCGGGGATGTTGGCATTAATCAGCCACACCTGCCCGTCGCGCACCTCGGCATAGCTTTCCTTGATGCTCGCCTCGCCCGCCCGCAGCGCCTTCACCTCGGTGCCCTGCAGCGCGAGTCCGGCCTCGAACGTCTCCTCGACATGATAGTCGAACCGCACCCGCCGGTTGTCGGCGACGGTCTTCTGCTTGTCGAAGGTGGCGGGTTTGGGACGGGCCATAGGGTGGGCGCATCTAGGGTCGCAGTGTACAAAAGGAAAGGGCGGTCAGATCAGCCCGGCGATTTCCAGCGCTTCGTCGACCTGCTTGCGGCTTTCATCGCTCGCGTTGCACAGCGGCAGGCGAACGTCTTCGGAGAACCAGTCGTGGACGCGGCTGAGTGCGTATTTGACCGGCGCGGGGCTCGCGTCGGAGAACATTGCATAATGCAGCGGGAACAGGCGGTCATTGAGCTTGCGCGCCTTCACGAGATCGTTGGCCGCAATCGCTTCGTGGAATTCCGCGCATAGCGCCGGGGCTACGTTCGCCGTCACCGAGATGCACCCCGCCCCGCCCGCGGCCGAATGCGGAAGCCAGAGCTCGTCATTGCCGGACAGCTGGCAAAAATCGTGGTCCAGCCCCATCCGGTGGTCGGCCACGCGTGACAGGTCGCCGCTGGCATCCTTGATAGCGACGATCTGCTTCGGGAATTTGCGCACCAGCTCGACCACCGTCTCGTCCTCTATATCGGTGACCGTACGGCTCGGAACGTTGTAGAGCACGATCGGCAGATCGCTGTTTTCGGCAAGGAAGCTGAAATGCGCGATCAGCCCCGCCTGGCTCGGGCGGTTGTAATAAGGCGCAACGCACAGGCCGGCTGCGGCACCGGCCTTCTCGGCGAAGTTCATGTGCAGCAGCGCATTGCGAGTGTCGTTGCTGCCGCAGCCGGCGATCACCGGAACACGGCCTGCGGCCTGCTCGATGCAGACCTCCACCACGCGGTGATGCTCCGCATTGGAGATCGTGGAGGCCTCGCCGGTGGTGCCGCAGGGCACCAGCGCCTTGCTGCCATTGTCGATCTGCCAATCGACCAGGCGGCGAAAAGCCTTCTCGTCGAACGCTCCGTCGCGGAAAGGAGTCGCCAGAGCCGGTATCGAGCCTGAGAACATTTACTGAGGTCCTGCGTTAGATAGATGACAAGTCGCGAGAAATCGCGCGACGGGATTTTTCATTCAGCGCCTGATAAGGAGCCGGGAGCCATTATGTCCAGCATGGGCAAGACAACAGCAATCACTTCGATCCTCCTCGCAACCACCGCTTTCGTGCTGCCGGCCACTGCTTCGGCGCAGAGCGACGGGCGCAGCACCATGGTGGCGCAGCAGCCCGCGCGGATCGATGCGGCGATTTCGCAGTGGGAATATCTCACCAAGCGCGACGATCTGTCCTTCGGCTCCTACGCCAATTTCATCACGACCTATCCGGACTTCCCCAAGGAAGACTTGCTCCAGCGCCGCGCCGAAAACGCGCTCGATAGCGAGGCCGCGTCGCCGCAGGCTCTGGTGGCATTTTTCGATAAGAACCCGCCGCTGACCAATAGCGGCCGAGCGCGCTATGCGCTGGCACTCGCCTCGATGGACCGGCCCGAGGCGCTGGAAATGGCGCGTGAGGCGTGGCGGGGCGGCACCATGAGCGGGCCGGCAGAGCTTTATCTCGTGGGTCTCTTCGGCAGCCGCTTTGCGCCGGAAGACCACGATGCGCGGATGGATGCGCTGCTGTGGCAAGGCAATCTCGAAGCCGCATCGCGCCACATCGCGCGCGTTTCGCCCGCCTATCGCCAGATGGCGCAGGCGCGCATGTCGCTGCTCGGCGGCTCGATGGGCTCGGCTCCGCAGGACGCGATGAGCGATGCGGGCTATGTGTATAATCTGACGAAGTATTACCGCAGTTCGGGCCAGCCACTCCAGGCGGTGAACCTGCTCGGCAATCGCGCAACTTTCAATGCGCCTGCCTTCGACGGTGACGCCTTCATCAGCGAAGCGCTGGCTGTCGCGAAGAGCGCGGGCGCTCCGAGCCAGGCGGTCGCCATCGCCTCCAAGGTGGACGATTTCTTCGCACCGGGGACCGATATTTCGGAAGGGTCCTTCACTCTGCGCGACAAATACACCGACCTCATGTGGCTCGGTGGCACCAAGGCGCTCTGGTCCATGGGTGACGGCCAGCGCGCCGCGCCGCTGTTCTATCGCTACGGCACCGCCGCCAAGACGCCGCTCACTCGTTCGAAAGGCTTCTTCTGGGCCGGGCGCGCTGCGGCACGTGCAGGCGATCGCGCCGAAGCGCAGCGCTATTGGGAAATGGCGGCCGAATATCCAGAGTGGTATTACGGTCAGTTGGCGCTGAGCGAATTGGGCCGTCCGATGCCCAGCTTTGCCGCCCTGCCCCAGCCGCAGTCGTCGTCGGAGCAGCGCTCCGCTTTCGACAGCGATCCGCTGACACAGGCTATCCGCGCGCTTTCGCGCAACCGGCAGGACTGGCGCACGGAGCGCGCGTTCTTCGAAGCGGTCGCCGAGAAGGCGGATACGCCTGAAGAAATGGCGCTGGTCGGCGAACTTGCACGGCAGACGGGCCTCGAGGAAATGGCAGTGGTCGCGGGTCTGGTCGCGGGCGAGCACGGCCTCAAGGGCTACGAGCGCATCGGTTTCCCGACCGTGCAAACGCATAGCGGCGCGAACTGGACCATGGTCCACGCCATCGCGCGGCAGGAGAGCGAGTTCGACCGCACCCGAGTCAGCCACGCCGGTGCGCGCGGCATGATGCAGCTCATGCCCGGCACGGCGCGTGAGGAAGCGGGCAAGATCGGCGTCGCCTATATGTCGGCCGATCTGACCGCCAATCCCAGCTACAACATCCGCCTAGGCGATGCGCATTTCGCGCGGCTGATGGACCGCTACAACGGAGCTTACCCGCTCGCCATCGCGGCCTATAACGCAGGCCCTGGCCGGGTGAACGAGTGGCTCCGCCTCAATGGCGATCCGCGCAACGGCTCTGTCGACTGGGTGACCTGGATCGAGCAGATCCCGTCGAATTTCGAGACGCGCTATTACGTCATGCGCGTGATCGGCAATGCGGTCGCCTATGCGAATATGCATCCTGAAAAGTCCACGGCCCGCCAGCGCGATATCGCGAGTTACCTGCCGCGATAGAATACGCTAGGGGCGGGCCGATGGGCGCGCAGAAATCCGTACCGGGCAATCCGATCACGCCGGGAGGCTACGCCGCGCTGCGTGCGAGATACGACCATCTGCTCGGCACCGAGCGGCCGGAAATCGTCGAGATCGTCAGCTGGGCCGCCGGGAACGGCGACCGCAGCGAGAATGGCGACTATCTCTACGGCCGCAAGCGGATGCGCGAGATCGACCGCGAACTCGGCCATCTCTCGCGCCGGATGAAGGCCGCGCGCGTCATCGATCCCGCGGAGCAGCCCGACAAATCGCGCGCCTTCTTCGGCGCCACCGTCACACTTGCGGACGAGGACGACGCCGAGAAGACTGTCACCTTGGTCGGCGACGACGAGCAGGATGCGAGCGCCGGCCGGATCGACTGGTCCTCGCCCCTTGCCCGCGCGCTAAAAGGCGCGTCGGTCGGGGATTTGCGACTCGTGAGGCTTCCCTGCGGTGATCGCGAATGGGAAGTGGTGGCCATCGACTATGCGTAGAGCGCTCGCCCTCACCCTGCTCCTCCTCGCGAGCCCGCTGGCAGCGAAGGACAGCCTCGGCGTTTTCTCCGACTGGGGCGCCTTTCGCGATCCCTCGGTCCCGCGCTGCTATGCCATTGCGAAGCCGATGCCGAGCCGCCTCTCGCGCGACAACGAGCCCTTCGCCACCATCGGCACCTGGCCGCGCCGACAGATCCGCGGACAGGTGCATTTCCGCCTGTCGCGCATGCTGGCGAAAACGCCGTCGATACAGCTGCGCATCGGTTCGCAGCGCTTCGAGCTGACCGGCGGCGGCGGCGATGCCTGGGCGAAAGATCGGAGGATGGACGCAGCGATCGTCGCCGCGATGCGCTCGGCCCAGAGCATGACGATCCGCGCGACCGACAGTCGCGGGCGACGTTTTTCGAACACTTACTCACTTTCCGGCGCGGCCACTGCGATGGATGCAGCCACCCTCGCCTGTTCACGCCGCTGATACGAAAAGGGACCGGCAACGCCCTGCGCTGCCGGCCCCGTTTTCAGTACGACTTCTGCTTAGAAGCGGTAGCCGAAGCCGAGCATCACCTGGTGACGGTCGACATCGATCTCGCCGAGATCGACATCCGGCGTGTCGCCTTCGAAATCGAGTTCCGCATCGCTGTAGTTCGAATAGCGGTATTCGAGCTTGGCATAGGTGTTCTCGTTGAGCGCGTATTCCGCACCCGCACCCACGCGGAAACCGTCGGTGTCGATCTTGGCGCGGAATTCGTCACCGTCGAACGAGCTGTTCACGTTGTAGCGGGCGTTGGTGTAGCCACCCTTCACGTACAGCAGCAGGTCCGGGTTCGCGAGGATACCGGCGCGCGCACCGACATAGATGTCGCGGCCCGCATTCACATTGCCGAGACCGAAGAATTCACCGTCTGCACCGTCGAACTCGACGTCCGCGGTGGAATCGGTCAGCTCGCCTTCGAGGCCGAGGACGACGCCGCCGGCATTGAAGTCGTAACCGACGCCGACGCCATAGGTGACGCCATCGATCGACTGGTCGTTACCTTCGTTGGCATCGTCGTCGATGTCGCTGCCGGCCTTGCTGACGTCGTAACCGACAAGCGCTTCGGCGCGCGGGCCGGTGAAGGTGCCGTCCGTCGCGTCCTGAGCGGCTGCGGGGGCTGCGATAGCGGCCACCGAGGCGGCTGCGAAAAGTGCGACTGTCTTTTTCATTCTTAGTACTCCGTTTCTTATCGACGCCGCTTCACGAGCAGCGTGGACTTCAAGAACGGCGAAAGACCGCGCGCAGTTTCATTAACCTTCCACAACAAGAAAGTGTTGCATCTGCGACACAATCTTGCGCCAAGCCGTGCCGCCTCATCGACCGAATGCAGGCGCAAACAGATAGTACGGAATTCACGACAAACCGTTGGAACCCGATGGCACCAAATCGATTTTGCGCGCTCCATCCCATCTGGCCAAAACGCCCTCACGCGCCTATATGCGCCGTTCCCATGGCCGATACGACACTCATGAGCATCCCCGGGCAGGTGGACCCGGTTCCCGTCGCCCGCGACATAACGCCGCGCGCCGATGGCCGCATCGATCTGATCGGCCTGCCGAAAGACCGCATCCGCGAGTTGTTGGCCGAGGCGGGCCTTGATCCCAAGCAGGCCAAGCTGCGCGCCAAGCAGGTGTTCCACTGGCTTTACCACCGCGGCGTGACCGAATTCGAAGCGATGACCGACATCGCCAAGACTATGCGCCCTTGGCTGGCCGAGCGTTTCGTTATCGGCCGTCCCGAAGTGGTCGAGGCTCAGCACTCGACCGACGGCACGCGCAAATGGCTGCTCAAGACCGCCGACGGTCACGAATTCGAGATGGTCTTCATTCCGGATGCGGATCGCGGAACGCTGTGCGTGTCGAGCCAGGTCGGCTGCACGCTCAATTGCCGCTTCTGCCACACCGGCACTATGAAGCTGGTCCGCAATCTGACGCCGGGCGAGATCGTCGGCCAGGTCATGCTGGCGCGCGATGCGCTGGGCGAATGGCCCAAGGGTTCGATGGCGGGCCTGGACGAGGCGGAAGACGAAGGCCACTACACAAGTGATGGCCGCCTGCTCACCAACATCGTCATGATGGGCATGGGCGAACCGCTCTACAATTTCGACAACGTGAAGGGTGCGCTCAAGCTGGTTATGGACGGCGACGGCCTTGCGCTCTCCAAGCGGCGCATCACGCTATCGACCAGCGGCGTCGTGCCGATGATGGACCGCTGCGGCGAGGAAATCGGCGTCAATCTGGCCGTCTCACTACACGCGGTGACCAAGGAAATCCGCGACGAGATCGTGCCGCTCAACAAGAAATACGGCATCGAGGACTTGCTGCAGGCCTGCGCCGATTATCCCGGTGCCAGCAATGCCCGCCGCATCACCTTCGAATATGTGATGCTGAAGGACAAGAACGATACCGACGAACACGCGCGCGAACTCGTGCGGCTGCTCAAGCAGTACAAGCTGCCCGCCAAGGTGAACCTGATACCCTTCAACCCCTGGCCGGGCGCGGCATACGACACGTCCACGCCCGAGCGGGTGAAGCGCTTCTCCGACATCGTGTTCGAAGGCGGCATCTCCGCCCCCGTCCGCACGCCGCGCGGCCGCGACATCGATGCGGCCTGCGGACAGCTGAAGACGGCTGCCGAAAAGAAAAGCCGTGCTCAGCGCGACCGCGAGGCGGCCGAGGCGATCGAAGCCTAAGCCTGTGGCAGGGGTGACGATCTGGCGCTATCGGCGCCGCTTTCGGGTCGGTTCCACCAACGGTCTGGTAACGCTGCGATCGCGCAGCGATGGTCTGTTCTCGGAACTGTGCCTCGATGGCAGGGTCGTCTCAATGGATGCGACCCCGGCCATCGGCCCCGACGCCGTGCGCAATCATCGCTTGTCCGCGCCGCTCCCCGACGGCTCGTTGATGGAGATCGAAGCCGGCTACATCAGTTCGATGAACCTTGGCATCGCGGTGCGGCGCGACGGGGAACTCATCCACGAAAGCCACCCCGGAAAGACCATCGCGTATCCCGAGCAATATCGGGAGATGATGGAAAGCTATGCCAACGGAACGGTCGGCGACGCACTGTCGCAGGGCTTCAAGGACGGCGCGGGCGGCCACAACTCCCACATCGATTTCGGCGCCTTCAAGCGCAATCGCATTCCGCTGGCGGTCGACATTCTGCTGGGCCTACTCTTTTTCGTCGTCGCCAAGCTGACCGATCTCACCACCGCTGCGCTGATCGGGGCCGCAGTCGGTGTCGCCTTATTGGTGGCCCAGCGTTTGACCAAGGTCGACCTGCTTGGGGGTCTGGCGCTATTCGGCATAGCCTTGCTGTTGCTTTCCGCAGGCCTCGCGCTGGTTTTTCAATCCGACGATGCGGTCAAGTACCGCTCGTCCGTCGTCGGCCTCGTCAGCGCCTCATTGTTCTTTTTCGACGGTGTGGCTGGCGGGAACCGGCTTGCGGTCCGGCTGAAACGCTATCTGCCCTATCGCGACATAGATCCCGCGCGGCTCGGCATCGGCATGGGTGTACTCGGCGCGATCATGGCCGGTCTAAACCTGGTTGTCGCGTTCTACGGGTCGACCGATTTCTGGCTGTTCTACAGCACCTTCGCGGATTTCTTCGTAACGATGGTGCTGATCCTGATGGTGTTCCGGTATGCCCAAGGCAAGATGCTGCGCGATGTAGCCCCAGTCTATCGAGAGCCACCGCCGGAATGAGCGACCCGGCGACGATAGCGTTCTACGAAACGAATGCGCCGCGCTACACGCTGGGCTTCGGCCAGGCGCCGAGCCGGCACCTCAAGAGCTTCCTCGATCGGCTGAAGCCCGGGGCCCACGTTCTCGAGCTCGGCTGTGGCGGTGGACAGGATTCGGCCCGGATTGTCGAACGCGGTTTCGGCCTCGATGCGACCGACGGCACACCCGCAATGGTCCGCAAGGCAAACGAGCGCTTCGATGTCGGGGCGCGCCTGCTTCGCTTCGACGAGCTCGAGGCCGTAGCCGCATACGACGCCGTCTGGGCGCATGCCTGCCTGCTGCATGTTGCGCGGGCCGACCTGCCCTCGGTGCTGGCGTCCATCCATCGCGCGCTGCGGCCCGGCGGCTGGCATTTCGCCAATTTCAAGCTGGGCGACGGCGAAGGCCGGGACCTGCTTGGACGGCTGCATAATTTCCCCGATGCCGGTTGGCTCGAAGAGGTCTATCGCGCAGCCGGTTTCGTGATTGTCGCTTCTGAGATCTATGCCGGAAAAGCGGCCGACGGAACGCAGCGCGACTGGATAGCGCTGACGGTGCAGCGGCTTCACGCATGAGCTAGTCAACCGACCGGCTTTCCTACACCAGCGGGCTATGCTCAAAGACCGGCATGGTCGATCTAATCCTTTTTCAAACCGCGATTAACCGGCGCGTTGCGGGTGGTCGGTTTTTTCCGCCCAGGACAGTGGTCCATGCGGTCCATGTCTCCGATCCTGTAGGGATGGAAGTTTGGCGATGAGCGTGGTCATCACGGCAGTCTGTATCGGCCTGCCCCGCCCCTTCAACGGCGCGGAACTCAGCGCGATCGACAAGCGGCCGGTCGCAGGTCCGGTGGCCATCCGCAGCTTCGGGATCGAAGGCGATATGGTCGCCGATACGAAGCATCATGGCGGGCCGGACATGGCCGTGCATCACTATGCGAGCGATCACTATGCCGCGTGGGACGACTGGCTCGGTGGACATGCCCTGCTGCACGGGCCCGCCGCTTTCGGAGAGAACCTCATGAGCACGGGGCTGGCGGAGAGCGATGTCTGCATCGGCGATCGCTTCCGCTTCGGCAGCGCCTTGCTGGAAGTCAGCCAGCCGCGCCAGCCCTGCTGGAAGATCGAGCATCGCTTCGGGCACAAGGGCATGGTGAAGCGTATCCTCGCCGGGCACATGTGCGGCTGGTACTACCGCGTCATCGAGGAGGGCGAAGCTGAGGCCGGCGACGCACTGGAGTTGGTCGAGCGGGTGCATGACAGCTGGAGCGTCACCCGCGTTTTTGCAGCGCTTTACGACCCGAACAGCGAAGCGACCGGAGCGGAGCTTGGCGAAATCGCGGCACTGGACCGGCTCACCGATCAATGGCGAGACAAGGCGGGAAAGCGACGCAATGGCTAGCAACTCGTCGTGCTCGGCGGGTCGGCTTATCGCTAATCTGGCCTCTGTGGCGCTCGTTCATCCGAGGTTGTGGACCCGCTGACCACTGTCCCGGTTGAAGAGCCAGACCACAGGATAATGAGGCACAAACGATGAAGAAACTCGCTCTCGCATTCGCCGCCGGCACGTTGGCCGTCACCGGACTGGGCACAGCAGCTCCGGCTGCTGCCGACCCGCCGTCCTGGGCGCCGGCCCATGGCAAGCGTGCCAAGGATCGCGCAATCTACGACAGGCGTGGTTACTATATGGAGCCGCGCCGGATCACGCGCAGCAGCCGGATGTGGCGCGGCCGCGACGGCCGCTACTACTGCCGCCGCGACAATGGCACGACCGGTCTGGTGATCGGTGCCGGCGTCGGTGCGCTGGCGGGCCACGAACTCGCGGGCCGCGGCGACCGTACGCTCGGTGCGATACTCGGTGGCGCGTTGGGCGCGATCGTCGGCCGCGAGATCGACCGCGGGAGCCTTCGCTGCCGCTAAGGATATTCGGATAGTTCGAGGGGTTCAGCCCTTCGGTTCGCAGGAGGCGCGCCATGCGAGGTTTCGGCCCCGCATGGCGCGCCTTTCCATTGGAGCGCGTTCGGCTAAGGTAGGAAAGCCATGCCGAAGACCAACAGACCAGCCGTGCTCGTCACCGGAGGCGCGAAGCGCCTCGGCGCAGCGATCGCGAAGGCCTTCGGCGCGGCTGGCTGGCATGTCGTCATCCACTACCGCCGCTCCGCCGATGCTGCCGAGCGACTGGCCGCTGCGTTGCCGAGCGCGGAGACGATCCGCTGCGACCTCGCCGATGGTGATAGCGCCGTCGCCATGGTCGACGACCTCGCCGCGAAGCTCCCCGACTGGGCTGCGCTGGTCAACTGCGCCTCGCTGTTCGAGGAGGACAGTGTAACCGGGCTCGACCCGGCAACGAACAGGAGAGCGATGCAAGTCAACGCGACCTCCCCGGCCCGCATGGCACAAGCCTACCTCGCCACCGCGCGAAGCGAGGCTGGGCGCTGCGTGATTCAGGTCACGGACCAGAAGCTCGCCAATCCCAATCCCGACTTCTTCAGCTACACGATGAGCAAGCACGCCTTGGATGCCACCATCGACATGCTGTCCATGGGCGCGGCGGATGACGCGGACCGCGTCTACGGCCTCGCACCCGGCGCCATCCTGCCGAGCCATGACCAGAGCGAAGCGGAAACCGTGGTGTCGCACCGCCTGAACCTGCTCCGCCGCAAGACCGACGCCGCCGAAGTCGCGGATGCAGCCCTGTTCCTGGCAGGGAGGCACCTGTCCAGCGGCCAGACCCTTTACATCGACAGCGGACAGCACCTGCTGGCGCAATCGCGCGATGTGATCTACTTGGCGCGCGAGGGGGGCGCAGGATGAAGAGGCACGTCCTTTCCACGCGAATCTGGCATTGGCTCAACCTGCTGTGCGTGGTCGTGCTGTTCATGTCCGGCCTGACCATCAGCAACGCCCATCGCCTACTCTACTGGGGCGACTGGGGTTTCGATCGCAGCCAAGCCTGGCTCGAAGTGCCGCGCTTTCCCGACTGGATGACGATCCCGGGCTATTACAGCCTCGCCGTTGCCCGCGACTGGCACATCCTGATGGCATGGCCCTTCGCGCTCGGGCTGCTGTTCATGTGGATCGCCATGCTGCTCAACCGCCATTTCAAGCGCGACCTGAGGACAACCCGCAAGGAGTGGCAACCGAAGGCGACCTGGCGCGACCTCGTCGAGCATGCCAAGCTCAATTTCGACCATGGAGAGGGGAAGTACAACTTCCTCCAGAAGCTGGCATACGGCCTCGTGCTCGGTGTCTTCCTGCCGATGATGGTCTTCACCGGCATCGCCATCAGCCCGGGCATGGAGCCGACCTTCGGCTGGCTGGTCGATCTCCTCGGCGGGCGCCAGTCGGCGCGCAGCCTGCACTTCATCTTCGCCTTCGCAATCCTGGGCTTCTTCATCGTGCATGTCGCCCTCGTCCTGCTGTCCGGTCCGATCGGGCAGATGCGCGCCATGATAACCGGGGGATCGACCCATGAAGCGTAGAGGGTTCCTGGCCGCTGCGGGTGCCGCCTTCGTGGCCGGCTGCAACAAGGTCGCCGATAGCGATGCAGGCGCGCGGCTGCTGTCTGCGGCGGAGAAGTGGCACATGGGCGCGCACCGCCTGCTCTCCAATCGCGAGGCGCTCGCCCCGGAGTACCCGCGCAGCGCCGTCTCCCCCTTCTTCCGCGGCAACGGCTCGGTCGACCCGCAGAACGGAGACTATCCGCGCCATGTCGAAGAGGGCTTCGTCAACTGGCAGCTCACCGTCGGCGGGCTGGTCCGCAACCCGCTCGCCCTCACGCTCGACAACATCCGCCGCCTGCCCCAGCGTTCGCAGGTCACCCGCCACGATTGCGTCGAGGGATGGAGCGCAATCGGCGAATGGACCGGTCCGCAGCTCTCCCTGCTGCTCGACGAGGCACAGCTTCACCCCGAGGCACAGTTCATCGTCTTCCGCTGCGCCGACAACCTCAACGGCGATGACTACTACGAGAGCGTCGACCTGATCGATGCCTACCACCCCCAGACCATCGTCGCCCACAGCCTCAACGGCGAACCCCTCCCCGTCCGCAACGGCGCCCCCTTGCGCATGCGGATCGAGCGGCAGCTGGGCTACAAGCACGCCAAGTACCTCACCGGTATCGAGGCCGTCGCCAGCCTCGACGACATCGGAGAGGGCCAGGGCGGTTATTGGGAAGACCGCGCCGGCTATCAGTGGTACGCCGGCATCTGACGGGCTGGACACGACATCGGGCTTTGGCAAGATAGCGCGATGAGCAAACGCTTGCTGTCCCGCTTCCTCGGCTCCGTCATCGAGAAGGGCGTGCTCGAAGCGCGCTTCGCCGACGGCAGCACCGCCCGTTTCGGCCAGCCTGCAGAGGGCTATCCAGAACTCGCCGTGATCTTCCGCGACGGCAAGGTTCCGCGCGACATCCTGCTCGATCCCCGCATCGGCGCTGCGGAAGCCTATATGGACCAACGCCTCGATCTCGAGGGCGGCGGCATCATGGAGCTCGTCCAGCTGCTGCGCTCCAATTCCGCGTGGGAGCGTGGCGGCAAACTCCGCCCACCCTCTCTCGGCCGCCGCATCCGCAACCGCGCCACCTTCGCCATCGGGTCGATCAACGACCGCATCGGCGCGCGCAAGAACGTCGCCCATCACTACGACATCGGCAACGACCTCTACCGCCTGATGCTCGACCCCGAGCACATGCAATACAGCTGCGCCTACTGGCCCGAAGGCGTCGAGACCCTCGCCGACGCGCAGCACGCCAAGCTCACCCATATTGCCGCCAAGCTGGCACTGGCCGACGGTCAGCGCGTGCTCGACATCGGCTGCGGCTGGGGCGGCATGGCGATCTTCCTCGCACGGCATTTCGACGTCGAGGTCCACGGCATCACCCTGTCCGAGGAACAGCTCGCCCTCGCCCGCAGCCGCGCCCGCGAAGCCGGGGTGGACGACCGCGTGATCTTCGAGCTCGTCGACTACCGCGATCTCGCCAAACGCGGCGAGCGCTTCGACCGCATCGTTTCGGTCGGCATGTTCGAACATGTCGGCCGCCCGCAGTTCGAGACCTTCTTCCGCGCCTGCGCCAACCTGCTGGCCGACGACGGCGTCATGCTGGTCCACACCATCGGCCGCTTCGGGGGACCGGGCACGACCGACGCCTTCACCTCCAAATACATCTTCCCCGGCGGCTACATCCCGGCCCTGTCGGAGACGCTGGCGGCGAGCGAGACATCCCGCCTCATCCACTCCGACATCGAGACCCTGCGGCTGCACTACGCCAGGACCCTGCGCGAATGGTACGCCCGCTGCGAAGCCAACCGCGCGGCGATCGTCGAGCTCTACGACGAGCGCTTCTACCGCATGTGGACCTTCTACCTCGCCGGCGCGACCGCCGCCTTCGAATGGGGCGGCATGGGCAACTACCAGATCCAGTACGTCCGCGACCGCCGCGCCCTGCCGATCACGCGCGACTACATGGCGGCGGCGGAGAAGCGGCTGCTGGGCGGGGATTGAGGGCGCGGATTTGCGCGTGATGGCCGTGTAGGACGAACCGAGGGTTCGCCCCCGCGCAATCCTACGACATGGACCGCATGTTACACGGTCCAATGCGGAAAAAGCTGCCGGGGGATGCGGGGGCGGTTTGGTGCTGGAGAAACGTGGAGTGGGCGCAGAGTAGGCCATGCATCTCGTTACCACCGCGCGGGGATAGTAGGAAAGTTAGGACACGCCGACCATAGCCCGCCACCTAATCATCGCCTGCCGAGCAACCATAGATATGGCGAGCAAACCGGATGGCGTTGGACGCTTACTTGCGTATCAGAGCATCTCCGTCATCGAGGTTGAGACACCTGACTGCGGCGCTGCCATACTTGATGCGATGCAAAAGCCCGACCAAAAGGGCAGCGATATTTAGGTATTTAGCCCCGCGACTTTGTCCCTCATTTCAAAGTCATTTATTTAGCTCTCACGAACCCCAGGAGAACATCTTTCTCTGAGCAGGTTGAAAGCAAAACCATTTTGATCATGGATCCGGACCCATGTTTCGGTAGGATTTTTGATGATCCGATAGAAATGTCCTTCAGCGTCAGAAGCTTTCAGGAGAGATCCGTCACTTTCAAAAATAGCAGGTACCACAAAAATCTTGCCTATCTTTCGATCCTCTACAGTATATTCGAAATCACTTCCGTTGATTTCGAAAGTTTCTGAAGAGACGATTATTGTATTCACTCCATCGCCATAGCAACCGAAGTATGGGCGAGGGTCCAACGCTGGCCTTCCGTCCGTAGAAAAGCATGAACTGGTCTGCAGAAGCAGGACTACTAGAACAAGTCTCACGAGGCTTCTCTATTTTAGATATATGTCCAATGATCTGGCCGGAAAAAAGGTGCGCAGCGTCACTTCAAAACGTCGCGCTCGGATTCTTCCGAAGAAAAGTAAGTTAATAGTGCAATGGTAATGCTCTGCGATGGAAACGGCAGGAGTCGTCTCACCATAGGCTTAGGAGACAAGCTTTTTGCTAGAACTCTATGCTGCAAACATCGCTCGTCACCTGCGAGAAGATGTATGTAGAATTCGCAATATTCCACCAGATAATCGTAACTGATACCATCGCTATATTCTATCTGCAAGAAATCGAAGAATTTTGCTTTAGCTTCTCCGTGCCTCCCTTCGGAAACTAGCAGCCTCCCCTCAAAACATTGTACGTAAGCAGGCGGCTCTATTGAACTTGCAAGTACCTTATTGAGCTTCTCACGTGCAGCCGCGACCCTCTTCCGCTCCAGCTCGCTTCTCGCTCCGATGAGCCAAACTGCACATAAGATGGATTGTACTAAGTGTCTCAATCTTTTAGTCCGGTTCGACTTGGAGAATTCTGCAGTCTTTGAAGCGACAATCACGACGTTTTGAACTGCGAAATTCAAGGGAAAGTATGCGGAACTTGTTCTGTGCCAGTGGTCACGTATCGCACCGTAATTGATGGCTCCATGATCAGCAAATCGAACGATCGTTTTGCGTCTTGGCTGCCGCGAAAAGCTAAGGAGCGCCGATCCGTCTCCTCCTTCCTATTTACCTCCCCCACACTTTCCCATTTGCCTACAGCGTCACGCTCCTGCTAGCGGCGCGGCCAAGCTAGCGAAGGTGTATCCATGTCCGAGATCAAACGTGTCGTCCTCGCCTATTCCGGCGGTCTCGATACTTCCGTCATCGCCAAGTGGCTCGAGGTGGAGCGCGGGCTGGAGGTGGTCACCTTCACCGCCGATCTCGGCCAGGGCGAGGAGATCGAGCCGGCGCGCGAGAAGGCCCGCGGCATGGGCATCCCCGACAATCATATCTTCATCGAGGATCTGCGCGAGGAATTCGTGCGCGACTTCGTCTTCCCGATGATGCGCGCCAATGCGCGCTACGAAGGCGATTACCTGCTCGGCACCAGCATTGCGCGCCCGCTGATCTCCAAGCGCCTCGTCGAGATCGCGCACGAGACCGGTGCCGACGCCATCGCCCATGGCGCGACCGGCAAGGGCAACGACCAGGTGCGCTTCGAACTGTCGGCCTATGCGCTCGACCCGGACATCCGCGTGATCGCTCCGTGGCGCGAGTGGGACCTGACCAGTCGCACCGCGCTGATCGCCTGGGCCGAAGCGCACCAGATCGCCGTGCCCAAGGACAAGCGCGGGGAGAGCCCCTTCTCGACCGATGCGAACCTGCTGCACACCTCGAGCGAGGGCAAGGTGCTGGAGGACCCGTGGGAAGAGACGCCGGACTACGTCTATTCGCGCACCGACCATCCCGAGGATGCGCCCGATGAGCCCGAATACATCACCATCGACTTTGAGACAGGCGACGGCACGGCGCTGAATGGTGAGGCGATGAGCCCCGCGACGCTGCTTGCAGCGCTGAACGATCTCGGGCGCAAGCACGGCATCGGGCGGCTCGATCTGGTCGAGAACCGCTTCGTCGGCATGAAGAGCCGCGGGATGTACGAAACCCCGGGCGGCGAGATCTACGCCCGCGCCCACCGCGGCATCGAGCAGATCACGCTCGATCGCGGGGCGGCGCATCTCAAGGACGAGCTGATGCCGCGCTATGCCGAACTGGTGTACAACGGCCTGTGGTTCAGCCCCGAGCGCGAGATGCTGCAGGCGGCGGTGGACCTGAGCCAGGAGAAGGTGAGCGGGACGGTCCGCCTCAAGCTCTACAAGGGCAATGCGATGGTTGTGGGGCGCAAGTCGCCGAACTCGCTCTACTCCGAGGCGCATGTGACCTTCGAGGACGATGCGGGCGCTTACGATCAGAAGGATGCGGAAGGCTTCATCAAGCTCAACGCCCTGCGGCTGCGGCTGCTCGCCAAACGCGATCGTTAGTTGCGTCGCAGCACTGTTGTGCACTGCGATATTGCGCCTGCGAGACCCTGAGCGACAGGAATTTGCGACAGACGGTTTAGTTATCCACTCCCGTCCACAGCGAAAACTAGCGAAAGTGGAAAAGTCGCCGGTCGGGCGGTTGCAGAATCGGGCCTTCAGGCGCAGCTTCAAGTCATCGGAACGGCGCGGAAACAAGCTGAACTGGACAGCCGAAAGGCTTGATAGATCGGAGTTTTTCCAAACCGGGATGACGTGGCGGAACCTGTCCGCGCGGTTCAAGAGACCCTCGTGCTGAAGACCTCGGTCGGACGCAAGGCGGGTCGATGACGGAACCGCGAAGGTGTTTCGACACGAGCTTGGCCAACCCGGCCGGAAGCCGAAGGTGGCGTCGAGGAAAGGTCTTCGGACCGGACAGCGATGTGACCGTTCGAGGCGGAAGGCCATCAACGGCAAGCCAAGCTGCGGAACCGCCTGATGAAGGCCGGTCTGCGACGGAAGCGAGGGTCCTTGCGACCTGGCGCACCCGAGCGGGTCAGCCGGAGGGTGGATCCGGATGCCGGTGCGAGCGCCGGTGACAGAACCGGAAGGGAAGTCTTCGGACGGAACGGAAGGGAAAACATCGGATGCCAAGTACGCGTCCCTTGATCTTCGGATGAAGGAACTCGGCCACGCATCGGTGAGAGTGGGGTCGGCAGCGATGCCGGCCCCATTTGCTATGCGGCCTCCTGCCGCGCAGGCGAATCCTCCTTCGTTCAACCTCTAGTGGCCCGAGCTAGCCTGACCCACGAAACCCGGTACGCACGCGCTTTCCGATCCCGGAAGCGCGACGAACTGTGGCGGGAATGGGGCCATCGCCCGCCGGGTTAACGACTCCCGCCGGGCCCTCCGGTATAGCCACCCGATCCGAACGGGAGGTTCATCTGATGACCAAACGCACGATCCGCGCGCTGCTTTTTGCTGCCGCCGTTACCCTTCCCGCCAGCGCGGGCCATTCGCAGAGCGCCGGGCCGATGCCCGCGACCGAAGCCGCCTTCGTCGAGCATTTCGCCCCCTATTCCAGCCTCCCGCCCGAGCCGGAGGCGGCGGGCAAGGTCGTCGACCTCGGCACCTTCGATCCGCCGGTGGAGCCCGAACCCGTGCTCACCGTCCTCCAGAGCGGCGGTGCATCCTATTACGGCCGCAAGTTCCACGGCCGCCGCACCGCCAGCGGCGAGGCGTTCGACATGCACGCCATGACCGCCGCGCACCGAACCCTGCCCTTCGGCACGCTGGTGCAGGTCACCAACCCCAGCAACGGCAAGAGCGTGACGGTCCGCATCAACGACCGCGGGCCCTTCCACGGCAAGCGCGTGATCGACGTGAGCCGCGCCGCCGCCGAGCAGCTTGGCCTGATCCAGCGCGGGCATGGCCGGGTGGAACTGGCGTTACTTGACTAGCCTCAAGCGCCGGCGGCCGCATCCGCGGCCTTAGGCTATCCTCGCTCCCTCCGGTCGCTGCGGGCGCACGGTCGTGCTTGCCTCGCTGGCGCTCGGTTCTCTGGGAGAGGCACGCGTTGCGCCACGGTGCCGTCAGCCCGGGCCCTCGACCCCCTCCCCCTCGGCCACCCACTCCCCCGCCTCATCGCGCGTGTGCAGCGCCCAGTCCGCGCCGTAGCGCCACCAGTCTTCGTCGCCCGCTTCGAAGGCGGCCATCTGGCAGGCCTCCACGTCCCACGCCTCGCCCGACAGCTCCTCGACAGGCGGCGCATCGGCGGGGCGCGCTTCGTCCATTTCCTCGATCAGGCGCGAGACGCGCGGGTAGTGCGGGCATTCCCGGCATTCCGGCCAGCTCGGCGCGGCGCAGCATAGCGCAGCGCCCGCATCCGCCGTCTCGCCCACATTGCACACCGGCTCCCACCCCTCGGCTCCGACGCGGTAGTGCGGCTGCCCGCGATCGGTGCCGAGCTGCGCGCCGATGCAGTCGCAGGGCGGCTCGGGCGGCGCATCGGGAGCCTCCGCAAGCCCCTCGCCCCCCGGAGACATGGACCGCATGTTACACGGTCCAGGGGACAAAATCTCGGCGGTCTCGGCGGGAGGCGCCACCTCGATCGCCTGCCCGCGCCGCATGCGGGTAAGCATGGCGTCGAAATTCTCCGCCAGCTCCTCGATCCGCGTGTCGGTGCGCAGGCGGTCGAGCCGGCCGAGATGCGCGAGCAGCAGGCGGTCGGAGAGGCGGCGGCGCGTGCCGACGAGCTCGCCGTGATACCACACCTCCTCCTCCACGCCGTTCATGGCGCAATCCGCCAGCTTCGCCTCCGCCGCCGCGCGCGCGACCACCAGCGCGGCATCCCACGCCCGCCCGAAGGCTGCGGAGTTGCGTCGCGCGCGATAGCAGGTCTGGTGCGAAACCTTCACCCGCCGCGCCGCGGCCCGAACCGATCCCGTGACCGCCAGCGCCTCGAGAAACGCCACCTGCCGCTCCGCCACGAACTGCGTCTGCGGCGCATGCTCGTGCTCGGCGAAGAGATCGGTGTGGAGGACGATGGGGTGGTTGCTGAGATCGGTCATGCGGTTCACCTTGCGAAGGAAGAAGGGAACCGGGTCACTTATACAGCGCGAGGGGTGTAGGACAGAACTTCCCATCCCACACTAGCTGGCTGGCAAATTACCGAGCCGAAGGCGAGGCAAGGCCGACCGGCCGCCCGAGATTATACGAGGAAGCCAAGCGAGCCGGATGGCTCGCGCCCGGCCTTCGAGGGCGAAGCCAAAGAACTCTGAAATCGATGGTTCACCTGCCGCTTTGAATTCAGGAGAAACAAAATGGCCCTAGTGAGATGCCGAAGGAGAGAAGCCCATCGGACTGAGGCGGCTGCGTCAATATTTCAAAGTCAAACGAACAAGTCATGCCTTGCAACGCAATTGATGCAGAAAAGCCTAGTCCTTGGCGGCGATCAATCCAGATATAAGCAATCTCTGATTTTCTTTAACAGCCTCGATTTCTTGACTAAGGGCCCTAATAGCATCTAATAACTCTTTCGAGCTGTCATGGCTAGCTGATGTTATATCTTTTGAATAGGAAGAATCACGACCATCAAGGCTAGCCTGAGCCGCTTCACGCATCCTGCGCGACACCCATGCACCTATCTTCATTCCGTCCTGCTTAGCGGCACTACGCATCAAATCGACTGACCGCCGCTCAATACCCTTGATTGTATATTGTAGCTTCTCCTCTGCCCGATCTTCGTTTCGCGGCTCATCAGTGTGGGGAAAATTGGTCATGGCGTTAGCACCAACATCGAACATTACTCTCTCCAGAGTTTCCACTTGTGACATCTATGTGATACACGACACGGCTGAACGCAGACCGCAACACCAAGATGTCAAACATTCAGTTTGTGTGAGATGTATGGGTTAATTGTTCTGGAAGACTTTTGGGGTCCCTAAGTCAATGCAGCGAATCAAAGATTGGCGATAAACCGTGTGCATTTTACGGTGAACTGACGTTTGTACCCCGTTAGCACCCTTGAAGTAGGACTGCCAATTCGTTAAAAGGCTTGCCTAATTAACCGCGAATAACGCAATCTCCAACATTTCGTCTGGGGGCCAGAGGGGAGGGGCTGCGACGAAAAGCAGGGAGGGGCCTGATGCCTCCTGATAATGACGTAACTGTAATCACCGCTAGTACGTTGCAAGAATGGGCTGAAAACTGCATTGGCAGGCTTCGTAGCTATGCAGAGACAAAGCCCGAAAGTGACGCGGCGCACCGGTATGCTGAAGCGCTTCGCTCGGTGCGCAGGGTTGAGATCGCCGAGTTAGGTGATCGCGCTTTTAATCTCGAAGGTGACACTCTCACCCTGAACGCAACGCCGCTTTGGCGTACGTTCGAAGTCGTATTCGAAGATATTTCAGACGAAGACCTACAACTTGACCCCGGGCAGATTATTCCACTTTGTAACATGATCCTCGCGATCTTCCTGTTGCATGAGTTGCGGCATATCGATCAGCGCGTTGAGCGTTTTGAAGACGTACAGGTGCTGAAATCATTGGGCTTCTCGCCATTGGTAGCCGAACTCGACCTGCTTGCGGACCGGGATGCCTTGATTGCGTTTTCCGCTTTATTCCGGAACGATTTCGAAGATGGCGAAATGGAGGCGTTCGAAACTGGTTTGGCATTCTCGCCTAGATATTTTTTCAAGGCGTTCGATTTCGACCCCGCAAAAAAGCCGCACAAAACGCTTCGGGCGGTCAGCTTGATTCTGATGCTAGCGCGAATTTACTGCGCCAAAAATTCTCCAGAGAAACCTATCGTTTCGCTGGACGCTGCGCTTTCATTTTACGGTTTAGAGGCACTAAACGATATGGAAGATCGGCCATTCGTCATCCTTGCGGAGCAACCGTCGCGCCGAATTTATCAGATCGCTGATGCTGACTGGAGTGTCGCGTTGGCGCGCATCATCGCATCTGTTGAAAAGCGAGATTACGATGGTGCTCTAGCTTTGGGTATGCTGATCATCGAAAATAAAGAATTTCCGAAATCAGTATAACGTTTAGGAAGTTGTCGGGATGTTTCTAATTCATTAGATTATCATAAGCGGATATTCTTCCCCATCACCCCCAACTCCACCCACTGCTTCGCGTAGCACATGTGCAGCTCGCGCGTTTCGTTGGCGTCGGGTTCGCGCTCGCGCCAGGCCGTGCCCTTTTAATAACGCAGTTGCAGATTTTGCGGGCAGAGTGGAAGCCGCGACGGATCTTCATCAAGTCGCTCTCCCAGGTCTTGCGTAACGCCTCCGCCCTACTCCGCCCCCACCACCATCAACTGCCCCCTCACCGCCCCAGCCGGATACGCCTCATTGTGCAGGTTCACGTAAAACCCGCCCGGGTTGGCGAGGATGCGCTTGGCCAGCCCAGCGTCGATCTCGGTGCAGGCGTTGGCGCGCTGGCCCAGTTGCGGGGTGATCAGCGGGGTGACGACGCCTCCGGCAACGCCCGCGGCGCCTTCGTGGATATGGGCGGCGGTGATGAGGTCCGTGCCGCGCGCTTCCATCTGGTAGCACATGCGGCCCTGCGGGTTGAGCGCGACGAGGAAGTCGCCCGAGCCGTCGGGATCGCCCACGCGGGGGACTTCGTTGGCGCCGTCGAGGCTGGCCGACAGGCGCGTGCCGAAGTCCAGCGCGTCTTGCTCGGCATAGGTGGCGCAGGCCGACAGCGCGAGGGCGGAGGCTGCGGCGACGGCAGTGGCGGCGGCGGATTTCAGGCGGTTCATGGCTCTCTCCCCTTGGATTGCGCCCGACCCTAGGCCGGGGGCGCGCAAGGGGGAAGCGGAAACGCCCGCGCTACTCCGCCGCTTCCCGTGTACGCTCGCCGTTGCGTTCCTTGGCCCGTTCGCCCGCACGCTCGAGCATGGGGGCGAGGTACTGGCCGGTGTAGGAGGCATCGACCTTCGCGACATCTTCCGGCGTGCCCTGAGCGACGATCTCGCCGCCCCGCACCCCGCCGCCGGGGCCGAGGTCGAGGATGTGGTCGGCCGTCTTGATGACGTCGAGATTGTGCTCGATCACGACCACCGAATTGCCCTGCTCCACCAGCCGGTGCAGCACTTCGAGAAGCTTGCGGACATCCTCGAAATGGAGGCCCGTGGTGGGCTCGTCGAGGATGTAGAGCGTCTGCCCGGTGCTGCGCTTGCTGAGTTCCTTGGCGAGCTTCACGCGCTGCGCCTCGCCCCCGGACAGCGTGGTCGCCTGCTGGCCGACCTTGACGTAGCCCAGCCCCACCTCGTTCAGCATGTGCATCTTGTCGCGGATCGGGGGGACGGCCTTGAAGAAGCCTTCCGCATCCTCGATCGTCATGTCGAGCACGTCGGCGATGGAGAGGCCCTTGAACTTCACCTCCAGCGTTTCGCGGTTGTAGCGCTTACCGCCGCATTCCTCGCAGGTGACGTAGACGTCGGGCAGGAAGTGCATCTCGATCTTGATCAGGCCGTCGCCCTGGCACGCCTCGCAGCGGCCGCCCTTGACGTTGAAGCTGAAGCGGCCGGGCTTGTAGCCGCGGGCCTGCGCTTCGGGGAGGCCGGCGAACCAGTCGCGGATCTGGGTGAAGGCGCCGGTGTAGGTCGCCGGGTTCGATCGCGGGGTGCGGCCGATGGGAGACTGGTCGATCTCGATCACCTTGTCGCAATATTCGAGGCCGGTGACCTTGTCGTGCGCGCCTGCGACCACGCGTGCGCCATTCAGTGTGCGCGCTGCGGAGGCGTATAGCGTGTCGATGGTGAAGGACGACTTGCCCGAGCCCGAGACGCCGGTGATGCAGGTGAAGGTGCCGAGCGGCAGGCTGGCGGTGACGTCGTTGAGATTGTTCGCCCGCGCGCCGTGGACGGTGAGTTCGTGCCCGTTGCCCTTGCGGCGGGTGCTCGGGACGGCAATCTCGCGCCGTCCGGTGAGGTAGGCCGCGGTGAGCGACTTCTTCGACTTCAGCACCTGCTTGAGCGTACCCTGCGCCACCACTTCGCCGCCGTGCACGCCCGCGCCGGGGCCGAGGTCGACCACGTGGTCGGCGGTGCGGATGGCATCCTCGTCATGCTCCACAACGATCACCGTATTGCCGAGATCGCGCAGGCGCTTGAGGGTCTCCAGCAGCCGGTCGTTGTCGCGCTGGTGAAGGCCGATGCTGGGCTCGTCGAGCACGTAGAGCACGCCCGAGAGACCGCTGCCGATCTGCGATGCGAGACGGATGCGCTGGCTCTCCCCGCCGCTGAGCGTGCCGCTGGTGCGGTCGAGATTGAGGTAGTCGAGCCCGACATTGTCGAGGAAGCCCAGCCGCTCGTTGATCTCCTTCAGGATGGCCTTGGCGATCTGCTGCTGGGTATCGTTCAGCGCATCGGGGAGCCCCAGGAAATAGTCCTTGGCATCAGCCACGCTCATCTTCGTCGGCGTGGCGATGTCGGTGCCAGCGATCTTCACCGCCAGCGCCTTCTCGTTGAGGCGCTTGCCGTCGCAGGTCTCGCACGGCTGCGCGGTCTGGAACTTGGCCAGCTCCTCGCGCATCCAGGCGCTCTCGGTCTGCAGCATGCGGCGGTTGAGGTTACCGATCACGCCCTCGAACGGCTTCTTCACCGTGTACTGCTTGCGCCCGTCCTTGAAAGTGAGCGGGATGGCGCGGCCCTTGGTGCCGTAGAGGATGATCTCGCGGATTTCCTTGTCGAAATCTTCCCACGGCGTGGTGAGATCGAACTCGTATTCCTTCGCAAGCGATGCGAGCACCTGCATGTAATAGGGGCTCGGCGGGTTGGACTTGGCCCAGGGGACCACCGCGCCCTTCTTCAGGCTGAGCGCCTCGTTGGGCACGACCAGTTGCGGGTCGAACAGCTGCTTCTCGCCGATCCCGTCGCAGGTCGGGCAGGCCCCCTGCGGCGCGTTGAAGGAGAACAGCCGCGGCTCGACTTCCTCGATGGTGAAGCCCGAGACAGGGCAGGAGAAGCGTTCGGAGAAGACGATGCGATTGTCTGGCAGGCCTGCGCCTTTCATTGCGCCGCCCTTGCCTGCGTCCGGCCCAATGGTCGCCGGGCGCACATCCTGCCGCTCCGCCAGCGCCTCGGCCACGGTCGTGTCGGCGAGATCGACATATGCCAGCCCGTCCGCCAGCTTCAGCGCCGTCTCAAACGAGTCCGCCAGCCGCGTCTCCAGCCCGGCCTTCACCGCGAGGCGGTCGACCACCACTTCGATGTCGTGCTTGAATTTCTTGTCGAGCGCGGGCGCTTCCTCGATTGCGTACATCTCGCCGTCGATGCTCACGCGGGTGAAGCCCGCCTTCTGCCACTCGGCCAGCTCCTTGCGGTATTCGCCCTTACGCCCGCGCACCACCGGCGCGAGCAGATAGAGCCGCGTGCCCTCGGGCAAGGCCATGACCCGATCGACCATGTTGGAAACCGTTTGCGCCTCGATCGGCAGGCCGGTGGCAGGGCTGTAAGGCACCCCCACCCTCGCCCACAGCAGGCGCATGTAGTCGTAGATCTCGGTGACGGTGGCTACGGTACTACGCGGATTGCGGCTGGTGGTTTTCTGCTCGATCGAGATTGCGGGAGAAAGCCCGTCGATATGTTCGACATCGGGCTTCTGCATCATCTCGAGAAACTGGCGCGCATAGGCGCTGAGGCTCTCGACATAGCGCCGCTGACCTTCGGCATAGATCGTATCGAAAGCGAGACTGGATTTGCCCGAGCCCGACAGGCCCGTGATGACGATCAAGCTGTCTCGCGGCAGGTCGATATCGACGCCCTTGAGATTATGCTCCCGCGCGCCGCGGACGGAAATTTTGGTGAGTGCCATGGGCAGGCAGATGGGCCTTCCAGTTGAACAATTCCAGCCCCTTGACGGTTTGGTTTGCATTCAACCAAACATGTCCTTCGGCAGGTCGAAAGCCTCAGATTCAGCTTGGAAAACGCTATATCAAAAGCTAAGCCTATGCATGCTACGGCATATAACATTCAGTAACCATTCGGGCGGAAGGTTTGTTGGAGGTCTCAATTATAAAAAAAGCTATCTAGCGTCGCCGATAATCGCAGTTTTAGTTGAATCTTAGATGTAACAGGTACCGTAGAAGTACTGTATTCTACAAGATTGAAACTTAGATGTCTGGTGTATTATGTATATTTACATTGTTGAGCAAGACGAGCGAGAAAAAGAACATATTTGCGATGTTGTGGCTCACATGCATCCGAAGGTACAATGGTACGATAAGGGCAGGCCATTTCTAAACGAATGCGAAAACCTTCCTCGTGGCCTAATCATTCTGGACACCTGCCTGCCCGATCTCGACGGCATGGCGCTGCTGCATAAATTGAAAAGCGACTGCGACAATGGCCACGAGATCATCCTGCTGAGCGGGCCCTGCAGCGTCAGCGACGCAGTTCACGCCATGAAGGAAGGCGCGATAAACTTCTTCGAAAAGCCCTTTCGGCAGGCGGAAATGGTCGATGCCGTCAAGGAGGCTCGCGACAAGTTGACCCGCGCCCCATCGACCGAACTCGCCGAGCAGGATCTCATGTCCCTGGCACAGCTGACGCCGCGCGAATTGAGCGTGTTGAAGGCGTCGAGCAACGGACGAAGCGCAAAGTCGGTCGCGCACTCACTCGGTTTGAGCGTGAGGACGATCGAGATGCATCGATCGAACATCATAAAGAAGCTGGACGTGCGCAACTTTGCCGGCGCATTGCTGCTTGCCGCAAAAGCCGAATGAATGGCCTTAATTTGCCGTTAATATTATAACGTATTTTCACGGTATAAATACCGAATTTCGAATTATTACGATGTTGCCTCGGCTATTGGTATAGCCAATTCTCCGATTACTAGAAACAGCGTGTCAAAGCGTTGACCGACCGAATAAATCGGCGGGGGAACTGGAGAGTTGCAATGAGCCTAATAGACATTGAAGCCGATCTCGGAATTATCGATCTCGACCTCGAAATAGGATTGATAAATATCGATCTTGCCATTGGCTTGCCCGTTAGTACGGGAACGGCTGGAAACGATCATACTGCCGGATCGCAAGGTCTCGATGTAATTTCGACATTTTCGGGCGATGACGTGATCATCGGGTCGGATGGAATCGATATCGTCGACGGTGGCACCGGTACCGATTATCTCATGTTCGACTTCACCAGTGCGGTTCGGCACGCCGACGAAGGATCGCCCCGCGATGTGACGATCACGAATTCATCCGTCCGCACCGGTGAAGGCGGCCTTTTGGGACCGGACGTGCAGACCTCGATGTCGAACATCGAAGGTATCGTGCTGCGGTTCGGCACCAATGTCGGAGGAATGATCGTCGACACCAATAACGATAGTGCCGACGCAAGTGCCTTTTCCGGTAGCGAAGGTGTCCAGTTCATCAGCGGTGGCGGGTCCGACACTTTCGTCGGCAGCAGCAGCGACGATGTGTTTTCCTTCCTTATCGGCGCCGGCACCAACACTCAGGCGACGGCAGATGGCGGTGCAGGTGATGACGCGGCTCTCATCCGGATCGATCTGAGCGGCAGCAATTCGTTCACCTATACCGATGGCGGAATCTTCAGCACCGCGGGCGAATTCGTGTCCCTGACAAGTGTCGAAAATGTTGCGGTGGTTGCCGGTAACCTGGTCGCAGGCGGCAGCGGTGGCACGACGGAGCTCGATGCATCGGCAGCCACCGGGCCCCTCCGGGTCGATTTCACCAATGGTGGCTCAGTGACCGATTTCGATGCGGACATCACCGTTCGCGGCACAGCCATGGACGACATCATCGTTACCAACGCCGGCAACGACACCGTTTACGGCGGCGACGGCAATGATCAGGTCGACGGCGGCTGGGGGAACGATGCCCTCTACGGCAATGCCGGCGACGATTTGCTGATCGGCGGTCATGGTGACGATCTGCTCGTCGGGAATTTCGGCAACGATACACTCCAGGGCGATTCGGGCGAAGACCGCCTGTTCGGCGGCTTCGGCGACGATTTGCTGGCCGGCGGAGACGGCCGCGATACGATCCGCGGCGGTTCCGGTCAGGATAGCCTTTACGGCGGCCAGGGCGTCGACGTCTTGTATGGCGGGCAGGACGACGACCTTATGCACGGCGGCCTCGGCGCAGACTACCTTTATGGCCGCGCCGACAACGATACGATCTTCGGCGATGAGGGGGACGATTTCCTCTATGGCGAGGAAGGCAACGACGTACTGGTGGGCGGCGATGGCAACGACAATGCGTTCGGCGGATCGGGCGACGACCGGCTTGAGGGCGGCAATGGAGACGACTTCATGCGCGGCGGCCTCGGCAGCGACCTGCTGACCGGCGGGTTTGGTGCCGACAATCTCGGGGGCGGAGAAGGCAACGACCGTATCTTCGCCGGTGCGGGCAACGACCTTGTCGAAGGCGGCGACGGCCACGACACCCTTCGCGGCGGCGACGGAGACGACGTCATCCGCGGCGGAATGGGCTCGGACAACATCGCCGGCGGTCTGGGCAGCGATGTCATGTCGGGAGGATCCGGCGCGGACGTGTTCTTCTTCGATGATCCTGCGGATCTGGCAAGCAGCGTGGACCTGGCCGATCTCATCACCGATTTCACGCAGGCGGATGGCGACACCATCAGCTTCAATGAATTCGATGCAGACACGACCATGGACGGCGAACAGGCATTCGCCTTCATCGGCGATGCCGCTTTCAGCGGTACCGCGGGCGAACTGCGCTACGTTCAGGGCAATGGTCAGACAGTGATCGAAATGGACCGCGACGGGGATGGCATGGCCGATCTCTTCCTCGCGCTTGAGGGCACCATCGACCTGACGATCAACGACTTCGCCTTCTGATCTCGACAAAGTGACTACCGGGGGAGCGGGCGGCGCCCGCTCCCCCTTTTTTGCGCTTTCTCATCGCACGGTAAGCCGTGCATCTTATCACCATGGATCGCTTTCGTCGGAGGGAGGAACGCCAAGCTCGAATGCCCGAGCCCGACAGCCCGGAGATCACGGTCAACCTGTCGCGCGGCAGGTCGATATCGACGACCTTGAGATTATGCTCTCGCGCCCTGCAAACGGTCTCAACGGGTGCCAGCGGCAGGGCACGGCTGCCCTGATGTCCGGGTTGAGCGAACCGACCCACCTTTCAATCTTCCAAACTATCTTCATAATAAATCATCAGCATGCATTGCGTCAAAAACCACGCTAACCCATAGAGGTATCAATTCTCAGGGGGGTCCAATCGATGACGATTACAGCTGGCGAGGTTCGAGAGAGTAATTCTTCACCATCGACCACGATCACAGGCAATCTCGCAACAGGCGATCTTGCCGGAATTGAGGTCGTCGGCGTTGCAATAGCAGGGCGACGGTACGGAAATGTCGGAGCCGAATTCGACGGTATTTTCGGTTCACTGCGGGTGAACGCCGACGGCAGCTTTACCTACGTGCTCGACAACTACGATACGGACACGAATCTGCTTTCAAACGGCGAAACCGCCCTCGACCGCTTCGTCATCACTTATCGCCAGAACGGTCGTCTTCATCATGCAAATATCGGCATCGAGATCAACGGTCGCGATGAGGCCGGCCAGTCTTGGATCGACTACGATTCCCCGGTTTTACTGCGAGACGTTGTCGACACCTTTATCGGCCCAAATTCTTTCGTGCGATTTTCAGCCGACGAAGGTTACATCGAATATTTGGTCGGAAACGACGACCCTGACGTCGTGATGAACTTCACCAATAACGGGTCGATATTTCTCCGCGGGACTGGCGATGGTTCACAAGTCGTGGCCGTGGGACCAACAACTCCGAACGGATATCTCATCAATAATGGCCGGATCGCCGCGATCAACGCCGATGGAGTTTCCGCTGACCTGATCGCGGTAGGTGGTTATGGCACGAACAATGGCGTGATCTCCGCGACCCACGATGGACCATACTCATCGGCACGGGGTGTCGGGCGAGCAATCGGAAGTAGCGGGCTGGTCGAAAACAACGGCTTGGTCGAAGTTGTTTCCAACTTCGACGCCTATGGCGTGACCAGGAGCTTCGGGCCTGGATTTGTGAATCGCGGCACAATCTACGTCGAAGGCGGATCGGACTACGATGGTCAATCCGCCGATCCGCTCGGCATCATCGGTTTTCGCGCCGGCGGCACTTTCGACGTGGACAACCAAGGAACTGTGCACGTAATTTCGAACACCGACCAGGTGGAGTCGGTTGGGTTTCGATTTTTCGCAAACGCAACAAATCTCTACAGTCAGATGAGCTTCGACAATTCGGGGACCATAGTCGCCGATCGAGCGATCATTCTTTCGGGCAATTACAGCTCCTCGATCGATCTGATCAATTCAGGCCACGTCGAAGGATCTCTCGAAATATCCGTAAACGGGGTAAATCTGATCCATAACGCCCGAGGCGGATTTTGGCGCGGCGACATGTCGCTCGGCCCTCTTCTCGACCAGTTTGTCAACGAGGCGCGCCTTCTGGGCTCGGTCGATATGGGCGCGGGGTCGGATGTTTACGATGGCGGCCGCAATGGTTTCGTATCCGGCCGCGTTGTTGGCGGCGACGGGTTCGATTTTCTGTCCGGTAGCGATGCGGAAGACAGGCTCGACGGTGGGCAGGGATCGGATATCATCGCGGGCGGAGGCGGCAGTGACAGGCTGTCTGGCGGCACCGGTGCAGACGTTTTCCTCTATCGCGCAGCGTCGGATTCAACTTCAGCTTCTCGCGATATCATTACCGACTTCGAGAGCGGCAGCGATGTCATCGATCTCGGCCTCCTCGGCGTGGACAACTTTACCCTTTCGGGAAGCGGTTCCGGAACGCTGCTACGGGCGCTGACGCCCGCCGGCATGCTTGAAATTCTTATCGAGGGAAGCGTGTCGCGCGCGGACATAATAACCAGTCCCGCAGACTCGCAAGTACAAGGTGGAGCGAGCGACGACGCGCTATACATCGCTACGGACGGAGGCACTATTCGCGGAGGCGGTGGCAATGATGCCCTTTTCGGATCCAGCGGCCACGACATACTGAACGGGGGCGCTGGCTCGGACCAAATGTTCGGGGGCGACGGAGACGATATCTATTATGTCGATGCAGCCTCTGACCTTATCCTCGAAACCGCCACCGGAGGAATCGATGAAGTGCGCGGCTGGTCTTCGTTTCGTCTGCCGACAAATACCGAAACCGGTGTGCTGCTAGGTACCGGCAACACTTGGCTTCGCGGCAATCAGCAGGATAACCTGCTCATCGGAAACAGCGGGCACAATACCATCTTCAGCAGCGGCGGATACAACACGATGATCGGCGGTCTTGGCGCCGACACGTTCTCGCTGCAGTTCGGCTTCAACCGGATCGTCTATAATTCGGTCGAGGATTCCACATCGGCGGCGGCCGACTTGTTGCGCAGGTCCGACGCCTCGAACTATATTATCGATCTGACCGCACTGGATGTGGAGTACATCTCGCTTACGGGCACGCGAACCGTCCGCGACACGTCAGGGGCCGGTGTCCATTACCTCCACTTTAACGAGGTGACCGTCACCACTGCTTCCGGCGATCTCGTCTTTGCGATCGATAGCGATATCGACCTCTCGAATTTCGAGATCAATGGCGCAGGCGGGACTCTGTACGGAAGTGATGGGAACGACGACCTTGACGGAGGGTCGGGTAATGACCGCATCTTCGGGAGCGCGGGTGCAGATACGCTCGACGGCCGGTTAGGTAACGACAGCCTCTATGGAGGTAGGGGAACAGACGCTCTGATAGGCGGCCGTGGAGATGACTTGCTCGATGGCGGCACCGGGACGGACACCGCCATTTACCTGGACGCCGCAAGAGGCGTCCGTGTCGACTTGGGATTGGGTGCCGTGCAGCAAGACACGTTCGGCGCCGGCCGTGATACTTTGGTAGACATCGAGAACCTTACCGGTTCTCGCTTCGCAGATCGGCTCACCGGCTCAGAAGACGCCAATACGATATACGGAGATTCCGGCCACGATGTGATCGATGGCAGAGGTGGCGCAGATCGTCTGTTCGGCGATGTCGGCAACGATGTCCTCGACGGCGGTGCGGGCGACGACTCCTTGTCCGGTGGTGACGGCGATGACATGCTGATTGGCGGGGCCGGTCACGACACCGTAACCGGCGCAAGTGGCGACGACCAGCTTATCGGCAACGACGGTGAGGACCTGCTGCGCGGCGGTTTTGGAAACGATCGGATGTTCGGCGGCGTGCACGACGACACGATGTACGGCGACGACGGTGTAGACACGATGCGCGGCGGCCATGGCAACGATACGCTCTATGGAGGCCGGGGCTACGATCTGATGCACGGCGGCATTGGCGCCGACGTATTGGTGGGTGCCGGTGGCGGCGATTATATGTTCGGCGGCGATGGCGACGATACGCTACGCGGCGGCGATGGCGGCGATACGATGACTGGCGATGGCGGACACGATCAGCTCAACGCCGGCGCCGGGAACGACACTCTGGCCGGGGGCGCGGGCGACGACCTGCTGCTCGGTGGCAATGGCGAAGATGTCTTGCGCGGCGGCAGCGGGGACGACACGCTCGAGGGCGGCTATGGCGCGGACAACCTCGGCGGCGGGGCCGGTCGCGACATCCTGGTCGGGGGCGGCGGTGCGGATGTCTTCAGGTTCGACAGCGCCGATCATCTGGCCTTGGACCGGGCAGCCACCGATCTGATCCGCGATTTTCGGCAATCGGACGGCGACCTGATGAACTTTACTGCAATCGACGCCGATACGACGACCGAGGGTAACCAGGCGTTTGCGTTTATCGGAGGGCAGGCTTTCAGCCGGACCGCAGGGGAATTGCGCTTTACCCATTCGAACGGCCAGACCGTCATTGCAATGGATCGTGATGGCGACGGATTCGCCGATCTGCGCATCGTGCTCGACGGGCAGGTCGATCTGACGGTCAACGATTTCGCTTTCTGACCCGGTTCAGCTTTTCGCACGCGACGATCACCCCTGCCCCCTCGAGTATTCTGTGACAGTTGGAGCACACTTCAAGTAATAGCATATTGCCTTTACAGATTTGCTTGACCTCCTCGGGTCGCCGATCAATCCGTGCGACTTCCTTTGTATGGGGTCGCAGAAGATGATCGAGATTTACGGTACCGAAGGTAGTGATCTGTTCGAAGACGGGACGGACGCCGACGAGAGCTATTACGGCCTGGGCGGCAACGACCTGATCTATGGTTCGGGCGGCAACGACTACATCGATGGCGGCGAGGGGCGCGATACGCTGCGTTTCGTCATGGAAGACTTCGCCGGCACGACCGGGCCGGTCAGCTACGTTCTTGGCTCGGGGAATTTCTTCGACTCCGCAGGCCGAGTTAATACCGATTTCGCCGGCATCGAAACGTTCGAGTTCCTGTCGTTCAATCCGGAAATGGTCACCTTCGATGCCTCGTCCTTCGTCCCGACCGGGTTCGACAGCCGCTATTACCAGCTAAGCGTCCGCATGTTCGAAGCTAACAGCTCGATCACCGGATCCGCCTATAACGACTTCTTCCAAGTGCGCGGAGAAAACCACACAGTTGAAGGCGGCGACGGCTTTGATGCGGTTCGCATCAACCAGATGGAAGAAGGCGGCACCATCACGATTTCGACCACCAATGGCGTGACCACAGTCAGCCAATGGATGGGCTACGACGCCCAGCTCGCCAGCTTGACCAATGTCGAGACGGTCGGCGTGCTTGCGACCTTCAATAGCTGGTCGCATCTGCTGGTCGACGCGTCTGCTTCGCAGATCGGCGTGCGGTTCTTCGACGGCGCCGGCGACGATACCTTCATCGGTGGTTCTGCGACGGACGTCTTCTTCAAGAGTGGCGGCACGGTAGGGTTCGACGGCTACGATTACTTCACCGGCGGCGGCGGGTCCGACATCTTCGCTTTTGCCCCGGAAGCAGCTTGGCTCGACTATACCTTCATCACCGATTTCTCGGCCGAAGACATCATCGACCTCAGCTTTTTCAGCCAGTACAATTCGGTTTTCGTCGGTAATGCCGAGTTCTCCGGAACCGGCTCCGAGATCCGCTACGAGATCGTCGGCTACGAAACCTGGATCCAGGTCGACCAGGACGGTGACGGCTTCTCCGACGGCACGATCAGGTTGACCAACGGCGCGTTCGGGATCGAGGAACGGGCGGGCTCCGTTCCCCTGCAACTCGTCATCGGCGCCATCGTCGACGACGGGACGGATGACTATTTCACCATTACCGAAGTGAACGACAGCGGCGATGTAGTCTTCCTCGACGGCGGCTCCGGTTACGATACCGTCGATGCGACTGCGGTTGGTATTTTCCCGGAAAGGCTGATCTTCCGCGCCTCGACATTCGACGGTGAAGATACCGACGCAATCGACGTCGCCGGATACAGATTGCTGGGCGTGGATCAGATCTTCGGGTCGCTCAACGGGTCGAACAGCTTCTTCCTGCCGAATTACGATCGCTCGGTAGAGCTGGTCGGAGGCGACTATTCCGACTCCTTCTTCGGCAGCTACGAAAACGCCGACACCTACTTCGGCCGTGGCGGCGACGACTTCATGTATGTCGGGGCCGGCGATACCGCGTTTGGCGAAGGGGGGAACGACACGTTCGATATCTTCCCGCGCTACGGCGAAGATGCCGACGCCTTCATCTATGGCGGTGACGGCGTGGACACCCTGCGCACCACCTTCGGAATGTTTGTCGATCTGGAATTCAACGCCGCCTATGCCATTACCCCACGCGGGCATTATACCTATGTCGAAGGCGTCGAGAATGTCATCGTGCAGACGGCGTCCGGCTTCCAATCCGTCGTCATCGGTACGGATGCCGCGAACCGTTTCGAAGTCGATCCGAACCGCGACGAAGGTATCGACGGCGTGCTGTTCGATGGTCGCGGCGGCGATGACAGCCTGTTCGGCAGCGCCGGCAACGACGAACTGTTGGGCGGGGCGGGCAATGACCTGATTGAAGGGCGTCGCGGAAACGACCGGATCCAGGGTAACGGGGGCAATGACCGGTTGTTCGGCAACAATGGCGACGACACGCTGAGCGGCGGCCTCGGCGATGACGAGCTGACCGGCGGCAATGGCCACGATGCCCTCTTCGGAAACGATGGTGCGGACTTGCTGATCGGCAATTACGGCAGCGACAGGCTCAACGGCGGTGCGGGTAACGATGACCTCTATGGCGGTTACGATAACGACCAGCTGTTCGGCAGCGACGGTCGCGATGTCCTCTACGGGGGAGAAGGCGATGACACCCTTAACGGCGGCCAAGGAACCGACGTTCTGTATGGCGGCATCGGCAACGACAGCTTGTACGGCGGTCTCGGGATCGACTTCCTTTACGGCGGTCGAGGCGACGATGTGCTGCGGGGCAACGAGGCCGACGACTATCTCGACGGCGAAATAGGCAATGACACGCTGCGGGGCGACGACGGCAACGACACGCTGATCGGAGGCTTCGGCAACGACGATCTCGACGGCGGAGAAGGCAGCGATGTGCTCCGCGGCGGCGACGGGAACGACACGATCGCAGGCGGAAACGGAAACGACAATCTCGGCGGCGGCTACGGTGACGATGGTCTGTTCGGTGGAGCTGGCGACGACCTTCTCGTAGGCGGCAACGGTGCAGACTTTCTGCGCGGAGGGACAGGCAACGACCGGCTTTCCGGTGGGTATGGTGCAGACAATCTTGCCGGTGGCGCGGGCACGGACCAACTCACAGGTGGCGGAGGTAGCGATGTCTTCGTGTTCGGCTCGGCCGGGGACCTGGGCGCGTCGCTGGCCCTCGCCGACGTCATCACCGATTTTACCCAGTCGGGCGGAGACCTGATCAATCTGGCCGCCGTCGATGCAGACACGACCACCGCTGGAAACCAGGGTTTTGCCTTTATCGGTGATGCCGCTTTCACCGGCGCAGCGGGGGAACTGCGCTACGGTCAGAGCAACGGCCAGACCGTCATCGAAATGGACCGCAACGGCGACGGCATGGCCGATCTCTTCCTCAAGCTGGACGGCACGGTCGACCTGACGATCAACGACTTCGCTTTCTGATTTTGCGCAACCTGCGGGAGGGCAGCCGATCGGGCCGCCCTCCCCTTTTTTCGCCTTATGGCCAAATTGTTGCGAAGCGCGCCGCGACCACTGTAGCTATGCCGATCGAAGGTCCGGCTGTTGTAATTACTTGCCATCGATGGTCTTGTGCCTGGATGGGGGCGACTTTCGAACTGCTGGCACAGCGATGCCGCGCGGCTGGCGTTGGCGCATACGAATGGTCGCGCCTGTTGCAGGACATCGGAGAGTGGGTGGGTGGATCCAAATCCATGTTGCTCGGCGTCTCCCCATTCGGTCCCTATCGCCATTCGCTAAGCTGGAACCACAATCCCGAGGCGACCGAGCGGTACAATAGCCGCTATAATCTGCTGGACCCGCGCGCTCCTTTCTCGAAGGTCACGCCTCTTCACGTGTGTCAGCTTGGCCAGAAATATGTCCGCAACGAAGATATCGAGGCGACCGAGTATTTCGATGCCATCAGCCTGTTTGCAGATGTGAAAGACAGTGTGCACGGGATTATCGCCGATAGTGCGGAGACGGGTCGCCAGACGATCAGCGTCCAGCGCGGTTTTGCCGAGGATTTCTTTTCCGCTACCGAGGCTGGGCGATTGCAGGCTCTGCTGCCGGTCCTGGAAGAAGCGATCAGGGACTCCCTGCGCATCGCGAGGATCCTCGGCTCTCAGGCGAGCGACAATGGCTATGCGTATCTGCTGATCGATCCCGGTCTGAATATCCAATTCTTCGATTGCACCGACGACCTACCGATCTTTGCCGATGGCGGACCGCTGGGCATTGCCGCAGGCAAACTGACAACCCCGTCCGCTCTAGTCGACCTGGCCTGTTCTTCCGCCGTCAAGAGGGCTGTGTCGGGAACCCGGCTCGATTTGCGATTGGCTGGATATGAGCTGCAATTTTCGCCGGTGCCCGAAGTTCTGCGCTGGAGTGCAAGTCACGACAGTGCATTCCTGACCATTGCACGGCGAGAGCGTCAAACATCGACACGCGCCGGGCTGTACGCCCTCGCGCATGATTTCTCCGACAGCGAGAGCGAACTTCTGGCGCAGCTTGTCGAAAATCCCGACCTGCGCGAGGCATCCCGGGTTCTCGGGAGAAGCTACGAGACCGTTCGCTGGCACGTGAAGAACATGTTGGACAAGAGCGCGACCAGCCGCCGCGATGCCATGCTCGATGCGGCGCGTCGCGGTAGCCTCGACTGATCCGACAGGACGCGACGTTATCGAAACCTTCGCCCATTTAAGAACAACGAGTAGAACCTTGGATCGACCATCCTTTACTGATTTCGGCAAAAGGTGTAGTCAGCCCGCCGACTCATACGTGTCAGGCTAGTTTCCGACACGGGAGCTAACGAGAGCGCCGCGTTCAAGCAGTGCCGGTTTAGTCAGGTCGTCACGATAAAAAATTGCCGCACCAAGTGCGGGATATTCGGTCAGGTCGCATCGACGCCGAACGGTTCTTGTGCCGTTCGCCATGGAGGAACGAGCGACCCCGAACGGTATTTGTCCCTGTCAGGTTTGCGAACTGCGCTTAGGAAAAGTGCAACCGCGACCTCCGAGGGTCGACCGAGACGCACAAGACAAGGGGTTCGTTCAAGACTTGCAGCGTGCCGCAGGCATGCTTGAGGAGAACGACAATGCCTACACCTACCCAATGGCTCAACAATTTCCAGGTCAACACCGGCCCGGCAGCAACTGGCTTTCAGTATGCCCCACAGATTATCGGGCTGAGCAACGGCAATTTTCTAGTCGTTTGGTCGGAAAGCTCCGACGGCACGATCGCGACAGCCAACGGGCTCGACATCGTCGGCAAAATCTACGATGCCGATGGCAACGTCGTGCGCGACAGCTTTCAACTGAACAGCAACCAGATCGACGAAGAATACGATTTCGACATCGTAGCAACCAACGATGGTGGTTTTGCACTGGTTTATCTGGACGATGACGTCGATTTCGACTCACAGAATATTATTTACGAGCGGTATGACGCGAATGGAGATTCCACCGTTTTCCGCGCCGTAGCAACCGAAGGTGTAGCTGATAGGTCCCATTCTAATCCGGAAGTAACATTCAATCATGTAACCGGAGAGGCGGTCGTCACATTCACGGATGTCGAAGCGGGCGACATCGACATCCGCGCGGTCACCATTGACAGTTCCAATGTCGTCAGCGCCGAGTACGACGCGGCGCAGAACAGTCCCGATAATGATACGAGTGGAGAAGTCGCGGTTCTGGCCAACGGCAATTATGTGACCGTCTATCAAGAGACAGACAGTCCGAATGTGGGCATCGAGGCACACATTTTTAACTCGGCAGGATCTGTCATTTCGAACATTCAGGTCACGTCCACAGGCTTTAACCCGCACGTCGCCACCTTAGCTAACGGCAATTTCGTCGTAAGCTGGGAAGACGGCGGGGTAATCAATTACGCCATTCGGACCGCCTCGGGCGGTTCTGTGACTACCGGCACGGTCGCAACCGGAAGTGACTTCGTCAACGAATCCAGGATCGTAGCGCTGCCGGACGGCGGTTTTGTCATCACTTGGGACAACGATACGGATTCGACATTGGAAGCGCAGGCTTTCTTCAGCAACGGGGTTGCAGATGGCAGCGCCTTCGTTGTTGCCGGCAATGAACCGACCACGCCCGACATCAGCGTGACCGGTGACGGGCGCATCCTGTTTACTTGGGTCGAACTGGATTCGGGCGGCGAAATCTTCGCATCGGTATGGGACCCGCGCGATGGCGCAATCGATGCATCCGATTACGATCAGGGGCTGGCCAATTTCGTCGATACCGAAGTGATCTATGGCTACTCGACCACCGGATCGACCATCAACGGCGACGCAGACAGCAATTCGATCTTCGGTTTTGCCGGAAACGATATCATCGACTCCGGGGGCGGCGTGAATATCGTACGTGCGCGTGCTGGTAACGATACGATCTACTCCAGCGGCGACGGGGAATATTATGGCGGCAGCGGTGACGATCTAATCTATGCAGGCCTTACCTTCGCAAGCGAAGTGCTCGACGGTGGCGATGGCATCGATACGGTCGACACCACCACCTGGGACGGAGATTACGTCTTCGATATGGGAACCGGCGACACCAATTACGGTGGTGAGAGCTTCGTCAATTTCGAAAACGCGGTGATGGGGATCGGCAATGACGACGTTACCGGAACCTTCGTCGACAACTCGATAGTCGGCAATGCCGGCAATGATACGCTCGATGGTCGTGCAGGTAACGACTTCCTCGATGGCGGTGCCGGAAACGACACGCTGATCGGGGGTAACGGCACCGACACATTGCTCGGCGGAAACGATAACGACCTGCTGATCGGCAACTTCGGCAGCGACACGCTGAACGGCGGCACCGGCGACGATCGCATCTTCGCAGGCTTTGGCGACGACGTTCTTATCGGAGGCGATGGCCGCGACATTCTTCGCGGCGGCAGTGGCACCGATACGTTGCTGGGCGGCCAGGGCACCGACGAAATGCGCGGTGGCCTCGGCAATGATACGCTATCCGGCGGCCTCGGCATCGATTTCCTCTATGGCGGCGGCGACAACGACACGCTCTTCGGCGAAGAAAGCGACGACACTCTCTATGGGGATGCCGGTGCTGACTCGCTGGACGGCGGCGATGGCGACGACAGTCTCTTTGGCGGCACCGGTAACGACTTCCTCGATGGCGGGGCCGGCTCCGATCTGATGCGCGGCGGCGACGGTGTCGACACGCTCACAGGAGGGTTCGGGGCCGATAACCTCGGCGGCGGCATCGGCGACGATTCGCTGTTCGGCGGCGATGGAAACGACCTGCTACTCGGCGACAACGGTGCCGACCTCATGCGCGGCGGCGCCGGTGCCGACAGGTTGCGCGGCGGGTTCGGCGCCGACAACATCGGTGGCGGTACCGGCACCGATACGCTGACGGGTGGTGGTGGAGCCGACTTGTTCTTCTTCGGCGATGCAACGCACCTCAACAGCACGTTCGCCCTCACCGACACAATCACGGACTTCAGCCAGTCCGACGGTGACACGATTAGTCTGACCGGCATCGACGCCAATACCACGGCTGGCGGCAATCAGGCCTTCTCCTTCGTCGGGGAAAGCGCATTCAGCGGCACCGCCGGCGAACTGCGCTATGCCCAGGCAGGGGGCCAGACGGTGGTGGAGATGGACCGCGACGGCGACGGAGTGGCCGATCTGTACCTGACCCTCGATGGTTTGGTCGATCTCACGGCGGCCGATTTCGTATTGTAAACCGAACAGCGTGCAAAAAATGCGGGCGGGAGATGTATCTCCCGCCCGTTTTTCGTTCCGTGACCGAAAATCGAGCGCTGTGCTGTCAAACATGGTTAAACCTCTGTTTTTCTAATATTTTCCGCCAATTTTCAGCAGATACCGCGCTTAGGCGGGGATTCCCTCCCAAGCGTTGCCATTGCGCGGTGAGTGGCGGACCGACCCCTTGCCACGCGCGTTTTATAGACAAACGCCCGCGCGGGAAATTTTCGAATATATAAAACTTTCGACCATCGCGCGGCTAAGCAAAATGAAAGCAATTGCCTCGCCATGACAGGGACCAACAGACAAAACCAAGATATCCGAAAGAGATCGCCGAAACTTGAGCAACTTCTCCAAGAGCTGAACAGTCCGCTCGATCAGAGCGGCTGGCAGAAGCGGCCCTCAACGCAAAATCCCGGTGAACCCGAGAATTCCAGCAATCCGGTCAAGCGATTGCTGTCCAAACGTCGGCACCGCAGCGATCTGAAGCGTGCCAGACGCGCAGCGCAAAAGGCGTTCGGCGTCAAGCCGCGCCATTCCGCGCGTCGACATGCTACAATGATGCTTACCGCAGGAGCGGTCGGACTAACCGCGTTTACCGGACCACAGCTGTCGGGTACCAAGCAAAAAGCGCCTGTCGCCGCAACGTCGGTCGATGCAGACGGTGTAGAGGTTCGGAAGCCTGCTGCACTTCTCAAGACAAGCGAGGATTTCAAGCAAGCCCTAATTCAGGAAGAGGGCGTGCGATATACAGTCTACCGCGATGTCGCAGGTTATCCTACCGTAGGGGTCGGACACCTGGTCGAGCCTGAAGATAATCTGCGCGTTGGCGACACGATCAGCGAAAATCGCGCCATGGCATTTCTTACGGCGGATCTCGCAGAAGCGGAGCGCGGCGTGCGCAAGCTCGTCGGGTCCCTCCCGCTCTATCAGCATGAATTCGATGCCCTCGTGGATCTCGTCTATAATGTCGGCATCGGCAACGTCTCACCGGAACGAAGCCCGAGACTGAATGCGGCGATCGATGCCGGAGATTATGATGAGGTAGCATCGCAGTTGGACTACACTCATGCCGGCGGTGCTGTCGCGAGAGGCTTGGAATTTCGGTCTGAGCGGCGTGCTGCGATCTTTGCGGAAGCCGATTACGAAGATCCGCGTGAGATCGGCAGTTCGAGCGCCAACGCCTGACGTCTGTTGATGCCTTGCCGATCCAGTGAGTAAGCATTGCCGAACTGCTCAAGTTCGGGGAATTAACAAGGCGAATTACGCTCGGTGATCCAATCCGCCGCATGACCCACCGCCTGTTCATTGCTCTGCGCCCTCCGCCTCCCGTCCGTGATAGATTGATTGACAGCATGGACGGAGTGACAGGCGCGCGCTGGCAGGATGACGACCAGTTGCACCTGACGTTGCGATATGTCGGGGAGGTCGACAGGCACTGCGCCAACGATCTTGCCGAAGCACTCGGCGGCTTGCGCATGCCGTGTTTCGAAATCGAGCTGGTCGGTACGGGCGCGTTCGAACGCAAGGGTAAACCGCACCTGATCTGGGCGGGTGTCGCGCCGAACGAGGCACTCCGGCGTCTGCAGAAGAAGATCGAACGGATTTGCCAAAGCGCGGGGATCGAGGCCGAACACCGCAAGTTCATGCCCCACGTCACTCTGGCCCGGCTCAATTCGTCCAGCGGCCCGGTCGGTAGCTTCCTTGCCGACACTGCAACCACCCGGTTCGGTAGCTGGAACGCGACCTCTTTCGGCCTGTTCGAGAGCCACTTGCGCGAGCAAGGATCGCTCTACACCGAAGTTGTCGATTATCCGCTCGGCGCGGTAGCCTGAGCCATTCAGGAACACGCAAGGCCCGATGCCGTTCGATAAAGCGTGCACAAGCGCCGACCGGCGACATGCGTTCGCTTGCTCCAAGCCACGCAATCCGGTCCAAGCGCGTATCGCAATTCTATCTATCCGGTCAGGCATCACCCTGCCCGGTCCAAGGGAGATACTATGAAGGCCCAGATCCTGGCCACCGCCGCCCTCGCCGCACTCGCCGCAGGCTGCACCACCACCCCCGGAGGAGAGATCGAGACCATGGCCGAAGCCAATGAAGTCCCGCAGGCCACCGGCTATTTCGCCAGCGAAAGCACGCTGCCGTTCAAGGCGCCCGATTTCACGAAGATTTCGGAAGACGATTACATGCCCGCCTTCGAGCAGGGCATGGCAATCCACCAGGCCGAAATCCAGGCGATCATCGACAATCCCGCCCCGCCGACCTTCGAGAACACGATTGTCGCGCTCGAGAGATCGGGCCGCATGCTGGGCCGCGTCGCAACGGTTTTCTTCGCGCTGACCGGATCGAACACCACCGATCGGCTGGACGAGATCAACACCGAAATCAGTCCCAAGCTGACCGCCCATTCCGACAGCATCACCCTCAACCCCGAGCTCTTCGCCCGCGTGAAGGCGGTCTACGACAACCGCGCCGCGATGACGATGACGCCCGAAGATGCCAAGCTGCTCGAGGATACCTACGAAGGTATGGTCCATGCAGGCGCCATGCTGACCGATGCGCAGCGTGAACGCGTGAAGCAGATCAACACGCAGCTGTCCGAAGTCACGACCGAGTTTGGCCAGACCGTCCGCTCTGCCATGAGCGACCAGCCGCTGATCGTCGACACGCGCGAGGAGCTGGCGGGCCTGTCGGAAGCCGACATCAAAGCTGCGGCAGAACTTGCCGCAGAGAAGGGCCAGCCGGGCAAGTTCGCCCTCGCCCTGCAAAACACCACGCAGCAGCCGCTCCTGCCGACGCTGGAGAACCGGGCGACGCGTGAGAAGCTGTTCAAGCTGTCCTACCACCGCGCCGACGGCCAGCGCGGGTTCGACACGCGCGACCAGGTTCGCCAGATTGCCGCCCTGCGCGCCGAGAAAGCCGCGCTGTTCGGCGAGCCCGACTGGGCGACCTATGCCATGTGGGATCGCATGGCCGAGAAGCCGGAAACCGCGCTCAACTTCATGGAGCAGATGGTTCCCGCCCTCGCCGCGACCCAGCGGCGCGAAGCGGCCCTGCTGAACACCGCGATCGCAGCGGACGGCGGCGATTACGAAGTCCAGCCGTGGGACTGGTATCGCTATGCCAACAAGGTGAAGGCCGAGAACTTCCAGCTCGATGAAGACGCGGTCATGGAATATTTCCAGCTCGACAAGGTGCTGGAAGACGGCGTGTTCTACGCTGCCAACCAGCTCTACGGGCTCAACTTCGAGAAGCGGACCGACATCCCGGTCTATCACCCGGACGTCACCACCTACACGGTGTTCGACCGCGACGGATCGGAGCTCGGCCTGTTCTATTTCGACCCGTTCCAGCGCCCTTCCAAGCGCGGCGGTGCGTGGATGAGCAACTTCGTCGACCAGAGCGACCTCTGGGGCAACAAGCCCGTCATCTACAATGTGCTGAACATTCCGAAGGCTCCGGCAGGCGAGGTCCAGCTCGTCAGCTTCGACAACGTCAACACGCTGTTCCATGAATTCGGCCATGCGCTGCACGGCTTCTTCGCGGACCAGATGTACGAAAGCCTGTCCGGCACCGCCACGGCGCGCGATTTCGTCGAGTATCCGAGCCAGGTGAACGAGATGTGGGCGACCTATCCTTCGGTCCTCTCGAACTACGCCAAGCACTACGAGACGGGCGAGACCATCCCGACCGAGATGATCGACCGGATCGAAGCCGCGTCGAAGTTCAACCAGGGTTACGACTTCGGCGAAGTTGTCGCAGCGGCCCTGCTGGACATGAAGTGGAGCGCTCTGTCTCCGGCGGAAGCCGCCGCCATCGATACGCCGGCCAAGGTCGATGCGTTCGAGCGCCAGGCGCTGGAAGAACTCGGTCTCGAGATCGACCTCGTGCCGCCGCGCTATCGCAGCAGCTATTTCAACCACATCTTCAGCGGACCCGCCGGCTATTCGGCAGGCTATTACAGCTATCTGTGGACCGAGATGCTCGACCGTGACAGCCGCAAGTGGTTCCTCGACAATGGTGGCCTCACCCGCGAGAACGGCGATCACTATCGCGCCACCGTGCTGAGCCGCGGCGGGACGATGGATTATTACCAGATGTTCCAGAACTTCATGGGCCGCGCGCCCGAAGTCGGCCCGATGCTCGAAGCGCGCGGGCTAATCCCGGGCGACGAGGCGGCCGACAGCGAGGTTGCGGACGACGGCGCTGCGACCATCGGTGATAGCGGGACGACGATGCCGATCGGCAACTGATCGCTTTTTCCTGTTGGTTTGAGAGGTCGGGGTCCTGTGGCTCCGGCCTCTTTTTCGTTGCGAGGTTAACCCGTTCGCAACGGTGCGAGCCTATTCGTACCGAAGGGACGGAAGGCGTGACGGAGAACACACTCAAGGATCAGGACGGGCTGGGCGTGTGCGTCACGCGCGATGCCGCCTGGGCGGCAGAAGTTCGCCGCGAAATCATATCCGGTCTGGCGGATCGCGAGGCGCATTCACTTCCTGCGAGCCTGGTCGGCTATTCTCTTTGCCTGGTCATCGCAACGATTATCGGTCCCGATATCATGCTCATCATCGCCCTGCTTTTCAGGCCGGTTTCGATCGGCCTGACGCGCTGGGCGTGCGCCCATCTGCGCCGGACGCTTGAAGCAGGCAAACCTTTCGAAGCCGCTTTCCGGCTGGCCGGGATCGCTCTTTCCCTTTCCGGGCTGTCATGGGGACTGCTGACCTTTCCTGTCTTCGCTTTACCGGCTGTCGAGCCTGCCGGACTGGCGCTGTTGGTGCTGGTTATTACCGGGGTGTGCATGATCTGCTCGATGGTCGGCCTTGTCCCATGGGTTCTGGTCGGCTTCGCCTGCGCTTTCGCACTCTCCGTTCTCGCCGGCAGCTTCATCGCCAGCGGCGGATCGCAGCCGGCGCTCACTGCGGCGGTCCTGCTTCCGCTGATCGGCGCGGTTCCATTCGGTATCGGGCAGCGACGCCAGGCCATTAGGGCCGCCGAAGACGCGGTCGACAAACTTCACCTCCACGAGGAAGTGGCAAGCGCCCTGCACCATGCCGAATATCTCTCGCGCCACGATGCCTTGACCGGCCTCGGCAATCGCCGCGCTTTGTTCGAAGACTACGGAAACCTTATCCAGCCGGACGGCCCAAGAACGATCCTTTCGATCGACCTCGACAATTTCAAATCCATCAACGACACCTTCGGCCACCAGGCGGGCGACGAAGTGCTCGTCGCGGTCGCCGACAGCATCCGCAATGCGATGCGAGGGGTGGGGCAGAGGCGCTACAGCAGCTATCGGCTTGGCGGAGAGGAATTCGCCATCGTGCTCGAACAATCGGACGAAAGCGCGGGCCGCGCCTTTGCCGAACAGCTTCGCCAGACGATCGAGCAACTCGTTCCGGTGCGCGACGTGCCGCATCTGCGCATCTCGGCATCCTTCGGCGTCATGGGGTGGTCGGGCGGATTGCCGCTGACGACGGCGCTCGGCCAGGTGGACAAGCTGCTATATGTGGCCAAAAAGCGGGGCCGCAATTGCGTGGTCGCCCGCTTCGAAGAGCGGGCCGCGGCCTAGGCAGCTTTCGCTTTTCCCCGCCACGCCAGTGAGTTGTTGTTGAGTTCGGCCAGATCTTCATCACCCGAAATGGCCGAACGGCCCAGCGCTATGGCTTTCTCCAGAACGGCATCCTCGGCATTGCGATAGGCGGGCGCGGGAATCTCCTCGTTCCATTTCGCGCCAACGGCATTGTCCAGCAGGACACGCTGGAAACAATGGTCGAGATGCACCGGCCAGCCGCGTTCTTGCGCGAGGCTGGGCATTTCATCGCGAGTGAGCGCAAACCATTGGTTTTCGAGATCGGATCGGGTCATGCGAAGGCAACCCTTCAGCGTGCGATGAGTGCCCGCTTGCCTTCCACACCGATCCAATGGGCGTCGATTTTCCAGACGTTTTGCAGGGCCAATACGTCCAATGCTGATTCCGGCTGCCCGTCAGTGGCGAGCCTGCCTTCGCTGAGCACGATGACCCGGTCGGCACAATTCATCGCATGAGCGAGATCGTGCAGTACCAGCACCACGCCCGCGCCTTGGTCGGCCGCATCGCGCAAGTGGCGCAGTAACGCGAGTTGGTGCCCGATATCCAACGCGGCGAGCGGCTCGTCTGCGAGGATCCATGCAGGCTCTCCGGCAAGCACGCGGGCCAGCAATACCCGGGCGGTTTCGCCGCCGGACAGCGACTGGGCTCGGCGGTTTTCGAGTGGTCCGAGGTCGAGGGCGGCAATGGCGGCCTCGACCGGCTCCGTGCGGGCGTCGCCATGCGGCATGCGACCAAGCTCGATCAGGCTGCGGACCGGAACATCCCACGCAATTTCATGCGCTTGTGGGAGATAGCCGATACGCTGTGCGCGCTCACGCGGGTGCAGGGCCGCGAGATTGCTGTCGCCGAGATTGACCGCCCCGTCATCCGGCGGGAGCAGACCCGCAAACGCCTCGAGCAATGTCGATTTGCCTGCACCGTTCGGGCCGCAGATTGCGGTGATCTGTCCCGGCTCCACGGCCAGCGACACGTCGTGTAGGCGGTCGCCAATCGACAGGTTTTGCGCGGTCAGCGTCATGCGAGCCCCCTGCGCATCCGTATCAGAAGCCAAAGGAAGAACGGCGCGCCCAGCAGGCTCAGCGCGATGCCGAGCCTCAATTCCGTTACGAAAGGCAAGACCCGCACCGCGCTGTCCGCGACCAGCACCAGCAGTGCGCCCGCGAGCGCGCTTGGGACGATCAGTTGTGAGGGGCGACTGTCGGTCAGGGGTCGCACGAGATGCGGCACGATGAGGCCGACAAAGCCGATGATCCCGGCAACCGCCACGCTTGCACCGACGGTCAGACCGATGCCTGCAATCAGCATCCAGAGCAACGCGCCGGTATTCACGCCCAACGACCGGGCGACCGGCTCGCCCAAAGTCAGCGCGTCGAGCGGTTTGCCGCTACGCCACAGGAGCAGCACACCGAGCCCGACCAGCGGCGCGGCCAGCGTGACCTCGCGCCAGCTGCGGTCGGTGAGGGCGCCGTTCAGCCACAGGACGATCTCGCTCATGGCGAAGGCGTTTGGCGCCATGCTGATCGCCAGCGCCGTCAGCGCTCCGGCGAGGCTGGCAACCATCAGGCCGGCCAGCGTGAATAGCGCGATGCCCCCGGTGCGTCCGGCGATTATAGCCAGCAACGCCATAGCCCCGCCTGCTCCCAGCAGAGCGAAGAGAGGCAGCAACCACGCGCTTGCCGTATAGCCGAACCACAACGCCACGACCGCTCCCAGCGCCGCGCCTGGTGCGATGCCGAACAGCCCCGGATCGGCGAGAGGGTTGCGCAGATAGCCCTGCATCGCCGCCCCTGCCGCACCCAGGCCTGCCCCGACGATTATCGCCAGCAAAGCGCGCGGCAAACGGAGCTCTGCGAGGATGATCGCTGCGTTCGGCGTGGTGTCGGGCCAGAGCCACACGCGCCCCGCCAGAAGCGAAAGCGGCAAGGCAATCGCAAGCAATAGGCCGAATATCAGCACCGCGCGGTTCAAGAGACGCTCCGCCGGATTTCGGCCAGCCGCTTGGCTGCGCGAATGATGGTCGGGCCGCCGCAATAGAGCAGGCGCGTCTCGAAAATCTCGCGCTGCATGCCGGGAAGCTGGTCGAGGACGGGATGACGCTGACCATTATCGTTACCGGCCACCAGCAAGACCTCCGGTGGGTCGGCGACCACCTGCTCCAGCGCGAGGAAGTCTGCCTGAGCAAGTCCGCGAGCCTCGCCGTAGCTGGTGAAGCCTGTGCGGCGCAACAGGTCGCTGATCAGCGCGCGCTCGCCGGGAACGATGCCGCCCGGCTGCCACAAGGCCGCTTCGATGGACTGCTCCTCCGCGTTCACGCGACTAAGGGCCTCATCGATGCGCGCTGCAAGGCGCTCCCCTGCTGTCGTGTCGCCCGCTAGTTGGGCTAGCGCACGCACCTGATCGAGACTTTCCTCGACCGTGCTCGCCGCTCCGAAGGTCACGACTTCGACGCCCAGATCCTCCAGCGCAGCGCGCGTCGCGGGGGCAATGAAGCTGCTTGCGACCACGACATCGGGATCGAGCGCGAGGATCTCTTCGACCGTACCGCCCGTGGCGCGGTAGCGGGCGGCATCCGCCGGCTCCATCGAGGTCGCGCGCGGATTCTTGCTGTAATGCGAGATCGCGAGCAGCTGGCCGGGCGCTGCGACCTCGGCGAGGATCGCGTCGGTGCAGGGGTTGAGGCTGACGATAGTCGGCCCTCCAAGATCGGGCGTCCGCACCGGCCCCTCGCTCGCGCATCCGGCGAGCAGCAGGGCCAGCGCAAGCAGCAGCCGGATCACATTTGCGCCCGCACGCCGACGAAGGCGCCGCGGCCGGGCGACGCATAGCCGCGCGCGGTCGCGTAATCCGCGTTGAACACGTTCTCGACCCGGCCATAGGCCTCCAGCGTTTCGCCGAACGGCAGGGCGGCGCGCAAGTCGAGCACCTCATAACCACCAAGCGCGATCGAATTGGCGGCATCGTCGAAGCTTTCGCCAGCGAAACGCAGGTCCGCACCCAGCTTCAGCCCGAATGGCGCATCCCAATCGGCATATAGCGTGCCGAAATGACGCGGGCGGCGCGCAAGGTCGAGGCCGGTCGCCCGGTCCTCGGCATCGACGTAGGAAAATACGCCCGCCACCCGAAACGCGCCGGTCACTTCGAAGCCTGCCTCGGCCTCGAACCCCTGCGCCCGCGCGCGCGCGGTGTTGTCGTAAAAGCCGAACGGCCGATCCGCGCTGAAAGCGAAGTTGATCAGGTCGGTCGTGTCACGGCGGAAGGCGGTGAGCGCGATATGCGCGCCGCGCCCTCGCTGTCCCTTTTCAACGCCGAGGTCGAAGCTGGTGCTCTCCTCAGGGCGAAGCTCCGCATTGCCGTAGAAGCTACGCAGCTGGTAGAGCGTCGGCGCCTTGAAGCCCTCGCCCACACTCGCGCGGATACGCCAGTCATTGCCGAGGCCGTAGGACAGGTCGGCACCATAGCTGCCGTTGGTGCCGAACAGCTCGTGATCGTCGACGCGCGATCCGATATGCGCGGCGATATCACCTAAGGCGAAGCCGAGCTGGACGTAGGCACCGGAGATTCCGATCTCGCCCGGCGCATCGAAACTGGTGACGTAATCGCTCCACTCGTGTTCCGCGCCGAAGGCCACGGTGACCGGGCCGATGGCGCGATATTCGCCGCGCAGTTGCACGCGCTCCGAACGGCCGTCTCCGGCAAAGGTCACATTGCCTTCTTCGTCGAGATTGTCGCGCTCGGTGTCGGACAGGCTGTAGGCCGCGCGCAGGGTGAGGTCGTTGCCGTAATAGGCCAGCCCGACATCGCCCCAGTGGCGGCGCGTTTCCTGCGTTTCCTGAGTATCTGCCAACGTAAAGGTCGGCGGCGGGAAGCCGTCGATGTCGAGCGTACCCTCGCTCCAATTGGCATGGACGAACAGTTCGAGGTTCGTGGTGATGTCGAAGAAGGCCGTGCCGCCCAGCGCGACCTGTTCGAAGCCATCGGGTTCCGTGCCGGAGGCGGCGGCGGAGAAACCGTCTGTGCGGTAGAAGGAGCTGGTGAGCCCGGCGAAGTAGCGATCGCCTTTCAGCCCGCCGACCGCGCTGGCGTAGAGGGTGTCGCGCGACCCATATTCGACATTGCCTTCGACGCCGGTCTCTGCGCGGGTGGAAACATCGACAACGCCGCCGATGGCGTCCGAGCCCCAGATCGTGCTGTTCGAGCCGCGCAGGATGTCGAACTTGCCAGCCGTGCCGAGAAGGAGATTGCCGAAATCGAACCCGCCCGAGGGCGAGGACGGATCGTTGACCTTCACCCCATCGACCAGCACCAGAAGCTGCTCCGAATTGGCGCCGCGGACGCTGACGCCGGTGAAGCCGCCGATGCCGCCGTTGCGGGTCAGCGAAAGGCCCGGCGTGCGCTGAAGAACGCGGGTGGCATCCGGCCCCTGCACGCTTTCGATCTCCTCGCGCTCGATAATCGTGACCGCCTGGCCGGTGTTGCCGATATCGGTACCGAGGCCGTTCGCGGTCACGGTAATGGTGTCGGCGCGATCCTCGACGATTTCGACACCAAGCAGCGTGGTATTGTCAGAATCCTGCGCCATCGCAGCACAGGGAAACGCGGAAACAGTCAGTAAAAGCAGAAACCTGGACACAAAACCTCCATCATAAGCGAACGTCGCTCATGACGGGAGGGAGCGGGATTGCTCGCATCCACGTTTGCCATCGGTACACCCCGCCCGCGGCCGAACGACACGCATGGGCAGGTCTCCTGGCTCCCGGATCGCCGGCTGCGCCCCGCCTTCCCGCCCGCATGGACAGTGGCATGATGGAGCGCGCCTCACCGGTCACAGTTGCGGGGGCAGCGGAGGTATCGCACCTCCTTCCCTCTTCGGGCCTGCGCGAACAGGCCAACCCATGACGCAGGCGCGCCCCTACACCGCGATATTGCGGCGCACAAGTTGGAGTTCGCATTAAGTATTTGCGTGGTAAGGGGCGCGGCGAAGGACGTCCCGTGGCGGGACCCGGACCTGCAGCCACTCCCGCAATATCTCGCGAAAGGCTATGCAGGGCGCGAAAGGATTACGGCATTTGGCCAGCAGGGCTGAAAGCGATAGCGGTAAAGAGCGCAGCGAGCGCCCTGCGCCGACGCGCGCGCAGCGCCGGGCCGAACGCCAGCGCGACAGGCGCCAGATGGCTGTGCGCCTCGGCGCGCTCGCACTTGCCATCGCCTTGCCGACCTATGCGGCACAAGGCGAACTCGGCTCCAACCTGCGCAGTGCCATCGGCCTCGAGGAAGAGCGCGTCGCGCTGACGCCGATGCCGTTCGAGACGGCGGGGGAGAGCTTCCCCGGATCGGCCTTCTATTACCTCGAGGACGCGCCCCGCCTCGCCACCGATCTCGCCGACCTGCGCGAGGAAGAAGGCACGCTGGAAACGGTAGAATTTGCTGAAAGCCACGGCGCGGGCGCGGCGGCGCAGGCCTTCCGGCAGGCGGGCGGCGGGCTCGACAAGGCGCGGGCACTGCAATGCCTGTCGATGGCGATCTATTACGAGGCGGCGAGCGAGAGCTACGGAGGCCAGCAGGCGGTGGCGCAGGTGGTGCTCAACCGCGTGGCGCACCCCGCCTATCCGGCCAGCGTCTGCGGCGTCGTGTTCCAGGGATCGGAGCGCAAGACCGGCTGCCAGTTCTCTTTCACCTGCGACGGGTCGATGCGTCGCACCCCGTCGCGCGGCGGTTATGCGCGCGCCCAGTCGATCGCGCTGGCGGCTCTCGCGGGCGATGTCTACGGCCCCATCGGCCTCGCCACCCACTATCATACGAATTACGTGAATCCCTATTGGGCGTCGAGCCTCGATTACATTCGCACCATCGGCGCGCATCGGTTTTATCGCTGGAAGGGTTCCGCCGGACGCTCGGGCGCCTTCACCGATGCATATGCGGGCGTGGAGCCGGGTGCCGCGGCACCCGCTGTGCGCCGCGCCGAGACCGACGTGCCCGGCCCGGTCGCAGCAGCTGCGCCACCGCCGAACTCCGCGATCGGTGCGGACCGGACGCCCGACGTACCGGTCGGCGCACCCGCGAAGCAGGCAACGGCAGCTCCCGCCAAGGACGACAACCTGCCCTCGTCAGGCCGTGTACGCGAGGAGTATGCCAATAGCGGGCGCTGGATCAGGGAGCCTGGCAAGAGCGAATAGGCCGTCGCGTCTGCCAGTGAAGACAAAGATTTACGTCTTCACAACCATACCGCGGAACACAAGCTTAGGTGCCTCCCGCTAAAGCCGGGTGAGCGCGACGCAGCGCGCCGCCACAGAAAGCAGGACAACTGCCCATGCCCGTTCACTTCGCCGCCGCCCGCTCCACCGCCCATTCGCCGATCGCACGCGCGCTGGCCCGCAAGGCGCTGGGCCGCGCGGCCAATGACAATGGCGTGGCTGGCGGCGACGTGGTGGTCGAAAGCTCCTTCGACACGATGATGCGCGCGGCGTTGAAGCACTTCGCGCAGCACGGTCTCGGCGCGGCACGCGAGGCGCGCAACCAGGCGGAACAGGCGCATTTCACCGGCGATACGGAAAGCTACGAATGGTGGCTGGAGGTCTGCCGGACATTGGATCGCCGCGTGGCGGAAGACCTCGTCCGCCGCCTCGATACGACGAGCGCGCTCATCTACTGAAACTTTCCGGGCGGTGGCCGGTTGAGCTCTTGTGAACCAAGCCTAGCAACGCTTATTGCTACTGCGAACCATTCTCAAAGATATGTGAACTAGCCAGCCGATTGCCGGTTGCATTCGTGTGCGTGGGAGCCTAGGTCGCACTCGCAATCGACCGGGTGCCGTGCCGCCTTCGCGGGACACTTACGGCATGGCCCACTTATCGGTCTCTCGTGTTTCATGATCGGTCCCGCGACAGGACAAGGACCCTCCCCTACATGGCACGCAAGAAGATCGCGCTCATCGGCTCCGGCATGATCGGCGGCACCCTCGCCCACCTCGCCGCGAAGAAGGAAATGGGCGATATCGTCCTGTTCGACATTGCCGAGGGCATGCCCCAGGGCAAGGCGCTTGATCTCAGCCAGTGCGGCCCGATCGAAGGTTTCGATGCGAAGATCACCGGCACGAACGATTATGCCGACATCGCCGGCGCCGACGTCGTGATCGTCACCGCCGGTGTCCCGCGCAAGCCCGGCATGAGCCGCGACGACCTTCTCGGCATCAATCTCAAGGTGATGAAGGCCGTCGGCGAAGGCATCAAAAACAACTGTCCCGACGCCTTCGTGATCTGCATCACCAACCCGCTCGACGCGATGGTCTGGGCGCTGCGCGAGTTCAGCGGCCTGCCGCACAACAAGGTCGTCGGCATGGCCGGCGTGCTCGACAGCGCGCGCTTCGCCACCTTCCTCGCCTGGGAATTCGACGTGTCGGTGAAGGATGTGAACGCCTTCGTCCTCGGCGGCCACGGCGACACCATGGTCCCCGTCACCAGCTACACCACGATCAACGGCATCCCGGTCAACGACTATGCCAAGATCAAGGGCGTCTCGGCCGATCGCATCGACGAGATCGTCAAGCGCACCCGCGGCGGCGGCGGCGAGATCGTCGGCCTGCTCGGCAACGGCTCGGCCTATTACGCGCCTGCCACCAGCGCAATCAGCATGGCCGAAGCCTATCTCGGCGACCAGAAGCGCGTCCTCCCCTGCGCCAGCTATGTCGAAGGCAAGTACGGCCTCGACGGGCTGTATGTGGGCGTGCCCACCGTGATCGGGGCAGGCGGCACCGAGGAAGTGATCGAGATCGAGCTCTCGGACGAGGAAAAGAGCAACCTCAAGGTCTCGACCGACGCGGTCGAGGAACTGCTGGAAGCGTGCAAGGGGCTGGATAGCTCGCTGGCGTGATGCGGACTTTCTTACTCACGATCGCTTCGTTCGCCCTTGCTTCGCCGGCTTCGGCGCAGGACGAAACCTATCCGGCGGATGAAGTATTCGAAGCGTTCCGTGATGGATGCGGTCCAATCGAAAACCAAGCGAGCACCGCCGCTCGATTGGAAGCGCGTGGCTGGCGAAAGGTTGACGCAGAAGATCAGGCCGGAGAGCTGGCAGACTTTATCGCGTTCTCTAATGAATTGGCACTAGGTGCGGTTGCAGCGGAAGACGCTACGATGAGCCCGTTGCAAGCGTTTGAGAAAACGGTGGCCGATGAGAAAGTCTTCATCATCCTCGACGAATATGTTTTGGATGGGTCTCGGGTAAGTGGTTGCCAGCTCTATGATTTCGGAGAATCGCGCTCAATCCCACCGAGCTTTGGAGAGCGTCAACTGGGGCGCGAGCCGGACAACCTGCTTGACCGTCCAGAAATTCAACGAAGCGAATGGACCCCCGGATTGAATCCAGAACACGACAGTTTCAGAATTTTTTATGTGCCTGCCGACAGTCCTGCTGCAGAAATGTTACGCTTCACTGGAGTTGTGCTGATGTCAGATACACTAGGAGCAAACTAGAATGTCCATCCTCGTAGACAAGAACACCAAGGTCATCACCCAGGGGATGACCGGCGACACCGGCACGTTCCACACGCAGCAGGCGCTCGATTACGGGACGCAGATGGTTGCGGGCGTCACGCCGGGCAAAGGCGGGACCGAGCACATCGGCCTGCCGGTCTACAACACCGTCGCCGAGGCCAAGCATGCGACCGGGGCGACCGCCTCGTGCATCTACGTGCCGCCGCCCTTCGCTGCGGACTCGATCCTCGAGGCGATCGATGCGGAGATCGAGCTGATCGTCGCCATCACCGAAGGTATTCCCGTGCTCGACATGGTGCGCGTGAAGCGCGCCCTCGAAGGCAGCAAGTCGCGCCTGATCGGCCCGAACTGCCCCGGCGTGCTGACGCCCGGCGAATGCAAGATCGGCATTATGCCCGGCTCCATCTTCAAGCAGGGCAGCGTCGGCGTGGTCTCGCGCTCGGGCACGTTGACCTATGAAGCCGTCCACCAGACCACCATGGTCGGCCTCGGCCAGACCACGGCAGTCGGCATCGGCGGCGACCCGGTCAACGGCACCAACTTCATCGACGTGCTCGACCTGTTCCTCAAGGACGATGCCACCAAGTCGATCATCATGATCGGCGAGATCGGCGGCAGCGCGGAAGAGGAAGCGGCGGAATTCATCGCGCACCAGCGCAAGAAGGGTCTCGAAAAGCCCACCGTCGGCTTCATCGCCGGTCGCACGGCGCCTCCGGGCCGCCGCATGGGCCACGCAGGCGCCATCGTCAGCGGCGGCCAGGGCGGCGCCGAGGACAAGATCGAGGCGATGGAGAAGGCCGGCATCCGCGTGTCGCCCTCGCCCTCCGAACTCGGCACGACGCTTGACAGCCTGCTGAAGGAACTCGCCTGAGCCTTCGCAGCGGACAGGCCGTCTCCTCCCCGGGAGCCTTCCGCACCGCCGAAGCATTGGCATTATGAACCGACATTAGGGTCGGTGCGAAAGGGACCCGATGGGTAACGAGAGCCACGATTTCCTGCCCGAGATGGGCGATCAGGAAGGCCCGCAGCAGGGTCCGAGCTGGGGCAACCCGCGCTGGCTGGCCGAAGTGGTCGACAGCGGGGCGGATCTGACCGCCGCGCTCGACCCCACGCAGATGCGCGTTGCGGTCGCGCAAGCGGCGGAAAAAGCCGGCAAGCAGCTCGACCCCAAGGCGCTGGAAAAGGCCGCGGATGACAGCATCCGTGCGATGCTGCTGGTGCGGCTCTATCGTGTACGCGGGCATTTGGCAGCCGATCTCGACCCGCTGGGCTTGTCGCATCGCGAAGTGCCCGACGACCTGAAGCTCGAATGGCACGGCTTCGACGGCCAACTCGACCGCGAGGTCTATGTCGGCGGCGTGTTCGGCTTCGAATGGGTTACCGTGCGCGAGCTCTACGATGCCCTGCGCGCAACCTATTGCGGCAATGTCGGCCTCGAATACATGCACATCTCGGACACGGAGGAACGCCGCTTCCTCCAGGACAAGTTCGAGACGCCCGAAGACACGATCCAGTTCACCGACGAGGGCAAGCGCGCGATCCTCGCCGCCGTGATCCGCGGTGAGCAGTACGAGAAGTTCCTCGGCAAGAAATACGTCGGCACCAAGCGCTTCGGCCTCGATGGCGGCGAATCCATGATCCCCGCACTCGAAGCGGTCATCAAGTACGGCGGCCAGCTCGGCGTGCGCGAAATCATCTACGGCATGGCCCACCGCGGCCGCCTGAACGTGCTCGCGAACGTGATGGGCAAGCCGTACAAGGTCATCTTCCACGAATTTTCCGGCGGGTCCTCCAACCCCGACGATGTCGGCGGTTCGGGCGATGTGAAATACCACCTCGGCACCAGCACCGACCGCGAGTTCGACGGCATCGACGTGCACATGAGCCTCGTGCCCAACCCGTCGCACCTCGAAGCGGTGAACCCCGTGGTGCTCGGCAAGAGCCGCGCGCAGCAGGCCATCCGCGACGACCTCAAGAAGCACGAGCAGGTCCTCCCCGTGCTGCTCCACGGCGATGCGGCTTTCGCCGGCCAGGGCATCGTGTGGGAATGCCTCGGCTTCTCCGGCGTGCGCGGCTACAACACCGGCGGCTGCCTGCACTTCGTCATCAACAACCAGATCGGCTTCACCACCAGCCCGCAATTTGCGCGCTCCAGCCCCTATCCCAGCGATGTGGCCAAGGGCGTCCAGGCGCCGATCCTCCACGTCAATGGCGACGATCCGGAGGCCGTGACTTTCGCCTGCAAGCTGGCCATCGAATACCGTCAGAAGTTCGGCCGCGACATCGTGATCGACATGTGGTGCTATCGCCGCTTCGGCCATAACGAGGGAGACGAGCCCAAGTTCACCCAGCCGCTGATGTATGACGAGATCCGCCAGCATCCCAAGGTCAGCGAGCTCTACACCAAGCGGCTCGAGGACGAAGGCGTCATCGAGAAGGGCTATGCCGACCAGCTGATCGATGAATTCACCAGCCTGCTCGAAGAAGAATTCGCCGCAGCCAAGGATTACAAGCCCAATCAGGCCGACTGGTTCGGTGGTCGCTGGGCAGGCATGAACAAGCCCGCCGATGCGGAGAACGCGCGCCGCAATGCCGATACGGGGATCGAGAAGAAGCTGTTCGACAGCCTCGGCCGCACGCTGACGAGTGTCCCCGAAGACATCACGATCCACAAGACGCTGGGCCGCGTGCTCGATGCCAAGCGCGAGATGTTCGCCAGCGGAGAAGGCTTCGACTGGGCGACCGGCGAAGCGCTCGCCTTCGGCAGCCTCGTGACCGAGGGCTTCGGCGTCCGCCTCTCCGGCCAGGATTCGGGCCGCGGCACGTTCAGCCAGCGTCATGCCGTGTGGGTCGACCAGAAGGACGAGCGCAAGTACATCCCGCTGACCACCCTGCCCCATGGCAAGTTCGAGGTCTACGACAGCCCGCTGTCCGAATACGGCGTGCTCGGGTTCGAATACGGTTTCGCCATGGCGGACCCGAAGAGCCTGGTGATGTGGGAAGCGCAGTTCGGCGACTTCGCCAATGGCGCGCAGATCATGATCGACCAGTTCATCGCCGCCGGCGAGGCCAAGTGGCTGCGCGCCAACGGCCTCGTGCTGTTGCTGCCGCATGGTTACGAAGGCCAGGGTCCGGAGCATAGCTCCGCGCGGCTCGAACGTTTCCTGCAGCTGTGTGCGAACGATAATATCCAGGTTTGCAACATCACCACGCCGGCGAATTACTTCCACGTGCTGCGCCGCCAGATGCTGCGCGGCTTCCGCAAGCCGCTGGTCATCATGACGCCGAAGAGCCTGCTCCGCCATCCGTTGGCCAAGTCCAGCGCGGAAGAGTTCATGGGCGATCACCACTTCATGCGGATCAAGTCCGACATGACCGAGATCGACGACAAGAAGGTAAAGCGCCTCGTGCTGTGCAGTGGCAAGGTCGCCTACGACCTGATGCAGCGCCGCGACGAGGCCGGGCTGGACGACGTCTCCATCGTCCGGCTCGAGCAGCTCTACCCTTTCCCCGGCGAACCGCTGGCCGTGCGCCTGAAGCGCATGACCAATCTGGAAAAGATCGTCTGGTGCCAGGAAGAACCGAAGAACAACGGTTCGTGGTTCTTCGTCGACCGCCTGATCGAGGAAGCGGCCGAGCAGGCCGGACACAAGGGCATGCGCCCCTGCTACGCCGGGCGCGAAGTCGCTGCCTCCCCCGCCACCGGTTATGCCAGCCGCCACCAGATCCAGCAGGAAGCGCTGGTCGGCATCGCGCTGGGTCTGAACGACGGCGACACTTCCGCCGCGACCACCACGTGCAATTGATCCGTTTCAAGGTTTAGGGCCAGAGAAGGAACCCGAACGACATGGCCACCGAAGTCAAAGTCCCCACACTGGGCGAAAGCGTTACCGAAGCGAGCGTCGGCGAACTGCTGAAGCAGGTCGGCGATGCGGTCGCCGTGGACGAGCCGATTATCAGCCTCGAAACCGACAAGGTCGCGGTCGAAGCCCCCTCACCTGTCGCCGGCGTGATCAAGGAGTTCAAGGTCGCGGTCGGTGACACGGTCGAGGTCGACGCCGTTATTGCCGTGATCGAAGAAGGCGCAACCGGCGCTGCCACCGGCGAAGAAGCAGACCGCGCCAAGGAAGAGCGGGCAGAGGGACAGGAAGAGCGTTCGGAAACGCCGACGCCCAGCCCCGCTCCCGCAGCCTCCTCCGACGCCTCGCAGACGCTCTCGCCCGCCGTCCGCCGTGCGGTTCTTGAGCACGGCGTCGATCCTTCGACCATCAAGGGCACCGGCAAGGACGGCCGCCTGACCAAGGAAGACGTGATCGCCGCCGCGCAGGCCAAGAAGGACGGCAGCGGCTCGATCGCCGACGCCGCGCCGCAACAGGCCGCGACCGCATCGGCTCCGGCAGGCGAGCGCCGCGAAGAACGCGTCAAAATGACGCGCATGCGCCAGACCATCGCCAAGCGCCTTAAGGGGGCGCAAGAAGAAGCGGCGCTGCTGACCACCTTCAACGATGTCGACATGTCGGCGGTGATGGAAGCGCGTGGCAAATACAAGGACCTCTTCGCCAAGAAGCACGACATTCGTCTCGGCTTCATGGGCTTCTTCGCCAAGGCCGCCTGCCTGGCGTTGAAGGATGTCCCTTCGGTCAACGCCTATATCGAAGGCGACGAGATCGTCTATCACGACTATGTCGACATTTCGGTCGCAGTTTCGGCCCCCAACGGCCTCGTCGTCCCGGTCATCCGCGACGCGCAGGACAAGGGCTTCGCGCAGATCGAGAAGGACATCGCCGACTTCGGCAAGCGCGCCAAGGACGGCACGCTGACGATGGAAGACATGAAGGGCGGCACCTTCACCATCTCCAACGGCGGCGTGTTCGGATCGCTGATGTCGACTCCGATCATCAACCCGCCGCAGAGCGCCGTTCTCGGCCTCCACCGCATCGAAGATCGCCCGGTCGTCGTCGACGGCGAGATCGTGATCCGCCCGATGATGTATATCGCGCTGTCCTACGACCACCGCCTTATCGACGGGCGCGAGGCGGTCACCGCGCTCAAGATCATCAAGGAAGCGATCGAAGATCCCACGCGGATGCTGATTGATTTGTGAGGAGCCGGAGCATGAGAGCGCTCATCCTATGCGCCGCGGCCAGCTTTGCGCTGGCGGGGTGCGACGTAGCTTCCGAGATGGCGGGTGACGCGATCGGCAACGAAGTCCGCACGCGCTATATCGAACGGTGTCAGGGTATCGCCGAAGGTGTCGGCATATCTGCGGAGCGTATCGATGCCGCATGCGAATGCAGCGCGGACAATTTTCAGAAAGATTTCTCCGCTGACGGACAGCTGGATATCAACCCGGCACGGGTGGAAGAGGTCTTGAGAGCCTGCATCGGAGACGAGCCAACCGGCCAATCAACCGGCTGACCCGCAAGTCCTTTTCATTCGCCGATAGCCTTCCGCGCAAGTTCGAGAGCGACGGCCAATGCGTCTTCTTGCGCTACTTCCAAGTCCGGTGTCACCCCGACGTCCTGCCAGTTCGTGCCCGTAAGCGGGTGGCGTGACATCGCCTCGGGAAGGTCGAGCGCGAAATGCGTGCTGACCTTGCGATATTCGAACGGGTGCGCTCCGCCGCCCGTCACTTCGCCGACGATCGTCGCGCGACCCATTGCCTGCAAACTGTAGGCAAGCGCTTCCGCCGCAGAGAATGTGCGCTTTGAGGTGAGCACGTAAAGCGGCTTGTCGGACCCGAAGCGTTTGCCCGGCACCCACTGGGGCACCGATTGATGGGTCCATGCGTCGCTCGGCCGGTCGTAGGTCGACATGAACGGGCTGCCGGGATCGACCAGATAGCCCATCACTAGCAGGACCGTTTCCGCCCCGCCCCCATTGCGGCGCAGATCGATTACCAGCGCCTCGCCTTGCGCGACGACATTCATTGCAGCCGCGATCGTCTCGGCGCCCATCGATGGTGGTGGGAAAGCACGCAGGTCGAGCAGCATGATGTTGCCCTCCAGCCGCTCGATCTTCTCGACGCCGTTGTTGACCGGCGCTCCGTACCATTGCTCGAAATCGTCGTTGAGCGTCAGCTGCTCGCTTGGCTCTTCGGGCTCCGCAATCGGCTGCTCGCTATATGACAGGCCGAGATGACCGTCGCCCGAGACCTCGCGCATGCGTGCAGTGACAGTGGCCGCGAAATCTTCGCCCTCGACAGTGGTCGTCGCCTCTCGTTCCAGCTGCTTTAATGCCACAACAAGCTTGTCGACGCGTTCCACGGCGACATAGCGGTCTTCGATCATGCGGGCAGCTTCGCGCAAGGCGGCGCGCTGTTCGTTCTCGTCTACGGGAGCCGCGTGCAATGGGGCAGCAGCCAGGCAGAGTGCAGCTGCGGCTGAAAGAATTCTCATGTTTCGGTGCCTTTTTCTTGCGCGATCCTGTTTGCGAAACCCCGGCTCGAAAGTGCCTCCAGCACTGCCTCGAGTGCGGCGAAGATCGGCTGGCCGCTGTCGCGCTCCAAACCGTCGGCGGCAGCCGATACGGTCTTCCAGACCGGGCGTAGCCGTTCGACCATGTCCAACCCCGCGGCGCTCAGCCTGACGTTTCGCGCGCGGCGGTCTTCTCCCGGCCTGACGTCCAGCAAGTCGACCTCCGCCATCTGGCGGATAGTCTGGGTAATCGCGGGCTGGCTCACCCCGACGGCTGCCGCGATCTGTCCCACACTCGCCTGTTCGTGGATCAGCAAATGCCGCAGGATCGGGTAGTACCGCGACCGCATCCTGGGGTCGGCTGCCGAGTAGGCTTGCTCCACCGCCGGTTCGAGCTGGGCGAGCACCGCCCGGAGCAAGGTGCCCAGACCGACCGGTGGTACGTCTTGTGCCTTTTCCATAACGACTTATATAAAGTGCTAGGACGTTTGGCAACGGTTGCCATCGACGGCTGAATCTCTATGTCGCTCGCAACACTGGAATCCTGTATTTGCGGCACGCGAAGGTTGAATTGAAATGGCTAAATACGACTATGACGTCCTTGTCATCGGCGCTGGCCCGGGTGGCTATGTCGCTGCGATCCGCGCGGCACAGCTGGGTCTGAAGACCGCCTGCGCCGAGAGCCGCGAGACGCTGGGCGGGACCTGCCTCAACGTCGGCTGTATCCCGTCGAAGGCGATGCTGCACGCGTCCGAGTTCTTCGACGCCGCCGCCAATGGCGCGATGGCGGAAATGGGCATCGACGTGAAGCCCAAGCTCAATCTCGACCAGATGCACGCGCAGCGCCTCGATGCGGTCAAGGGCTTGACCGGCGGGATCGAGTTCCTGTTCAAGAAAAACAAGGTCGACTGGAAGAAGGGCCACGCCACTTTCCAGGACGCACATACGGTAAAGGTCGGCGACGAGACCGTCACGGCCAAGGACATTATCATTGCGACCGGTTCTTCGGTCACTCCGCTGCCCAATGTCGAGATCGACAACGATGGCGGCGTGGTGGTGGATTCCACCGGCGCACTCGAGCTGAAGGCGGTGCCGAAGACGATGGTCGTCATCGGCGGCGGCGTGATCGGGCTGGAGATGGGCTCGGTCTGGAATCGGCTCGGCGCGGATGTGACGGTTGTCGAATTCCTCGACCAGCTGCTGCCCGGCATGGATGGCGACGTCCGCAAGGAGGCTGCCAAGATCTTCAAGAAGCAGGGCATGACCCTCAAAATGAAGACCAAGGTCACCGGCGTGGAGGTCAAGGGCAAGAAGGCCGTGCTGACGCTCGAGCCCGCCGATGGGGGCGAGAGCGAAACGATGGAGGCGGACTGCGTGCTGGTGTCCATCGGCCGCAAGCCGAACACCGAAGGCCTCGGCCTCGAAAATATCGGCCTCGAAACCAACAAGCGCGGCCAGATCGAAACCGACCACGACTTCCGCACGTCGGTGGACGGCGTCTGGGCGATCGGCGACTGCGTGCCCGGCCCGATGCTCGCCCACAAGGCCGAGGACGAAGGGATTGCCTGTGCCGAGAACATCGCGGGCCAGACCGGTATCGTGAACCACGACATAATCCCGGGCGTGGTCTACACCCTCCCCGAATTCGCCGGTGTGGGCCTGACGCAGGAAGAGGCCATCGAAAAGATGGACGGCGACAAGTCCAAGGTGAAGGTCGGCAAGTTCCCGATGATGGCCAACAGCCGGGCCAAGACCAATCACGAGCCCGACGGTTTCGTGAAGGTCATCTCCGAAGCGGAAAGCGACCGCGTGCTGGGCGTATGGTGCATCAACAACGTCGCCGGCACGATGATCGCGCAGGCGGCGCAGGCGATGGAATTCGGCGCCACGAGCGAGGATATTGCCTACACCTGCCACGCCCACCCGACGCATTCCGAAGCGCTCAAGGAAGCGGCGATGGCCGTGCAGGGCAAAGCCATCCACGTCTGATCCGCTGGAGGCTCCGATCATGGCCCGCAGCGTCGCAATCGTCGGTGCGGGCTGTTATCGGCTTGCCGTCTTGCAATGAGCCGCGCGGGCTTTGTCGGTCTGCTCGCCCTCGCCTTCCCGGTCATGGGAGGGCTCGGCGCGCTTTGGCTGATGGGCGCGCCCGCGTCGTTCCTGATGGTCAATGCGGGGACGTTGGTGGTTGGCCTCGCGCTTATCGCCTTCTTGCCGCAGATCGATGCTACCAAGACGCGACGTTTCGCTATTGTGGCGCTGCTCGTCCTGCTGGCGCTACCGCTGCTCACCGGCCCTTATGTCAACGGCATCGCCCGCTGGCTGCCACTCGGACCATTCACGCTGCACGCCGGCATGCTGGCCATCCCAATGCTGGCAGCACTCACCGCCCGCGACGAGGACTATTCGGCACCGATCCTGCTGGCGGGCATCCTCGCTGCCGCATTCCAGCCCGACGCCGCGAGCGGGCTGGCGCTCACCTTCGCGGCCATGGGCCTCTACAACGCGAAGCGCGACTGGAAGGATGGCGTCGTTGCCGGGACCGGTTTCTTCGCCACGCTTGTCATGTGGGTGCGCGGGGCATTGCCCGCCCAGCCCTTCGTCGAGCGGGTGCTGGTCGATGTCGCGGTGGTCCAGCCGCTCGCCGCTCTGGCCCTGCTGGCCTGCCTCGTCGCGAGTTTCCTCCTGATCCTGCACGCCCTGCCTGCTCCCATGGCCCAGCGGCATACGCTGGCGGGAACCCTGTTCGGCTTTTCCATCGCTGCCGTGCTGTCGAATTATCCCAGCGCACTGATCGGCTATGGTGCCGCCCCGATCCTCGGGTTTGCGTTTGCCTTGTCGCAAATCGAGCGAGCGGAAAGCAAAGCTCCACCAGTCGCGGAGTAAGGCTTGCGTGCAATTTCTTGCGGCGTAGACTGACGGCGGGAGGAATGCATGGCCTATCCGACACTGACCCAGAAGCCGGGCGCAATCGAAACTGCCGCAGCAATACGGCGCGGCGAAATGTCGCCCTATGAAGCGGTCGAAGGGGCGATCGCCCGGATCGAGAAGGACGACGCGCATATCAATGCGGTCGTCGTGACCGATTTCGACCGGGCGCTCGATCAGGCTCGCACCATGGATGTGGCCAAGGCCGGTGCCGACCAGCCGCTGTTCGGCGTGCCGATGACGATCAAGGAGAGCTTCGACATCGCCGGCCTGCCTTCGACCTGGGGGCACGAAGAATACGCGGAGAACATCGCCATTCGCGACGCCCATGTGGTGGACCGGCTCAAGCGCGCCGGCGTGGTCTTCGTCGGGAAAACGAATGTCCCGCCCGATCTCGCGGACTGGCAATCGAACAACCCGGTTTATGGCCGGACCAACAATCCGCACGATCACGCGCGTTCGCCTGGCGGATCATCGGGCGGGTCGGCCGCTGCCGTCGCGAGCGGCATGGTCCCGTGCGAATTCGGCTCCGACATTGGCGGGTCGGTGCGCGTGCCTGCGCATTTCTGCGGCATCTGGGGCCACAAGGGAAGCTGGGGACTGATCTCCAAACACGGGCACGACCATCCGGCGATGGCTGGCTCGGACGGACATGACGGAGCGCTTTCCATCGCCGGGCCGCTGGCACGCAATGCCGCGGACTTGCGCCTCCTGCTCGAGCTTACCGCCAGCCTGCCGTTGACGGCCCGTGGCAAGCTTTTAGGCGAATGCCGCATTCTCGCGCTGCTGGACCATCCCTCCTGCCCGACCGACGATGCCGTCCGCAGGCCTATCGAAGCGGCTCTGACTGCGCTCACCGACGCGGGAATGAGCATCGAGCGGTCCAGCGACCTGCTGCCCGACCTCGAGCGCCAGCAATCCGACTATATGCGCATGCTCAACGTCGCCATGGCGCGCGGCGCGCCCGCGCCCGATGGCAAGCGGGCCAGCGCAGCGGACTGGTTCGACATGCTCGACCTCCAGGCGCGCAACGAGAATGCATGGGCGGCGCTGTTCGACACTTATGATTTCGTTCTTGGCCCGCCCGCTCCGGTACTCGCCGTGCCGCATCGCGAAGGGCGGGTGTTCGACGGTACTATCGCCATCGACGGCGCAGAGGTGCCGGGCGGCTCGGCGCTCTGCTGGGCGGGCCTGGCGACCTATCCCAACCTGCCATCGACGGTCTTGCCTGTGGGCGACACCGATGGCCTGCCTTGCGGCATGCAGGTGATTTCGCGCAGGTGGGCCGATCTCGATTGCATTGCCGCGGCAGAGGCGATCGGACGCATTCTGCACGGCTGAGGACGGCGAGACATCATGGGACACCAGCGCACCATGCGGCGCTTCGCCAAATGGCACATCTGGCTCGGCTGGCTTGTCGGTTTGCCGATTCTGATGTGGACCGTGACGGGTCTCGTCATGGTTGCCAAGCCTATCGAGGAGGTGCGCGGCAATCACCTGCGCAAGGATGTGGCGGAGGAGCCGCTGCCGGCCGACACGAACATCGCCATTGCCCTGGCGTCCGACGGGACAAGGCCGGTGCGCTTGGTCGCGACGCAAATGGAGCGCGGCGAAGCGGTCACGCGGATCACCTACATGGACGGAAGAAGCGACCGCTTCCGCGCCGATGGCGAACGGATGAGCCCGCTGTCCGACGTGGAGGCACGACTCATCGTGGCCGAAGCGATCGAGGGCGGTGAGAAGGTCGCCAGCACCACGCTCTATTCCGCAGATGGCGTACCATTCGATTTCCGGCGGCCCATGCCTGTATGGCAGGTTGCGCTGGAAGACGGGACGCATGTCTATGTCGGGACGGAGACCGGCCGGATCGAGGCGGTCCGCACGCGTTGGTGGCGGCTGTTCGACGTCATGTGGGGCCTTCACATCATGGACCTCGAAACGCGCGAGGACACGCATCATCCGATCCTGATCCTCTTCGCCGTTTTGGCGGTGATCGGATCGCTGCTGGGCTGTATTCTGATGTTCCGCCGCCGCAAGGCGCGCGTCTCAACCCAGGCAAAGGCCGCTGCGTGAACGCCGAAGTGCTGACCCCGGTGCTAGACTGGCTGGACCTTGCCGGCGTCGCAATCTTCGCCCTCACCGGAGCGCTCGTCGCCGCGCGGGAGAAGCAGACCTTCGTCACGCTGGCGTTCTTCGCCCTGCTCACCGGCGTCGGCGGAGGAACCGTGCGCGATCTGCTGATCGGCGCGCCGGTCTTCTGGATCGAGGACGGGCTGGTCGCGGTGGTGTGCTTGGCTATCGCCCTGCTCGCCTGGTTCACACCGACCCGATGGTGGGACGGAAAACTGCTGGACGTGGCTGATGGCCTGGGCCTGACGGCCTATGCGGTTCTCGGCACGGCCAAGGCGCTGCAATATGGCGTACCGCCCGTGCCGGCAGCGGTGATGGGCGTGGTGACGGGCACAGTCGGCGGGATTATCCGCGATGTGATAGCTGGCAGGCCTTCGATCCTGATGCGGCCCGAGCTTTACGTTACGGCAGCTGCGCTCTCCGCCACGCTGACCGTCGCGGGCGAGTTCGTACCCGTCGCCCGCAGCGCCGTGTGGGTCATCGCCGCAACATGCGGTTTCGGCTTGCGGCTCGCCGCCATTCAATGGAAGCTGTCGCTGCCGGCTTACGAGCGGGATTAGCTTCCGGCGCCGACGCCCTTGTAGCCGTTGCCGTATTCAATGTCTGGTTCGTCCTGCGCTTCGCCGGACAGCGGACCGCCCGGATAGGCGGGCTGCGCACCGGTCTGCGTGGGCACGCCATCCGCGTCCATGCGCGAGCGCGCTGCCGAATAATACTCGCTGTCGTACTGGCGATCGTCCTGCCGGTCCGCCCCGTCATAGTCCTGCGCGTCGTCGTAATCGCCCATCGCGCCCTGATAGCCCGATCCGCCGCGACCGTAGTCGATAGCGTCGATCCGGCCGTCCTGCCCGATGGAGCAAGTGAAGCCATCGCCATTATAGAGCGAACCGGTGACCTGCCATCCGCTCGCGGTCCGGTTCACGGTATCGATGCTGCCGATGCGCGTGTTCCGCTCGACCTCGTCGGCGCACATCTCGACCGCGCGATCCACGCCGCGCGCATCGTAATCCTGACGATAGTCGTCGCGGCGCTGGTCCGGATAGCGGTAGTCGCGATCGCGGTAACGGCGATCGTCGGATCTCTTCGCGGCATTCGCGATGGCCGCGATCCCGCCGATGATCAGCACGCCGGCGAGCACATCGCCCGCGCTCACGCCGCGATGGCGGCGATAGCGGTAGCGGCGATGGTAGTCCGAAGTGTCGTCGCCGGGCGCCCAGCCCGAAGCGGCTTCGATGGGCGACGCGCTGATGGGAGCGGGCATGTCCGCGGCGGCAGCAGGTGTGCCTGCCAGCGAACAAGCCGCCACGAAAGCGGGAACGGCTGCAAATTTGCGAAAGGATGTCATGACTTATCTAACCCCAAGGCGCACCCCCACCTGGCACGCGTGATGACACGATGACATGCGAATAGGCGGTCCAGACTGCATGGAGCCTGAACCGCCTGTGGTAGGTTTATCTTTGGTCGATCAGCGGAGACCGCGGATGCCGCTGAAGTCGAGATCGGTCACGCGGCCGCGATCGATGCGGCAGGTGAACTTGCCGCTGTCGCGGTCGTTCCAGCGGTTGTAGCGATTGTACCGGTCGCGATAGCCATAGCGGTCGTAGCGTCCGCCGCGATAATTGCCATCGACCATGATGCGGCCCTTGACCTTCCAGCCATAGCGCGTGTCATCGACGTCGCGGATGTCGGTCACCTGCGCATAACGATAGCCATAGCGGCGGGCGTCCTGACGGGCGGCGTTGACGCAGCGCTCCACGGCTGCGCGCGGATTGCCCCGGCGGCTCCAGCGATCGCCGCGATAATAGCGGTCGCGATAGCGGCGGTCGTCATAGCGATATCCCCGGTCGCGGCTCGCGGCACTGGCTACGGCGGCGATCCCGCCGATGATTACGGCGCCTGCGATAACGTCGCCGACGGAGATCCCGTCGCTGTCGCGGTCACGATACTGGGCTTGCGCGGGCGTCGCTGTGGCGAGCGCCATTGCGCCGACGGCAGCCGCTGCGATCCCACCCTTCACGAAGCTTGTGATGTTCTTGGTCATGTGAGGCTCTCCTCGTCTGCACCGCGGCGGGACTGCCTCGGTTGACTATGGTTATAGGAGAGCGCCACTGAGGCGAGGCTGAATTCGGGCTACAGTTTTTATTCAGCTAATCTACCAGTTATATTAACACTGATTATCTTAGCGTTTCAAGCACATCGCGCGTGAACGCGACAATATCGAAGCGCGAGCCGGCCGGATCTTCGCCCCTGCGAACGATAACCGTGTTCATGCTCGGGACGATCACCACATACTGCCCGCGGTTGCCCATCGCGGCGATGGTGTCGGCGGGAATGCCCTCGTGGTCGTTGAACAGCCAGAAACCTGCGCCATAGCCGAATCCGTTCTCCGGTTGCGGGCCGGAGGGGGCGGAAACATATTCGAGCCAGCCCTCGGGCAATACGCGTTCGCCGCGCCATATGCCGTCGTTGAGATAAAGCTGACCGAACCGCGCGAGATCGGCAGCGCTGGTCCAGACCTGGCTCGACAGGATATAGTCGCCTTGCCAGTCCGTTTCCGCTTTCGTGGAATGCATGCCGATCCGCTCGAACAACGCGATCGGCGGGTTTTCGGCCAGATAGCCGTCGATTGCCTTTACCGCGACTAGCGTGTCATTGTTTGCATAGCGGTACACCGTGCCTGGAGGATTGAGCAGCGGCCAGTCCAGCGCGCTTTCGTTCACGGTCGTTCCGCCCATGTAGAGCGGGTCGGTGCGATTACCCGGCGTGTCCGAATAGCGGCCCGAGGCCATGCGCAGCGCGTGATCGATGGTGATGGCGCGGCGCGGATCGCTGTCGCCGAGGCCCAGCCCGGCAGATTGCGAGACGTCCGCCGCGCCGCTCTGGACTGCAGCACCCACGAGCATCGCGGCGAGGCTCTTGGCGACCGACCACGTCCGCTGCGTGCTGTTGGCGTCGAAGCCGACCGCAAATGCCTTGCCCTTCGTTACATCGCCCTGGCGGATGAGCACGGCTGTCGTGCGCGTGCCCTCGCCATAGGTATCGCAGAGCGCCTGCTGCGCAGCTTGGTGCACGCGCGGGACGAGCTGTTCTTCGAGCGGGTAGACGGTGGGGTCGCCCACGCGGTCGATGCGCATGCCCCGGACTACCTCCGTCGTCGGTAGCGAAGCCCCGATCGGTAGCAACGCACAGCCTGTGTCACCGCGATACTCGGCCACGCGCGGCGGCATGTCCTCCGCCCAATCGGTCGCGACGTAATCGATCCTGCCATCGGTGCCGCGTTCTATGCGATACTCAAGTTCGCGCACTATGGGGTCGAGCGCACCGTAGATGCCGGTCAGTTCATAAACTTCGACCGAGCGCTCGGTGCGGCGCAGCCCGCTGGGGTCGGACGCCATCGCCCCGCACAGGAACAGCGACTTGTATCCGGCGGCCAGCGCCCGGTCGTAACGGGCCTGCAAGTCTTCCTGGGTGACGGATTGCGCGGCTAGCGGAGCGGAGGCGAGTAGCGCTGCGGCTGCGATGGCGTATCTGGTCATGTCTGCCTTGTGCCACGGGTTCTCTTCCGCGCAAAACAAAAGGGCCGGAAGATCGCTCTTCCGGCCCTGCTTGTTCGTTCCAATCGCGCTTACGCGTCTTCGAATTCGTCTTCGTCGGTCATCACCGGGCCGCTGTCCTGACCCTTGGCGTCGACATCGCGATCGACCAGTTCGATGATCGCCATCTGCGCCGCGTCGCTGCCGCGATAGCCAGCCTTGATGATGCGGGTGTAGCCACCCTCGCGGTCGCCGTAACGCTCGGCCAGGACGTCGAACAGCTTCTTCAGCTGGGTTTCGTCCTGCAAGCGGCTCATGGCGAGGCGACGGTTCGACAGGCCGCCACGCTTTGCCAGCGTGATCAGCTTCTCGATGTACGGACGCATTTCCTTCGCCTTGGGCAGCGTGGTCATGATCTGCTCGTGCTTGATCAGCGCGGCAGCCATGTTGCGGAACATCGCATTGCGGTGGCCGGTCTTGCGCTGCAGCTTGCGGCCGGAAATCTTGTGACGCATCGTAATTCTTCCTTCGTTCGTAAGGGGCCCGTTCTAGGTAGCCCGGTACGGGCCGGATTAGCGGGTCCGGCCCATTCCCGTGTGCGAGATCTTAACCCAGCAGCTCCTGTTCGAGCTTCTTGGCCATTTCCTCGATGTTCTCGGGAGGCCAGCCCGGGATGTCCATGCCGAGGCGCAGGCCCATCGAGCTCAGGACTTCCTTGATCTCGTTGAGGCTCTTGCGGCCGAAGTTCGGGGTGCGGAGCATCTCGGCCTCGGTCTTCTGGACCAGGTCGCCGATGTAGATGATGTTGTCGTTCTTGAGGCAGTTCGCCGAGCGGACCGACAGTTCCAGCTCGTCGACCTTCTTGAGGAGGTAGCGATTGAGCTGGTTGGTGTCGCTTTCCTGCGGCTCTGCGGCCTGACCGATCATGGCCGAGCTGGGCTGCGGAATGCCGTCTTCGAAGTGGACGAACAGCGTCAGCTGGTCCTGAAGGATGCGCGCGGCATAGGCCACGGCGTCTTCCGGAGTGACGGTGCCGTCGGTCTCGATGTTGAGCGAGAGCTTGTCATAGTCGAGTTCCTGCCCAACACGGGCGTTCTCGACCTTATAGCTCACCTGGCGGACCGGCGAATACAGGCTGTCGACCGGGATGAGGCCGATCGGCGCATCGGCCGGGCGGTTCATCACGGCGGGCTTGTAGCCCTTGCCGGTGTCGGCGGTCAGTTCCATATTCAGCGTCGCGCCTTCATCGAGGTGACAGAGCACGAGATCCTTGTTCATGATCTCGATGTCGCCCGACACGGCGATGTCGCCGGCCTTCACTTCGGCAGGGCCGGTGGCAGAAAGCTGCAGGCGCTTCATGCCCTCGCCTTCCATCTTCAGCGCGATCTGCTTCACGTTGAGGACGATGTCGGTCACGTCTTCGCGAACGCCGGCGAGCGACGAGAATTCGTGCAGCACGCCTTCGATCTTGATCGAGGTGATCGCGGCACCCTGGAGCGAGCTCAGGAGCACGCGACGCAGGGCATTGCCGAGCGTCAGGCCGAAGCCCCGCTCGAGCGGTTCGGCGACGAAGGTGGCCTTGCGGGCCTTGTCGCCGGAATCCTTGATATCAAGGGTATTGGGTTTCTTGAGTTCCTGCCAGTTCTTGATGTTGACGGACATGAAAATCCCCTGGTTCGGATGCGGGCGGGACCGGAGCCCTCTGGCGAGAGCGTCCGGTCCGTGAAATGTGTCGGTGGCTCAGCGGATCCGAGCCACCAGGCAGGTACGGATCAGACGCGGCGGCGCTTGGAAGGACGGACCCCATTGTGCGGGATCGGCGTCACGTCGCGGATCGAGGTGATCGTGAAGCCGACTGCGGCGAGACCGCGCAGCGCGCTTTCGCGGCCCGAGCCCGGGCCCTTCACTTCGACTTCGAGGGTGCGCACGCCGTGTTCGGCGGCCTTGCGGCCCGCGTCGTCGGCGGCGACCTGCGCAGCGTAGGGAGTCGACTTGCGACTGCCCTTGAAGCCCATCATGCCGGCGCTGGACCAGCTAATCGCATTGCCCTGCGCGTCGGTGATGGTGATCATCGTGTTGTTGAAGCTGGCGTTGATGTGCGCAACGCCGCTCGAAATGTTCTTTTTGTCGCGGCGCCTTACGCGGCCGGGTTCGCGTGCCATGATGTGTATTCCTCTATTCTATCAAGAAGGGAAAAGCGTCGGTCCGTGGGACCGGCTTACTTCTTCTTGCCGGCGATCGGCTTGGCCTTGCCCTTGCGGGTGCGGGCGTTGGTGTGAGTGCGCTGGCCGCGTACGGGCAGGCCGGCACGGTGACGAAGGCCGCGGTAGGAACGCAGGTCCATCAGGCGCTTGATGTTCATCGCGGTGTCGCGACGAAGGTCGCCTTCGACCATGTGATCTTCATCGATCGTCTCGCGAATGCGCAGGACTTCCTCGTCGGTCAGGTCCTGCACGCGGGTCTTGTGATCGATGCCGAGCTTGTCGGCGATCTCGACGGCCGTGGTGCGGCCGATACCGTGAATATAGGTGAGCGCGATGATCACGCGCTTGTTAGTGGGGATGTTTACCCCGGCAATACGAGCCACTTACTTCTCCATGCTCCACAGGGGACTGCCGGATCGGGCCGACACCCCTATCTCATCGCTCAAATTCACCGACCAGGTCGCGGTATGCTAACGCAAAAAGCCCGGATGGCGTGCAATAGGCTGCCGCCTGCCGGACTCACCGCAACTGTCGAATGAAAGGCGCGCTTAGGGGGATTCGACCGCGAGGTCAACAGCCATGGGCGCGCAAAGCAGCGAGACCGCCGATATGGGCGGTCCGCGCGTTCGATCAAGGGCTACATACACAAGCGCTCGCCGCTCGTCAAAAGCGGCTACACGACCCCGAAGGCGAGCATTGCGTCGGCGACCTTCTCGAACCCGGCGATATTCGCGCCTTTCACATAATTTACATGGCCGCTGTCGCCCGAACGACCGCGTTCGACGCACTTGCCGTGGATGTCTTCCATCAGATCGGTCAGCATGTCGTCCAGCTTCTCGCGGTTCCAGCTGACGCGTTCGGAATTCTGGCTCATCTCGAGGCCCGATACCGCGACGCCGCCCGCATTGGCGGCCTTGCCCGGAGCGTAAAGGATTTCCGCGTCTTGGAAGACCTTCACACCCTCCATGGTCGTCGGCATGTTGGCGCCTTCGCACACCGCCATGACATCATTGTCCGCCAACGCTTTCGCATCGCTTTCATCGAGTTCATTCTGGGTCGCGCAGGGCATCGCAATATCGCAATCGACGCGCCAAGGCGCCTCGCCCTCGTGGTATGTAGCGCCGGAATACTCCTCGATATATTCGCTGATCCGCCCGCGGCGCTCGTTCTTGAGTTCTTTCACCCAGGCGATCTTGTCGGCATCGATCCCGTCGGGATCATGCACGAAGCCATCGCTGTCGGACAGGGTCAGCACCTTGCCACCCAGTTCGCAGAGCTTTTCCGCCGCATGCAGTGCAACATTCCCCGCGCCGGAGATCACGGCGCTCTTGCCCTCGATATCCTCGTCCGCCTCGCGCAGCATGTCGCGCAAGAAATAGACCGCACCATAACCGGTCGCCTCCGGGCGCATGATCGAGCCGCCATAGGCAGTGCCCTTGCCGGTCAGCACGCCCTCCCACCGGCCGGTGATGCGTTTGTATTGACCGAAGAGATAGCCGATCTCGCGACTGCCGACGCCAATGTCGCCCGCGGGCACGTCGGTATCGGGGCCGATGTGGCGATAAAGTTCGGTCATGAAGCTCTGGCAGAAGCGCATGATCTCCGCATCGCTCTTGCCCTTGGGATTGAAGTTCGATCCGCCCTTCCCTCCGCCCAGCGGCAGGCCGGTGAGCGAGTTCTTGAATGTCTGCTCGAAGGCGAGGAACTTGAGTATGCTCTCGTTCACGCTTTCGTGAAATCGCAACCCGCCCTTGTACGGCCCGATCGCGTTATTGTTCTGCACGCGCCAGCCGCGCTCGACGCGGATGTTGTGGTCGTCGTCTTCCCAGCAGACGCGGAAGCTGACGATCCGATCGGGTTCAGCGATGCGGCGCAGGATTTGCGCTTCCTGATAATCGGGCCGATCCTTTACGAAAGTAAAGATATCTTCAGCCACTTCGCGAACGGCCTGGATGAATTCGGTCTGGCCTTCGTTGCGCTTTTCGAGGCCCTCGATAAACGTATCTAAATCGACGGCCTGGTGGTTCTTCGATGCCATGGAGTCCTGCTTCGTTGCTCACCAGAGTGCGGGCGTTTCGCTTACAACGGAGGCAGGCGGCGAGAGTGCCGGACTTATTCGCCATCCGGCGTTTCGGTGGGCGCAGCTTCGGCAGGAACGGTTTCAGCGCCGCCCAGCGCACCGAGATGATCGCGCAAGCCGGCCAGCTGCTGGCTCATGACGCCGTCTACCGCCTGCGATATCTGCGGGATTTCGTACCGCATCGGACCACCGACGTTATATTCCCACAACACGCGCGTGCCGCCGTCGATTTCCTTGAGCGTGATTGTGAGTATGCCGGTGGCGGGCTCCCCCTGCAGCGGCCCCAATCCGCCGCGCATGCGGAGAACGCGCAAGGGGTATGCCTGGACCACGGTCGCATGCTGCACGCTGCCGTCGAGCGAGAAGCCGTCGTCGCGATCCTCGCCGGGCACGCGTTCGCAGAAGCATCCGCCGGCTTGCGGCTCCAGAGTCAGATTGGCCGCATCGGCAGACCAGGTGTGCTCGTCGTTCCACCACTGGCCGGGGCGGGTCAAAGCGAGCCAGGTTTCCATCGGGCTGGCCGCGACATTCGCCGTGTCACGCGTGACGAAACCATCTTCGCTGGTTTCCACAACCTCGGCCGACAGGGGTGCGGCCACTAACGATGCCGCAAGTGCCAGATTGTATCGGATCATTGCCGTCTCCCTCCGCGCCATGCTTATGAAAAGCGCAGCGGAATGGAAAGAGCGGATCGGATCAGGGAGTGAGGATCGCGTCGAGCGCGTGGGTGACTTCGCCGATCGAAGCCATCCCGTCGACGCGGCTGACGATGCCGCGGGCTTCGTAGCCCGGCAGGATCGGCGCGGTTTCCTTACGATAAATGCCCATGCGGTTACGCACGGTTTCTTCGTTATCGTCCGGACGCCGCTTGAAGTCGGTCGAACCGCACTTGTCGCATTTGCCTGGCGTCTCAGGCTGCTTGAAGCTGTCGTGATAGCCCTCGCCGCATTCGGCGCAGGTGAAGCGGCCGGTGATGCGCTTGACCAGTTCGTCTTCGTTCACTTCCAGTTCGATCACATGGTCGAGCTTGCGGCCGTGCTTGGCAAGGATATCGTCGAGCATCGTGGCCTGTGCCTCGGTGCGCGGATAGCCGTCGAAGATGGCACCGGTTTCCGGGCCCATCGCGGTAAGTTCGGCGTCGATCAGCTCACTGACGATCTCGTCGGAGACCAGATCGCCGCGGTCCATGATCTCCTTGGCCTTGATGCCGACCGGCGTGCCCGCCTTCACCGCACCGCGCAGCATGTCGCCGGTCGAAAGCTGGCGCATGCCATGATGCTCTTCGAGCCGGTGGGCCTGGGTGCCCTTGCCTGCGCCCGGAGGGCCGAGGAGAATGATGTCCATAGTCAGAAAGTTCCCTGTCGCCCGCGCTATGCTTTACCGCATGCGGCCCTTCAACTTGGCCTTCTTGATGAGGTCGCCATACTGGTGCGCCAGCAGGTGCGACTGGATCTGGCTGATCGTGTCCACAGTCACGTTTACGACGATGAGCAGGCTGGTGCCGCCAAGGAACAGCGGGACGCCGGTCTGCGCGATCATGTACTCCGGCACGACGCACACGACGGTCAGGTAGATCGCGCCGATTACGGTGATGCGCGTGAGGACGTAATCGAGATATTCCTCGGTCCGCTTGCCCGGACGGATGCCTGGAATGAAGCCGCCGTTCTTCTTCAGGTTCTCCGACGTCTCTTCCGGATTGAAGACGATCGCAGTGTAGAAGAAGCAGAAGAAGATGATGCCGAGGCCATAAAGCGTCATGTAGAGCGGCTGGCCGTGCTGGAGGTATTGCAGGACGCTCTGAAGCGCGCCGCCGGTGGCGGAATCCGTGTCGACCGAATTGCCGGCGAATTGCGTGATCGTGAGAGGCAGCAGCAATAGCGAGCTGGCAAAGATCGGCGGGATCACGCCAGCGGTGTTGAGCTTGAGCGGCAGGTGCGAACGATCGGCCTGCATCATGCCGCGCTGCGTCGCGCGCTTGGGATACTGGATCAGCAGGCGCCGCTGGGCGCGCTCGAAGAAACAGATGCCGAGGATGAGCACGATCACCATCAAGATGAAACCGACCACGATCCCAGTCGAAATCGAGCCTTCCGAGTATCCCGAACCCATGTTCGAGACGAAGGTCGGGAACTGGGCGACGATGCCTGCCATGATGATCAGCGACACGCCGTTGCCGATGCCGCGACTGGTGATTTGCTCGCCCAGCCACAGCAGGAACATCGTCCCCCCGACGAGGCTGATGACGGCGCCAATGCGGAACATGTAGCCCGGATCGACGACCGCAGCGATGCCGTTGGAAGCGCCGAAACTTTCGAGACCCGCAGCCAGGAACCAGCCCTGGATCGTGCACAGGAACACAGTGCCGTAACGGGTGTACTGGTTGAGCTTCTGCCGACCGACCGTGCCCTCTTTCTTCAGCGCGGCAAGTGCCGGGTGGAGCGCTGCGGCCAATTGCACCACGATCGAGGCCGTGATGTACGGCATCACGCCGAGCGCGATGAGGCTCATGCGCTCGAGGCTGCCCCCGGTGAACATGTTGAACATGTCGAGGATGCCGCCCTGGGCGACATCGGCCAGCTGGTTCAGCGCGCGGGCGTTGATGCCCGGGAGCGGAACGAAGCTGAGGAAACGGAAGACGATCAGCGCACCGATGGTGAACCAGATGCGGTTCTTCAGCTCGGTGGCTTTCGAGAAATTGGCGAGGCTGAGATTGCTCGCGAGATTGTCGGCGCGTGATGCCATTGGTCGATTTCGATCCTAGCTTGTCGCCGGCCCGTCCCGGCGCTGACCGGACAGATAGGGAGCGGGGGCGGGATTGTCGAACCCCGCCCCCGATTTATCCGATCACTTGGCCTTCTTGGCCTTGTTGGCTTCGGTGCGCGCAGCCTTCTTTTCGGCTTCAGGCTGGGCCTTGGCGATCACTTCGACCGATCCGCCGGCCTTCTCGACCGCTTCGATCGCGCCCTTGGAGGCACCGGCGACCACGAACTTGGCCTTGGCCTTCAGTTCGCCCTTACCAAGCAGGCGGACACCGTCCTTGCCGCCGCGTGCGAGGCCGGCGGCCTTGAGCGCTGCGTGGTCGATGTCCTTCTTGGCGTCGAGCTTCTTCGCATCGATGAACTTCTGGACCATGCCCAGGTTCACTTCGGCGTAGTCCTTGCCGAACGGATTGTTGAAGCCGCGCTTCGGCAGGCGCATGTGCAGCGGCATCTGGCCGCCTTCGAAGCCCTTGATGGCGACACCCGAACGGCTCTTCTGGCCCTTCTGGCCACGACCGCCGGTCTTACCCTTGCCCGAGCCGATGCCGCGACCGACACGGATGCGGTCCTTGCGTGCGCCGGGATTGTCGCGGATTTCGTTCAGCTTGATAGTCATGTGTGCACTCGCTTTCGCTTTCCAGGCCCCATACCGGGGTTCGCGCTGATAAAATGGAAGCGGCCCGCTATCGCAGCAGGCCGCCCCCGTCAAATTGTATCGCCGGGAGGATTACTCGACGATTTCGACCAGATGCGGGATCTTGGCGATCGCGCCACGCACCTCTGGGGTGTCCTGGCGGGTGACCGTCTTGTGCATCTTGTTCAGCCCGAGACCGATCAGGATCTTGCGCTGTACTTCCGGCCGACGCAGGGGCGAACCGACCTGCTTCAGCGTGATGGTGTTGTTCTTCGCCATCGATCTTACTCCGCAATAGCGGCGGCGTCGGCTTCAGCCTCGGCCTCCGATGCACCACCCCGGCCGAGAAGGTCGGCGACCTTCTTGCCGCGACGCTGCGCAACCGACTTCGGCGAAGTCTGGTCCTGCAGCGCGTCGAAAGTGGCGCGGATCATGTTGTAGGGGTTCGACGTGCCGACCGACTTGGTCACCACGTCGGCCACGCCGAGGCTTTCGAACACGGCACGCATCGGACCACCGGCGATGATGCCGGTCCCCGGAGGCGCGGTGCGGACGGTCACCTTGCCGGCACCGAAACGGCCTTTGCCGTCGTGGTGCAGCGTGCGACCTTCCTTGAGTGCGACGCGGATCATGTGCTTGCGCGCAGCGGCAGTCGCCTTGCTGATCGCCTCGGGCACTTCGCGGGCCTTGCCCTTGCCGAAGCCGACGCGGCCCTGGCCGTCGCCAACCACGACGAGCGCAGCAAAGCCGAAGCGCTTACCGCCCTTGACCGTCTTCGAGACGCGGTTGATGTGAACCAGCTTCTCGATGATGCCGTCGTCTTCTTCCTCGCGGCGTCCGCCACGACGATTGTCGCGGCCACCGCGGCCACGGCCACGATCGTTGCCGCCGCGATTGTCGCGACCGCCACGGCCCTGACGTTCGCGCGGCTGACCTTCGGCGCCCTGTGCGGGGCTCTGGTTGGCGGCAGCTTCCGACGGCGTATCGGCAACAGCCGGTTCCTCGTTGGTCACGGCGTTCTGCGTTTCCGCTTCGACGACGCCGGCATCGGCCTTGGCCTTCGCGACTTCGGGCGTTTCGGGAACGCCGGGAGCCTGTTCGGGCGTCGCTTCGGTTTCGGGGGTCTTGTTTTCGTCAGCCATCATCAGAACTCCAGCCCGCCTTCGCGGGCGGCGTCGGCCAGCGCCTTGACGCGACCGTGGAAAAGGAACCCGCCGCGATCGAACACGACGTTGGTGACACCGGCCTTCTTGGCAGCGGCGGCGATGTCGCTACCGACCTGCTTGGCGGCATCGACATTCGCGCCCGAGCCCTTCACGCCGAGCGTCGAGGCCGCAGCGAGCGTCTTGCCCGCCGCATCGTCGATGACCTGCGCGTAGATGTGCTTGCCGGTGCGGTGGACCGAAAGGCGCGGCTTGCCACCCGACACGCTGCGGAGCGCAGTGCGCACGCGGCGGCGGCGGCGTTCAAAGAGAGAGAGCTTTGCCATCTTACTTCTTCTTCCCTTCCTTGCGGAAGATGTACTCGCCGCGGTACTTGATGCCCTTGCCCTTGTAAGGCTCGGGCTTGCGCCAGCGGCGGATTTCGGCGGCAAACTGGCCCACGGCCTGCTTGTCGATGCCGGAAATCTCCACGGTGGTCTGGTCCGGGGTCTTCACTTCCAGACCCTCGGGAACGTCGAGATCGACGTCGTGCGAATAGCCGAGCTGAAGCTTGAGCTTCTTGCCCTGTGCCTGCGCACGATAGCCGACGCCGGTGATCTCGAGGACCTTGGAAAAGCCCTCGGTGACACCTTCCACCAGATTGGAAACCAGCGTGCGCTGCATGCCCCAATGATTACGAGCATCGCGAGTGTCGTTGGCCGGCTTGACCGAGATCTCGCCGTCTTCCAGCTTGTACTCGATCAGGTCGGACATGCCCATGGAAAGGGTGCCCTTGGGTCCCTTCACGCTCAGCGTGTCGCCTTCGATATTGGCAGTGACCCCGCTCGGGATCGCTACCGGCCTCTTGCCGATGCGGCTCATCAGAACACCTCCGCCAGCACTTCGCCGCCGACGTTGTCAGCACGGGCTTCCGCATCGGAAAGCACGCCCTTCGGCGTCGAGACGATGGTGATGCCGAGGCCGTTGCGCACCACCGGGAGTTCCTTGGAACCCGAGTAGACGCGGCGGCCAGGCTTGGAGACGCGAGCGACATGCTTGATCGCAGGTTCGCCCTCGAAATATTTCAGTTCGATCCGCAGTTGCGGGTGCTTGCCCGAAGCGTCGTCGCTGTAGCCACGGATGTAGCCTTCGCGCTGGAGCACTTCGAGAACGTTTGCACGCAGCTTGCTGGCGGGCGAAAGGACGCTGTCCTTCTTCGCGCGCTGGCCGTTGCGGATGCGGGTGAGCATGTCACCCAGGGGATCGGTCATAGCCATCTGTCTTTACCTCACCAGCTCGACTTGGTCAGGCCCGGAATCAGGCCCTTGTTGCCGAGGTCACGCAGTTCGATGCGGTTGAGGCCGAACTTGCGGTAGTAGCCGCGCGGGCGGCCGGTGGTGGAGCAGCGGTTGCGCACCCGGGTCGGGTTCGCATTGCGCGGGATCTCCGCCATCTTGAGCCGGGCCATCAGGCGCTCGGTCTCGTCGAGGCTTTCATCGTCCGCGATAGCCTTCAGCTTCGCGTACTTGTCCGCATACTGCTTGACGAGCTTCTTGCGACGCTCGTTCTTGTTGATCGAACTCAGTTTCGCCATTGGACTTAAGTTCCTCTTCTAGCGGCTCACGCCGCCTCCTTCTCTTCCGACTTTTCAGCCGGGAACGGGAAACCGAACAGCTTCAGAAGCTCGCGAGCTTCGTCGTCGGTCTTCGCCGTCGTGGTGACAATGATGTCCATACCCCGGACCTTCTCGATCTTGTCGTAGGAGATTTCGGGGAAGACGATCTGTTCCTTCAGGCCCATGGCGTAGTTGCCACGGCCGTCGAACGACTTCGGGTTGAGGCCACGGAAGTCGCGAATGCGCGGCATTGCGACAGTGACCAGGCGGTCGAGAAATTCGTACATGCGATCGCGGCGTAGGGTAACCTTCGCACCGATCGGCATGCCTTCTCGCAGTTTGAACTGCGCGATCGACTTCTTCGCCTTGGTGATGACCGGCTTCTGGCCGGCAATCAGCGCCATTTCTTCGGCAGCGGTCTGGACCTTCTTCTTGTCCTGGCTCGCTTCGCCCACACCCATGTTGAGCGTGATCTTTTCGAGCTTCGGAACTTCAAGGCGATTCTTATAACCGAACTTCTCGGTCATCGCCTTGACGATCTGGTCTTCGAACTTCTGCTTCATGCGGGGGGTATAATCAGCCATCGATGGTCTCCCCACTCTTCACGGCAACACGCACCTTCTTGCCGTCCTTCTCTTCGAAACGGACGCGGGTGGGCTTGCCATCCTTCGGATCTGCAACAGCAACCTTGCTGATCGGCATCGGCGCTTCGAAGCGATCGATACCGCCCTGCGGGTTCTGCTGCGTCGGCTTGCGGTGACGCGCTGCCACGTTGACACCCTCGACGACGATCTTGCCTTCCTTCGGCATGACCTTCGCGACGGTGCCGGTCTTGCCCTTGTCCTTGCCGGACAGGACGACGACGCTGTCACCCTTCTTGATCTTTGCGGAAGCCATTACAGCACCTCCGGAGCTAGGCTGATGATCTTCATGAAGCCGCGGCCGCGCAGTTCACGAACCACCGGGCCGAAGATACGGGTGCCGATCGGCTCTTCGCTCTTGTTCACGAGCACTGCGGCATTGCTGTCGAAGCGGATCACGCTGCCATCGGGGCGGCGGACGTCCTTCTTCGTACGCACGATGACGGCGCGATGGACATCGCCCTTCTTCACCTTGGTGCGCGGCTGGGCTTCCTTTACGGAAACCACGATCACGTCGCCCACGGACGCAGTGCGGCGCTTCGAGCCGCCCAGTACCTTGATGCACTGGACGCGCTTGGCGCCGCTGTTGTCCGCGACGTCGAGATTGGATTGCATCTGGATCATCGATCCGTTTCCTTCTCACTGGCTTGCCGGGACAGCTGCCCGGCAGTTCCTAATACGTCAGTTGCTGGCGGCTTCGACTTCGAGGTCGGCCTCGACAGCCTGGGTGCCACCTGCCGTCACGCGGTCCTTGACCATCCAGGTCTTGGTCTTCGAGATCGGCTTGGTTTCTTCGATGCGCACGACATCACCGAGCGTGTACTCGTTGTTCTCGTCGTGGGCATGGTACTTCTTCGAGCGACGGATGATCTTCCCGTAGAGCGGGTGCTTCACCTTGCGCTCGACGAGCACGGTCACGGTCTTGTCGGTCTTGTCGGAGGTGACGGTCCCGATCAGAATACGCTTGGGCATGGTCTACTCCTTACGCCTTCGCTTCAGCCGAGCGCGAACGCTCGTTCTGCAGCGTCTTGATCTTGGCGATCGTGCGACGGACTTCGCGGATGCGCGCCGGGGCTTCGAGCTGGTTGGTCGCAGCCTGGAAACGCAGGTTGAACTGCTCGCGCTTCAGGTTGGTCAGCTCTTCGGACAGCTGGTCGTCCGACTTCTGGCGCAGGTCTTCGGTCTTGGCCATCATTCGCCTCCCAGGTGAGATTCATCGCCCAAGCGGGCAACGACCTTGGTCTTGATCGGCAGCTTCATCGCCGCACGGCTGAACGCTTCGGCGGCCAGCGGGCCGGCGACGCCGTCCAGTTCGAACAGGATGCGGCCCGGCTTCACACGGGCAGCCCAGTATTCGACCGAACCCTTGCCCTTACCCTGACGGACTTCGGCAGGCTTCTTCGATACCGGCACATCCGGGAAGACGCGGATCCAGAGACGGCCCTGACGCTTGATGTGGCGCGTGATCGCGCGGCGAGCCGCTTCGATCTGGCGAGCGGTAATCCGCTCGGGCTCCAGCGCCTTCAGGCCATAGGACCCGAAGTTCAGTGTGGTGCCGCCCTTGGCGTTGCCATGGATCTTGCCCTTGAACGCCTTGCGGTACTTGGTTTTCTTCGGTTGCAGCATGGTTCTTTCCTAATCCTGCAATCAGCGCGCCGGACGGACGCCAGAGGTCTGGGCTTCCATCATCAGGCGGTCCTGAGCGGTCGGGTCGTGCGCCAGAATCTCGCCCTTGAAGATCCAGCACTTGATGCCGATGATCCCGTAGGCGGTAAGCGCTTCGGCTTCCGCATAGTCGACGTTGGCGCGCAGCGTGTGCAGCGGCACGCGACCTTCGCGATACCATTCCACACGAGCGATTTCAGCACCACCGAGACGGCCGCCGCAGACGATCTTGATGCCTTCCGCGCCGAGGCGGAGTGCCGACTGCACGGCGCGCTTCATGGCGCGACGGAAGGCGACGCGGCGGATCAGCTGGTCGGCGATGCCCTGGGCGACGAGCTTGGCATCGATTTCCGGCTTGCGGATCTCGACGATGTTCAGCTTCACTTCGCTTTCGGTCATCTGCGACAGCTTGGTGCGCAGCTTCTCGATGTCCGCGCCCTTCTTGCCGATGATCACACCGGGACGGGCTGCGTAGATCGAGATGCGGCACAGCTTGGCCGGACGCTCGATGACCACCTTCGAGATCGCGGCCTGGGCAGCGTTCTCGAGGATGAACTTGCGGATTTCGATGTCCTCGCTGAGCAGCTTGGCATAGTCGCGCCCTTCGGCGTACCAGCGGCTGTCCCAGGTGCGGTTGATCTGCAGGCGCAGACCGATCGGATTGCTCTTCTGGCCCATCTTACGCCTCTTCCTGCTCGCGGACGACGATGCGCAGGCGGCTGAACGGCTTCAGGATGCGCGTCGATTTGCCACGACCGCGCGTATGGAAGCGCTTCATGGTGATCGACTTGCCCACCGAAGCCTCGGCAACGACCAGTGCGTCGACATCGAGGTTGTGGTTGTTTTCCGCATTGGCGATCGCCGAAGCGAGCACCTTCGTGGCATCCTTCGCCATGGCCTTCTTGGAGAAGGCGAGGATGTTGAGGGCCTCTTCGGCCTTCTTGCCGCGGATCAGTTCGGCAACGAGGTTGAGCTTCTGGGCCGAACCACGGATCGTGGTACCCACAGCCAGGGCCTCGTTATCGGCGACGCGGCGCGGAGCTTTCTGCTTGCTCATCAGCGCTTACCCTTCTTGTCGGCGGCGTGACCCGGGAAGGTCCGGGTGGGCGCGAATTCGCCGAGCTTGTGGCCGACCATCTCTTCCGAGACGGAGACCGGGATGAACTTGTGACCGTTGTAGACGTTGAACGTCAGGCCGACGAAGTCGGGCAGGATGGTAGAGCGACGCGACCAGGTCTTGATCGGCTTCGCATTGCTTACATCCTGAGCTTCCTGAGCCTTCTTCAGAAGGCTGAGTTCGACGAACGGACCTTTCCAGACGGAACGTGCCATGTCCGATTACCTCTTCTTCTTCGCGTGCCGCGAACGGATGATCATCTTGTCCGTCTGCTTGTTCTTGCGGGTACGGGCGCCCTTGGTCGGCTTGCCCCACGGAGTGACCGGGTGACGGCCACCGCTGGTGCGGCCTTCACCACCGCCGTGCGGGTGGTCGACCGGGTTCTTGGCGACACCGCGCGTCAGCGGCTTGATGCCCATCCAGCGACGACGACCGGCCTTGCCCAGGTTCTGGTTCTGGTTGTCCGGGTTCGACACGGCACCGACGGTACCCATGCAGTCGGCGCGCAGGTAACGCTGCTCGCCGCTATTGAGCCGCACGATGACCATGCCGCGGTCGCGACCGACGAGCTGGACGTAGGAGCCTGCAGCGCGGGCAATCTGGCCGCCCTTGCCCGGCTTCATTTCCACGTTGTGGCAAATCGTGCCGACCGGCATCTGGCCGAGCAGCATGGCGTTGCCGGGCTTGGTGTCGGCCTTCTCGGCCGCGATCACCTTGTCGCCGACAGCCAGACGCTGCGGAGCGAGGATATAGGCCAGTTCGCCATCGTCATACTTGACGAGCGCGATGAACGCCGTGCGGTTCGGGTCGTATTCGAGCCGCTCGACGGTGCCTTCGACACCCCACTTGCGACGCTTGAAGTCGACGTAGCGGTACTTCTGCTTGTGACCGCCGGCCATGCCGCGCGAAGTGACGTGGCCCTTGTTGTTGCGGCCACCGGTCTTGCGCTTGCCTTCGACGAGCGACTTGACCGGCTTGCCCTTGTAGAGGCCCGACTTGTCGACGAGGATCAGGCCGCGACGGCCCGGGCTCGTGGGTTTGTAGTTCTTGAGTGCCATTGTTCCCTAGCCCCTCAGATACCGCTGGTGACGTCGATGGAATCGCCGTCCTTCAGGGTGACCACGGCCTTCTTCAGGTCGTTGCGCTTGTAGGGCTTGCCCTTCCAGCGCTTGGTCTTGCCCTTCACGTTGATCGTGTTGACGCCGGTGACGCTGACATCGAAGATCGCCTCGACGGCTTCCTTGATCTGCGGCTTGGTGGCATCGTTCGCTACCTTGAAGACGACGGCATTGTGCTCGGAAGCCAGCGTCGACTTTTCGGTAATGTGCGGTGCAAGCACGACGTCGTAGTGACGTGCGGCTACTTCCTGCTTCTTAGCCATTGAAACGGCCCTCCAGCTTCTCGACCGCGTCCTTGGTGAGGACGAGCGTGTCGTGCTTCAGGATGTCGTAGACGTTCGCGCCCATGGCCGGCAGGACATTGACGCCCGGCAGGTTGCCGGCGGCCTTCTTGAAGCCGTCGTTCACGCTTTCGCCGTCGATGACGAGGACCTTGCCGGCCCAGCCATTCTTGTCGAAGTGACTCTTGAGCGCCTTGGTCTTGGCGTCCTTGAGCTCGAGGCTGTCGACGACGATCAGGCCGTCCTTCGCCTTGCTCGACAGGGCCATCTTCAGGCCGAGTGCGCGGATCTTCTTGTTCAGCGACTGCTCGAAGTCACGCTTGCGCGCACCATGAGCCTTGCCGCCGCCGATGAAGATCGGAGCGCCGCGATCGCCATGGCGAGCCGTGCCGCCGCCCTTCTGGCGACCCCACTTCTTGCCGGTGCGGGCAACGTCCGAACGCTCGCGCGTCGGGCGGGCGGTGCCGCGGCGGTTCTCGAGCTGCCACGTCACGACGCGGTGCAGGATGTCGGCACGCGGCTCGACCCCGAACACGTCGTCGTTGAGCTCGATGTCGCCCGACGCCTTGCCGTCGATTTTCTGGACCTTCACCTTCACGGATCAGCCCTCCTTATTCTCGCCGGCGTCCTTGTCGACGCTCGGCGTGGTGCTGTTGTCATCGGCTGCGCCGGTTTCGGCATCCGCACCAGCATCCTGCTGCTGCATCAGCTTTTCCTGCTGCTCGGGCGAAACTTCGGTGCCGACTTCGGACTCGGCCGCGCTCTCGACCAGGCCGGGAGCGGCTTCGTCGTGCTCGAACTCTTCACGGTTGCGATACATCACACCCGGGAACGGCAGTTCGTCATGCTTGACCTTCACCGCGTCTTTGACGAGCAGCCAGCCGTTCTTCGCGCCCGGGACCGAGCCCTTGACGAAGAGCAAGCCGCGATCGGCGTCCGTGCGGACGATTTCGAGGTTCTGCTGGGTCCGCTGACGGTCGCCCATGTGGCCGGCCATCTTCTTGCCCTTGAACACGCGACCCGGATCCTGGCGGTTACCCGTCGAACCGTGCGAACGGTGCGAGATCGATACACCATGGGTGGCGCGCAGGCCCCCGAAGCCCCAGCGCTTCATGGCGCCGGCAAAGCCCTTACCCTGGGTGTGGCCGGTGATGTCGACCTTCTGGCCGGCGATGAAGTGCTCTGCCGAAATGCGGGCACCGACCGGAAGCAGACCTTCTTCGGTGTCAACGCGGAATTCGGCGACCTTCATCTTCAGCGGAACCTCGGCCTTGGCAAAGGCTTCACGCTGCGGCTTGTTCACGTTCTTCTGCTTGGCTTCGCCCGAACCGACCTGGACCGCGAAATAACCATCGCGATCGGCAGTACGGTGGGCGGTCACCTGGCAATCTTCCAGTGCGAGAACGGTGACCGGCACGTGCCGACCGTCCTCCTGGAAGAGGCGGGTCATCCCGACTTTCTTTGCGATAACGCCTGTGCGCATCGTAAACTCCTAACACAGAGGCACACGGGCCCATCCCGCGTGCTTGCCAGCCCGTTTAATGATGCGTCGCCCCGTCCGGGCTGAGTGCTGTCCGTGGCCGAAGCCCTGGAGAGCGAGACGGGGGACGCAGGCCCGGATGAAATCCGGCGGTATCCCGATGTCTTGCCTGATCCGAAGATCGGGCGGGGCTATCGAGCGCCCCTGAACTTCCGGTCGATTTAACGTCCTTCCGGGGACGTAGCCGAGTTAAGCGAGCTTGATCTCGACATTGACGCCAGCCGCGAGGTCGAGCTTCATCAGCGCGTCGACGGTCTGGGCGTTGGGCTGCACGATGTCGAGCAGCCGCTTGTAGGTGCGCACCTCGAACTGCTCGCGCGACTTCTTGTCGATGTGCGGGCCGCGGTTCACGGTGAACTTCTCGATGCGCGTCGGCATGGGAATGGGACCACGAATAAGGGCACCCGTACGACGTGCGGTTTCTGCGATTTCGCCAGTTGCCTGGTCGAGAACGCGATGGTCGAACGCCTTGAGGCGAATGCGGATATTCTGAGCTTCCATTACCTACACCGATGCGAAAGAGCCAAAGGGCCGCCTTCATCCGAAAATTTGGGCAACCCTCAAAAAACAAAGGCCGGCCCCGCTATGCCCGGTTTCCCGCAGCGGGCGGCCTTTCTGAATTGGGTTGGCGGAGACGAATCCCTGCCTGTGGGCGCGCATATAAGGGGGACACCCCGATCTGGCAACCCCGAAATCCGTGCATTTTGCCGCGCGGTTCCGGGAGGCGACGAAACGTGCAGCACGTTCCGTCATTCGCCCTCATTTAAAGCGAAGGGCCCGCCCTCCCCGAAGGAAGGACGGGCCCTGCTGTGTCGTTTGCGACTTACTTCTGGATCGAAGCAACCACGCCCGAGCCGACGGTGCGGCCGCCTTCGCGGATAGCGAAGCGCAGGCCTTCGTCCATGGCGATCGGAGCGATCAGCTTGACCGAGATGGTCACGTTGTCGCCCGGCATGACCATTTCCGTGCCTTCGGGAAGGATCACTTCGCCGGTGACGTCGGTGGTGCGGAAGTAGAACTGCGGACGATAGTTCGCGAAGAACGGCGTGTGACGGCCGCCTTCGTCCTTCGACAGGACGTAGACTTCGGCGCTGAACTCGGTGTGCGGCGTAACCGAACCCGGCTTCGCCAGAACCTGGCCACGCTCGACGTCTTCACGGCCGACGCCGCGGATCAGGGCACCGATGTTGTCGCCGGCTTCACCGCGATCGAGCAGTTTGCGGAACATTTCGACGCCGGTGACGGTCGTCTTGCTGGTATCCTTGATGCCGACGATTTCGACTTCGTCGCCAACGTTCACGACGCCGGTTTCGACACGGCCGGTGACAACCGTACCGCGACCCGAGATCGAGAACACGTCTTCGATCGGCATCAGGAAGTCCTTGTCGACCGGGCGGTCGGGAGTCGGGATGTGCTCGTCGACGGCAGCCATCAGTTCCTTGATGCTGTTTTCGCCGATTTCTTCGTCGCGACCTTCGAGAGCAGCCAGAGCTGAACCCTTGACGATCGGAATGTTGTCGCCGTCGAAGTCGTACGAGCTGAGCAGCTCACGCACTTCCAGTTCGACGAGCTCGAGGATTTCCTCGTCGTCGACCTGGTCGACCTTGTTCATGTACACGACGAGAGCCGGAACGCCGACCTGGCGCGCAAGCAGGATGTGCTCGCGGGTCTGCGGCATCGGGCCGTCGGCTGCGTTCACGACCAGGATCGCGCCGTCCATCTGGGCGGCACCGGTGATCATGTTCTTCACGTAGTCGGCGTGACCCGGGCAGTCGACGTGCGCATAGTGGCGGTTGTCGGTTTCGTACTCGACATGGGCGGTCGAGATGGTGATGCCGCGCTCACGCTCTTCGGGCGCCTTGTCGATGTTTGCGAAATCGACGGCCGAACCCATGACCTTGGTGATTGCCGCGGTCAGCGTGGTCTTGCCGTGGTCGACGTGACCGATGGTGCCGACGTTAACGTGCGGCTTATTACGCTCGAACTTTTCCTTCGCCATTTTCCAATAACCTCTAATCTGAAAGTGAATTTCTGCGGGTTGGAAACGGCGCCCGCGGAATCAGGCGCCGCCCCTAGACGGAGATGCTGCCTTAGGCAAGCTTCTCCTTGACTTCCTGAGCCACGTTCGCCGGAACTTCGTCGTAGTGGCTGAACTGCATCGAGTACTGTGCGCGGCCCTGGGTGAACGAACGCAGCTCGTTCACGTAACCGAACATGTTCGCGAGCGGCACGTTGGCTTCGACCGCCTGGGCGTTGCCGCGGCTATCGGTGCCCTGGATCTGGCCACGACGCGAGTTCAGGTCGCCGATGACATCGCCAAGGTAATCCTCGGGAGTCACGACCTCAACCTTCATGATCGGCTCGAGCAGCTTGATGCCGGCCCGGTCGGCCACTTCGCGCATCGCACCGCGACCGGCGATTTCGAACGCGATCGCGCTCGAGTCGACGTCATGGTACGCACCGTCGTACAGGTTCACCGTGAAGTCGATGATCGGGAAGCCGACGAGGTGGCCGCTTTCGGCCTGTTCACGGAAGCCCTTCTCGATGGCCGGGATGTATTCCTTCGGAATGTTACCGCCCTTGATCTCGTCTTCGAACACGAAGCCCTGGCCGCGCTCGCCCGGGGTGACCTTGACCTTGACGCGACCGAACTGGCCCGAACCACCCGACTGCTTCTTGTGGGTGTAGTCCACGTCCACCGGCTTGCCGAGATATTCGCGATAAGCAACCTGCGGTGCGCCGACATTGGCTTCGACCTTGAATTCGCGCTTCATGCGATCGACGAGGATGTCGAGGTGAAGCTCTCCCATGCCCTTGATGATCGTCTGACCGCTTTCGTGGTCGGTGGTGACGCGGAAGCTCGGATCCTCGGCAGCCAGGCGGTTGAGGGCGACGCCCATCTTTTCTTGGTCGGCCTTGGTCTTGGGTTCCACGGACAGTTCGATGACCGGCTCGGGGAATTCCATACGCTCGAGGATAATCGGCTTGGACGCATCGCACAGCGTGTCGCCGGTCGTCGTTTCCTTCAGACCTGCGATCGCGACGATGTCGCCGGCAAATGCCTCGTCGATGTCCTCGCGGTTGTTGGAGTGCATCAGCAGCATGCGGCCGATCTTTTCCTTCTTCTCCTTCACCGAGTTCAGGACGCTGCCCTTGGACAGCTGGCCCGAATAGATGCGGGTGAAGGTGAGCGATCCGACGAACGGGTCGTTCATGATCTTGAACGCCAGCGCGGCAAAGGGCGCATCGTCCGAAGACGGACGGGTCGCTTCTTCGTCGCTGTCGGGCAGGACGCCCTTGATGGCCGGAACGTCGAGGGGGCTCGGCATGTAATCGACAACGGCGTCGAGCAGGGGCTGCACGCCCTTGTTCTTGAACGCCGAGCCGCACAGCACGGGCACGAAATCGCGGTTCATGGTACCCTTGCGGATGAGACGCTTGAGCGTCGCCGCGTCGGGCTCGTTGCCCTCGAGGTACTGTTCCATCACGTCGTCGTCCTGCTCGACGGCAGTCTCGACCAGCTTTTCGCGATATTCGGCGGCCTTGTCGGCGAGATCGGCGGGGATGTCGACATAGTCGAACTTCGCGCCGAGGTCTTCCGCCTGCCAAACGATGCCGCGCATGTTGACGAGGTCGACCACGCCCTGAAGGTCGCTTTCCGCGCCGATCGGGAGATAGAGGACCAGCGGGTTCGCGCCGAGGCGGTCGATGATCGACTGCACGCAGTAATAGAAGTCTGCGCCGGTGCGGTCCAATTTATTCACGAAGCACATCCGGGGGACGCCGTATTTGTCGGCCTGGCGCCAGACGGTTTCGGATTGCGGTTCTACACCGGCAACTCCGTCGAACACGGCGACCGCGCCGTCGAGGACGCGCAGGCTGCGTTCGACTTCGATGGTGAAGTCGACGTGGCCTGGGGTGTCGATGATGTTGATGCGGTGCTTGGGGCCTTCGCCGTCTTCGGCCGACCAGAAGGTGGTCGTCGCAGCCGACGTGATGGTGATGCCGCGTTCCTGCTCCTGCTCCATCCAGTCCATGGTCGCGGCGCCGTCGTGGACTTCGCCGATCTTGTAGGATTTGCCGGTGTAGTAGAGGATGCGTTCGGTCGTGGTGGTCTTGCCGGCATCGATGTGGGCCATGATGCCGATATTGCGGTACCGCTCCAGCGGATATTCGCGGGCCATGTGGAATTCCTCGTAAGTCGGGGGTGAGCTAACTCGACCCCCATGTAGGGATTAGTGCGACAGTTTCGAGACCGGGAGCACGCCCCCGGCCTCAAACATGCCCCGCCTTACCAGCGGTAGTGGCTGAAGGCGCGGTTCGCATCCGCCATGCGGTGCGTGTCTTCGCGCTTCTTGACGGCGTTGCCGCGGTTGTTCGACGCATCCATCAGCTCGCCCGACAGGCGTGCGGCCATGGTGGTCTCCGGACGGCCGCGCGCAGCGGTGATCAACCAGCGGATCGCCAGCGCCTGGGCACGCTCGGGACGCACCTCGACTGGCACCTGGTAGGTCGCACCGCCGACACGGCGGCTGCGCACTTCGACCTGCGGCTTGATGTTGTCGAGCGCTGCATGGAACAGCTCGACCGGATTGGCCTTGGCCTTGGCTTCGACCGTGTCGAGCGCGGTATACACGATACCTTCGGCAACGGCCTTTTTACCGTCGAGCATGAGGTTGTTCATGAACTTCGACAGGACCTGATCACCGAACTTCGGATCAGGCAGGATCTCCCGCTTCTCGGGACGACGACGACGTGACATTGCTTTAACTCCTTCGGAGTGCGCCCCGACATCCGTCGGGGCTTGCGGTGCCAGCCCTCTCCCCCGCCCGGCCACCCAGAGACTACCTTCGTATGGTGTCCGGGCGGAGGAGAGGACTGTCCCCGCGTTGAAACCTCTGGGTTCGGTGCCGGTCCGCTTCCCCTCCCGACCATCCTATCGGACAATCCCATGGGTGGTCGGGAGGGGGAGCGGGCCGGTGCCGAAGCTGACGACGGATGTCGTCAGCGCACCCAACAAAAACCCTTACTTCGGCCGCTTCGCCCCATACTTGGAACGGCTCTGCTTGCGGTCCTTCACGCCCTGCGTGTCGAGCACGCCGCGCAGCACGTGATAACGCACGCCGGGAAGGTCGCGCACACGGCCGCCGCGGATCAGCACGACGCTGTGTTCCTGCAGGTTGTGGCCTTCGCCCGGGATGTAGGAGATGACTTCGCGCTGGTTGGTCAGGCGGACCTTGGCAACTTTACGCAGAGCCGAGTTCGGCTTCTTCGGGGTCGTCGTATAGACGCGGGTGCAAACGCCGCGCTTCTGCGGGTTCTGCTCCATCGCAGGGACCTTGGACTTGGCCTTCTGCGGAACGCGGCCCTTGCGGACCAGCTGGTTGATCGTCGGCATAGATTCTCTTCTCTTCACCGTTTGCCCGACCCGGATGGGTCAAAGCGTGAATGGTGACGACTAGGGGTTTCGGAATGAATTGTTCGGGGTCTCGCGCTTTCGTCATCCCGGACTTGATCCGGGACAAGGCTAACAAGGACACCGCGCTCTTTGCGCGTCACCCTGCACCAGCACGAGCCTGAAACACTCCACCCACCGGCCCCACGGCCACCGGGTTACTTTGACGGCTGCCCACCGGCGAGAGGGATACCCCCGCCGCAATAGAAAAGAGCCCGAGTGCATGACGCACCAGGCCCCGGGACATGACCGGCAATGTTCAGCTCTATCTGACCGACGGTGGACGAATCCAACACCGGATGGCCGCGCACTTAGGGGGAATGGGAGGTGGGGTCAAGGGAGGTGGTTAGTTGGCATCTTCTCTTGGGAGCAATCGCTCTGCCCGCAATTTCTTTTCTACGCTAGGTGATCGATGCGAAATTTCTACAAAGGCCGCCTGCAGCCTTTCTCCGAATGGCTGATATTGGTCATCTTGGGACCCAACAAATGTCCGCAAGAAACGCAGATTTCGCGTCAAATCTTCGCCCTCCAATTCATCGATCATCGTGACGAGTTGCTGGACATTCAACGTGTTGAGCAATTGGATATCTCGCCGGCCCCAACCACTGTCCTCTGTCATTTTCTTTATGATATCTGATGGACGACGATTATCGACGAAGGTATCTTTCAATCTATCGACTTCTGCTTGAAATCGAGGGTTCGCCCGCCCCTCTAGCCAAAGGAAATGATCATCTTCGAGTTGCCTAAAGTCGAAATCTCTCTCGGCAAAATACACCTTGGCCGCATCATTGGCAGCGTCTTCGAAGCCGAGTTCGTCCATCAAATTTAAGGTCCCGCTAGCATTCGATGGGCTGATAGCTTCGGGCATACTTTTCATGGCTTCCGAAAGGGTACTGACGATATCAGCTGGTTCATGGCGCAGATTGCTATGGAAAGATTCCCAAGCTTTAGAAAACTCATTCTCCAAACCGTGCAGAATGCGATGTTTGCGAGAGTCCTCAAGGGCCCGTTCTAACTTCGCTTCCTCAACATATCCTTTCTCGACGGCATCAATGAGCAACAAATCGACGTCGTCGGTTGCAAGATAACCAGCAGCCTTTACCTGCTGCACCCAGTCCTTCTCTTGCTCTTCGCCATCATTGACAAACGAGAACGTATTAAAGCTTCTCAACCCCTGCAGCGCACCCGTATCTGACACGCCGAACCGCAGATACGCCGCTACCGCGATAGTGTGAGCAAACTGACGCTTCTCATGGTCAGGATGATCTTCAATTAAACATAGATTGTAGATGCGCTCGATCTTTTTGATTATGCGAATATTGTTGCAGCTAACAGCTTTCATAACTTTTCTAATCTGCTCACGAGCTACCCCGTCGACTTCTAAAGCGATTCCTAGCGCTTCGTCAGGGCTAGGAGCAAAGACAACATTGGAGTGAACAACTTTCTCGAACTGCTCGCGAAAGGCATTATGGTCTTGTTCATCGTCAAATTTATCGTCGTTAAGAAGAATAACGACCTTACAATCTCTTTCTTCATTGAGGTAGTGAGCGAGGCCAAGTACATCTTTGATAGAAATATCTGCTCCGGCTCGCTCCAAATCGTCAAAGCATATCAGTCTATTCCTAATCGCCGCGAATGACAGTTCTTCCAATAAGCTGGAAACAGCAGACCCTTTATTGCCAAAAACCGCGCCAAATGCGCCGAGATTTCCCTTTATACCATCAAAAACCTTGCTGAGCTGGCCGGACACCGTCTCTTCGTCTGACTTCCTCAATGGTTCAGTTGTCGAAACAGTTTTTCTAAATATTTCTCTTTTCACTTCTTCATATGTCTTAAGTCCGAAAAGTGAAACATATGAATATGATTCAGCTTTTATTTTTTTATCTGAGCCAATTTCTTGGACAATTTTGCGCCAAGTGAACGTTTTCCCAACGCCCCAAGCTCCGCTAATACAAAGAACGGCGTTCTCATCAGAGGTTAAAAAGCGTTCAATCTCGGCGATGACATATTCGGTGGACATGTGCTCTCCAATATATTCCTTCACGCGCTATGTAGCACGACTGCTCTCCAAAGCCTCAGTTTAGGCGCTCAGGTTATCGGCAATTTCCTTCGCGCCGAAGTTACTTTTCAACTATCGAAGTCCCCAATTAAAGACCGTCTCGTTGAACGCATTTTTTCTGGCTTCGTGTATCCGCCGGGCGGATCGGATTTGCGCGCTATTTGGCTTTCTCGCATAACCTCGGGCGGGCGGTTGCCCTTGCCTCGCCAGCGGCTCGGTGATTTCGCCAGATAGTGAGACACTCGCCCGAGCTTCGGAACCCTCCCCCGCCCCTCACCCGTTGGTTCCGGCAAGGAGAACGCCATGCCCACACCACCGGACCGAAACGACGAACCCATCCACCATGATGCCGATAAGGCTCGCGGGGCGGAGATTATTCTGACCAAGCGTCGCAGCCGGGCGATCTTCATCGCCGGGCTGGTCGGCTTCGTGCTGCTGGCACTGATATTCGGGTTGTTGAGCTAGGAAGGCAGCGTGGCCGAGGACACCTCGCTCTACCTGATCTGGCACGATCCCGGGGCCGCGCCGGCGGAGCCGTTCGACATGCATGGCGATGCGCACCCGCTGGCCAAGGGCCTATGGCTGGTGCGCTCCCACCTCACCCGCTCCAGGCTCTACCACCGGATCAAATGGCAATTGCCCGATGGCACCGCCCTCGCCTGCGCGCCGCTGGCGGACAATCCCGACGGCTGGCCCAAGTTCAAGGGGATGGAAGCGGGCGCGCTGGCGTGGCTAAAGGCTGGCGGGGCGTAGGGGCGAAAGCGTTTTCCTACTTCGCAGTTTTTTGTTTTCGTCCCTCAAACGCCGGGCGCGACGCATCCGCGTCGCTTGGCTTCCTCGCATAAGCTCGGGCGGGCGGTCGCCCTTGCCTCGCCTGCGGCTCGGTTGATTTCGCCAGTTTGAGAGGTTCAGCTTTTGTCAGACCGCCCCACCCCCACCCGCGCCACTCCACGCCAGGCGACCTCCGCCGTCGCCTACACCTCCGACCTGCCGGAGGAGGACGACCCGCTCCTCGCCTTCACCCCCTATCTCCACAAGCAGCCGCGCCGTAATTCGATCACGCCCGATCTCCAGCGGCGCTTCGTCGCCACGCTGGCGGCGACCGGGATCGTCGTGCAGGCGGCGCGCTCCATCGGGAAGAGCATGGAGGCGCTCTACAAGCTGCGGAAACTGCCCGGGGCGGAAGGCTTCGCGGCGGCGTGGGACGAGGCGGTGGAATACGGCGTGTGGCGATTGGAGGATTGCGCGACGGAGCGGGCGCTGGCCGAGGGGTTCTCCAACCCGCGGGCCAATTCGCTATTGTGTTTCATCCTCGCCTATCGCGGCCAGTATCGCGAGGACATGCGGCGCATCGTCCCCGGCCACCCGCTCTACGAAAACATCCGCGACGAGGTGCTGGCGGAAGAAGGGCTGGTCTGACGCCCTCGCCGCCCGGCGGGACAGTCTGGCGCGGGGGCGACCTGGAGGGAGCGCGTCCGATCTGCGCGCAAGCTTCACTCGGCCGGGCGAGGTAGCGCCAGCATCGCGAAAGCGGGGCAAAGGTTAACGACTATGGTTAACGACCGACGAGATGGTGCACTGCAGCGATGAACTGCATTACCTGCCTGCATCCAACAGGGTAACCGGCGGGTTTCTTCTCCTCCACAACGAACCAGGGCGCGGCCAACCGCGAAGAACAAGGGTCCATTATGAACGATGTGCAGTCAGGCGAGGCCGACTACGATTACGGCAAAACGCGCGCCGGCGGCGTATTCGCCCTCGCCGGGGTAGCTGCGGCGTTGGCGCTGCTGCTGGTCTGGGGGGCCTGGTCGACGCTGGAAGACGCGACCCGCGAACACAGGCTGGCCGAACCGCCGGACCTTAAAAACGTGGTCGAGAAGGTCGAGGACAAGGCACATGCCGCTGCCGACCGGATCGAGCGCGAGGGCAGCGCGGCGGCACGGGATGCCGAGTGATCCCGCCGGCTCAGAAACCAATCAGCGCGGCAGCCGCATTCCCACCGAGCACGACCAGAGCGAGCGCCCCGTCGATAAGGCGGTTGGCAAGCGTGTCGTACATGGAAAATCCCCTTGGCTTCGGGATCACCATGGCAGTGCGGGTTTAGCGAAGTGTTCGGGATCAGGGTTATCCAGCCGTTAACCATAGTCGACTGAATTTGCTGGAACTTTTGTTCGCTCTGGAAGCTGCGACAACAAACCGGATCGCATCAGGGAAAAGACGGGCTTAAACTACATGACCGAAATCGCCGCCCCCTCCCCTGCCGGCGGAAGCGCCCCGCTCAGCCGCAAATACTGGGACCAGCGCGACCGCAAGTCGGCCCTGCGCTTCACGGTGTCGATCGCATTGGCCATGGCCTGGGTGGTGTTCAGCATCTGGCTGTCGCTGCCCTGGCTGAGCGACCTCGGCGATCTGAGCCATCCGATCGTCGCGCTGTTCGTGCTGGCCTTCGTCGCCTATGTGCCGGGGTTCATGAACGCCTTCCTGCTGTTCAGCCTGGTGTTCCGCCCCGATCCGCTGCGCCGCACACCCGCACACTGGCCCTCGCTCAGCATCCTGATCGCCGCCTATAACGAAGAGGCGCTGATCGGAGAGACATTGCGGAGCCTGTCGGAACTCGAATATCCCGGCAAGCTGCAGATCATGGTGCTCGACGACGGCTCGACCGACGGCACGGCCGATGCGGTGCGCGCACAGGAGGCGCTGTTCGCAGGCCACCCGCGCATGGAACTGCAACTTGTGAGCGAGCGAAAGAACCGGGGCAAGGCGCGCGTCCTCAATCACGGCCTGAAGCTCGCTTCGCACGACCTCATCGTCACCATCGACGCCGACACGCTGCTGGAGAAGGGTTGCCTCGTCTCGCTGGTCGAACACCTCCATGCCAGCCCGCCAGAAACCAAGGCGATCGCCGGATCGGTGCTGGTCGCGAACCACGACGAAAGTTGGGTCACGCGGGCACAGCAGTGGGATTATTTCCACGGCATCGCCGCCGTAAAGCGCATGCAGGGCATGTATAACGGCACGCTGGTCGCACAGGGCGCGTTCTCGATCTATCGCAAGGACGCGCTGATAGAGGCAGGCGGCTGGCCGGACACAGTGGGCGAGGATATCGTGCTGACGTGGTCTCTGCTCCGCAAGGGCTACAAGACCGGCCACGCGGAAGACGCCGTGGCCTGGACGCACGCTCCCGAGACGTTCAAGGGCCTGGCCAAACAGCGCAAGCGCTGGGCCCGCGGCATGATCGAGGCGCTGGCGATCCACAAACCACTGCTCAAGATGCGCAAGTTGCGCACCATGTTCATCTGGTGGAACCTGCTGTTCGTCAGCATCGACCTGACCTTCACCTTTGCCTTCATCCCCGGACTGATCCTGGCATTGCTGGGTATTTTCTGGCTGGCGGGGCCGATCACCCTGCTGGTGCTGCCACTGGCGGCGCTGTGGAACATCGTCATCTATCGCATCCAGACCCGGATGCTGAAACGCAACGACATCGAAATGGAGAAAAGCCTGCCCGGCTTTCTCCTCTATGCCTTCATCTATCCGCTGCTGATGCAGCCGGTTTCGGTGTGGGGCTATTTCGCCGAACTATTCGGAGGCCGCAAACAGTGGAATTGAGATACAAGAGCGCAATCGCGGCAGTCACGCTGGCAACGGCGATGCCTGCTGCGCTCGCGGCACAGGACATTGAGCCGGGTCCCGCGGTCGGGGCCGAGGTCTTCGCCTCCAGCGATAGCGACGACACCGACATCCTGCGCACCGCAATCGACTTCGACCTGCGCAATGCGGGCGAGAACGACCGGATCGGCGTCCGCGTCGAGAAAGCGTGGTACGACCCTTCAGGTACGGGCACGCGCGAGCGCGAGCGCGTGTTCGGACGCTTCGCGACTACCAGCGGCGACTGGGACATTGCGATACTGGCCGGCACCGACGGCCATACGATCATCGGCTCCGCGTCCGCTCACGACAATTCCGCGTTTCGCAAGGAAGTCTTCATCGAGCGCGACGTGGTCGAAACGCAGCGCGGGCTGGACGAGGATATCTATTCCACCTTCATCGGCGCGGCGATCGACTTGCCGTTGAACGAGCGAAACATCGTCACGGTGCTGGGCGGCGTGCAGGAGTTCACCGGTGACAACCTTCGCCTTCATGCGCGGGCGAACTACGTGCACGTGGTCAAACCCGAATGGGGCCTGAGCTTGCAACTGCGGGGGCGTTACTTCCGCGACAGCGATCCGGGCGAGTTCGATTACTATTCACCGCGCTGGTACGCGCAGGCCCTGCCCGTGGTGCAACTGCGCCGCTTCGTCGGCGGCTGGGAACTCGTCGGGGCCGGGGGCATCGGGGCGCAGCGCGATGCCAATACGGATTGGCGCCAATCGAACTTTGCCCACCTCCGTTTCCACAGCCCGCGAAATGCCCAGAACTGGACCGCGTTCGGCGACGTGACCTACACCGATACGCCTTCCAACACGGCGACGATCGGGTCCGGCTACGACTATATTCAAGGCAGGATCGGCGTGATGCGACGGTTCTGACGGCAAGCGCTCACGGCGATAGCCTCGCCACGCCCGCCGGCTCGGAGTATAGTGCCCGCACAAACTGAAAAGTGCGCACCATGGACCATGCCAATACATCCGGAACGAAAACCCGCTGGAGCGGCGCGTGCGGCGATGCTTCCATCCAGACGCGGCTGGAGGACGGGCGGCGAATCTGCATCCGCACGGTGACGCCGGCCGACGAGGCGCGGCTGCGCGCCGGGATCGCGCGGATGAGCCCGCGCTCGCGCTATTTGCGCTTCTTCTCCGGCGCGACGAGCCCGCCCGACTGGGTGATCGAGCGGCTGCTGGATGCCGACGGCACGCTCCACCTTGCCTGGGGGGCGATCGACCTGTCGGACCCGGAGGAGCCAGCGATGGCGGTGGTCCATGCGATGCGGCCCGATGCGGCGGACCGGGTGATGGAGTTCTCGGTCGGCGTGGTGGACGCTTACCACGGGCTCGGCCTCGGACGGCTGCTGACGGCGACGCTGCTGCTGGATGCGGCAGACGAGGCGGTCGATGCGTTCAGCGCGCATGTGCTGGCGGAAAACGACGCTGCGCGCGGCTTCATCCGCAGGCTGGGGGCGGAGCGTGTTGGGAGCCAAGGGCCGGAGACGGAGTACCGGCTGGAGGTCGCCCCGGCGCTCGCCAAGCTGCGGGGGGAGACGGACCCGCCGGGTCTGGCGGACGTATTCGCTTACTTCGACCGTCTGGAGTCGGAGGCGAGCAGGCCGTAGACCGCGACGTCGCACAGGCCCTTGTGCGTGGTCTCGTGCTCGCGAAACAGCGCCTCGCGGGTGAACCCGAGCCGTTCGAGCAGGCGGATCGAGGGGGTGTTCTCGACATCCACCTCGGCGATGATCTTGCGGGTGCCGGAGTTCAGCAGGTGCTCTACAAGCACAGCGGTGCATTCGCACGCGACGCCCTCGCCCTGCCGGTCGATGCAGGTGATGTAGCCGATCTCCAGCACGCCTTCCTCATGGGCAGGCACGGCGACGAAGCGGCCCGCCACCCGGCCATCGCCATCCTCCGCAATCCAGGTGCGCCCCGGCCAATCGGGTTCGGCGAGCCAGCCCCACAGCTCCTCCGCCGAGGCGAAGGCTGGACGTGAGAGATAGAGGCACTGGGCCTCGTCGCCCAGCGTGGGGAACAGCGCCTGCTCATCGCCTGCGCGCAAGGGACGCAGGGTGAAGCGCTCGGTCTGCAATTGGGCCTCGGTCATGGCGCGCGTTGATAACCGAGGCACCAGCCGAGGCAAGGCCGGGAGCGAAGGCGAAGCCGCAGCTGGCCAAAGGCCACCTGCACGGCCGCCCGCAGCGGGTGCAGCTTGCTGCGCGTGTAGCGAGGATGCAGCCGCGGATGCGGCTGCGAAAAACTAGGATGTCAGGAAGGCGACGAGGGCCTTGACCTTCTTCGTGCGCCATTGCGGCGTCGGGGCGACCAGCCAGTAGGCGCGCGTGCCCGGTTCCGGCCCGTCGAGCAGTTCCAGCCGCCCGGCCTCGATCGCGTCTTTGGCCAGCAGTTCGGGCAGGATCGCCCGGCCGAGCCCCGCCATCGCGGAGGACAGCGCCTGCCCGGCATTGCTCACCGTGACATGCGCCGGCTGGCCGTCCTGCAGCGGCAGGCCCCAGTCGATCCAGCGATCGGGCGCACCGGGGGCAGCCACCGTTACGCGGCGCGCGGCGGCGAGTTCGACCCCTTGCAGATCGCCCGGCCCGTCCACCAACCGGATCGCGAAGTCGAGATTGACCTCGGTGAAATCGGCATTCTCGTCGGGCACGAAAGTGAAGCTGATATCGGGGTTCTCGGCCGTGTATTTCGCCAGCCGCGGGGCGAGCCATTGCGCATAGAATTCGCGCGGCACGGCGATGGTGTAGCTGTCGTTCGCCTGCCCTGCCTGCATGGCGGAGACGCTCTCCTCGAACTTGAGAAAGCCTTCACGCAGCGCATCGAGCCCGGCCGCGCCTTCCTGCGTCAGTTCCAGCCCCTTGCTGGTACGCCGGAACAGCACCGTGCCGAGGTGATCCTCCAGCGCGCGGATCTGCTGGCCGACGGCGGCGGGCGTCACCGCTAACTCGTCCGCAGCGCGGGTGAACGAGAGGTGCCGCGCGGCGGCATCGTATACGCGCAAGGCGTTCAAGGGCAGGTGCGTGCGCTTCATCAGGCAGGCGACTTAGGCAATGCTGCGCTGCCGCACAAGTCGCTGCGGTTCGGGAGAAGCTTGTCACAGGGCTGCAACATGCGGCACACAGTGGGAATGCCGAAGACCCCGCTCGCCATGAACGACGACGTATCGCCCGATCCCGCGCCCGAAGCGCCTGCGCGCTTCGACACGCCAGAGACGCGCTACGTCAATCGCGAGCTGTCCTGGCTGAGCTTCAACCGCCGGGTGCTGGCCGAAGCGGAGAACGAGGCCTTCCCGCTCCTCGAACGGCTGCGTTTCCTCTCGATCAGCGCCAGCAATCTCGACGAATTCGTCATGATCCGCGTGGCGGGGCTGGAGGGTCAGGCGAGCCGCGGGCTGGAAACGCTGGGCATCGACGGCCGCGATCCGCAGCAGCAGCTGGAGGCGATCCGCGAGCAGATGGGGGCGCTGGTCGTGCGCCAGCAGCGCGTGCTGGACGATCTACGCCGCCTGCTCGCGCTGGAAGGCATCTGGATCGCGACCTTCGAGGATCTCGATGAGGGGCAGAAAGGCTGGCTGCGCGACTATTTCGAAAGCGACATCCTGCCGCTGATCACGCCGCAGGCGATCGACCCGAGCCACCCCTTCCCCTTCGTCGCCAATTTCGGCGCGGGCGTGATCTTCCGGCTGAAGCGCGGCAAGCGCAAGGCGGATCTGATGGAGATGGTCCTCATCCCCACCGCCGCGCCGCGCTTCGTGCGCGTCCCGGGCGAGAAGGCGATCTACGTCTCCATCGAGCAGCTGGTGGTGGAGTTCGCCGAACTGCTGTTTCCCGGCTTCAAGATCCTCGGCGACGGGCTGTTCCGCGTGTTGCGCGACAGCGACATCGAGGTCGAGGAAGAGGCCGAAGACCTCGTGCGCTTCTTCCGCACCGCCATCCAGCGCCGCCGCCGCGGCAATGTGGTGCTGCTGGAGTTGGACGACGAATGCGACGAGGTGGCCGAGGCCCTGCTGCGCGAGCAATTCGAAGTCGACGAGGAGATGACCGTCAAGACCAGCGGCATGCTTGGCCTCGCGGACCTTGCCGCCGTATGCAGCGAACCGCGCCCCGATCTCAAGTTCACGCCCTTCAGCCCGCGTTATCCCGAACGCATCCTGGCGCATGACGGCGATTGCTTCTCCGCCATTCGCGAGAAGGACATCGTCATCCACCACCCCTACGAAAGCTTCGAAGTGGTGGTCGATTTCCTGCGCCAGGCCGCGCGCGATCCGGCGGTCGTCTCGATCAAGCAGACGCTCTATCGCGCGGGCGACCAGTCGCCGGTGATCGCCGCGCTGATCGAAGCGGCGGAAAACGGCAAGGCCGTGACCGCCGTGGTCGAACTGAAGGCCCGCTTCGACGAGGAACGCAATCTCCAGTGGGCGACCGAGCTGGAGCGCGCCGGGGTGCAGGTGATCTACGGCTTCACCGAATGGAAAACCCACGCCAAGGTCAGCCTGGTCGTGCGCCGCGATGAGGATGGCTACGCCACCTACTGCCATTTCGGCACCGGCAATTACCATCCGGTCAATGCGCGGATCTACACCGATTTCAGCTATTTCACCGCCGACCCTGCCCTGGGGCGCGATGCGGCGAAGATGTTCAACTTCGTCACCGGCTATATCGAGCCGACCGACCTCGAGAAGCTCGCAATTTCTCCGATCGGCTTGCAGGACAAGCTTTACGAACTGATCGATCGCGAGATCGCCAATGCGGCCAAGGGCAAGCCAGCGGGCATCTGGGCCAAGATGAACTCGATCACCAACCAGGGCGTGATCGACAAGCTCTACGAGGCGAGCGCGGCAGGCGTGGAGATCGTGCTGGTGGTGCGCGGCATCTGCAGCCTGCGCGCAGGCGTGCCCGGTCTGTCGGACAATATCAGCGTCAAATCGATCATCGGCCGCTTCCTCGAACACAGCCGCATGTGGGCCTTTGCCAATGGGGCGGACCTGCCGAGCAAGAAAGCCGACGTCTGGATCACCAGCGCCGATGCGATGAGCCGCAATCTGGAGCACCGCGTCGAGGTCATGGTGCCGGTCACCAACAAGACCGTACACGACCAGCTGGTCGATCAGGTGATGCTGGCCAACATCCTCGATACCGAGCGCAGCTGGCGGCTGGGCGCGGACGGGCAATACGAGCGGATGCGGGTTGGCGAAGACGGCTTCAACTGCCACGAATATTTCATGGAGAACCCGTCGCTGTCGGGCCGCGGCAATGCGCTGAAGGCCCATGACGTGCCGCGCCTTACCCTGAAGGGCGAGCACACGTGAACCGCAAGCGCGGGACCGCCGCGCGCCTGCTGAAGCCCCCTCGCGCCGTGATCGACATCGGATCGAACACCGTCCGGCTGGTCATCTATGAAGGCAGCAAACGCGCACCCGAAACGGTCTGGAACGAGAAGGTTGCCGCGCGGCTGGGGCGCGACCTGTCGGAAACCGGGCGTATCCCGCAAGAGGCGCAGGACGAGGCGCTTGCTGCGCTGGCCCGCTATGCGCTGATCATCCGCGACCTCGGCATCGAGGACATCCAGACCGTTGCGACTGCCGCTCCGCGCGATGCCGAAAACGGGCCGGAATTCCTGTCGGCGGTGGCCGATCTGGGATTGGAACCGCGCCTGCTGAGCGGCGAGGAAGAGGCTCGCATCTCCGCGCATGGCGCATTGGGTGCCTTTCCCGGCTCGCATGGCGTGGTCGCCGATTTGGGCGGGGGCAGCCTCGAACTGGTCTCCATCGGGCAGAACGCGTGCCACGATGCCATTTCCCTGCCGTTCGGCACCTTGCGCCTTCCCGCCGTTCGCGCCGCGGGCGGGTTCGAAGATCGCGTGCGGACCTCGATCAATGACGTCGATTGGGCTGCGGACCATTCCGGCCCGATGTACATGATCGGCGGCACATGGCGCGCGTTGGCGTCCTACGCCATGCGCGAGCTCGATTATCCGCTCGACGATCCGCACGGCTTCGTTCTCTCGGTCGAAGATGCCGACCGCATGGCGGCCGAGCTGGTCGATGCGAAACCGGAGAAGCTGTCGAACATCAGCGGCATTTCCAGCATGAGGTCTGAATACCTGCCCGATGCCGCCGCTCTGCTGCGTCCGTTGCTGGAGGAATTCGAGCCGGAAGAGCTCGTGTTTTCGAGCTGGGGCATTCGCGAAGGGCTGCTATATGCGCGGCTCGATGCGGCCCAGCAGGCGCGCGACCCTCTGCTGGCCGGTGTCGGCGCCTTCGCTGCCGCGCGGGATAGCCACGTGATCGACGCGACGCTGGTGTCGGCCTGGACCGCCGACCTCGTCGAGAAATCCCGCCCCGGAGACGAGCGTAAGCGGATCGCCGCCGCACAGCTTGCCGCCTCGCTCCGACGGGTGGAGCCGAATTTGCGGCTGAAGAACGCGGTCGAATGGTCTCTCGACAAACGCTGGATCGATCTCAGCCCGCGGGGCCGCGCGATGATCTGCGCGGCGCTGGTCGGCTCGCTCGGCCGCACCGAACTGCCCGACCGCCTGCGCGAACTCGCCAGCGACGACGACCTGCGCGAGGGCATGACATGGGGGCTCGGCCTGCGATTGGCGCAACGGCTGGGCGCGGGGACGCGCGAGAGCCTGTCGCACAGCTCGCTACGGCGCGAAAACGGGGCGCTGGTCTTGCGCCTCGATCCCGAACGCGCGGCACTGGCGGCGGGGCCGGTTGAAACGGAGTTGCAACGGCTAGCCGACTGGCTTGGGCTTGAAGCGAAGGTCGCAGCTGGGAGTTAGCTAGCTCTCGGCGTCAAGTATGGATGTCTGCTTTCGACCCGTTTGCGAACGTTGCCGTAGCGGATATAGGTATCTGATGCCTGAAGCTTCGTCTCCCCTTCCTCCCCAAAACCCAGCTATGTTGGAGGAGCATGAGGCAAAGTTTATCCGGCAGACGATCGAGCGTTTTTATGGCGAAGACGCTGTCATTCGCAATTACGGGCCCGATCCGGATTCGTTGCAACTCCACGTCGAGGCGAATGTTGGCCGGGACATGAGACTTTACGACTGTCTTGGTGTTCTATTCACTCGAATTCAGCGTCCATCAGTTAGTTTGGAAATAACAAAGCGTGGAAGCAAAATTCTGGGCTCAGCCAAGATCGCTTACCGTCAGGGCGTGATTATCTAGCGTCCGCCTTCCACCTAAAAGCGGTCGGCAGTCAATCCGCCGTGGCAGGAGCCGCAAGTGGGAAGAACGGGATGCGGATTTCCAGCGGCGAGCCGTCTTCGGCGTGGAAGGTGTAGAAGCCCTCCATCGAGCCGTGCGGCGTTTCCAGCGGGCAGCCGCTGACGTAATCGTGGCTCTCGCCCGGGCGTAGCACCGGCTGTTCGCCGACCACGCCCTCGCCATCGACATGCGCGACCATGCCGCGCCCGTCGGTGATGCGCCAGTGGCGGGTCATCAGCTGGACGCGCTCATGCGAGCCGTTCTCGATGCGGATGTGATACACCCAGAACCACTTGCCCGCTTCGGGCTGCGATTGTTCGGGCAGGAAGTTCACCGCGACCCGGACGGTAATTCCGTCGGTCGTGGCGGCATGCTGGAAAAGCTCCTTGATCACGGGTCCAACGTAATACGGATGCGCCGTGGTGCAAGGCTTCGCGCCTGCAACACGGCGAGTTTTCCTCCGAATAGGGCAGTGCAGCTTCAGTCGGCGGGGTTATGCTCTGCGAGGAAGGCGACCAGCGTATCGTACCATTTCTGCTCGTTGGCGGGGTCGGTAAAGCCGTGCCCCTCCTTCTCGAACAGCAGTTCTACAGGCTTGACCGGTGCATCCTCCGCCGCATTGGTGAACTTGCGGAACTGCGACCACGGGACGTTGTTGTCCTCCTTGCCATGCGCAACAAGTACCGGACGGTTCAGGCCTGCCGCCAGCCGATAGGGTGAGACGCTGTCGAGGTCGAACTCTTCCTCGCCCTGCACGCGCTGTTCCCATTTCTTGCCCGCCTTGCGACTGAAATAGCGCCGATCGTACTTGAGCATCAGCTCCCAGTCGGTGACCCCGGCGAAGCTGGCGGCGCAGCGATAGCGGTCCGGATTGCGAATGACGGCCCACAGCGCGGCGTACCCGCCATAGGAACTGCCGACCACGCAGACGCGATCCTTGTCGGCGATGCCCTCGGCGACGGCCCAATCCATCGCATCGTCGAGATCGTCCTGCATCGCGCGGCCGATCTGCCCGCTGCCCAGCTCGAAGAATTTCTCGCCATAGCCGCCCGAGCCGCGGAAATTGGGCTGGATAACGGCATAGCCGAGATTGGCGAGTAGCTGGACCTCATCGTTGTAGTCGAGCTTGTCGCGCACGCCGTACGGTCCGCCATGCGGCAGCACGATCAGCGGCAGACCTTTCGCTTCGCGCCCTCTGGGCGTGGTCAGATAGGCGCGGATCTTCGTTCCGTCGCGCGCGGTATAGGTGACCGGCTTCGGCTTCGCGAGCTGGCTTTCGTCGATGTGGGGCCGAAGCTCCATGAACAGGTCGAGCTTCTTCTCCGCAGGGGAGAACAGGTAATAGGCACCGGGATCGGCCGAGCCGCCTGCCCATACGATCATGCGCGAATTGTCCTCCGCGCGCGATGCAACCCAGACTTCTTCCTCTTTCAACGCGCCGCTCAGCGCATTGTAGAGCTGATCGTATTCGGGATCGAACCAGTGCGCGCGGTCGCGGTCGTCGGCATAATAGACGCCGAGCGGCTTGCCGTCGCGCATGACGACGGCGTCGAGATCATGTTCGGGATGTTCGAACACGGTCTCGATCGGCTCGCGCGTGGCGAGATTGTAGAGATACAGGCCGACCCGCCCGTTCTCGCCTTCGCGCAGGACGTAGCCTTCATCGGACCCGCTGACGATCTGGCGCACGTCCCAGAACTTTTCCTCGAATTCGTCTTCCTTGATCTTCTCGATCAGGCGGAACTTGTCGTCGGCGTTGGCCCGGTAATGGATACGCATCTTGCGGTGCAGATAGCCGATCCCGAGGCGAAGCACGCCGGCATCGTCGGCATACCAGTCCCACACACCGTCGATCGGGCGCTGGAGGATGCGCGCGTCGCCACCTTCCCGAAGCTCGTATCGCATGACGCTCGGGTATTCGTAGAGCGACTTCTGTACGGATACGAGTGCGTAGGATCCATCCTTCGCGATATGGACGACGTTGTCGCCATCGATGGTGGGAAATTTCGCACCCAGCACTTCCATCGCGCCGGTCTTGAGATCGACGAAGGTCAGGCGAGTGAACCGCACATCGTCCCCACGCCACTGTCCGCTGGCCGAGAGGGAGACGAGCAGCTTGTCGCTTCCCGCCCAGCGCACCCATTCGATCTCATGCTCCTCGCCGATCGAAAAGCGCCGGAAGGGTTCTTGCGTCGCCGCATCGATGAGCGCCACAGATTGTTCACCGTCGACAACGGCCTTGGTGACAATCACTTTCCCGTCGGGCGAAAGCTGCGTGTGCGAGAACGGGCTGCGCTTGGCGAAAGCCGCGCCCGGTATGATCGGCGGACGGGAAGAAGCCGCCTGCGCGGAATGACCGCCCGTTTGCTGCGCCGCAACAGGCGCTGCAGAAACCACTGTCGCCAACAAGGCGAGATATGCGAAACGAAACATGCGACCCCCGAACCAATCAGCGTCAGCAATACACCAATGCAAGTATCGGGCAAGATTGCGCGCATGCGGTTATTAATGACTGGAAGCATCGGGCGGGATGCATTCGAAAACCGCGATCCCAGACGGCTGCTCTCGACGGACGTAGAGGACGAGCCATTGATCGGCGGCTTCTGGTTAATTTCGATTTACCGCGTTGCGAGAGGAGGCGCTAAGTTCCGCATGCTTACGTTACGGCAGTCCGAGGGGTCGGACGACCGAAGCAATGGGACAGTTTCGATGGTATTCGCATTCATCCAGCGCCTCGTGCGCGAACAGAGCGGGCTCGCGACGGTATGGGTGGCACCGCTGACTCTCGCCAGCGCCACGCTGCTCGCGCTCTAATTCAGGGCTTTCCGCCCGACAGATAGTCCTCGATCTGCCCGAGACGTTCCTTCCCGAACCACATTTCCTTTCCAACGAAGACCGTCGGTATGCCGAAGGCGCCGCGCTCGACGGCGTGGCTGGTGTTGTCGATCAGCTTCTGCTTGACCTCTGCTTCCTGCGTCCCGGCTAGCAACCGATCGGCGTCGAAGCCGCCCTCCTCCAGCACCCCGCGCACCGCGTCCACGTCCCCGCAATCGATGTTCCGCTCCCACACGGCAGGCTGTAGCGCATCCACCAGCGCGCGCCGCTCGTCCTCGTCCTGCGCGGCGACGAGGATGCGCTGGAGCAGGATCGAATTGAACGGCAGCGCCGGATGCATGCAGAAATCGCTCATCCCGTGCCGGTCGAGGAAGCGCTGGAATTCCAGCGCGGCATAGGCAACCTTGCCCTTCACATCCTTGTCCCGGAACATCGGCGGCGCATTGCCGGTCAGTTTGTGCATACCGCCGAGAAACACCGGCGTGACCACAAGCTCCGCTCCGGTCCGCTCGGCGATGGCCTTGAGCGGATACCACGCGAGATATCCGTTCGGCGCGGCGAGATCTAGGATGTATTCGATGGTGCGGGTCATGTGGGTTCCTGCCTTTCGCACCCAGGCTTAGGCGGAAACGAAAGCACCCCGCAACGTTGGCTTTTTTATGACAGACATGTTGCACCCGTCCTCGCTCAGCTGGTTCGACGTCGCATGGCGGCTGGGGGCGGCGACTCTGTTTCCCTTGATCGTCGGGCTCGAGCGGTTCTTTCACAAGAAACCGATCGATTTCCGACCCTTCGTCATCATCTCGGTGGCTGCCTGCGGACTGTTGATCGGCTCGATCGAACTGTTGCAGTCGAGCAACGACAGCCAGGCGCAGATCGACCCGACACGGGTCATCGAAGGGGTCATCACCGGCATCGGCTTCATCGGTGCGGGCGCGATGTTCCGCGAAGGCAATTACGTGCAGGGCGCAGGTTCCGCCGCATCGATCTGGTGCGCCGGGGCGATCGGCCTCGTCTGCGGGATGGGCGAATTGTGGCTCGGCGCGATCGTTTCGATCATCGTGTTTTTATTGCTGATCGTGAGCCGCCCCTTCACCGAGCGCTGGGACCCGGGATCGACCAAGGGGACAGATACTGAATGACGTGGGTGCGCCTCGGCCTCGGCGTAGCGTGTGCGACCATGATCGCGGGGTGCGCGCCAACCGAGACGCCGCCGGTCGAAATGCCGAAGCAGAGCGCTATGGCGAGCGCGCCAAAGGTCAGCGCCACAACCGAAACTCCCGATTACCCTCCCGATCTTCAGCGTATGCTCGAAAAGTCGGCCTTTGCCGGAATGCCCGGGGAGCCGTGCCTCGCCCGTGAGATCGAGCGACCCGCTTGGACGGAGCAGCCGGAGGTACGATCACGTTTGCGAGAGGTTCGCTCCGACAGCCTCTGGCTCGGTCGGTGGGCGCGAGAGAATCTGTCAGGCCGCCTCGCCTATGCCGGAGTCGGCTACGATTTCGCGCCGCGTCCGGAGGAGACCCTGCCGGACGCTCCGCCGCCACTGATCTACGAGATCGTCGTGACCGGCTCCGACCCGATCCGCCCGCCCCCGCTCGGCGACCGGGCGAAGGACGTGCCGGTGGTGGTGCGCTACGATGCGCCACTCTCGCATGACGAATTCATGGCGCGCCGTGAACAGGGAGGGCCGACCGCACGCCAACTGCTGCCTACACTGCAGGGCGAAGGCGGCTCCCCGTCGCGCTCCTGGGCGGTCTACCTGATGATCGGCGACTCGAAAAAGGAAGGCGTGGTCGATGACGCGCTCTCGCAGTGCGATGCCTTGCGCCGTGCCTACCGGCTGCCCGTGTTGATGGAGTTCTTCGAGGGAAGCATGACTACGCTCGACATGATGCCCGCGCCTCCGGAGTGAACATCTCAAACGACGAGGCGAGAAATCTCCCGCACTCGCCACGTTCATACTTGCGAATGATTTGCAATAGCATATGATCGCGAGCCGAAGGAGGACTTCCTATGACCCACCGATCTCCCGCTCCCGCGCTCGACCTGCCCCTGCCTGCCCGCCGCGATTTGTCGCTAGCGCTAGTGCTGGTCCGGCGAATGGCGATGAAAGGCCCCGACGATTCGCGGGCGGCGATGTTGGCATTGGATGTAGCTGGCAGCGGATTTCGCCGCTTGCTGGTACTCACCCGGTGCTTCGTCGTCGAACTCGCAAGATCCTCGCGCCGGACACTCACGCTCGCGCCTTGCTGTGCGACCGGCATGACGCGCGACGAGGCGCTGATGATCGACCTGCTGCGCAATGCCGACCTCGCCACCTATGCCGCGCTGACCGACGATGCGCCCTGCCACCGCGCTCGCTCGGCAGCGCAAGCGCTCGGAGAGGAACTCAGCGCGCTGGCTGCGCGGATAGGCTGGCGCGGCGGCTAGAGGCCCGCTGCAGACAATGCGCGGTCGAGGTCCTCTTTCAGATCCTCGATATCCTCCAGCCCGACATTGATCCGCAGCAGCCCCTCGGTCACCCCCATCGCGGCGCGGCCCTCCTCACCCATATTGGCGTGGGTCGTGCTGGCCGGGTGGCACATCAGGCTACGCGCATCGCCGATATTGTTGGAGATATCGACCAGCTCGAGCGCGTCGAGCACGGCGAAAGCCGTGGCGCGGTCGCCGACGTCGAAAGCGAAGATCGGCCCGGTGGCGACCATCTGCTTCATCGCCAGATCGTGGCGCGGATGGCTCGGCAGGCCTGGATGCAGCATCTTCGGCACGCGCGGCTCGATGAATGCGCCGAGCGCAACGGCATTCTCGCTCTGGCGCCGGGCGCGCAGGTCGAGCGTTTCGAGGCCCTTCAGCACCACCCAGGCATTGAACGGCGCGCAATTGGGGCCGGTGTTGCGCTGGAACGGCAGCAGCACCTCGTCGATCCATTCCTGCGATCCACAGACCGCGCCGGCGAGCACCCGCCCCTGCCCGTCCATCAGCTTGGTCGCACTATAGGCGACCACGTCCGCACCGAATTCCATCGGTTTCTGCAGCGCACTGGTGGCGAAAGCATTGTCGACCACGGTAGTGACGCCATGCGCCTTGGCGACGCCGCAAACATGGGCGAGGTCGACCACGTCGAGCGTGGGGTTAGCGGGTGTCTCGAAGAAAAAGGCCTTGGTGTTCGGCTTGATCGCCGCCTCCCAGGCGTCGTCGTCGGCGCTGTCGATCACGGTGGTCTCGATCCCGAAGCGCGGCAGCAGCTGATCGAGCAGCCAGCGGCACGAACCGAAGGCAGCGCGCGCGCCGACCACGTGATCGCCCGCGGACAGCTGGCACAGCAGCGCGGTGGTCATCGCCGCCATTCCGCTCGCCTGCGCGCGGCAGGCTTCGGCACCCTCCATCAGCGCGATGCGCTCTTCCAGCATGGCGACGGTAGGATTCTGCAACCGCGAATAGGTCATGCCCTGCATTTCGCCCGCGAAGCGATCCGCGGGGGTCTGGGCGTCATCGTAAGTATAGCCGCTGGTGAGGAACAGCGCCTCGCTGGTCTCGCCATGCTCGCTGCGCCAGGTGCCGCCGCGCACGGCCTGCGTTGCGGGACGCCACTTGCTGGTGATCGAGCGGTCGGTGCCGGTGGTCTTCTTCATGGACCGCGCGATAGCATAGGCGTGCGGCGCGGCAAGCGGGTCAGCCTTCCAGCGCGGCAAGCCCCGCTTCGCCGACATCGGGGCGCCCGACAGACCGCAGCATTTGCGCCCCCTCGATCACGGTCATCACTGCCCGCGCACCCGCCTTGGGGTCGGGGTCGCTTTCCGGCAGGTGGTCGACCACCCAGTCGAGCAATACGTCCATGATTCCTCCTGCTGCGTCGAAATAGGCTGCATTGTCGTTCGCGCATCCGGCGACGATGTCCCACCAGACGCGAAGAAAAGGCGCGAATTCAGGCCTGCCGGTAATGTCATATACCGTCTTCGCGCAGGCACGACGCGATCGTGCACGCTCCTGCGGAAAGGCGGTACCGAGCGCATCGGCGAACATGCCGGCCAGATATTCGAGGAGAGCGGCGACCAGAGCATCCTTGTTGCCGAAGTGGTAGAGCAGCATCCGATCGCTGGTGCCCGCAGCCTTTGCCAGCGGGCGGAGCGAGGCATCGGCGAGCCCGTGCTCCATGACATGGGTGGCAAGCAGCGGCAGCAGCGTTTCGCGAGACATCCGAGCAGGCGACATGGCAATGCTTGTAGCGAGTGCTACAAAACGCTACAAGTGTAGCACTCGCTACATACGATTCGGGAGCCTGCCGTAATGACGCCGTATATTGCTCTTTTCACAGTTGGGCTTGTCGCCGTTCTGGCCGCGCTGGGCTACATGCTCGCAAGCCGCGAAAAGACCGGCAGCCCGATCCTGGCAGCCATGCTCTCGGCGGCCTTCGGTGCCTACACGGCCGTCACGATTGCGACCGAGGGCGTGATGCCCGTCTGGCTCAACCATACGAGCAATCTGTGGGGCGTGCAGGTCTGGTGGGACCTGCTTTTCGCACTGGGCGTGGCCGTCTTTCTGGTTTTGCCGCGTGCGAGAGCGCAGGGCATGAATGTCCCGCTGTGGATCCTCTTTGTCGCCGCGACTGCCAGTATCGGCCTCCTTGCGATGGTCGCGCGCCTGTTCTGGCTGGAGTCGCGCACAACTTCGTGAACGCGCTTGTCGGCGCGCGGGCCTCTGCCTAAGCCATCGCGCGATGAGCCGCGCGCCCGAGCAACCCGTCGATCCCCTGCGCTGGTGCGGCGCGCTGGCGCTGGCATTCTGGCTGGCGACGCTGCCGTTCCTCACGATCGTCCCGCACGCCTATTTCGACGAGGTCCATTACCTTCCCGCCGCGCGCGAGCTGCTGGTGTTGGGCGAATTCACCAATCGCGAGCATCCGCTGGTCGGCAAAGAGCTGATCGCGCTGGGCATTGCTCTTTTCGGCGACAATCCCTGGGGCTGGCGACTGCTGCCGACGCTCTTCGGCACACTCGCGCTGTTCGCCAACATGCGCGCGTTGTGGTTCGCGACATGCAGCCGCTTCGCGACGCTGGCCTATGGCGTATTGCTGGCGACCGGTTTCCACCTGTTCGTGCATGCGCGCATCGCCATGCTCGACATCTTTTACCTCGCCTTCCTGAGCGTCGCCGCATGGCAGTTCGCCGCCGCGATCCGCCAGCCCGAGCAGGGCCGCTGGCGGCTGGCGCTGACAGGCGTTGCACTGGGCCTGGCGATGGGATCGAAGTGGAATGCGCTAGTCGTCGCCACCCTGCCGGGCCTGACCTTCCTGATCGCCCGCGCGCTGGCCGGCCGTCGCCGTTTGCTGCTGAGCCGCCGCGGCGCGCCCGGGCCGGGCATCACGCTGGTAGAAGCGGCGCTGTGGCTCGGCCTTGTCCCGCTACTGGTTTACGCCGCGACCTTCCTCCCGGCCTACCGTTTCGCCGTGAACCCGATTACCGAGGGGCTGGCGTTCCACCACCGGTTCATGCTCGATCTACAGACGCAGGTGCTGAAATCGCATCCCTACCAGTCGACCTGGCAGGACTGGGTGCTGAACGCGCGCTCGATCTGGTATCTCTACGAGCCGGTGGACGGCGTGCAGCGCGGGATCATGCTGATCGGCAATCCGCTGACGATGTATCTGGGCCTTGCCGGGCTGGCGTGGTGCCTGTTCCACGGCCTGCTGAGCCGAAACTGGGCCGCGCTCGGTGTAGTGATTCTCTATGCAGTGAGCCTCGGCTTCTGGATCGTCGCAGCCAAGCCGATCCAGTTCTACTACCACTATTCGCTGCCGAGCTTCCCGCTGCTGGCCGCATTGGCGCTCGCCTGCGACGCGCTATGGCGCAACGGCTGGCGCAAGACCGCCCTCGCCCCGCTTATTGGCAGCGTACTGGTCTTCGCGTGGTTCTACTCGATCCTCAGCGCCGAGCCGCTGGCAGGGCCGGACAGCTTTGCCGTGTGGACTTGGATCGAAGGGTGGAGGTGAGGGTTCGTTGGCATCCATCCGCGACTGACTGCGTCAGTCTCTGCGCCCGGTAAAACTCAATACCTACCCCAGACGAAGCGGCTCGACAGGGCGTAGTTCCATACCGACCCGATGCCGATGCCAACCAGTGCCGCGAGCACTTCGTGCAGGCCGCGGTCGTGCAGGGTCGTCGCTACAGCGACATTGGCGAAGGCGCCGATGGAGCAGGCGGCAATGAAGCTGACCCAGCCCCAGAACACTTTGTCCGCCGATTTCAGGCGACGGTCGCGGTAGGTGAGGAAATTGTTGAGCCAGAAATTGAAGGTCATCGCGCCGAAGGTCGCGACCGCCTGGCTCCAGCTGAAATCCGTGCTTGCGACCAGCAGAAAAGCGTAGAGGATCGCCATGTGCACGCCGATGCCGAGCACGCCGACCGTGCCGAACAGGGCGAAGCGGGTCGGGATCACGCGGCCGAAGCTCTTGTCGTAGAGCCCGGCGAGGAAATCGAGCGCGATGGCGCGGTCGAGCTTGGATTCGCCGGAGCGGCGGGCGGAGAAGTTCATCGGGAAATCCTTCACCTTGAGCGGTGTGTCCGAGGTGGCGAGCAAGTCGAGCAGGATCTTGAAGCCGATTCCTGAAAGATTGGGTACCAGCTTCCGCGCGGTTTCGGCGGGCAACAGGAAAAACCCGCTCATCGGGTCGGAGAGCTCGACGCCGGTCAGCTTGCGGGCAAGGAAATTGGCGACGCTCGACAGCTTCTCGCGGTCGGGGCGGCCCCATTCTTCCATGCTCGCGCCTTCGGCGAAGCGGCTGGCGACGGCGACTTCGGCCTCGCCCGATTTCACTGCGGCGAGCATGTCCACGAGCAGCTTGGGATCGTGCTGGTGATCGGCATCCATCACTGCGACATAGGGTGCGGCGGTGGCGCAGAAACCTTCGATGGCGGCGCTCGAGAGCCCGCGACGGCCGATGCGCTGGATCACGCGGACGCGGCTGTCGGTCAGCGAGAGGCGGCGCGCCTCGTCGCTGGTGCCGTCGGCGGAATTGTCGTCCACGATCAGCACTTCCCAGCCGCTCGCGCCCAGCGCACCCTCGATCCGCTCGACCAGCGGTGCAAGATTGTCGCGCTCGTTGAGCGTCGGCAGGATGATGGCGAGGTCCAGCGGATCGGTCCGGCCGGCCACGACGGGCTGCGTTTGCGGGTTCATATCCATTGCATGACGCGAATATCCGCCAATCCTCAAGATATGGTTAGCAGCTTCCTAACAATGGCGTCGCCGATCTCCGAGGTCGAGGCGCTGCCGCCGAGGTCGCCACCGAAGACGCCGTCTGCAAGGATGCCCTCAACCGCGCGCTCGACCCCCACGGCCTCCTCCTCGCGGCCGAGTGAGTGGCGCAACAGCATGGCGAGGCTGAGAACGGCAGCCACGGGATTGGCCTTGCCCTGCCCGGCGATATCGGGCGCGCTGCCGTGGATCGGTTCGTAGAGGCCGAAGGTGCCATATTCCGCCTGCCGCTCCCCCAGGCTGGCGCTGGCAAGCAGGCCGATGGAGCCGACGCAGGCGCTGGCCTGGTCCGACAATATGTCGCCGAACAGATTGCCGGTGACGATCGTATCGAACTGGCCGGGCGATTTCACCAGCTGCATGGCTGCGTTGTCGACATACATGTGGTCCAGTTCGACCTCGGGATAGTCCTTCGCCATCTCGATGACCGTCTCGCGCCAGATGCGACTGGTTTCGAGGACATTCGCCTTGTCGACGCTGGTCAGGCGCTTGCCCCGCCCCATGGCTGCGCGGAAGGCGACATGCGCGATGCGGCGCACCTCGGCCTCGTTATAGGACATGGCGTCCCAGCCCTCGCGCCCACCGGTGCTGTCGCGCTCGCCCTTGTCGCCGAAATAGACGTCGCCATTGAGTTCGCGCACCACCAGCAAGTCGATGCTGCGAGCAATATCGGGCTTGAGCGAAGACAAGTGCTCGAGGCCCGGGAAGCCTGCCGCAGGGCGCAGGTTCGCGAACAGGCCGAGCTCGCTCCGTAGGCCGAGGATCGCTTGTTCGGGCCGCAATTCGCGCGGCAGATCGTCGCAGGAGAAATCGCCGACCGCGCCGAACAGCACGGCGTCTGCAGCCCGCGCCATCTCCAGCGTCTCTGCGGGAAGCGGATGCCCGTGGCGGCGATAGGCGACCGCTCCGACATCGCCTTCGAACAGCGTCAGTCCCGGCAGGTCGAGCGCATCGAGCACGCGGCGCGCCTGTGCCGTCACTTCGGGTCCGATCCCGTCGCCGGGAAAAATCGCGATCTTCATTCCATCATCCGTGCCAGCCGCTGCCTCAAGAGCTGTCTTGCGGCTAGAACGTCGGCGCGGGTGTCGGCAAGCAGGTAGCGCGCGATCAACGGCTCCTGGCGGTCGAGAATTTCCAAGGCCTGCCCAAGGTCGGCTATCGCAGGCCGCTCTCCGCCATAGCCCAGTTCGCGCAGCAGCAGCGCCTCATACACCGCCAGCACTTCCACCCACTGTCGCGCGGCATCGGCAGAACAGATCGCCTCGAGCAATGCGCCGAGCGCAGCGTAGAGCGTGGGATAGGCATTGCGCTCCGGCAGCACAGCGGCGGTCAGTGCCGTGACCCATGCGATCGCGGCGGCGGGGAGTGGCTCGGAAAGCCACGGCCCGCGGCTCGTCACCAGCTCCAGCCGGGCGAAGGGCAGCTGGTTGTCCGATTTCGCGCGAACCTCGGCCTGCACGATGTTGCCCGGGATTACGACCGGCCGCAGATGCCGCCCGCGACCACCCGCGACATAGGCCGCGACCACGCCGCTCTGCTCGGTCAGCATGCGCGTGATCACCGCCGTCTCGCCATGCGGGCGCGCGGCGAGCAAAATTGCGGGGGCTGTGAGGTGCATTCTCGTCCCTACCTTGTGGCAGGGGCGACGGTCACTTGGCCTTGGCTTCCAGAGCCGCCACGCGGGCTTTAAGGTCTTCGGCTTCTTCGCGGGCCTTGCTGGCCATCATCTTGACCGCATCGAATTCCTCGCGGCTGACGAAGTCCATGCCGCCGAACGTCTCCTTAGCCCGCTCCCGCGCCGCATCGCGCGCTTCGCGGCCCATGCCGGCCAAGGTACCGGCCGCCGAGTTGGCGAGTTTGACGAAATCGGCAACGAGGGGGTTCTTGGATTGCATGGAGATGCAGATGGGGCGCAGCGAAGTCTTTGTCCAGAGTCCTTGTTGCGTGCGGAAAGCGCATCCGCGCTTCCCTTGGCTGTTCCATCCCACTCCCCCACCCGACCACCCAACCAGTATAGTGCCGTGGGTGGCCGGGTGGGGGAGCGGGATGGAACAGCGAGGTCAGGACGGATGTCCTGACCGCACCCGGCAAAAACTAATTCCCTATTCTCACCCGCTCGACCGCGCCGCTATCGCTCGCGGCGGCTCCACCATCGGGATTCAGCTGCAGGAACTGGAAGTTTAGAAGGCCTGCGAACAGCACCCATGCGAGATACGGCAACAGCAGCAGTCCGGCCGCCTTGCGGACCTTCCAGAACAGCGCGATCACGGCGATCAGCGTCACCGCCATCAACGCGATGACCACCAGCGCGCCCGTGATCTGCTGGGCCCCGAAAAACACCGGTGTCCACGCCAGGTTGAACACGAAATGCGCAGCGAACATCCACAAGGCTGCCGTGCGGCCGCGCGCGCCCCAGGCCGAGGCTACCATGGCGACGGCAAGGCCGATCATCACATAGAGCACCGACCAAACGATGCCGAACCACTTGGGCTCGGGATAGATCGCAGGCTTTTCGAGCGACTGGAACCAGGCCGAATCCGGGCTGCCAACCATGCCGCTAAGGAAGCCCAGCAGGAAAACCAGCGGCACGGTAAAGAGTGCCCAGCGAATGAAACTCGCGCGCAATTGTCCGCGCGAAGCCAGCGTGTTCATGCAATCTCCCCGAAATCGGCGAATCGTTCAACAAGTTGTGGCGAGCCATGCGCGCAGGCGCAATGCGCCGCGCCGCTTAGTCCCGATCCGGTGCGGTTGAGTCGACGCTGGCGCTATGCGAGACCGCTAGAGCGGCCTATCGTGAGCAGATTATGCAGACGGTCGATTACTTCGTGATCGGAGCGGGCATTGCAGGTCTGTCCGCAGCGGCGCGGTTGGCGCAGCATGGCCGTGTAGTCGTTTGCGAGGCAGAGGGTTCTCCCGGCGTCCATGCCTCGGGCCGCAGCGCCGCCTTCGCGCATTTCGACATGGATGCGCCGCTGGTGCGCGCACTCACCGCAGCGAGCCTGCCGCTGCTCGAGGAACCGGGTGCGCGCAGGCACCCGGCTTTATTCATCGCTTTGGAGGGGCAGGAGAGCGACCTCGACCGCGTCGAGGCAGGCTACCGGGAATGGCAGCCGGACGTGCGGCGGCTATCCTCGGACGAGGCGCGCTCGCTCGTGCCGGTGCTCCGCGATGGGGAGAACGGGATTATCGGAGCGCTGCTGGACGAAGCCGGTCGCAAACTCGATGCCCACGCGCTGCTCGAAGGGCACAGGCACGCCTTGCTCGCGGCAGGAAGCGAGATCGCAACACAATCGCCGGTAACGTCGCTGCGTCACGAAGCCGCGCATTGGATCGTCGATACGCCGGGCAACAGCTACTCGGCGAAGGTCGTGGTCAATGCCGCCGGGGCCTGGGCCGACGAGATCGCGCGGTTGGCGGGCGTCGCGCTTCTCGGCCTTATACCGTTGCGGCGCACGGTGATCACCTTCGATGTGCCCGATGGCATGGACGTCTCGGCATGGCCCTTCACCAAGACGGTCGGTCCCGGCTTCTACATCGAGCCGGAAGGGCGCGGACGCCTGCTGGCCTGCCCGATGGATGAGCATCCGTCCGACCCATGCGACGCGCAGCCTGAGGAGGAGGATATAGCCTTGGCCGCATGGCGCGTCGAGCAGGCGACGACGCTCGCCATCCCGCGCCTCGCCAGCAAGTGGGCCGGCCTCAGGACCTTCACGCCCGAACGGCTGCCGGTATGCGGCTTCGATCCACAAGCTCCGGGCTTCTTCTGGCTGGCCGGACAGGGCGGCTTCGGCCTGCAGACATCGCCCGCAATGGCGCTCGCCGCCGAAGCATTGGCGACTGGCGCGAAATGGCCGGAGGAATTGCAGGCCGTTGGCGTGACGCCGGACCAGCTATCGCCGAGCCGCTTCGCCTAGCGCATCAACACCAGCTCTTCCGCCATCGTTGGATGGATCGCGGTGGTCGCATCGAAATCGGCTTTCGTAAGACCCGCCTTCACCGCAATTGCAGCGGCCTGCATCATTTCCGGTGCTTCGGGCGCGATCATGTGGATGCCGACGATCTTGCCGCTATCCCCGTCGCAGACCATCTTCATCAGGCTGCGTTCGTTGCGTCCCGCCAGCACGTTCTTCATCGGGCGGAAATCGGACAGATAGACCTTCACGCTGCCGAGCGCATTCTTGGCCTCGCCCTCGGTCATGCCGACCGCCGCAATAGGTGGATGGCTGAAGACCGCGCTGGGAATGCAGCCATGGTCCACCGCGACCGGATCGTGACCGCCGAAGACGGTATCGGCGAACGCCTGCCCCTCGCGGATGGCGACCGGGGTCAGCTGCACGCGGTCGGTCACGTCGCCGACGGCATAGATGTGGTCGACATTCGTCTTGCTGAAGCGGTCGACCTTGACCTCGCCGCCATCGCCCAGCTCCACGCCCGCCTTGTCGAGGCCGAGCCCTTCCGTATTCGGAATCCGCCCCACGGCGAACATGACGAGGTCGGCCTTCTCCTCGTCGCAATCGGACATCTTCACGAAATATCCGCCCTCGTCGCATGGCTTGATGTATTCGAAGGTAGTGTTGAAACGGAACTTGATCCCCTTCATCGTGCTGATCTGAAGCAGCCGGTCGCGCACCGCCTCGTCGTAGCTGCGGAGCAGGCGGTCGCCGCGATTGACGATGTGCACGTCGCAGCCGAACTCGTTGAAGATACCGGCGAACTCGTTGGCGATATAGCCGCCGCCCGCGATGATGATCTTCTCCGGAAGTTCGTCGAGATGGAAAGCCTCGTTGGAGCTGATGGCATGTTCGGCCCCCTGGCATTCGGGCATGCGCGGGCGCGCGCCGGTGGCGATCAGGATGTACTTCGCCGTGACGGTCTTGCCGCTCGCCAACGTGATTTCGTGCGGGCCGGTGATTTCGGCACGTTCCTTGAAGATCGTGACGTCGTGGTTTTCGAGCGTGTCGGTATAGGCACCCTCGATCCGCGTCACGTCGTCGAGGACATTGTCGCGGAGCGTCTTCCAGTCGAACTTGCGCTCGCCGATTTCCCAGCCGAAGCGCTGGCAATCTTCCAGATCCTCGGCGAAATGCGCGCCGTAGACGAGCATCTTCTTGGGCACGCACCCGCGAATGACGCAGGTGCCACCGACCCGGTGCTCCTCCGCGATCGCCACCTTCGCTCCGTGCGCGGCGGAAACCCTGGAAGCGCGCACGCCGCCCGACCCCGCACCGATGGTAAAGAGGTCGAAATCGTATTCGCCGCCGGGTTCTGTCGCCAAAATCTGTCTCCAATCTCTGTTCGCCGGTGCAATTGGGGCTTTCGGGTGAACAGCACAAGGGCCTTACCCGATCCGTTCCGTGCCGCTGCGCAGAGGAACCGCAAGCCTGTGCGATCCATTACAACGATATCTCTGGGAGGGGATGCTGCCCGAACCCGCAACACATCGGGAGACAGCATGAAGCAACCGATTGCCGAAATTATCGAGGGTGGAGCCGAGTTCCTGCCCTATCCGTGGAACTACCTCACCTTCGCCGCTGCGGCGACCGCTGTGGCGCTTGCCGTCCACTGGCTGGCATTCCGCCTGCTGCGCCGCTTCGCCAGATCGTCGAACAGCGAATCCGACGATTTGCTGGTCCGACGGCTTGCCACGCCGACGCGGGTCGCGCTGATCGCGCTCGCCTTGGTGATCGCGGCGCGGGAAATCCCGGCGTTCGAAGCCATCTGGGAAAAGGTCGCGGGCTTCGTCATGCCAGCGCTAATCGGCTGGATCGCCCTCGCCATCCTGCACGCACTGGTGGAGGCGATGAAACTGCGCGCCGACATCACCGTGGCCGACAATCTTGCCGCCCGGCGACGGCGCACACGGCTGACCATGCTCAGCCGGATCGTCACTTTCATCATCGTCTTCGTGACCGTGGGGTTGATGCTGCTTTCGATCCCCGGCGTCCGCGATATCGGCGTAACGCTTGTCGCATCGGCGGGGCTGGCGGGTCTTGCGGTCGGGGCGGCGGCGCAACCCGCGCTCAAGTCATTGATCGCCGGGGCGCAAATGGCACTGACCGAGCCGATCAATATCGACGACGTCGTCATCATCGAAGGCGAGTGGGGCAGGATCGAGGACATCCGCACCACCTATGTCGTGGTGAAAATCTGGGACGAACGCCGACTGATCGTGCCAACCACGCGTTTTCTCGAAGACGCATTTCAGAATTGGACCAAGAAGACCGCGCAGCTGCTCGGCTCGGTGATGCTCTACCTCGACCCGGCGACGAAGATTGCGCCGATCCGGGCCGAATTCGAACGGCAGATCAACGCGAACGCACTTTGGGACGGACGCGTTCAGGTGGCGCAGGTCACCGAGACAATGCGGGATGCGATTGAGGTCCGTCTACTGATGAGCGCGAAGGATTCTTCCGCGCTGTTCGATTTGCGCTGTGACATTCGCGAAGGCATGCTCGACTGGCTGGCCGAAACGATGCCCGAAGCCTTCGCGCGGCTGCGCATAGCTTCTCCGGAGATGGACGCCGTTACCAATTGAACCGCGCGAATGCGGGTCCGGCGGCGGCGCGGGATAATGTTAGCTATGCGCCGGTCTCTTGCCAAAGGCAGCTACGCCGGAAATTGGGATAGGCGGCCATTTCGTTTCGACAGACCGAGAGGCAGCGTCAATTTCGCGGCGGTTCCTCCACCGCCAGGCGCCTCGCGACCTGTACCGTCTGGATGACGAACAGCGCCACCAACAGGCAGCCTACCGCTCCGACAAACAGGTCGAAGCCGTTGAGCTGCCAGAGGATCGGCGCCTCGGGCCCTGCGTAATACATCGCCAGGGTCAGAGCGATGAGGACAAGGCGCAGCTCGGTGGGTCCGGCATTCATGTAGGACAGCCGCAGCTCGCCGAGAACGCGAACCGACAGGAAGGCATGAATGGACATCAGCAGATATCCGGCCAGGGCGATCAGCGCGACCTCGAGTTCGACGTAGGGGCTCAGTCCGATGCCGACGACCAGCAGCGTCGTCGCCAATCCATCGCAGCTATGATCGAGGAAATAGCCATATCGCGGGCGTTCGATCTTCCGGTAACGCGCCAGACTACCGTCGAGCGAATCTCCGAACCAGTGAACCACATATCCGGCCACTGCGAGCCAGAGCCAGTCGCGGTCCGCGTTGCTTCCGAGATACCCCACGAATACCAGAACCGCTCCGACCATGCCCAGAGCGGTCAGCATATCGGGCGAAACCCGCCGCGGCAGCCGCGCACATAGCCAATCAAGAGCCGTGCGCTCGACGCGAGCGACGAGGTTTTCCTGGATGCGGTCGATCGGAGTTATCTTCGGCTTGAATCCGGGTTCCATCTGTCAGCTCCAGCAGACCGTAGATTTAACGATATTTGCGCGTGGCGAGTACGTGTGTCCAGTCGGTCAGCCCTGCGCCGCGCGCGAGCGGTTGCGATTGCGGTTCCGGTTGCGACCGCCGCCGGGCTTCCCGCCCTGCGGACGACCCTGGCCCGCGCCTTCGGGCTTGCCCTTGCGCGCGGTGTGCTTCTGCTTCGGTTTGGTCTTCTTCGCCGCGCCGCCCGCAGGGCGAACCTTGGGCTTGGCGAGGCGTGGTTTCTGTTCGCGCTTGGTCGGGCCGACACCTTCGACCACGGCGCGGAAATTGTCCGGCAGCGGCAAGCGCTCGAACTCCGCATCGGTCTTCTTGCGGATGTCCTTGAGGTAGTCGCGCTCGTCCTCGGCGCAGAAGGCGATCGCCACGCCGTCGCGGCCCGCACGGGCGGTACGGCCTATCCGGTGGACATATTGCTCGGGCACGTTGGGCAGTTCGTAATTCAGCACGTGGCTGACGCCGGGAATGTCGATCCCGCGGGCCGCGACATCCGTCGCGACGAGGATCGGTGTCTTCGCGCGCTTGAACTCGTCGAGCGCGCGTTCACGCTGCGGCTGGCTCTTGTTGCCGTGGATGGCATTCGCCGGGACGCCCGCCTGGCCAAGCTTCTTCACGATGCGGTCGCAGCCATGCTTGGTGCGGGCGAAGATCAACACGCGCTCGAACTTGCCGGGTACCTCGTGGCGCTCTTTCAGGATCATTTCGAGCAGCGTCTGTTTCTCGTCCTGCTGGACCATGAAGAGATACTGGTCGATCCGCTCTGCCGTGGTGCTTTCGGGCGTCACGCTGACCTTGACCGGATTGCGGCAGTATTTGCCGACCAGTTCCTGGATCTGCTTGGGCATGGTGGCGCTGAAAAACAGCGTCTGCCGGTCTTCGGGCACCAGCTGGCTGATGCGGCGCAGCGCGTGGATGAAGCCGAGGTCCAGCATCTGGTCCGCCTCGTCGAGGACCAGTATTTCGACCTTGTCGAGCGTGAAGGCCTTCTGGTCGATCAGGTCGAGCAGACGGCCGGGCGTCGCGACGAGGATGTCGGTCCCGCGGTGCAGTTTGTTGCGGTCCTTGTTGACCGAGGTGCCGCCGACGATCGACTGGACCTTGAGGCCCGCCATCGCGCCGTAATCCTTGGCGCTCTGGGCGATCTGGCCGGCGAGTTCGCGCGTCGGCGCGAGCACCAGCATGCGGCACGACTTGAATGGTGTCTGATTGTCGGCCTCGCGCAGATTGTCGATGCTCGGCAGCATGAAGGCCGCGGTCTTGCCGGTTCCGGTCTGGGCGATGCCCATCAGGTCGCGGCCTTCGAGAACGGGCGGGATGGCCTGCGCCTGGATCGGCGTCGGCGTGTCGTAGCCCTTCATGTCGAGGGCTTGGAGGACGGGCTGCGACAGCCCGAGGTCGGTAAATTTGGTCATGAATACTCGCATTCGATATGCGGCGCGCAGACGGACACTCAATAGAGTCCGGGCGCGGCGCGGGTGTCAAACGACCCGCGTGAAAAGGGAAGTCTTTGGAAAAGAGACCGAGGCGCGGCCGGGGCAATGGATGTCTCTCCGACTGCCGCTTCACGCTGGCTAGCGCGCTTCGATGGCCGCCATGTGGATGCTGCAGCGCAAAAAGTCAATCGATTGCGCATGAGCTGCATCGGCGTGTAACTTTTGTTATTGCGCCTGATCGAATGGTTTGAACAGGCGTTCAAGCCACGTAGCGGATGATCTGCGGGCGAAGATCGAGAGTGAGCACTCCACTCGAACGACGGCTAAGCTGCTTCACCGACCTGGACGAAAACGATCGCGCGATCCTGACCGGTCTATGTTCCGATGTCCGCACACTGAGTGCCGAGGACGATTTGATCGAGGAATCTGCTCCACCGAAGCAGGTCTTCATTCAGCTGGAAGGCTGGGCTTTTCGATACAAGCTGCTTCCCGAAGGCAAGCGGCAGATTACTGGCTATCTCCTGCCGGGCGACATTTGCGATCCCTTCGTCTTCGTCCTTAAGCGGATGGACCACGGGATCGGTGCACTCAGCGACCTCAAATGTGCAGCAGTGTCCAAAGACCAGATCCTCGAGGCTTTCAATTCGAGTCCGCGCATCGCGAGAGGTTTGTGGTGGTCGAGCCTCGTGGACGAATCGATCCTGCGCCAGTGGCTGACAAATCTGGGTCAGCGCTTCGCTTACGAACGCATGGCGCATATTTTCTGCGAATTATGGCTGCGCATGACCATCGTCGGGCTTGCCGACGAAGACGAATTCCACCTGCCGCTGACGCAGAACCAGCTTGGCGATACGATCGGACTCACCCCGGTCCACGTCAATCGCACGCTTCAACGTATGCGCAGCGAAAGTTTGATCGAATTCGAGCAGCGCCGTCTAAAAATTTGCGACATCGACAAGCTCAAGGATATCGCGGAATTCAACAGTGACTATCTCCATCTGGAACGCCGTTGATCGAACCAGCACGGAAATACGGAATATTTATCTGTCTTCGAGCGTTTAACTGAAGGAACTACTATGGACAGCTCGATGCCGCGCTATTTTTTCGACTTGCACGACCACTCGAGCGAGTTCGACCGGCTTGGCACGGAACTTGACAGCCAGAGGGCAGCACAGGTCGCAGCTGTCGAATTCGCGGGCGAAATCCTGAAGAACGAGCCATCGATCCTCGATAGCAAGGGATTGGCTGTCGATGCGCGGGATGAGGAGGGAACCATCCTCTTCACCGTACACATCAAGCTCGTCGATCACCGTTGAACCGGCTCACCAGCCACACCTCTTCCGGACCGAGATTGGTCAGATGGCATAGAGGCCGACCGTCTTCGTAAAGATCGGCGTCCAGCCCTTGCTTCTTGCGAGCGACGACATCCAGCACGCTCGCCGGGCAGACAGATTGGAATTCAATCTTGTGTTCGACCTGGTGTCGATTTTCCCTGTAGTGCAACACGTATCTCGGCATGGGCCCCTCCCGAAAAAGAACGCAACCGACGCCCCGCAAAAGCGGGTGGACGAACAGATGGGTCGACAATTTGCCGCTGTTTGGGACAGTAAGATCGTTCGCCTACGGTCGGCTGCCGCAACTTAACATCCCAAAAGCTGCACGCGCGCGATAACATGCATTAGCTATGCGAAAATTTTTCGCATGCTGAGTGTGGATCGGGAGACGGTATCCCTCAGACCAAACCGGCTGTGGCAGCGAGGAAGGCAACATAGCCCACAACCAGCAGTCCGCCCTCGCGCCGACCGAGCCGACCGCCCGTGTAGGCGAAAATAATGGCGACGATCGATGCGGAGAGGAGCACCCAGAGGTCCACCGTCATGATCCCGCCGGGTATCGGGCCGGGGGCCACGAGGCCGGTCACGCCGCCGATGAAGAAGATGTTGTAGATGTTGGAGCCCAGCACGTTGCCGAGCGCGATGTCGCTCTCCTTGCGAAAGGCGGCGATGGCGCTGGTGGCGAGTTCGGGGGCCGAGGTGCCCGCAGCGACGACGGTGAGTCCGATGACTTCGTCAGAGACGCCCAGCCGCGCGGCCATGTCGATGGCGGCATCGACGAGGATGTAACCGCCGGCAATGATGATGGCGGTGCCCACCACGAACAGCAGGATCGGCACGGCGACGCCGCCGGCCGTGCCGCTGTCCTCGGGGTGAAGGCCCGGATCGGCATGCTCGGCAGCCGCGGTGCGCTGTCCTGCCGCGGAAGCGCCGGCGCTTGCCGTCTCCTGCCGGTAAGCGAGAGCGAGATAGGCCGCGAGGATCAGCAGAAACGCGCCGCCGGCCAGTTGCGAAAGACCGGTGGTGGACCCTGCGAGTAACAGCAGAAGGACCCCACCGACTCCCACCATCCCGTCCCGCCACAGCGCGCTTGCCCCCACGGCAATCGGCGCAATCAGCGCTGCGGTGCCGAGGATCAGCAGGATGTTGGCGAGGTTCGATCCAACGATATTGCCGATCGCGATACCCGGCGATCCGGCAAGTGACGCCTGCACGCTGGCGGCTAGTTCGGGCGTCGAGGTGCCAAGTCCGACGATCACCAGACCGACCAGCATCGGCGAGAGTCCGAACCTTTCGGCAAGTCGCGAAGCGCCGCGAACCAGCAGCTCACCGCCCAGCAGAAGCAGGGCGAAACCGGCGAGCAAGAGCAGGATAGTCGTCGTCATAGAGCCGGCGCTTAGGCCAAGCACCACGCACTTTCCAGCACGCACTTAAATCGCCATGCCAGCCTAATCGTTGGCGCGCTTCTCCGCACGGATGAGGAGGCGCGCGAGACCTTCCGCGACCGCATGAAAATTATGCTCGGCATGCGACAAGGCGCGCGTGTCGCTAGTTTCCTTCGCTGCCTTCCGGACTGCTTCCAGCCGGTCGTAAGCCTTTCGGAACTCCTGCAGCATCAATTCCCGGTCGGCCAGTGCCAAGCGTCATTCCCCTCAAAGCAATGAGCGCCGGATAGCTCAAAACGTTTAATTTAGTCTAATATATCAAATGTTAAGGCCACTCTAAGCCTGCTGCAATCCGGCGATACTAAGCAAGGCTTCGGTGCCCGCATCGAAGCTCTCGCCGCCTTGCTCGATCGCCTTGGCCATCTGCTTGCCCAGTTCCACCCCGAACTGGTCGAACGGGTTGATTCCCATCAGCAGGGCATTGGCGAAGGTGCGGTGTTCGTGAAACGCGATCAGCGCGCCCAACGCGGCCGCGTCGAGGTCGTCGCACAGGATCGTCGCCGAGGGACGGTCGCCAGGATAGTTGCGCGCCGGATCCTCGCCCTTCTTCCCTGCCATCAGCGCCGCGCCTTGCGCGAAGCAATTCATCAGCAAAATGCGGTGGTGCGCCGGGTCGAGATCGTCGCCCGGCGCGATGCTGGCGATGAAGTCCACCGGGATCAGATGCGTGCCCTGGTGGAGCAGCTGGAACACTGCATGCTGCGCATCGGTCCCCACCCCGCCCCAGGTGATCGGTGCCGTCGGCCCGTCGACCGGCTGCATGTGGGCGGTCACACGTTTGCCATTGCTCTCCATTTCTAGCTGCTGGAGATAGTCAGGGAACAGGCTGAGCCGCTCGTCATAGGCGAAGACCGCCCGCGTCTGGCAGCCGCGCACGCGAGTGTAATAGAGGTCGGCGAAGGCCGCGCGCAATACGAGATTGGCCGCGCCGTCGGTGTCGCGGAAATGCTCGTCCACCGCCTTGGCCCCTGCCAGCATAGCGCGGAAATCGTCCATCCCGACGGCCATGGCGATGGGAAAGCCGATCGACGACCAGATCGAATAGCGCCCGCCCACGCTCTCCTGAAACGGCAGGATGCGCGTCTCGTCGACGCCCCATTCGACCGCCCCTTCGGGATTGGCGGTCAGCGCGATGACGCGACCCGAGGGGTCGGAGACGCCGTTGTCGCGCAGCCATTTGAGCGCGCTTTCGGCGTTGGTCATGGTCTCGATGGTGGTGAAGGTCTTGCTGGCCACCGCGATCAGCGTCTTGGCCGGATCGCATTTCGCAAACGCCGCCTCCAGCGCCACCCCGTCGATATTGGAGACGACATGGACGTCGCAATAGCTGAGGTCGCGGGAGAGAGCGTCCACGCCCAGCGCCGGGCCCAGCGCGCTGCCGCCGATGCCGATGTGGATCAGGTGCTCGACCTCGCCCAGCGCGCCCTGATGGATCGCCTCGACTAGCATCCCCATGCGGTCGATCAGCGCGGCGGCTTCCTCGACCTTCGCCTCGTCGCCGGTTCCGCGCAGGGTCGCGTGGTCGGCCGCCCGGCCCTCGGTCGGATTGACCACCTCGCCGCCGAACAGTTTCGCCCGCATGCCCGCGAAGTCCATCGCCTCGGCCAGCTCTTCGAAGGCCGCGATCACCGCGCGGTCGAGATGCGTCTTCGACCAGTCGAACAGGATGCCGCCCTCCTCCAGCTCGATCCGGCCCGAAAGCATCGCGACGCGCTCGTCACCGCCCGGCTCGTCCGCGCCCTCGCCGCCATCGCGGCTCGCGCTGAACAGCTCGCCCAGCGTCGGGCGCGGCAGGTTTTCGAGAGTGTCCCAGAGTTCGGCAGCGGTCGACATGGCGGGCGAAAATCCTTTGATGGTTGCGAGGGCTGCGACTAGGGGACTGGGCGATGATTGAGAACCCCGCATGACAGCGAAGAGCGCCGACGCAAACACCGCCGACGAGCCGAAACAGGAAAGCTGGGCCAGCTTCCTGTGGTTCTGCGCGAAGCTGGTGCTGGCGGTGCTGCTGTTCCGCACGCTGGCGTTCAGCTTTTTCACGATCCCCAGCGAAAGCATGCTGCCGGGCCTGCGCACCGGCGACTATCTGATCGCGGCCAAATGGCCCTATGGCTATAACGAGAATTCGCTGCCGCTCGGCCTGCCGGGACCTGACGAACGAATATTCGGCAATGTGCCGGAACGCGGCGACGTGGTGGTGTTCAAACATCCGGTCGACCGCTTCGATTACGTCAAGCGCGTGATCGGCCTGCCGGGCGATACGGTGGCGATGCGCGGCGGGACTGTGTTCCTGAATGGCGAACCGGTGCCGCAGCAGGCAGCCCCGCCCATCCTGCTGCCGATGAGCCTCAACACGCAGTGCAACATGCGTGCCGAAGAAGTGCAAACGCCCGATGGCCCGGCATGCCGCTACACGCAGTTCCTCGAGACATTGCCGAACGGCAAGAGCTATCCGGTGATCGACCTCGGCCCGTGGCCCAAAGACGATTTCGACCCTGTGGTGGTGCCCGAGGGACAGCTGTTTGTAATGGGTGACAATCGCGACAATTCGCAGGACAGCCGCTTCCCCGCGCAGGCCGGCGGCGGGGTCGGCCTCGTCGATCAGCGCCTGCTGGTGGCACGCGCCAGCATGGTGCTGTGGTCGACGGACGGAAGCGCGGAATGGCTGCTGCCGTGGACCTGGTTCACCGCTGCCCGCTGGGACCGGATCGGGAGCGACATATGACTCAGACACTGGAACCCGAGACCCGCACTTTCCTCGCCGCGAATGGCTTCACCGTGAAGGACGAGGCCCGCTGGGTCGCCGCGCTGACGCATGGGAGCATGGGCGAAACGCGCGATTACGAGCGGCTCGAATTCCTCGGCGACCGCGTGCTCGGCCTGTCCATCGCCGACTGGCTGTTTGCCAAAAGCGAAGCGCCGGAAGGCAAGCTTGCCCAGCGTCTCAACGCCATCGTCAGCCGGGAAATGTGCGCGCAGGTCGCCCGCGGCATTGGGCTGGCGGACCATATCCGTATCTCCAAGCAGGCACGCGCCGATGGCGGGCGCGACAGCGACAACATCCTCGGCGACGTGGTCGAAAGCTTGCTCGGCGCGCAATTTCTCGACAACGGGTTCGAGGCATCGAAGGAGCTCGTCCATCAGCTGTTCCGCCCGGCGCTGGAAAGCGGTGCGGGCAAGGCCAAGCATCCCAAGAGCGCGCTGCAGGAATGGGCCGCGGGCAATCGCCGCGCGCCGCCCCAATACGAGATTGTCGAGCGCACCGGCCCCGACCACGCGCAACGCTTCACCGTCCGCGTGAGCGTGCACAAAGTCGGCGAGGCGCAAGGCAGCGCCACCAGCAAGGGCGAAGCCGAAAAGGCCGCCGCACAGGCATTCATGGAGCAGTTCGGATGAGCGAGCAGAAAACCACACGCTGCGGCGTCGTCGCCGTCCTCGGCGCGCCCAATGCGGGCAAGAGCACGCTGGTCAACCAGCTGGTCGGCCAGAAGGTCGCCATCACCAGTGCCAAGGCGCAGACCACCCGCGCGCGAATGATGGGAATTGCGTTGCACGGCGAGACACAGTTGATCCTTGTCGACACGCCCGGCATTTTTGCGCCCAAGCGCCGGCTCGACCGCGCCATGGTCAGTGCCGCATGGGAAGGCGCGGAAGCGGCCGATGCGGTGCTGCTACTCGTCGATCCAGTGAAGCAGCGCCGCCACGAGCTCGAACCGCTGCTGGAACAGGTCGCCAGCCGTCCGGAGCGCAAGATCCTGGTGCTCAACAAGGTCGATGTCGCCAAGAAAGAGCCGCTGCTCGCGCTGGCGCAGGAGCTGGGCGAGAAGGTCGATTTCGCGGAGATCTACTTCGTTTCCGCCCTTACCGGCGACGGCTTGCCGGAAATGAAACAGGCGCTGGCAGACATGATGCCGGAAGGCCCGTGGATGTATCCCGAAGACCAGGTTAGCGATGCCTCCGAACGCCTGCTCGCCACCGAAATCACGCGCGAGCAGCTCTACCAGCAACTGCACGAGGAACTGCCCTACGACAGCGCGGTGCGGCCGGAGAAATACATCCAGCGCAAGGATGGCAGCGTCGAGATCCACCAGCAGATCGTGGTGATGCGCGACAACCAGCGCGCCATCGTGCTCGGCAAGGGCGGCAGCCGCATCAAGTCCATCGGCGAGGCCGCGCGCAAGGAATTGAGCGAACTACTCGGCCAGAAGGTCCACCTGTTCCTGCACGTCAAGACCGACGAACGCTGGAGCGACGACAAGGAAATGTTCGAGGAAATGGGGCTGGAGTGGAAGAGCTGATCCAGGTCTCTCGCAACAACGTGCGCTATCAACGAGGTAATTCTTCGGCTCTTCAGAAAACTCGTTCGAGCCGACCCATCGCATGACTGTCAGGCTGCCTGACGTAGTGACTCACGCAGCCTTGGAGAATTGTACGCTGAAGCTCTTAACATAGTCCGCGGCCTCGCCATTGTCAGTGCGGTAAACTGCATGGTCGCGCTCGGAGGCCATTTGGCAAGCTAGCTCAATCAATCGCCGATCGGCCTTTTTGCGTCCCTCCCCGCAAGCTTTAACTGTACCGTCGTAAGCGACTTCAATTGCCACTGTGACCTTAGCCTCTTTTTCGGCATACGCCGTGCCGTCCAGCAGGAATAAGCCACCCGCCCTGTCCAAGCTGGAAATCATCTGGGTCTGGAGGTTTGGGACGTCGCTGGGAGAAACCAAAATTCGTGTACGGATGCGGCTGGCGCTGGGTTGGCCTTCCGCTCCTCGCCCTCTATCCAGCTTCCTGTCGACTAAGATCGGGCAGATGCGTTGCGCGAGTTGATCATCGCCCACGAAAGTGCCGAGATTGCAGGTCTCTATTCGGCCATCGACATCGACCCAAAGCTCCACATTAGCAGCGACCCATGCTCCATCGCGGTCAATCGAATTCGGCATTTTACCGTGCACATAACGTGCTTCATCCAATCCGAAACGCGGCACCGAAATACTCAATAGGAGGAGTACGATCAGGCTATTCATAATGCTGTGCTTAAAACGAACGCTTACAAATGCAAACAGCCGTCTAATCCGCATTCCGATCGAAGGAAGATAGCTACTGAATCCCTGCGAAGTCCTCAGCTGCGATCGAATAGCTCATTCGTCCTATCGTCGGTCCGCCACTTAGCCCCTAGCCTTCGATTCTCACCAATAATTGGAGGTAGGATGATGACCTTGATCAAGGATATGAGCGCGACGGAAGTTTTGACGGTTGCCGGCGGCAATCCCGCTCCGGGCCAGAGCTGGTACGACTATATGCTGGAGCGCTATCCTGGCGGCGAATGGGTCGGCAACAGCTTCTACCCGAACGGAGCGCCCGACATGGAAACGGGCACCAGCCACCTGCCGACCGGCGCCTGAGCGGTCGATTTGAAAAGGGGCAGCGCCGGTTTGTCCGGCGCTGCCCTTTCTCATTTACAGTAGGGTGAATGGCAGGCAGCGGGCTACCGCTTTTTCGCTACCTTGATCTTGTTTTTCTTGGCGAAATCCTTGGTGGATTCCTCGCTGCGGCCCAGCGCTTTGGCGATCTGCTTGAGGCCCTGACCCTTGGCGGCAAGCGTGCGGAGCTGGCCCGCCTCCTCGCCGGTCCAGGGCTGCTTGTGCCGCTCGAAATGCTCCTTGCCCATCAGTCGGCTGCCTCGCCCAGATAGCTCGTGATATACCTCTCGAAGTACTCGCGCTTGTTATGGCGCTCTGCGCACGCCAAGAGGCGATTGATCGTTTCTTTCGGCGAAGAACCATTCCGCACGGCGGATGGGACATTATGGAAAACGTCCGCCCAGACTTGCGCTTGGCGGAGCGATTCCGAAGCCCGTATCTCAACCATCGCCAATCCGAGAAGGCCTAGCAAATCGTCGGCAGAAGCCTGAACCTCCATCAGTCGGCTGCCTTCTTTTCGGCAGGCTTTTTCTTCGAAGCGGCCTTCTTCTTGGCCGGGGCCTTTTTCTTCGCAGCAGCCTTCTTGTTTGCCGGAGCCTTCTTCTTTTTCGCCGGACCCTTCGCAGCACGGGCATCGATCAGTTCGATGGCCTGCGCCTCGGTCAGGTCCTCGGGCTTCATGTCCTTGGGGATCGTCGCATTGGTCGTGCCGTCGGTGACATAGGGGCCGTAGCGGCCCGGCATGACCTTCATCTCGGCCCCGCTGGTCGGATGTTCGCCGAGCGTCTTGATCGGTTCAGCCTTGCCGCGCCCGCCGCCTTTGCGGTTAGCCGCTTCGGCGAGCAGCGTGACCGCCGCGTTCATGCCCGTTTCGAAGACATCGCGCGTCGATTGCAGCTTCGCATATTTCCCATCGTGCCGCAGGTACGGTCCGTAACGCCCGATGGCGGCTTCGATTTCCTTGCCGGTCTCCGGATGCTCGCCCACGATGCGCGGCAGGCCGAGGAGCTTGATCGCCCATTCGAGATCAAAGTCGTCGAGGTCCTTGGGGATGCTCGCGCGCTGCGCTTCCTTGCCCTCGCCCATCTGGACGTAGGGGCCGAAGCGCCCGCTCTTGCGCTCGATCGGCAGGCCGGTTTCGGGATGCTCGCCCATCACGCCATCGTCCGCGCCGTCATCGGCATCGGCACCGCCGGGCTTGGCGAACTGACGGGTGTATTTGCACTCGGGATAGTTGGCGCAGGCGACGAAGGCGCCGTAACGGCCACCGCGCAGGGCAAGACGCCCGCCTTCGCGGCCCTCGGTCTCGCAGAGCGGGCAGGTGCGCGGGTCCTTGCCGTCGGCGCGTTCGGGAAAGAGGTAATCGGCCAGAAATCCGTCGAGCACCTCGGTCACTTCCGAGGGCTTCTTCTCCATCACCTCTTCGGTCTTCGGCTTGAAGTCGCGCCAGAAGGCTTCGAGCAGTTTCTTCCAGTCCTCGCGTCCGTCGCTGACCGTGTCGAGCTCGTCTTCGAGCCCTGCGGTGTAGTCGAACGCGACGTATTGCTCGAAGAACCGTTCGAGGAAGGCGGTCAGCAGGCGGCCGGACTCTTCGGCGAAGAAGCGGTTCTTCTCCATGCGGACATAGTTGCGGTCGCGCAGGGTCTGGATCGTGCTGGCGTAGGTCGAGGGGCGGCCGATGCCGAGCTCCTCCAGCCGCTTGACCAGGCTCGCCTCGGAGAAGCGCGGCGGCGGCTGGGTGAAGTGCTGGTTCGCCTCGACGCCCTTTTTCAGCGGGCTGTCGCCCTTGGCGATGGCCGGCAGCAGGCCGTCCTCGTCATCGTCGCCCGCATCGTCGCGGCCTTCCTGATAGACGGCGAGAAAGCCGGGATATTTCACCACCTGCCCCGTCGCGCGCAGCTCGTGCTGGCCGGTCGGATCGCGCAGCGTCACGCTGGTGCGTTCAAGCTGGGCGGCGGCCATCTGGCTCGCCATCGCGCGCTTGTAGATGAGGTCGTAGAGCTTGCCCTCGTCCCCCGATCCAGCGCGGTCGCGATTGAATTCGGTCGGCCGGATGGCCTCATGCGCTTCCTGCGCATTCTTGGCCTTCGTCTTGTACATCCGCGGGCTGTCGGGAAGCGCGTGGCCGCCGTAGCGATCGGCCACTGCCTTGCGGCAGGCAGCGATCGCGCTGCCGTCCATGCTCACGCCATCGGTCCGCATATAAGTGATCGCGCCTGCTTCGTAGAGCGACTGGGCGAGCCGCATGGTGTGGCTGGCGGAGAAGCCGAGCTTGCGGGCGGCTTCCTGCTGCAGGGTGGAGGTGGTGAACGGCGGGGAGGGGTTGCGTTTGAACGGCTTGTTTTCGACCTCCTCGACCGTGAAGTTCGCAGCCTCGACCGCTTTCTTCGCAGCCATCGCGCTGCCTTCGTCGCCGAGCGTCAGCTTCTCCAGCTTTGTGCCGTCGAATTTCACCAGCCGCGCGTCGAATTCGCTGCCGTCCTGCTGCAGCTTGGCGATGACCGACCAATATTCGTCGGGCCGGAAATGTTCGATCTCGATCTCGCGGTCGACGATCAGGCGCAGCGCGACCGATTGCACGCGGCCCGCGCTCTTCGCGCCGGGCAGGCGGCGCCACAGCACGGGCGAGAGTGTGAAGCCGTAGAGATAGTCCAGCGCGCGGCGGGCGAGATAGGCGTCGATCAGCGGCTGGTCGAGCTCACGCGGTGCCTTCATCGCATCGGTGACGGCCTGCTTGGTGATCGCATTGAAGGTGACGCGGTCGACTTCCTTGGGCAGCGTCTTGCGCTTGGCCAGCAATTCGCGGACATGCCAGCTGATCGCCTCGCCCTCGCGATCGGGGTCGGTGGCGAGGACCAGCCGGTCCGCACCCTTCGCCGCATCGCTGATTTCCTTGAAGCGCTTCTGCTTGTCGCGATAAAGCTCCCAGTCCATCTCGAAGCCTTCGTCCGGCCGCACGCTGCCATCCTTGGGCGGCAGGTCGCGGACATGGCCGTAGGAGGCGAGGACCTTGAAGTCCTTGCCGAGGTATTTCTCGATGGTTTTCGCCTTGGCCGGCGATTCTACGATGACGAGTTGCATTGTGGTTCGGGACGTCCCTTACGTGTGTACGTGCGTATACGCGCGAAAATGGAGTTCGGGTTTCGGGGGCGTCAAGCGGGTTTCGATCCGGGCGTAGAGGGGCTGTCCATAAATGACCCATTAGCCGACGTACTCCAAGTTTATCACACTGGCCCTTGCGAACATTGCGACAAATTTTGCAAGGTCACAAAACGTGAAATAGCGAGGTGAAGATGATTAAAATGAATACAGGATCTTCGGTGATGCTCCTGTCGGGGGCGTCGTTCCTCCTTTTGCCAGCATGTGCAGCAACAAGCTATCCGTCTAATTCTGAATTCGCTTCCTTAGAACGTGAAGTTCGTGCTTTCGAAGCCGAAGTGTTCGCGTCCTACAACGGCGGGAACGCAGTTCTGGCAGCGGACTACTACGCGGTTGACGCTTACGTTTTCATCCCCGGCCAGCCACCTACCCTGGGCCGTGATGCTATCGCCGCCAATATTTCTCGGTACATGGAAGATCGCAATTTCAGGCTAGACTATGTGAACGAGTTCACCAAGGTATCAGCCTCTTCCGACCTCGCCTACACACGCGGTAGATTGAGCGTGACCTATACGGATCGGCAGGAAAGTTCGGTCCGCACCATCGACAGTAACTATCTTTTGGTGATGCAACGGCAGCCGGGTTTCGGCTGGCGAGTGGTGGAAGACATATCGTTTTAGTCGACGTCGGCTTTCCATCCATTAGCGGACATCAGACCAGACTCACCCGCCCCGCCGCGTGCCGCTCCAGCCTGCCCGCAATTTCCAGCTCCAGCAGCGCCAGCTGGACCGCCGCGGCGCTGGTGCCCGACTGGCGGATCAGTTCGTCGATTGCGACCGGCGCGGTGGTCAGGAGCGAGGCGATGTCCGCCGGTTCGGCCTCGGCCAGTTCGGACGGTTCGAAATCGAACTGCTCGACCGGCTCGCGGAAGGTGCTGCGCGGGTTGCCGTCGAAATCGCTCAATAGCTCGACGACGTCTTCGGGCGATTGCACCAGCACCGCGCCTTCGCGAATGAGGTGGTTGCAACCGTGGCTGCGCGCTTCGAGCGGGCTGCCGGGGATCGCCATGACCTCGCGCCCCGCCTCGCCCGCCAACCGCGCGGTGATGAGGCTGCCGGATTTGACCGCCGCCTCAACCACCAGCGTGCCGCCCGCCAGCCCGGCGATGATGCGGTTGCGGCTGGGGAAGTGGCTGCCGCGCGGTTCGGTGCCCGGCGGTTGTTCGGCGATTAGCAGGCCTTCGCTCGCTATCCGCTCCTGCAGCTCGGCATGCTGCGGCGGGTAGGCGATGTCGATCCCGCTGGCGATCACGCCGATGGTTCGCGGGAAGGCGCCCTCATGCGCTGCGCCGTCGATTCCGCGTGCCAGACCCGAGACGACGGTGAACTGCGCCTCGCTAAGACCCTGTGCGAACTCGCGCGCCAGCTTCACCGCCGCCGCACTGGCATTGCGCGCGCCGACCATCGCCACGCAGGGCTTGGCCGCCAGTGACAGGTCCCCGCGCCAGGTCAGGATCGGCGGCGCACCGTCGATTTGCGCCAGCAACGCGGGATAGTCCGGCTGGTCATGGAAGAGGTATCTCGCGCCCGCCTTGCGCACGCCATCCACCTCGCGCTCGATCCGGTCGGCGGGCGCGGCCCGATATTGCCGAGCGCCCTTCTTTCCGAGTTCAGGCAGGGCCTCCAGCGCGTCTGCCGCAGAGCCGAACCTCGCAAGCAGCTGCGCATAGCTGACCGGCCCGATATTGGGCGAGCGAAGCAGCCGGATGCGGGCGAAAGCCTCGTCTTGCGATAGCGACGCGCTCACCCCTTGGAGCCGATTTTCGGTTCGGTCCCGGCCTTCAGCCGCTTGATGTTCTCGCGGTGGAGCCACAGCACCAGCACGGCGATGATCGCCATGACCTTCGCAAAAGTGGGTTCGCCTGCGAAATACGCGGCGATCGCGGTGACCACGACAGCGACCATTCCCGCAAGCGAGCTGATCTTCGTCACCGCCAGCATGCCCAGCCAGGCGATCGCGTAGACGACACCAAGCGGCCACATGAGCCCGAAGGCAACGCCCGCATTGGTCGCTACGCCCTTGCCGCCCTTGAAGCCCAGCCAGACGGGGAAGCAGTGGCCGAGCACGGCGAACAGCGCGGTCCAGCCCATGTCTTCGGGAAACCAGAGCTTGGCGAGAAACACCGGCACGAAGCCCTTCAGCAGGTCGAGCAGCAGCGTCGCCGCCGCCAGCCCCTTGCTGCCGGTGCGCAGGACATTGGTCGCGCCGATATTGCCGCTGCCCTGCTGGCGGATATCGCCCTTTCCGGCCAGTTTGGCGAGAATCAGGCCGAAGGGGATCGAGCCGAAGCCGTAGCCGAGCAGCGCGGCATAGAGCGTGGTGATGGTGAAACCGCTTCCGAAATCCATGCGATGTCCCCTAACCGTTCGCCCCAAGCTTGTCGAAGGGCTGCATTTTCTTCTACCCCCCCGCGTTTAAGGTGAAGGGCGAACCTTCGACAAGCTCAGGATGAACGGATTTGGATAAATTGTCGCCCTCTGCCCCCATCCTGCTGTTCGATTCCGGCGTGGGCGGGCTGACCGTGCTGGCCGAGCTGCGCGAACTGCTGCCCGATGCTCCGGTTATCTACGCCGCCGACATGGCCGGCCTGCCCTATGGCACCAAGACCGAGGCCGAGGTCGCCGCTCGCGTCGCCGGACTGCTCGGCCGGATGGCGGAGCGCTGGCATCCCCGGCTGATCTGCATCGCCTGCAACACCGCCAGCACGATTGCGCTGGGCATGGTGCGCGAGGTGCTGGAGACGCCGATCGTCGGCACGGTCCCTGCGATCAAGCCTGCCGCTGAGATCACCAAGACCGGAACCATCGGTTTGCTCGGCACCGATTCGACCGTCCGCCAAGGTTATGTCGACGACCTCGAACGCGAATTCGCGCAGGGCAAGACGCTGCTGCGCTACGGCGCGAGCGGGCTGGTTGCGCTGGGCGAGGCCAAGCTGCGCGGCGAGGAGATTTGCGTCGACGAGGTGACCAAGGCCGCATCGGGCCTCGTCTTCCAGCCGGGAGGCGAGGACCTCGATACGGTCGTCCTCGCCTGCACCCACTTTCCCCTGCTGGAGCCTGAATTGCGCGAGGCGTTCGGCAAGGATGTGACCTTCATCGACGGCGCAAAGGGCATCGCCCGCCAGATCGCGCGCCTCGTCCAGGGGCAGGAGATGGAACGCGAGGTGCCAGATTTCGCGGTCACCACCGGACCGATGGACGATTTCGAAGAGCTGACCGAAGCGTTCGCCGCGCACGGCCTGAAGGGTCTTGTCCACCTCTGAAGCTTGCGAACGATTCGCAAAGATCGCGGTGGAATTGCGTCGCCATTCGCCCTATGTCGCGCCCGAACTTGGCCGCGAACGCGCGGCGCCGATACGGGACGGTTCCCGCGTGAACTACGACCAGATCTTCGACGAAGCCATAGACCGCCTCCACACGGAGGGCCGCTATCGCGTGTTCATCGACATCCTGCGCAACAAGGGTGCCTTCCCCAATGCGCGCTGCTTTGCCGGCCACAACGGACCGAAGCCGGTCACCGTGTGGTGTTCGAACGATTACCTCGCCATGGGCCAACATCCCAAAGTGATCGAGGCGATGGAAGAGGCGTTGCACGACGTTGGCGCAGGCTCCGGCGGCACCCGCAACATCGGCGGCAACACGCATTACCACATCCAGCTGGAGCATGAGCTGGCCGACCTCCACGGCAAGGACGGCGCGCTGCTGTTTACCAGCGGCTATGTCTCCAACGACGCTACGCTCTCGACGCTCGCCAAATTGTTGCCGGGCTGCGTGATCTTTTCCGACGAGCTCAACCACGCCAGCATGATCGCGGGCATCCGCAATTCGGGCTGCGAGAAGCGCGTCTTCCGTCACAACGATCTCGAGCATCTGGAAGAACTGCTCGCCGCAGAGGACGAGGCGACACCCAAGCTGATCGCCTTCGAAAGCGTCTATTCGATGGATGGCGACGTCGCCCCGATCCACGCGATCTGCGACCTTGCCGAAAAGTACAATGCGCTGACCTATGTGGACGAGGTCCACGCCGTCGGAATGTACGGCAAGCGCGGCGGCGGCATCACCGAGCGCGACGAGGCGGCCCACCGCATCGACATCATCGAAGGCACGCTGGGCAAGGCGTTCGGCGTGATGGGCGGCTACATCGCAGCCGACACGCGGATCATCGACTGCATCCGCAGCTATGCGCCCGGCTTCATCTTCACCACCTCGCTCAGCCCCGTGCTGGTCGCAGGCGTGCTGGCGGCTGTCCGCCATCTCAAGGCAAGCAGCGAAGAACGTGACGGCCAGCAGGCCGCTGCGGCCATGCTCAAGCAAAAGATGCGCGATGCGGGCCTGCCGGTGATGGACAGCGTCACGCATATCGTCCCACTGATGGTCGGCGACCCGGTGCGAGCCAAGAAGATCAGCGATATCCTGCTTGCCGAATATGGCGTCTATGTGCAGCCGATCAACTTCCCCACCGTGCCGCGCGGGACCGAGCGCCTGCGCTTCACCCCCGGCCCGGCCCACACGCCCGCGATGATGGACGAGCTGGTCGAGGCTCTGGTCGAGATCTGGGGCCGCTTGGAGCTCGAGCTCAAGCAGGCGGCCTGACGCCCGCACCTGTTTTGCGTTCGCGCGCATTCCTACATTGCCGGTGATGGTCGCAGAACAATCCGACAAGACCGACGGTATCGGGCCATACGTTGCGCTGGCGGCGCTCGTGCTGCTGCCGCTGCTGCTGCTCGCGATCTTTCAGTCTCATCCCGAACCCGAGCAGGGGCAAGTGGAAGCTACGGAGCAGCCGCTCATGATGCCCGACCTACCGGCTTCTGCCGAAGATACGGTGCTAACATCCGAACTTGCCGCAGACGACGCGCAGGCTCGCAATGCCGCCGTTCCGGTCGATCCTGCGGCACTCTCGCCCATCTCTCCGTTCGCCTTTCGCGGCGATAGTGCCGACCGCACCCGCGCGCGCGACTGCCTCGCGCTGGCAGCCATGGCGGAAGCGGGCAGCGGCGATGCGGACCAGCGCGCGGTGATGCAGGTGGTGCTCAATCGCACGCGCCATCCGGCCTTTGCGAATACGGTCTGCGGCGTGGTGTTCGAAGGATCCCAGCGGCCCACCGGTTGCCAGTTCACCTTTACCTGCGACGGCTCGCTCGCGCGGCGCTATTCCGATGGGGCGTGGCGCAGTGCCCGCGCCCGCGCGGAGGAAGCGCTCGGCGGCTATGTGCACCAGGCGGTCGGGACGGCCACGCATTACCACGCCGATTACGTCTACCCCTACTGGTCCCCCTCGCTCGACAAGGTCGCGGTGGTCGGGCCGCATATATTCCTGCGCTGGAAGGGCACATGGGGCACGCAGCGCGGCTTCTCCGCCCGCTATGCCGGGGGCGAGCCGGACCCGCTGGCGCTGCGCAGCCGGGCACAGGCCGTCGAGCGGCCCGCCGACCTGCTCCCGCAACTGGTGGATGAGGGCGTCGCGATCCGCACCATCACCGCCGACGGAGCGAGTGACAGCAGCGGTGCGAAGCCTTCCCCATCGACGAGCGCCCGCCCCGGATCGCCCGATCCCGGAGTCCACTTCGTTCTCGTCTCCGGCGGCGATTCGCCGCAAGCACTCGTCGATAGGGCGCGCGCATTGTGCCCAGGCAATCGATACTGCCAGGTCTATGGCTGGAGCAGTGCCTCGGACATGCCGGGCGAACTCCCCCTCCCCTTCGCCGCGCGCAGCACCCTGCGCTTCAGCTACCTGCCCGCCCGCCAGGGTCGCGACCCGATCGTCTATTTCGACTGCCGCCTATTCCCCGATCCGACCATCGGCACCTGCCTGCCGCAGGCGCGGCCGTAAGGTATTTTGTCCTGCGCGCATTGCACGCTAAATCCCCTTTCGAAACGCATTCGGGAGAGAGTAATGAGCGGCAATCCGGACATGACATTCGACGAGGTGGTCAACGGCCGCCGCTCCATCCGCGGCTATCTGGACAAGCCGGTGCCGCGCGACCTGATCGAGGAAGTGCTGGCGCTGGCCATGCGCTCGCCCTCCTCGATGAACACGCAGCCCTATAATTTCCACGTCATCACCGGCGAGCCGCTCGACCGGATCCGCAAGGGCAATACCGAGCGTATCCTCGCCGGCGAGCCGGACAGCCGCGAATTCCGCCGTGGCGAGCCCTTCTCGGGCAAGCATCGCGAGCGCCAGATCGGCTGCGCGGTCCAGCTGTTCGAGGCGATGGGGATCGAGCGCGACGACAAGGACGCACGGCAAGATTGGGTGCTGCGCGGTTTCCGCCAGTTCGACGCACCCGTCTGCGTCATCGTGACCTATGACAGGGAACTTTCCGGCAGCGACGACACGCCGTTCGATTGCGGCGCAGTGACGACCGCGCTGGTCAATGCTGCATGGTCGCGCGGGCTCGGCTGCGTCATCAATTCGCAAGGCATCATGCAAAGCCCGGTTGTGCGCGAACATGCGAACATCCCGGACGATCAGGTGATCATGAAGGCCGTCGCGATGGGCTGGCCGGACGAGGACTTCCCCGCCAACCCGGTCAAGATAACCCGCCGCGAGGTGGACGAAGCCGCGCGTTTTGTCGGCTTCGACGACTAGGCGAGCTCGGCAACCTTCTGCCGCACCAGCGGCAGTTGGTCGTTCCCGAAATACATGTGCTCGCCGCCGACGAACAGCGTCGGCGAACCGAAGGCGCCGCGCTCGATCGCTTCTTCGGTATTGGTGCGCAGCCGATCCTTTATCGGCTGGCTGGTCGCTTGCTGTCCTAGCGCAGATCCACCGAAGCCGCAGGCATCCGCCACCGCCACCAGTTCCGCTTGATCGTCAAGATTGCGGCCTTCGGTGAAATAGGCCTCGAACGCGGCATGGGCAAAACGCTCCAGCGCCTCTTGGTCGTCTTCGAGCGCACAGCAGAACCGCATGGCGTGGACCGATTTCAGCGGATGATGCTCGGTCGGAAAATTCATCCCTACGCCGGCCAGCTGCGCCCATTGCTTCAGCCATTCGAAGCTGCGCGCCAGCTTCGCGGCATTCTCCGGCTTGCGGCTCTCATAGACCGATGGGTTCACCGCATTGAACACGCCGCCCACCAGAAAGGGTAGCCAGCGGATAGTGTAATCCAGACCGTCCAGCGCCGGGCGGACATTCGCAAATGCGAGCCGGGTCCACGGACTGGACAGGTCGAAGAAGAACTCGACCGGGACGCTCATCGCACCCTCGCCTTGCCGGTGCCGAAAAGGTTCTTGCGCTCTTCCTCGCTCATCTCCCCGCGCCGCGCCATATCGCTGCCGAGCGCGACGCCGCGCCGCAGCCCATCGCGCTGCTTGAGCGTGTCGTACCAGCGCTTCACATGGGCGAAGTCCTCCAGCGGGATCCCCTGCGCCTTCCACGTCCGCACCCAAGGGAAGCAGGCCATGTCGGCGATGGTATAGTCCTGGCCCGCGATGTGCTCATTATCGGCGAGCTGCCGGTCCATCACCCCGTACACGCGTAGCGCCTCGCGGTGGAAACGCTCGATGGCGTAAGGCAGCTTTTCCTCGGCATAGAGGTGGAAGTGACCATGCTGGCCCAACGTCGGCCCCAGATGCCCTACCTGCCAGAACAGCCATTGCCGCACGCGGGACCGGCCGCGCAGATCATCGGGCAGGAAGCGGCCCGACTTTTCAGCAAGATACAGCAGCACCGCACCGGATTCGAAGATCGTCACCGGATCGCCGCCGTCCTCCGGCGCGTGGTCGATGATCGCAGGGATCCGGCCGTTGGGATTGATCGCGAGATAGTCCTCCGTGTGCTGGTCGCCCGCCGCCAGGTTCACCCAGCGCGGCTCATACTCAAGCCCGCATTCTTCGAGCATGATGGCGACCTTCCACCCGTTGGGTGCTGGCGCGGTGAAGAATTCGATCATCGGCGGTCCCTCCTCTCTCGCCTGTATTGTCGGCAGGGGTTGGAGAGGACGCAAGCGGAATTCCAAAACCTCGCGATAACCAGGGATATATCGGGCGCGGGGGGCGTAGGGTCAGCAAACCCCAACGAAGGAATTGCGATGCCCGAGACGATGACCCGACTTGCCGATGGCTTCTGGCGCATAACCGGCGAGGTGCGGGTCGGCGGCCTGCTCGATATCGGCACGCAGTGTTCGCTGGTGCGGCGGAAAAACGGGCGGTACGTATTCCTCGACAGCTACACCCTGCCCGCCCCAGTCCGCCAGCAGGTCGATGCGCTGACCGACGAGGGGCGCAAGCTCGATGCGATCATCAACCTGCATCCCTACCACACGCTCCATTGCGAGTGGATGCACCGCACCTATCCGGATGCGACGCTTTACGGCACCGCGCGCCATCACGAGAAACTGCCCGATCTGCCCTGGCACGCGACCCGCTGCGAAGAACCGGCGCTGGCCGAGAAGTTCGGCGATACCTTTGCCTTCTCGCAGCCGAAGGGGATGCCGCTGGTGTGCGAGGACGAGTCGGTGCATTTCTCGTCCATCCTCGCCCTGCACCGCGCCAGCGGGACGATCCATGTGGACGATACGCTGGTCTACTTGGACAAGGGCTTCCCGTTATCGGCCCTGCCGATGACCGGACGACTGAGCTTCCACCCGACGCTGGACAAGGCGCTCAGCCCGAAAGCAGGCGCTGCCGACGAATTCAGGGACTGGGCGATCGAATTGGGGATCGACTGGGCCGACGCACGCCGCGTGGCCGCTGCACACAACGCCGTGCGCGAGCTGGGCGAGGAAGAATTTCCCACGCTGATCGGCGAAGCGCTCGGCCGGGTAAAGCCCGTGCTCGACCGCCACCGGGCCGAGCACGGCTGATCGCTCAGCGCAGGCTGACCACATTGTCCGCCTCGGGCCGAGTGCGGCTGCCATCGTAAAGGCTGGCCATGGGCTCGTCCTGCACGATGATGCGCTCTGCCGCACCGAAACCGTTGAAATCGGTCTTCATTGCCGCGCCATATGCGCCCAGCATGCCGATCTCGAGGTAGTCGCCCGCCTGGATGTCTTCCGGCAGGGCGAACGGGCCGGGCATGTAATCGGCATCGTCGCAGGTTGGGCCGTAGAAGGCGAAGTCCATCTCCGGCTTGATCAGATCATCCTCCAGGGCGCGGACAGGGAATTTCCAGTCCACGTGCGCGGCATCGAACAGTGCGCCATAAGCGCCGTCGTTGATGTAGAGTTCCTCGCCGCGGCGCTTTTCCACCTTTACGACGAGACTGGAATACTCCGCGCACAAAGCGCGGCCGGGCTCACACCACAGCTCCGCGTTATAGGCGATCGGTAGCGCGTAGAAGTGCTGGTGGATAATCTTGAAATAGTCCTCCAGCGGCGGCGGTTCCATGCCGGGATAGACGCTGGGAAAGCCGCCGCCGACGTCGATCATGTCGATCACGACCGAGGCTTCGGCGATGGCTGCGCGCACGCGGTCGATCGCCTGGACATAGGCGAAGGGGCTCATCGCCTGGCTGCCGACATGGAAGCACACGCCCAGCCAGTCGCAATGCTGGCGGGTCTGCTGCAGCAGCGCGGGCGCTTCGGTGAGGTCGCAGCCGAATTTGGCGGCTAGGCTGAGTGCAGCATGCTCGCTCGAGACACGCAGGCGGATGCAGAGGCGCAAGTCGGTAGCAGCGTTGCCCTCGTCGTCGCGGCAAGCCTCGACGATCTTCTCCAGCTCCTCGACGCTATCGAGGCTGAACGTCTTCACGCCATGGCTGTGATATGCCTCGCGGATCGCGCCGGGCGATTTGACCGGATGCATGAAGCACAACGTCGCCTGTGGCAGCGTCGAGCGCACCAAGCGCACCTCCGCAATGGAGGCGACGTCGAAATGCGTCACGCCATTGTCCCACAGGATCTGCAAGAGCTCGGGCGAGGGATTGGCCTTCACCGCATAGAGCGACTTGCCCGGAAACTTCTCGACGAAGAAACGGGCAGCGCGCGCCGCGGCGTGCGGGCGGTTGAGGATGACCGGCTCTTCAGGGCGAAGAACGCGGACTACAGCCTTGGCGTCGGGAAAATGCTGCAACTCAAGGGACCCCCTAAACGGTCCTAGCGGACCATGAAACGACAAGCTGCCTTGCGGTTAGGAAGGGTCCTTGGGGCAGCGGGAGCGCGGCGTATAGTTCGTGGGTCATGAAACGCAAGTGAATACACGGCGAAAATGTGCAAGCCCGCCGCGGGGTGCGGCGGGCGTATGTTGCGATGGGCCGTTCCTGAGAACGTGCTACTGGAAGCTGATCGACGGCACCTGGTCCACGGTGCCCTTCTCGCTGTCGTCGAGGCGGTGGAAATCCGCCTCTTTGAAGCCGAGCAGGCCGGCGAACAGCACCGCCGGGAAGCTCTCGCGCACGGTGTTGTAGCGTGAGACGGCGGCGTTCAGCGCGCGGCGGGCGGCGGCGAGCTTGTCCTCGACATGGGAGAGCTCGCGCTGCAGTTCCTGGAAATTGGCGGATGCCTTAAGGTCGGGGTAATTCTCGCTCAACGCCAGCAGGCGGTCGAGCGCGACGCGCAGGCCCTGTTCGTCGCCGGAAGTGATCGGGCCGTTGGCCGCCTGGTTGCGCGCGGAAATCACCGCATCGAGCGTCTCGCGCTCGTGCCCGGCATAGCCCTTTACCGTCTCGACCAGATTGGGGATGAGATCGTGCCGCTGGCGCAGCTGCGCGTCGATATCGGCGACGCCCTGCTTCACGTTCTGGCGCTGGGCGACCAGCCTGTTGTAGATGACGATCAGCAGGACGACGAGGCCGGCCCCCAGGAACAGGGCGACGGACGTCCAGAATGCGCTGGCGACTTCGGACACGGTAAAAACCCCCCTTTTACGTTTCGCCCCCTATGTTAGACCGAAGACGTTAACGGGGGAAGTAGGGCGTGATCGAGTATCCCGATGCGGACCGGCTGATGGCGGGCGAGCTCGGCGCGTGGCTGGAAGGCCAAGCGCAGGTCCGCGCCGATGCGGTTGCGCTGTCGTGGGACCGGCTATGGAAGGCGGGCATGGTGCTGCTGCCGCTGGCCGCGTTTTTCTTCATTCTCGTACCAATCGAATTTACTCCGAAGCTGTGGCTGACGGGCTTTGCCCTCACGGGTGCATGGGCGTGGTCGCAAATTCCGAAGCAGAAGGCGAAGAAACAGGTCAAGACCGGCATAAACGAGGCCATCGCGGGCGCGCTCGGTCTCACATATTGCCACGATTGCGAGGCCACCGATGCCTTCGAAATCGCGCGCGAATACCGCCTGCTCCCCAAGCACCAGAAACGCGATTTCGAGGATTTGTGGCAAGGCGAGACGGCAGGCCACGACTTCACCCTGCATGAAGCGCACCTCCAGGAACGACGCGGATCAGGCAAGAACCGCCGCTGGGTCACGGTGTTTCGCGGCGCGATCGTGTCCGTGGCGTTCGAGCGCCCGTTCCACGGCACCACGCTGCTGGCGAAGGACGGGCAGTTCAAGAAGCTGTTCGGCGGGGCGAAGGACAGCGTGAAGCTGGACGGGCAGGTGCTGCAGCTCGCGGACATGGTCAGCCCGGATTTCGAGGACCGGTTCGACGTCTACACCACCGACCAGACCGAGGCGCGCTGGCTGATCAATCCGGAGTATATCGAGCGGCTGCTAAACCTCGAACGACTGTTTCAGGGCAAGGGCAGCGCGGTGGTGTTCACCGGCGGCAACATGGTCCTGGCGCTGGAAGGCGGCAATTTGTTCGAGAGCGGATCGCTCAACCCGCAGGCCGACCGCGCGATGGTGGCCCAGACAATACGGCAATTCGCCGGGATCGCGGACCTGGCGCTGACGATGAACCGCATCCGCCCGGCAGAGCGCTACGGCTGATCAGCTCAGCCGGTCGCGGAAGCTCTCGTAGCCGAATTCGCGGATCAGCTCGAGCTGGTCGGTCTCGCTGTCCCACAGCCAGATGCTTGGCAACTGAACCCCGTTGAAGGTGTTGGTCTTGACCATCGAATAATGCGCCTGGTCAAGGAAAGCGAAACGCTTGCCGACCTCCGCGCCGCCGGGGATGCGGTAATCGCCGATCACGTCGCCGGCGAGGCAGGACGGGCCGCCGATGCGGACTTCGGGCACCTCGCGGTCGGGCGCTTCGCCCAGCATGGCGGGGCGATAGGGCGCCTCGATCACGTCAGGCATATGGCACGTCGCCGAAATGTCCGCGACCGCCACCGGCACGCCGTTGAAGCCGGTGTCGAGGATGGTGCCGACGAGGACGCCCGCATCCAGCGCCACCGCCTCGCCCGGCTCGAGGTAGATTTCCGCGCCGGTATCGTCTTTCGCATCGCGCAGGAATTCGACCAGTTCCTCGCGCTGGTAATCGGCGCGGGTGATGTGGTGACCGCCCCCCATGTTGATCCATTTAAGCTGCCCGAACCACGGCTCGATCGCGTCGAACACCTTGTCCCATGTCGCGTGGAGCGGCTCGAAATCCTGCTCGCAGAGGTTGTGGAAGTGGATGCCCTCCACGCCTTCCATGATCTCCGGCGTCAGTTGGTCGATCGGAAAGCCGAGGCGGCTGCCGGGGCTGGAGGGATCGTAGCGCGGCACTTCGCCCGTCGGGTGCATCGGATTGATCCGCAGGCCGACGTCGAAATCCTGCCCTGCCGCGCGCGCAGCCTCGAGGATCAGCGCCGCCCGCTCCATCTGGCCCGGCGAGTTGAAGATGATATGGTCCGACAGGCGGCAGACCTCTTCCAGCTCCTCCGGTTTGTAGGCCGCCGAATAGGTGGCGATTTCGCCGTCGTAGAATTCGCTCGCCAGCCGTGCTTCCCACAGGCCCGAGGTGCATACGCCGTCGAGATATTCGCCGACGATGGGCGCGGTCGACCACATGCTGAAAGCCTTTAGCGCGGCGAGGACCTTAATGTCTGCCGCGTCGCGGATCTCTGCCAGCACCTGGCAGTTGGCGCGCAGCTTTGCCGCATCGACGACGAAGGCGGGGCTGTCGACGCGATTTAAGTCGAAATTGCGGAAGGCTCCGGGATCGCCGGCTTTCGTTTCCATTATTCGGGTTCCTGTTCGGGCGAGAGTTCGAAGCGGACTACGCGGTCGCCATAGACGTCGGTGACATAGGCCATGCCGTCGCGACCGATAGCAATATCGTGGCCGAGGCTGGCGTTGCGACCGTCGAGCGCAACATCGAGCGAACGCTCGAGCTGACCCTCGGGCGTATAGACGCGCACGATCGCCCCGAAATTATCAGCCCGATCCCTGCCCTCGACCGTGACGAGCCAGCCCCCGCCCAGCGTCGCGACGCCATAGGGCCGCCCGCCGGTGGGCGTGTCCCGGCTGTCGAGCAGTTTTCCGGCGTGGTCGAACACCTGGATGCGTTCGTTCTCCCGGTCGGCAACATAGACGCGGTCCTCGTCCACCGCGATGCCGTGGGCGAGACGGAAATTGCCGAACTCGCGCAGGAAAGCGCCGCTGCGGTCGAACTCCGCGACCCGCGTGTTCACATAGCCGTCTGCGACGAGCACGCGATTGCCGATGAAGGCGATGTCGGCTGGACGGCCGAAATGGCTGTCGTCCTGCCCCGACACGCCACGCTCGCCGAGGACCATTCGCTGGTTGCCTTCGTGATCGAACTGGATGACCTGCTCGCGCGCGACATCGGTGATCCAGACATTGTCGCCCGCATCGACCGAAAGTCCGTGCGGCATGACGAACTCGCCCGCGCCCCATTGGCCGAGCAGCACGCCGCTGGGGGAGAACATGAAGACCGTCGGTTCGGCGATCGGTTCGGCAGGAAACGGCTCTTCCCACTCGCGACCCGCGCGATGCAGCACGAAGATATGCCCGTGGCTATCCGCCTCCACCGCGCTGACCTGCCCGAAGACCGCATCGTCGGGGATGGTCGGCCAGCCGGTATCGATCGCCGCGCGGGGCAGATCTTCTTCAGGTGGGCTGCCGCAGGATCCAAGCGCCAGCGCGCTCAAAGCGGTCAGCAATCGTCGCATCAGAAATCGACCGGCCCGTCCAGCTCCTTCACCTGCCACGGCAAGCCATGCTCGTTGAGCATATCCATGAAGGGATCGGGGTCCATCTGCTCCATGTTGAACACGCCGTCACCCGACCACTTGCCGGTGACCATCATCGCGCTGCCGATCATCGCGGGGACGCCGGTGGTATAGGAAACCGCCTGGTTGCCGGTTTCCTCGTAAGCGGCCTCGTGGCTACAGATATTGTTGATGTAGAACGTCTTCTCGCCCGACCCGTCGAGGGCTTCGCCGGTGCCGATCACGCCGATGTTCGTATTGCCCTTGGTCGTCTCGCCCAGCGTTTCGGGCTTGGGCAGCACGGCGGCGAGGAATTGCAGCGGAATGATGTCCTTGCCCTGGTAACGCACCGGGTCGATGCGCGTCATGCCGACATTCTGCAGCACGGTGAGGTGCTTGATGTACTCGTCGCCGAAGGTCATCCAGAAGCGCGCACGCTCCAGCTCCGGATTGAACTTGGCGAGGCTTTCCAGCTCCTCGTGATACATCATGTACATGTTCTTGGGGCCAACGCCCTCGAAGTCGAATTCAACCTTCTTGCCCATCGCCGGGGTCTCGACGAATTCGCCACCTTCCCAGTGACGCGCAGGCGCAGTCACTTCGCGGATATTGATTTCAGGATTGAAGTTGGTGGCGAAGGCCTGGCCGTGGTCGCCGCCGTTGCAGTCGAGAATGTCGAGTTGGCGGATGGATTTCAGCTTGTGCTTCTTCAGCCACATGGTGAACACGCTGGTCACGCCCGGGTCGAAACCGGAACCGAGCAGCGCCATCAGCCCCGCCTCCTTGAAGCGGTCGTGATAGGCCCACTGCCAATGGTACTCGAACTTCGCCTCGTCCTTTGGCTCGTAATTGGCGGTGTCGAGATAGCTCACACCGGCCTCTAGGCAGGCGTCCATGATCGGGAGATCCTGATAGGGCAGCGCGAGATTGACGACGAGGCTCGGGCCGATCTTGCGGATCAGATTGACCATCGCAGGCACCTCCTCAGCGTCGATCTCGTAGGTCGAGATATCGACGCCGGTGCGCTCCTTCACACTGGCGGCGATGCTGTCGCACTTGCTCTTGGTGCGGCTGGCGAGATGGATATCGGTGAAGATGTCCGCATTCATCGCCATCTTGTGGACGCACACGCTGCTGACGCCGCCTGCGCCGATGACCAGAACTGTCGACATGGAAAACCTCTTGGCTGAATTCGATTCTTGCGCGCCCTGTAACGAAATGCGCTAAGCGCGCCAAATGATCCGAGACGATATGCGCGCACCGACCGCCGAGGGCACGTTTGCGGCCCTGCAAAGCCTGCAAGAAATCGGCCTGCCGATGACACCGCTGCTGCCGGTCGAGATCGGCGGAGTGCAGTGCCGGGCCAAGGCAGAGGTGCTGCAACCGGTCGGCGCGTTCAAGATCAGGGGCGCATGGTGGCGGCTGGTCAATCTCACCGAGGACGAGCGGACGCGCGGCGTGGTGGCGGTGTCCTCCGGCAACCATGCGCAAGGCGTGGCATGGGCGGCGCAAAAGCTCGGTATCGCTGCGACCATCGTGATGCCACGCAATGCACCGCGGGTGAAGCTGGAAGCGACCCGAGCTCTTGGCGCGGAAATCGTACTCTACGATCGCCCCGGCGAGGACCGCGACGAGGTGGCGGCAAAGCTGATCGAGGAGCGCGGATCGGTGCTGGTCCATGCCTTCGGCGATCCCTGGGTGATCGAGGGACAGGGCAGCGCGGGGCACGAGGCTGCGGCGCAGTTGGGTGAGACTCCCTCGCGCTTCATCGTGTGCTGCGGAGGTGGGGGCCTCGCCGCCGGTCTCGCCCTCGCCTGCCCCACGGCGGCGATCCATGTGGTCGAGCCGGAAGGGTGGGACATGGTCGGCCGGTCCCTCGAAGCCGGCGAGATCGTGCGCGTCGACGACGATCCACCCGCCACCATCTGCGACGCGCTCCAGCCGGATGCGACCAAAGCCATTAATCTCGGCGTGTTGCAGGGCCGCGCGGAGTCGGGCGTCACGGTGACCGACGAGGAAGTGCGCGAGGCCCAGCGCTTCGCCTTTGCGAAGCTGCGGCTGGTGGTCGAACCGGGTGGCGCGGCGGCGCTGGCCGCGGCGCTGACGGGCAAAGTGCCGGTGGATGCCGATACCGTGATCATGCTGACCGGCGGGAACACCGATGCGGAAAGCTTCGCCCGGACCATCGCCGGGGTTTGACTTTGCGCCGCTCCCGCCGCAGTCCTGCGCGAAACAGGGAGAAACCATGATACAGGCACAAATGCTCGCACCGGCCGCCGTCTTGGTGGTGTGGTCGCTGATCATGCTTTACTGGATGGCGTTCACGCGCTTCCCCGCCATGAGCAAGCTAGGCCGGGATGTGGGAAAAGCGAAACCGGGGGGTCGCGGCCAGGACCTCGAAGGCGTGATCCCCGACAAGGTCAACTGGAAAGCGCATAATTACGCGCATCTTATGGAGCAGCCGACGATCTTCTATCCGGCGGTCGTGATCCTGGCGATCATGGGCGCAGGCGCGATCGATGTGGTGCTGGCATGGATTTATGTCGTGCTGCGGATCATCCATTCGGTCTATCAGGCGACCGTCAATGTCGTGAAGGTCCGCTTCCTGATTTTCTTGCTGTCCACGCTTGCCCTGACCGTGCTGGCCGTCCGCGCAATGCTCGCTACCCTGTTCCACGACCCGTCGATCGTGACGGGATGAGGAGAGAGCCATGATCCGATCCGAAATACTCCAGCCCGTCGTCGTCCTGCTCGCCTGGACCATGGTCATGTGGCTGTGGATGTACGTCGTGCGCATTCCTGCGATGTCGAAGGCTGGCATCGAGCCTAACGATGCGCGCAAGACCTCCGGGCTGGACGAGCGTCTGCCGGCCGAAGTCCAGTGGAAGGCGCACAACCACAACCACCTGCATGAACAGCCGACGGTGTTCTACGCGACGTGCATCATCCTCGCGATTGTCGGCTTCGGCGACGGGATGAATGCCCTGCTGGCGTGGATCTATGTCGGCCTGCGCATCATGCATTCGCTGGTGCAGGCGACCGCCAATGTCGTGATGGTGCGCTTCGTGCTCTACGCGCTGGCGAGCCTCGTGCTGATCGCGCTGATTTTCCACGCGGCGATCTTCGCGTTCGATATTCACTTCTGAGAATGACCCGCCGCTCGTGTCGAGCGAAGTCGAGACACCTTGGCAATGGTATCTCGACTTTGGCCTGACGGCCTCCGCTCGATACGAACGGATTTAAGGGACTATTCGGCAGCCTCCGCCGCGTGGGCGTGCCCGTCCGCGTCGATCTCGAGATTGGCGAGGAAGCGCTCGGCATCGAGGGCGGCCATGCAGCCCATGCCCGCTGCGGTGACTGCCTGGCGATAGACGTGGTCGGTCACGTCGCCCGCAGCGAATACGCCGGGCACGTCGGTCTTGGGCGAACCCGGCTCGGTCAGCAGATAGCCCCCATCGTCCATCGGCAGCTTGCCCTTGAACAGCTCGGTCGCGGGTGCGTGGCCGATGGCGACGAATGCGCCGTCAGTCGCGAACTCGCTCGTCTCGCCGGTCTGGGTGTCCTTGAGATTGAGATGCCCCAGCGCACCGGTCGGCCCGGCTGCGAAGCTATCGACCGTCTTGTTCCACAGCACCGAAATCTTCGGATGGTTGAGCAGTCGCTCCTGCAGGATCTTCTCTGCCCGCAGCTCATCGCGGCGGTGGATCAGGGTCACGTCATCGGAATGGTTGGTAAGATAGAGCGCCTCCTCGACCGCGGTATTGCCGCCGCCGATCACGGCGACCTTCTTGCCGCGATAGAAGAAGCCGTCACAGGTTGCGCAGGCCGAAACGCCCTTGCCGCCCAGTTCCTGCTCGCCCGGCACGCCGAGCCATTTCGCCTGCGCGCCGGTGCAGATCACCAGCACATCCGCGATATACTCGTCACCGCTGTCGCCCTTGGCCGTGAACGGCGAACCGCCAGCCACATCGACATCGACGATCGTATCCCACATCATCCGCGTGCCGACATGCTCGGCCTGTTTCTGCATCTGCTCCATCAGCCAGGGTCCCTGGATGACGTCGGCAAAGCCGGGATAGTTCTCGACATCGGTCGTGATGGTCAGCTGGCCGCCGGGCTGCAGGCCCTGCACCACGATCGGTTCCATCATGGCGCGCGCCGCGTAGATTGCAGCGGAGTACCCCGCCGGGCCGGAGCCGATGATGAGCATCTTGGTGCGATGGGTAGCCATGGTGGTGTCGTCCGTCAGTCTGGAATTCGTGTCTGGCCGCTATATGGGATGCGGGCGCGAAGAGTCACGCCACGAAGCGTGCGATCAGGCGTTCGCGCATGGCCTCGTCCACACCTAAATGTCCGTCGAGGAAGGCATCGAGCGAACCGTATTCTGTCTCGACCTCGCTCCACCACCGTTCGAGATATTCCTCGCGCACGCCGAGCAGTGCCATCACCGCGCCCTCGTCCAGCTTGCGGCCGAGCCGTTCCTCGATCCCCGGCACGGACTGATCGCGCAACACGGCCAGCGTCGGCGCGTCATTGGTGCGCAGGAATTCCGCCATCTGTTTGTCGCGATTCACGCCGAGCACATGCAGCACCAGCATGGCGGCAACGCCGGTGCGATCCTTGCCGGCGAAACAATGGACGAGGCTTGCGCCCTCGCGCTCGTCCAGAGCGCGGAAGTAGCGGCCGAACATTTCGATCATCGCCGGGTTGCGCGGCATGCGCGTGTAGACCGCGAGCATACGCTGGCGCGCGAAGTCCTCGGTCGTGCTGTTCTGGTCGATGTCCATGTGCGGCGGACTGGAGGTCGTCTCGCCTTCATAGGCCAGCACGTCTGCGTCGAAGGCATCGCTACGGCGACACGGATTGCGCTCCCGCTCGCTCTCCCCGCGCAGGTCGATGACAGTGCGAATGCCGAGCGCATCCATCGCGACGAGGTCTGCATCACTCGCCCTGACATGCTGGCCGGAACGCCATAGCAGGCCGGTCTTCACCCGACCGCCATCGCCGGTCTCCCACCCGCCGAAGTCGCGGAAATTGTGGATGCCGGTGGTCGAAAGGAAGGGATCGCGAATCATGTGCGCCGTGGTGGCAGCCCTCCCCGCACTGCGCAATCTTACGTAGTCCTCAGGATAGGCGATCGGTACGCGTGGCACCTAGTTTCATCGGCACAAACCCCATGCGAGGAGCCGGAAACTTGGCGCATATCCTGATTGCCGACGACGACGAACTGATCGCGGAGATGGCTGCCGACATCCTGATCAAGGCGGGCCACGCCTGCGGCTGGGTGACAGAGGGGACCAAACTGCTCGACCTGCTGCGCTGGCGGCGGCCGGACGTGCTGCTGCTGGATCAGGACATGCCTGGCCTGACGGGCAAGCAGGTGCTGCGCGAAATACGCCAGTCGGAAAAGCATTACGACCTGCCGGTCATCATGTTTACCGCGATCCACGGGGCTTATGACGAACAGGCCGCACTCTACGGCGGGGCGCAGGGCCATATCCGCAAGCCCTTCCTCGACAAGTTCCTGGTCCGCACCGTGGAGCTGGTGCTTGCCTCGCGAGAGGGGCGGCCCAGCCATCTGTCACTGAGCGAGGCGCTTGGCTATCAGTCGCAGGTCCCGGACCCTGCCCACCGCCTGGTCTAGACGAGCGGTTCAGCCCAGGTCGCGCAGGAAGTCGGCAGTCCACGCCTGCACGTTTTCGTCGCGCACACTTGCTACCATTTTCTCGTAGCGCGCCTTGCGCTCGTCCAGCGGCATGTCGAGCGCCTTGCGGATCGCATGGGCGATATCGTCGGGGCTGTGCGGATTAACTAGCACCGCATCCTGCAATTGCAGCGCCGCCCCGGCGAAACTCGAGAGGATTAGCACGCCGGGATCGTCCGGGTCCTGGGCGGCAACATATTCTTTAGCCACGAGGTTCATACCGTCGCGCAAAGGCGTGACCAAGCCGATCTTCGAGGCGCGGAAAAATCCGAACAGCTCCTCGTGGCTATAGCCGCGGTTGACGTAGCGGATGGGCACCATGTCCACCTCGCTGCGCGCGCCGTTGATCTGGCCGCATTTCTGCTCCAGGGTCTCGCGGATTTCCTGATAGCTCTGCACGTCTTCGCGGCTCGGCGGAGCGATTTGGACGAAAACGAGATCGCGAATGCGCTCCGGCTCCCGGTCGAAGAAGCGCCCGATACCGTCGATCCGCTCGGGGATGCCCTTTGAGTAGTCGAGGCGGTCGACGCCGATCATCGATATGCGCCGCCGGGTCGAGGCCATCATCCGCTGCTGAGCATTGCGCGCCTCGCCGGTCTCGCCCAGCTTGCTGAAGTGGTCCCAGTCGATCCCGATGGGATAGGCGCGCGCCAGCGTCGTGCGTCCGTCCAGCGTGACGCTGCCGCTGTCCTCGTCCACCTCGGCGCCCAATTCGGTGCGGCAATAGTGCAGGAAGCTGTCGAGCCATTCCTTGGTCTGAAAGCCGACGAGGTCGTAATGCAGCATCGTGCGCACCAGCCGCTCGTGATAGGGTAGCGAGACGAACAGCCGCGTGGCGGGCCAGGGAATGTGAAGGAAGAACCCGATCCGGTTTTTCAGTCCGCGCGACCGCAGGCGTTCGCCGAGCGGGATCAGGTGATAGTCGTGCACCCAGACGACATCGTCGTTCTCAATCAACGGAGCTGCAAGCTCGGCGAAGCGTTCGTTGACGCGTTCGTAGCCCTTGCCGGTCTCCCGCTCGAACTTCGCCAGATCGAGGCGGTAGTGGAACAGCGGCCAGAGCGTCGAATTGGCGTAGCCGTTGTAATATTCCTCGATATCGCGCTGCGAAAGGTCGATGGTCGCGGTGGTCACGCCATCGTTGGTCTGGGTGTCGATATTGCCGGTGCGCCCGCTCTCGCTTTCCTCGCCCGACCAACCGAACCACAGGCCCTCGCGGTCTTTCAATGCCGCATGCAGCGCGCCTGCCAGCCCCCCTTGCGCACCTGCTGCGCCGCGCGCCTTGGGCACGGCAACGCGGTTGGAAATGACGACGAGACGGGGGGTGTCGGTCAGCGGACTTCGCTCCACGGTTTGCTCAACAGGCCGGCGCAATTGATGATACCTACCAGCGAGTAGGTCTGGGGGAAGTTCCCCCAAAGCTCGCCCGTCTCGTAATCGAGGTCCTCGCTCAGCAATCCCGAGTGGGTCGTATGGCTGAGCATGCTTTCGAAGATCTCGCGCGCCTCCTCGCGGCGGCCGACCAGGCCCAGTGCCTCGATCAGCCAGAAGGTGCAGACGTTGAACGCCGTCTCGGGCGCGCCGAAGTCGTCTTCCGCAGCATAGCGGAGCATATGATCTCCACGGCGCAAGTCCCGCTCGATCGCGGCGAAGGTCTTTATGAAGCGCTCGTCGTCGGGCTTCAGGAAACGCAGCTCGACCATCTGCAAAAGGCTCGCATCGAGATAGCCGTTCTCGAAGCTCGCGCCGTAATGCTCGCCATCCTCCCTCCAGGCTTTCTCTTCGATCGTGGCGCGAATTTTCTCGGCGCGCTGTTTCCAGAAGACGACCCGATCGCCCTTGCCCAGTGTGGCGGCGACATTGGCCAGCCGGTCGCAGGCGGCCCAGCACATCACGGCGGAGTAGGTGTGCACTTCCTGCCGCGTACGGAACTCCCATAGTCCAGCATCGGGCTTATCATGCTTCGCCCAGGCGGCCTCGCCGACCTCCTCGAGATGCGCGAAATCGGTCTCGTCGGCCATGCGCAGCAGGCGCTGGTCGAAGAAGGCCTGCGCAGTCGGCATGACGATCTGGCCGTAGCAGTCGTATTGCACCTGCTTGTATGCCGCGTTGCCCACGCGCACCGGCCCCATGCCGCGATAGCCAGCGAGGTGCTCGGCCTCGAACTCGTCGAGCTCTTCTGCGCCCATGACCGAGTAGAGCGGCTGGATCTGCCCGCCGCGCGCCTGGTCGACGATGTTTCGCAAATAAGCGAGATATTTTTCCAGCACGTCCAGCGCGCCCAAACGGTTGAGCGCCTGCACCGTGTAATAGCTGTCGCGGATCCAGCAGTAGCGATAATCCCAATTGCGCTGGCTGTTGGCCGCTTCGGGGATGGAAGTCGTCAGCGCGGCCACGATCGCGCCGGTTTCTTCGTGCTGGCACAGCTTGAGCGAGATCGCCGCGCGGATCGTCTCTTCCTGCCATTCGAGCGGGATGTGCAGGCCGCGCACCCAATGCTGCCAATATTTCGCCGTATTGGCTTCCATCCGGCGCACTTCGCTGCGGATATTGCCCACGAAGGGCTCGTCCGGGCCAAGGAAGAAGTGCTGGTCGCTTTCGACGCGGTAATGGCGGCCTTCGAGGATGTAGCCCACCGGCGCGTCGGTGGACAGACGCAGAGTCTGCGGTCCGGCCAGATAGCGGATATGGTTCGTGCCGTTGTTGGTGGGGGCGAGCTGCTCGCCATAATTTTTCATCGGCGCGAGCACGACCTTCAGCCGCGGGGCTCCTGCCACCGGGCGGACGATGCGCGTAAAAGCGACGGGCCGATACATCCGCCCGGACGTTTCGTAGCGCGGGGCGAAATCGCTTATCTCGACCGCGCTGCCGTCTTCCGCCTCGAGCCGGGTCTTCAGGATCGCGCTGTTGCGCTCGTAATGCTGGCTGGCGTTGACCTGCCCCTCGAGCTCGAAGCGCCAGGTGCCGCGGTCTTTCTCGTCGCCATTGAGCAGCGAGCAGAACACCGGATCGCCGTCGACCCGCGGAACGCAGCCCCAGACGAAACCGCCCTCCTCGTCCACCAGCGCGCTGACCTGGCAATTGCCGATCGGGGCGAGTTCGAGATTTGCGGTCATTCCAGCTCCAGCCAATTGTGCACTGCGGTAACGCTTGCGAGGCGATAGCGTGCCTTGTCGCTGATGCGATCGCCCACCGCCACCCCGAAGCCGCCGAATTCGATTGCACCGGCAAAGCCATCTTCGTCGGTGACATCGTCGCCGATGAAGACCGGAGTGGTTCCGGTAAAGGGTTCGATCGCCATGAACGCCTCCACGGCCGCCTCCTTCGTCGCGCCGTGGCGGACGATCTCAGCGACCCCCTTGCCGCTGGTTACGCACAGCTCGCGCCCTTCGGCAAAGTTGCGGGCGAAGGCGAGCGTTGCTTCGCGCTTTTCGGGGGACTTGCGGAAATGCAGCGCCCCGCCGTGCGACTTCGTCTCGTAATAGAGGTCGTGCTTTTCGGCATAGGCGCGCAGTTCGGCTACGGCATCGTCGGGCAGGCCTTCCGGCGCTTCCCCCAGGCGCGAGCCGTCATGCAGGAGGCGCGACGCCCCGTGCGATCCCGCGCGGCACAGTTCGCACGGGCCAAGATGCATTTCGAGATCGTCGAGGGCGCGGCCGCTGACCAGCGCGAGCCTGCCGTCCAGCCGATCCCGCAAGCCGCGCAGGCGGTCGGCAAGTCCCTCGGGCACGTCGATATCGCCCGGGCTGGGCGCGATTTCCACCAGCGTGCCGTCGAAATCGAGGAACAGGGCGAGCGGGCCCTCGGCGATGAGCTGGGCCATGGGCGGTGGCGGTGGAAGCGTGTCGGGGCTGACCATCGGCGCGGGTCTAGCGGCTCGCGGCCCAAGGTAAAGCCCCTACTCGGAGATAGCGTCTTCCGCCTTCGGCACGAGGATCAACGTGCCGTCCTTCACCCGCCATTCGTCCAGCCGGGCGAGCACATTCATGCCGATCACGTTGAAATCGCCGAAGCTTTCGGCAACCGCGGCGTCGGTCCCGCTGGCGCGGATATTCCCGAGTTCGAGGCTATCGATGGTGGTCACATGCGCCTGCACCGTGCCGTTCGCCGTGCCGAGCAGGATCGGAATGCCGCCGCGGCGCGGTTCAAGCCCGGCCTTTTCCGCCAGCGGCGCGGAGATTGCGGTCAACGTGGCGCCGGTGTCGATCATGAAATTGCCCTCGACCCCATTGACGCTGGCGCGGACCCAGTAGTGGCCATCGGGCGAGAGGGGGATGCGGGTTTCGCCGCCGCTGACGACCTGCTCGGGCAGGCCGATCTGCGGAACGGCCACATCGAACCGCGGGTCGAAGCGCGACAATTGCAGCACCACGGTCAGCAGGATCACGCCAAGCGCCAAGGAGCTCACTGTCCGGATTACCCCGCCGAACGCAGACCGCCGGGCCACCATCGCCCCGATCCAGCCGAGCACCATCGCCGCAACCGCCGCCAGCAGCAGTTCGGAGCGAGGGATGGCGCGCAGGGCATCGGCGATGGCGGAGAAGGTGGAAGCGAGGTCCATGCAGCTAATATAGAGCGCTGAGCCTGCTTTCCAATGAACGGAAGGTTAGGCGAGGATAGCGCGCGCCAGCCGCGTGCCCGACAGCCAAGCCGCCTCGACGCGTGGTGCGATCAGCCAGTCGCCCGCCACGCCGAGCCGCGTACTAGCATCCCACAGTGCATCAGGCCCATCGACCGGCTCCGCCATGGCAAACCGCCAGCGGTGTGCCGCCATGTGCAACGGTGCCTGCGGTCTGACTTCCGCCTGATGTAGAAACGCATCGAGAAGCTGGCCTGCAACGCTTTCCGCCTCTTCCTCCAAGTGCGCGACGGACCAGTCGGGCGAGCCATGGACGACCCAGCTCTCCGACCCGTCGCGGCCCGGCTTCGCGCCATTTCGCGCGGCCCAGGAGACCGTATCGCCCTCCCCGCCGCGCAGGACGTCGCCACACTCAAGCCGCTCCGGAAAGTGCGCCATCAGCGCCCAGCACGGACGGGACTGGGTGCGACGGGCACGGTCCGCGAAATTCGCATGGACATCGGAGAGCAATTCGACTGCTTGCTCGGCCGGAATCGCGAGCACGACACTGTCGAACTCGTGAATCTCATTGTCGACACTCAAACGCCAGCCCTGCTCACCCTTGGCCACGTCGGTCACGCGGGCGGCCCAATGCACGCCGAGCGGCTCGGCCAGTGCTTTGATGGGCGTATTTATGGCCGGTGTCCCCACCCAGGCATCCTCGTCCGCCGCCGGCCAGCGCGCGACCACCCCCTCGCTTTCCCACCGCGCGACCTGTTCCTGAAAACCTGAATCGCGGGCAGTGAAATATTGCGCGCCGTGATCGAAGCGGATCGTCTCGCCGTCGATCTCGGCACGGCGCGTCGCCATGCGCCCGCCCGGTCCGCGTCCCTTGTCGAACAGGGTGACCTGCCGTCTGGCACGTGAGAGTTCTGTCGCGCAGGCCAGTCCGGCCATACCTGCACCAACAATTGCGATTTCACCCGGCATCAGGGCGCGTCGCGCTGCTCTGTGGCTTGCGCTAGGATCAGCGAGAAGCGCTTCTCTGCGTCGGTCCAGCGCTTCAGCGGCGTCCATCCGCCTGCCAGCAGCAGGGTGTTGGCGCTGCGCCGGGTGAACTTGTGGCTGTTCTCGGTGTGGATTGTATCGCCTTTTGCCATCGAGAAACGCTTGCCGGAAACCTCGAAATCTACTGCCTCGGTAGCGAGAAGATGCATTTCGATCCGCGCGAAATCGTCGTTCCAGATGGCCCGATGCTCGAACTTCTCCGTCGGGATCGTCCCGTCAAGTTCGCGATTGATGCGATGCAGCAAGTTGCAATTGAACTCGGCCGTGACGTCCTGCTCGTCGGCATAGGCGGCCTCCAGTACCTCGCGATCCTTGACCAGATCCATGCCGATCAGCAGCATCGGGAGTTGGCCCTCGTCCGCGCCCATCGTGGCGCGCATCGAGCGCAGCAGGTCGACCGCCGTGCGCGGCACCATGTTGCCGATCGTCGAACCCGGGAAAAAGCCGAGCTTCCTCAGTTGCTCGACCTCGTCGGGCAGTTCGACCTTCCGCATGAAATCGGCTTCGACGGGATGAACCGGCAGGCCGGGAAACTTCTCCGACAGCGCAGCCGCCGACTGGCGCAGGAACTCACCGGATATATCGAGCGGGACGTACGCCCCGGGTGCGACCGCTTCGAGCAACAGCGGCGTTTTCACCGAACTGCCGGATCCGAATTCAACCACCGCGCGATCGGGTCCGACCAGTTCTGCGAATTCGCTGCCACGGTCGCGCAAGATTTCGGTCTCAGCGCGGGTCGGATAATATTCCGGCTGCTTGGTAATATCCTCGAACAGTTGCGACCCGCGCTCGTCGTAAAACCAGCGCGCAGGGATCGCCTTCTGCCGCTGGGCGAGGCCCTTGAGTACGTCGGCGCGGAAGGCCTTGTCGACGCCCGTCTCATCGCGGTCGACGATGGCGATACCATTATCGGCTTTCATCAAATATCCTTTGCCAACCGCACACCGGTGAACTGCCAACGCTGGTGCGGGTAGAAGAAATTGCGATAGGACGCGCGCGAATGGCCGCGCGCCGTGGCGCAGCTCGCGCCCTTGAGGACGAACTGCCCGCTCATGAACTTGCCATTGTACTCGCCCACCGCACCCTCGGCGGGCTGGAACCGCGGATAGGGGAGATAGGCCGAGCGGGTGAACTGCCAGCAGTCGCCGAACAGGCTGTCTCCGCCGACTGGCAGCGGGGGCGCGGCCTCGTCCAGCTGGTTGCCACCTGCCGGATCGTGCGCCACAGCTTCGCCCTCTTGGCCGCGCGCGATAGCCTCCCATTCGAACTCGGTCGGCAAGCGGTGGCCCGCCCAGCTGGCGAAAGCGTCGGCTTCGAAATAGGAGAGATGCGTGACCGGTGCATGCGCGTCACGCGCTTGCCATCCGCTATGAGTGAAGTGCTGGTCCTCATGCCAGTAGAGTGGGGCGCGAATGTTGTTGTCATTCACCCACGCCCAGCCGTCCGACAACCACAGCGAGGCGGTCTCGTAACCACCATCGGCGATGAACTCGGCCCATTCGCGATTGGTCACCAGCCGCGACGAGAGCGCGAAGGGTTCCAGCAGCACGCGGTGCGCAGGGCCTTCGTTGTCGAACGCGAAGCCTGCTTCCTGATGCCCGATCCGCGCGATCCCTCCAGGGTGCGAATGCCAGTCGTCCGCTTGTACTTGCGCCTGTGGTGTTTTTTTGTCCCACATCGCCGGCCCAAGCGGGTTCTGGAACAGCGCGTGTTTGATGTCGGTCAGCAGCAATTCCTGATGCTGCTGTTCGTGCGAGAAGCCGAGCTCGATCAGCGGTGCGAGCTCCTCGCGCTCGAACAGCGGCTCCATCGCCGCATCGACATGAGCGCGCCAGTCGAGGATGTCCGCCACGGTCGGGCGCGACAGCATGCCGCGGGAAAAACGCGCGATCCGCTCACCCTCGGCCTCGTAATAGGAGTTGAAGACGAAGGGCCAGCGCTCGTCATAAAGCTTGTAGCCATCAAGGTGGTCGCGCAGCAGGAAGGTTTCCCAGAACCACGTGACATGGGCGAGATGCCATTTCGCAGGCGAGGCATCTTCCATTGACTGCAAGGTGGCATCCGCTTCGGACAGCGGTGCGGCAAGCGCTTCGGTGAGCGCGCGCACGACGGCGAAGCGTGTGGCGAGCGGCGCATCGGTGCGGACCGGTACTGGATTCGGGCGTGACATTGGTGCGCCCCCTGATTGCGACGGACGTCAGAATGCGACGACCATCGCCATACATGGCGCAATCCGTTGGCAGTTTAAAGACTTAGGTTGGCAGTGCCGCGCTGATCCGACGTCATGCCGCCAATCTGACCTGATTCCGGCCTCCGCGCTTCGCCGCGTAGAGCGCTTCGTCCGCGCGGGCGAACAGGGTCAGGCTGGTATCGCCCGGCCCGAGGGCCGCGTGCCCGACACTTACGGTGACGGAAGGCGCGTCCGCCATTCGCGTGCCGTGATCGATCGCCAGCCGCAGCCTTTCGGCCGCAGCGGACGCGGCGCGCCCGTCAGCGCCCGGCAGGATCATCAGGAACTCCTCGCCCCCGACGCGCGCCGCGAATTGTCCGTCGCGCTTCTGCCGCCGGATGATTCCGCCCATTTCCGCCAGCACGAGATCGCCCTGCGCATGGCCATGGGTATCGTTGACAGCCTTGAAGTGATCGACATCAAAAACGAGCAGCGCGAGCGGCTCGCCGCTCTGTCGCGCGCGCATGATCTCGCGGTCCAGCGATTGCATCGCGCTGCGACGATTGGCGAGACCCGTCAAAGCATCGGTATTGGCCTGCTGCCTCGCCTCTTCGGCCTCTCGCACGGCCGCTGCGCGCGCTTCCTCGATACGGGCGACCTGCGAATAGTCCTCGGTCACGTCGCGCACGACCATCAGCACCTGCTCGCACGCCCCCTCGGGCGAGAACATGTTGCGCGCACGAGCGCGGAGCAACCGGGTGCCGAGCTGCGGATTCTCGATCTCGAATTCCACGGTGTAGGTCTCGCGGTCCTTTGCATGGCGGGCGAGCGTAACCCGCATTTGCTTCAAGCCTTGGGGCATGAGCGCCTCCAAACATGCCTCATCGGGCGCGGTCATCGGCGGCAGTCCGGCAATCCGACAAAACTCGCGCGACCAGCGATGACGCCCGCTGGCTGGATCGAAACTCAACCGTCCGATCCCGGCGAGCTCGTCCGCCAGACTGGCGTTGAGCGACTGCAGGGGGCGCGGCGGGCTGATCGCCGGGGCGGGTTTGCGCTTGGCGTGCCGCTGGATCAACGCGCCAAGCACTACGTGCGCTGTAAGCATCAACCACAGCGGGGCACCGACATGACCCGCAGCCACGAGCATAAACAGGGTTGTGCAAACCAGCAGCCATGCTGTCGCCAGCAATGCAGTATCGACCCGGCTCGTCGGCATCGGCGCACGATCTCCTTTCGCAGCGCCGGGAGTAGGCGAGCGTCGGGAAATGCGCCGCAAACCGCAGCTAGGGGATAATGCCTAGTGCTGCGGCTCAGGCGGCGTCGGCGCGGCGCACCGCGTGCTCGTCGTTGAGCATCTCGGCGATCAGGAAGGCCAGCTCCAGCGATTGCGCCGCATTGAGGCGCGGGTCGCAATGCGTGTGATAGCGATCCTTGAGCGCCTCGTCGGTGATGGCTACCGCGCCGCCGACGCATTCGGTCACATCCTGCCCGGTCATTTCGACATGGATACCGCCCGGATGCGTACCTTCGTCGCGGTGGACGGCGAAGAAGCCTTTTACCTCGGTCAGGATGCGGTCGAAGGGCCGCGTCTTGTAGCCGCTTTCCGATTTCACGACATTTCCGTGCATCGGATCGCAGCTCCACACCACCGGATGGCCTTCCGCCTTCACCGCGCGGACGAGGCGCGGCAGGCCGTCTTCGACCTTGTCGTGGCCGAAGCGGCTGATCAGCGTGATGCGGCCCGGCTCGCGTGCCGGATTCAGCATGTCGAGCAGGTGCAGAAGATCGTCCGTCTCAAGGCTCGGCCCGCATTTCATGCCCAGCGGATTGCCGATGCCGCGGGCGAATTCGATATGCGCGCTATCGCGGAAGCGCGTGCGGTCGCCGATCCAGACCATATGCGCGCTGGTATCGTACCAGTCGCCGGTCAGGCTGTCGCGGCGGGTCAGCGCCTGCTCATAGGGCAGGAGCAGCGCCTCGTGGCTGGTGTAGAAGCTGGTGCCGCGCAATTGCGGCAGTGTTTCGGGCGTGATCCCGCAGGCTTCCATGAAATCGAGCGCCTCGCCGATGCGATCGGCGACGTCCTTAAACTTGTCCGCCCAAGGGCTGCGGCCCATGAATTCGAGCGTCCACTGGTGAACCTGACGCAGGTTGGCATAACCACCACCGGCAAAGGCGCGCAGCAGGTTGAGCGTGGCAGCAGCCTGCGAATAGGCGCGCACCATGCGCTGCGGATCGTTGGTCCGGCTGGCTTCGTCGAAGTCGATGCCGTTGATGTTGTCGCCAAAATAGCTCGGCAGGGTAATGCCGTCCTGCGTTTCGGTGTTCGAACTGCGCGGTTTGGCGAACTGGCCTGCCATGCGCCCGACCTTCACCACCGGCTTCTTGCTGGCGAAGGTCATGACAACCGCCATCTGCAGCAGCACGCGGAAGGTGTCGCGGATATTGTTGGGGTGGAACTCGGCGAAGCTCTCGGCGCAGTCGCCGCCCTGCAACAGGAACGCCTTGCCCTCGGCCACCTCGGCGAGATCCGCCTTGAGCGCCCGCGCCTCGCCCGCGAAGACGAGCGGGGGATGCGTTTCGAGCGCAGTGGTCGCAGCATCAAGCGCCGCGGCGTCGAGATATTCGGGCAGATGCCGTGCCTCGAAGCTCTTCCAGCTATCCGGTGCCCAGTTCGTCGCCATTGAAAATTCCAGTTGCGGCGCGGAATTGCGCCAGTCCTATCAGCTTATCGCAGACGAACGGGCCTCATGCCGCAAGCAGCTTTTGCTTGGCCAGCCCAAAAACCCGATTGCTGTGACCGGAGAGCGACCGCCTAGCGGCCAGCCTCGGCGGGCGCGGTCGTAACGCGCGTCGCCAATTCCTGTCCCTCGGGGATCACCGCCATGCGCCAACCGCGCGTGTCGCCGAAATACTTCTGCGCCAGCGCCTGCATCCGCTCCGGCGTGGTCTGCGTGAGGTCGTTCAGCAGCGAGCGCAACAGGCCGATGCGGGCCGGGTCCTGCGTCGATCCCTCAAGCTGGAACAGCCAGAACAGGTTTCCGGTCGACACGCGGTTCACATATTGCAGCAGCGGCTCGGTGACGCGCTGGAGTTCGTCCGCGCTCGGCGGCGTGGTCGCGAGATCCTGCCCGATTGCGTCCGCGGAGGCGAAGAAGGCCGGCACGTCCTCGGGCCGCAACTGGGCGAAGGCGGTTATACGCCCGCCGCTTGCGACATCGGTCGGCCACTGGCTGTTGATCACCGGCGCATAGCTCGCCCCGGCCCGTTCGCGCATCGCGTCCATCAGGCGGTTGTTGAACACTTGCGTCAGGATTTCGAGCTGGCGCGATTCGGGCAGGCCGTCGACACCCGCGCCGCTCGGCCATGCGATGACGGCAGCGGCCTGGTTGGCATCGCCATTGTGATAGCGCACCACGGTCTCGCCCGGTTCGGGGAAGCCGAAGCTTTCGCTCGCGACATCGGCGGCGAGCTCACCGCGCTGGTCGAGCGCACCGAAAGTCCGCGTCAGCGCGGCGATCCCCTCGGCCTTGTCGAAGTCGCCGAATACCAGCACTTCGATCGGGCCGTTCTTGAGCAGCGGCTCCCACACTTCGCGGAAGCCTTCGGGCGTCGTTTCCGCGATTGCGGCAGGATCGGCCACTTCGAAACGGCCATCCTTGTCGCGCAGCAGATATTCGAGGTCGCGATTGATCACGCCCGCCGGATTGGCAGCATAGCTTTCATAGGCCAGCCGCGCCGCAGCCTTGGCGCGCTCGACCGGGTTCGGATCCCAGCGCGGCATCGCGAACTTGGCCGCGAAGATATAGAGCTGGTCGGCCAAATCCTGCTTGCGGGTCTGCGCGAACAGAGTGAAGGCCCCGTCGGTGATGTCGAAATCGAAGCCCATGCGGCGTCCGGTGGAAATGCGGTCGAGTTCTTCCTGTCCCAGCTCGCCAACGCCCGACCCGACCAGCGCCATGCGGCCGAGCATTGCGTAAGCGGCCTCGTCCTCGGCAATCGCGCGCCAGCCGCCGCCAAAGCGCACCTTGACCGCAACACGGCCCGGTTCTGCATCATTGGCCCACAAAATGGCCTTCACACCATTGGCGAAGTCCACCCGCTCGATATCGAGCACGCCGAGCGGACCCTGCTGGGCGATGGTGCCCGGCTCGCCGATAGGGGGCAGGTCCTCGAAGGATATATCCTGCGCCGCGATCCGCGCATCCGATGCTACCTCGACCGGCGCAAGCATGGCGGTGCGGATTTCCGCATCGCTCGCCTCGCCAGTTTCCGGCGTCACATAGGCCGCGCGAATGACCGGGCCGGCGAACAGCTTGCGGGTTTGTTCGAGCATCTGCTCCGGCGTGACCTTCTCGCGCATCGAGTTGAACACAGTCAGCACCGTCTCCGGCGCGGCCACGGTCTCGCGGATATCGACGGCATTGACGATATCGTCTGCCAGTCGCGCACCCGCCATGACGCGGCGCTGCTCGACCGAGCTTGCGAAGATGGACTCGAATTCGGCCAGCTCGCGGTCGATCTCTTCCTGCGTCGGCGGATTGGCCAGCGCATCGGCGATCACGCCGCGCACGTCGGCCAGCGCCGCTTCCCAATCCTCGGAGAGCGGTGCGAAGGACACGAACGTCGCATCGGTGGAGCGGCTGACATCGTCCTGCGCGACCTGCGCGTAGAGATAGCTGCCGCCCGCACGCGCCCGCGCTTCGAGCCGCCGGTTGATCAGCGCCTGCGCCAGGCTGTCGCGCAGCAGCCCTTCATTATAGACGATCGTATCGTTCACCGGACGCCACGGACGCATCACGGCATAGGTGAAGCTACGCTGCAGCCCGGGCGCGACAATGCCCGCCACTTCGCCCACCGGATTGGCGGGATCGGCGCCGGGAGGTGCGACGGGATCGCCGAAATCGGGAGCGGGAGTCGCCGCGCCCTCGCCCTGCCAGTCGCCGAACCATTTTTCGACTTCGGCGGCGAGCTGCATCGGATCGAGGTCGCCGACCGCGACGATCACCGTGTTCTCGGGGCGATACCAACGCTCGTAAAACGCACTGACCGAAGCGCCGGTCGCGCCGTTCAATGTGGCCTCGGTTCCGATCGGCAGGCGGTTGGCGAGCTTCTGACCGGCGAACAACGTCTCGCGGGTCCGCTCGGCAGCACGCTGCTGCGGACCGCCCCGCTCGCGCTTCTCGGCGAGCACGATAGGCACTTCGGCCTGCACATTGGCATCGCTCAGCACCGGCGCGCGAACCATGCCGGAGAGGATTTTCATGCTCTCGGCCAACTTCGCCTCGTCCACATTGGGCAAGTCGAGCTTGTAGACCGTATGCGTCGGGCTGGTTTCGGCATTGGTATCGCTACCGAAAGTCGCGCCGAGCCGCTGCCAGGTCGGGATCGCCATCGCCGGGCCGAGATATTCGCTCTCGCGGAACAGAAGATGCTCGAGCAAGTGGGCATAGCCCTGCTCGCTATCTTCCTCGTGCAGCGACCCGGCATCGATCCGCACGCGGATCGAGACCTGGTCGGGCGGGACACCATTCTTGCGCACGGCATAGCGCAGGCCATTGGGCAGCTCCCCGAAGGTCCATTCCTCGTCGCGCGGGACGTCGCTGCCCTCGTAAATCCACGGGGTCTCGCCCTCTTCCGTCAAATATTGCGGTGTCGGCGGGACCGGGTCCTGCGCAACCGCGAGCTGCGGTGCCAGCAGAGCAAAGGGGAGGACAAGCGCGAGACGCCGGACGGCGCGCGGAAGAATAGCCATGGCGTGGATATAGGGAGCCTTGGTGTGAAGGGACAGTGAACATCGGCAAAAAGCATTGTTGCTTGTGACCGGTTCCCGCCATCCCTAAATAGCTGTCATGTTCATCGAAACCGAAACCACGCCCAATCCCTCCAGCCTCAAGTTCCTGCCCGGCAAGACCGTAATGGGATCAGGCACCCGCGAATTCTCTACGCCCGAAGCGGCGGAGGCAAGCCCGCTGGCCCAGGCGATCTTCGATCTGGGCGATGTGACCAACGTGTTCTTCGGCGGCGACTTCATCACCGTGACCGCCGCACCCGGCGTCAGCTGGACCGACTTGAAGCCGCAGGTCGTCGCCATCCTGCTCGATCATTTTGTGTCCGAAGCGCCGCTATTCATGCCCGGAAGCGCTGGCGGCATCAGCGTACCGGCGGAAGACGAAAGCATGCTGGTCGAAGAGCGTGACGAGGATTCCGACATCATCGCCCAGATCAACGAACTGCTCGAAACCCGCGTGCGTCCGGCTGTCGCAGGCGATGGCGGCGATATCCAGTATCGCGGCTATCGCGACGGGATCGTGCATTTGCAGATGCAGGGCGCCTGCTCGGGCTGCCCCTCCTCCACCGCCACGCTGAAGCATGGCATCGAGGGCCTGCTGAAACATTATGTCCCGGAGGTCGTTGAAGTCCGCGCAGCCTGAACGGCCCAGACAAGAGGACTTCATGACCAAGCAATTCCACGACAATACGCTTTCCGCCGACGCGCTCGACCAGATTTTCCGCGAAGCGCGCAGCTACAATGGCTGGCTCGACAAGCCGGTGAGCGAAGACCAGATCCAGGCGATCTACGAATTGCTGAAAATGGGCCCGACCTCGGCCAATATGCAGCCGGGCCGGTTCGTCTGGTGCGTGTCGCAGGAATCGCGCGACAAACTCGCCGAATGCGCTAGCGAGGGTAATCAGGAGAAAATCAAGACCGCACCGGTCGTCGTCGTCATCGGTTACGATATCGACTTTCACGAAGAACTGCCCTGGCTGTTCCCGCATACCGACGCCAAGAGCTGGTTCGAAGGAGACGAAGACGGGCGGATAGAAGGGGCCAAGCGTAACTCGGCGCTGCAGGGCGCTTACCTTATCATTGCCGCGCGCGCGCAGGGACTCGATTGCGGGCCGATGTCGGGCGTCGACCTCGACAAGGTCACCGAGGCTTTCTTCGCCGACAATCCGCGGCACAAGGCGGACTGGGTCTGCGCCATCGGCTATGGCGACGAGACGACGATCTTCGGCCGCAGCCCGCGCCCCGATTTCGAGAAGTTCAACCGCATCGCCTGACTTGAAGCGCAGCCGCGCCTGAGGCAGGGCGCTGGGGATGCGTATTCTGGCGATAGAAACGGCGACCGAGGCCTGCTCGGTAGCGCTCTTCGACGGCAGCGTGTTGGTCGACGCGCGGCACGAGGTGCTGGGCCGCGGTCATGCCGAACGGCTTGTGCCGATGATTGCCGAACTGCCCGGCAAGGGCCGCGCGGATCGCATCCTCGTGTCCCTCGGACCGGGCAGCTTCACCGGTGTGCGGATCGGACTTGCGGTGGCACGGGCACTGGGAATCGCCTGGGGTGCCGAAGTGCTCGGTTATCCGACGCTGGAGCTGGTGCGCGTGCGCAGCTGGCAACCCGATCCCCGCGCCGTCACGGTGTGCATGAACGGGGGCCATGGCGAATGGTTCATCCAGAATTTCGCCGCAGATGGGCATGCCGAAGACGAGGTCCGATCGCTCGCGCCTGACGCGGCAGCGGAGGCCACTCGCCACCGCATCCTGGTCGGCAATCGCGCCAAGGAACTGGCCGTGCTGCTGGACGAAGATGCTCTTGTACTGGAACTGACGCCCGATGCCCGCGCGGCATACCTGCTCCACGAGAGCCGCCTCACCACCGATCTCGCGCCCCTCTACGGTCGGGGGCCGGACGCGAAGCTTCCGAGCAAATGAACGAGATCGACAAGTTGATGGCAGTCATGGATGCTGCTTTCGACCCGCATTGGCGCGAAGCGTGGACGCGGACGCAGGTCGAGGGGTCGCTCGCCCTGCCCCATACTTACGCTTTGTTGTGCAACCCCCAAGGCGGTGCCGTCGGCGCAGATGATGAAGCCGCCGGTTTCGTTCTCGCCCGCCGCGCGCCAGGCGAGGAAGAATTGCTATTGGTCGCAGTCCACCCCGACCATCGCGGCAAAGGCCTCGGCCGCAATTTACTCGAGCAATTCTTCGAGAGCGCGCGCAATGGCGGCGCAGAGCAGGTATTCCTGGAAATGCGCGCCAATAACCCGGCCGAGCGACTTTACCGCGCAGTCGGATTCGAGCCGATCGGTCAGCGGCCCGCCTATTACCGCACTCTGGACGGCAAGGCACTCGATGCCATCACATTCGGCCGAAAGTTGTAAATACGCGCCAATTCACTTGTATATTTGCGTCAAAATAATCCTGTGAACTGTGCGCTTTACCTTCTCTTGTCGATTTTATACAATGCTGCCAACCAAAGGGTAGCATCAATAAAGACAGGCTGAAGGGAGCCTTGCCGAATGGACACTATCGAAACCGACATGACCGAAACGCTTATCACGCTGACATCGGATATTGTCGCTGCACATGTGAGCAACAATAGCGTGGCCGTCGACGACGTGCCGACGCTTATTTCCAATGTCTATTCAGCCCTTTCCGGCCTCGACAGTGCAGGCTCCCCCGCCGAGCCCACTCCCGATCCCGCTGTTTCGATCCGCTCTTCGGTAAAGAAGGATCATCTCGTGTGCCTCGACTGCGGCAAGAAGATGAAAATGCTCAAGCGGCACTTGTCGACCGAGCATGACATGACGCCGGAAGACTATCGCGCGCGCTGGGGACTGTCGGCCGATTATCCGATGGTTGCACCGGACTATGCCGCCACCCGCCGCGACCTCGCGGTTAAGATCGGCCTCGGCCGCAAGCCCGGCCAGAAGCGCGGTCGCAAGAAGAAGAGCGCGTAAAGCCCTTCGGTTCGCCTTGAGGAAGACGCCCCGGCCCGATAAGGGTACGGGGCGTTTTTCAATCGGGAAGCAAATGCACCAGAAAATCGATCTCGAGCAATTGTGTGCCGACAAGGGCCTGCGCATCACCGAGCAGCGGCGCGTAATCGCGCGCGTACTGTCGGAAAGCGACGACCATCCCGATGTCGAACTGCTCCACGAGCGCGCGAACAAGATCGATTCCGGCATTTCGATCGCGACCGTCTATCGCACGGTGCGCCTGTTCGAAGAGGCCGGCATCCTCGACCGCCACGATTTCGGCGATGGCCGCGCCCGTTACGAAGCGGCGCCCGAGGCCCACCACGATCACCTGATCGACGTGGAAACCGGCAAGGTCATCGAATTCGTCGATCCCGAGATCGAGGCGCTGCAGAAACAGATCGCCGAGAAGCTCGGTTACCGCCTCGTCGATCATCGCCTGGAACTCTATGGCGTCCGGCTCGACCGCGAAAGCTGAGCGGCGCCTCGCGCGCTATACCGAGCGTCGGCTGGCCGCCGCGCGCGGAGAGAAGGTGCCGCTGACCGCCATCGGCTGGATGCGATTCACTCTGCGCGCGCTCGGCATCCTCGTCCTGCTGATCGTGTTCGTGCCGCTGCACTATCTCTATCGCATCTTCGCCTATGGGTCCCCCTTCCCGATGCTGTTCCTGCGTTACACGGCACGGGTGATCGGAGCGCGCGTCACTATCGTCGGCACGCCGCTTCGGCGGGACGTCTTCTTCATCTCCAACCACCTGTCGTGGGTGGATATTCTGGCCTCTGCCGGAGCCAGCGGCACGGCCTTCGTCGCCAAGCAGGAACTGGCCGAGGTGCCGGTGATCGGCTGGCTGTGCCGCCTCAATCGGACGGTTTTCGTCAAGCGCGAGAACCGGCTGGGTGTGGCCGAGCAGATCAATGCGCTGAAGGAAGCGCTGCAGGACAATTGGTCGGTGACGGTCTTTCCCGAGGGCACGGTGACGGACGGACAGTCGCTACTGCCTTTCAAGTCTTCTATGCTATCGGTGCTGGAGCCTCCGCCTCCGGGGGTCCTCGTCCAGCCGGTTATGCTCGACTATGGCGAGAATGCCGAGGAAATCGGCTGGGTCGGCGACGAAAGCGGCCTGCACAATGCGATGCGCGTGATGGCGCGCAAGGGCACCTTTCCGCTAGTCATCAATTACCTCGAGCCGTTCAGTCCGGAGGACCACCGCGGCCGCAAGGCGATCGCCGCCAAGGCGCGCGAAGAGATCGAAGAAGCGCTGATCGCGGCACTCGGCAGGCCCCTGCGCGATTTCCAGCATGTCGTAGATGCGGTGCGCTATCGCCCGAAGGACGGCGGCGGCGACGCGACTTAGAGTTCGGCGCCGATCAGCCAGTCGTGGAACAGCCGCACGGGTCTTTCTTCCAGCGCAGTCGGCTTGCACACGAACCAGTAGCTGTAGGGGCTTTCCACATCGACATCGAACAGACGGGCGAGCCGGTTGTCATGCGCGCGGCGCAAGTGATCGTCATGCATGATCGCGATGCCTAGGCCCTGCGCGGCCGCTTCCAGCATGATCTGGCCTGAATCGAAGTGATCGATTGCCGCAGGCTCCAGATCGGGCATGTCGATCTCCTGTCGCCAGGCGACGAAGCTTTCGGACAGTTCGTTGTGAATGAGGAAGGTCTGCTTGGCGAGCGCTTCCTGATCGGGGTTGTCGCCCAGCTTTTCCTGCAATCCGCGGCTGCAGATCGCATGGACCTTGTTGTAGTCCAGCCGCACGGCATGCAGGCCCCGCTCCGGCCCGCGCGACAGGATGATCGCGGCATCGAGCAGGTCGCCGACGCGATCCTCGAGATGCGCGCCTGTATCGATATCGATGTGCAGCAACGGGTGGCGCGTGCGCAATTCGCCGAGCTTCGGGAACAGGCGCTGAGTGCCGAACAGCGGCAGCACGCCGAGGCGCAAACGGAGCAGCGAGAGATTGTCGGACTGGCTCTCCACCGCCCGCGCCAGCGCCTCTAGTTGCGGATTGACCGCCTCGTAGAACGCATGCCCGTCGTCCGTCAGCTGCATCGACTGGCGCGCTCGCGTGAACAGCTTCTTGCCGACGAATTCCTCGAGGTTTCCGATCCGCCGCGAAAGGGCCGAAGGGCTGAGGCCCAATTCCTCCGCCGCCGCCCGGGCGGAACCTAGCCGGACGGTGCGCACGAATGCTTCGAGCGCACGCAGGGGGGGAAGTCGCCGGGTTGCCATGATGCTTGCTAGCTATGGACGGGATGCGCGCCTGTCGAGGGCGAATGTGCGGATTCGTGCAACAATGCGATCAGTCGCTTTCGCCCTCGTCCTCGCCGGCAGGTTCGTGCAGGCGAAGGCGCTTCACGTGGGTCTCGTCGCCGTCGGTGACCTCGATCCGCCAGCCGCTGGGATGCGCGACCACGGTGCCGACCTGCGGCACCTGCTCGGCCAGCACGAAGGCGAGGCCGCCCAGCGTATCGACCGATTCCTCGACTTCGGCGAGGGCGGGATCGACCTGCTCGGCCACATCGTCCAGCTCGGCGCGTGCGTCGCAATCCCACATCCCTGCGCCGATCGGCACGATCCATTCCTCGGGCGCGTCGTCGTGCTCGTCCTCGATCTCGCCGACGATCTCCTCGACCAGATCCTCGATCGTGATGATCCCGTCGGTGCCGGAGAACTCGTCCACCACCACCGCCAGGTGCATGCGCTGGGCGCGCATATCGGCCAGCACATCGAGCGCATTGCGCGTCTGCGGCACGTAGAGCGGCTGGCGCATCAGCACGGTCCAGTCCGCGGGCGGTTCGTCACCGCGCGCCAGATAGGGAAATACGTCCTTCAGATGGACCATGCCGATCACATGGTCGAGCTGGTCGCGATAGACGGGCATGCGCGAATGGCCGTGTTCGGCGAAGGTTTCGACCAGCTCGTCCCAGCTGGCGGTGGCGTTCATGGCGATGATCTCGCCGCGCGGCACGGCCACGTCGTCGGCATCGTGTTCGGAGAAGTGCAGCAGGTTGCGCAGCATCTGGCGCTCGACCTGCGAGAGGTCGCCCGTGCCGCTATGCTCGGGCTCGTCCTCGCCGTTCTCGTCCTCGTGCTCGTCGATAGCTTCTTCCAGCTGCGCGCGCAGGCTGCGCTCGCCGCCGTCGGGATCGAACATTTTCCGGATTGCGAGCCACAGCCCGCTTCTACTCTCCGCGTCTCCGGCGGGTGATGACGAATCGGGCATGGCCCTAACAATGCGCTCCCATCAGTTGCGATCCCCATATGGGTCGGCGATGCCCATTTTTGCAAGAGCGGCGATCTCGAGCGCTTCCATGGCCTCGGCCTGCGCGTCGCTATCGATGTGATCGTGCCCGGCGAGGTGGAGCAGGCCGTGGACGATCAGATGGGCGGTATGGTGTTCGAGGCTGACGCCCTTCTCCGCCGCCTCGCGAGCGCATGTTTCTTGGGCAAGCGCGATGTCGCCGAGCATTTCGGGTGGGCCATCGGGCGCGAGCGCGAGTAGCGCGTCGCGCTCCAGCATGGGAAAGCTGAGCACATTGGTCGGCTTGTCCTTGCCACGCCACTCGCGGTTGAGGTCGTGGACCTCCGCGTCGGTGGTGAAAAGGATCGAGGCGGTCAGTCGCTCACTCGATAATATCGGCTCCACTCCGGCTGCCGCGTCGGCCGCACCGTCCGCAAGCTCCGCCCAATCGATCGCCTCGGGCCAACCATCGATCGCGATATCGAGGTCCATCAGCCTGCCAAATTCCGAGACATGGACCGTATGTTACACTGTCCTGGGCCTAAAAACCTGCCTTCCATTCGCTTGGTAAGAACGGACGTTAGCCTGCAGAGATAACCGTAGATCATCCGCGCCACCTAGCTGAGCGTCTAACGGTAGGAAAGCGGTGGCTGGCAATGGCCTTGATTTAGGGAAGGAGGCCATTTGCCATCGACACGCTGGCGGATTAAGTTGGGACCCGAAACATGGAGGGATGTTTTATGCGTCAGATTATTTTCGCAGTTGCACTAAGTGCCGCTATTCTACCGGGCTGCTCTGAGGTTGCAGCGGAGCCATCCCGCGAAGAAAATGCCGAAACTACGCTCGAAAGAAACAAGCGCCTTGCTGCGGATTTTTACGAAAATCTCTGGTTCACCAACAACACTGGCGTTTACGCAGACTTCGTTGCAGAGAAATATGTAGTTCACGATATCGGAGATCGTAAGAACGTCACAGAACCTGCAATCGCGCAAAAGGAAGTCGCCGATCTTTTTCATAGCTTTGGCGCTTTGAGCGGAGAGATTGATTATCAAATCGCCGAGGGCGATAAGGTAGCGACACGATGGTTTGTTTCACTCGACCCAAGCGAGCGAGGCAAGGCTATGGGAATTACAAAGGTCGATCGAGTGCCGATCATCAATGTTTTCCGATTTGATGAGAACGGGAAAATAGTCGAAATCTGGAACCATCGACATGATATCGATCTACCCCAGCCCCCGGGTGGAGGGAAGCCAGCCAATGAGAGCTAGACAATAGCGCTCGCCGCTAGCGAATGCCGAGCGCAGCAATTCCAAGGCCGTATGCTGTTGGCTGCACTCCCGCAGTCGCACCGTTAGCGGACATTTCCCGCCCTACTCGCCCTTCCCCTCATACGCCTCGACGATCCGCCCCACGATCGGGTGGCGCACCACGTCCGCTGCCGTAAACCGGATCGTGCCGAAGCCTTCCACGCCCTCCAGCTTGCCGACCGCATCTGCAAGGCCGCTCATGCCGCCGCCGCCGGGGATGTCGACCTGGTTGGGGTCGCCGCAGATGACCATGCGGCTGTTCTGGCCGAAGCGGGTGAGGAACATCTTCATCTGCTCGCGCGTGGTGTTCTGCGCCTCGTCGAGGATCACGAAGGCATCGGCCAGCGTGCGCCCGCGCATGAAGGCGATGGGCGCGATCTCGATCTCGCCGGAAGCCAGCCGCCGCTCGACCTGTTCGGGCGGCATGCAATCGTAAAGCGCATCGTAGAGCGGCCGGAGATAGGGATCGACCTTCTCCTTCATGTCGCCGGGCAGGAAGCCGAGCTTCTCGCCTGCCTCCACTGCCGGACGGCTGAGGATCAGCCGCTGCACGCTGCCGGTGATGAGCTGCGCCACCGCCTGCGCGACCGCGAGATAGGTCTTGCCGGTCCCCGCCGGGCCGAGCGCGAAGATGATGTCGTCGCGCACAAGGCTGCGCATGTAGGTCGCCTGCATCGCGCTGCGCGGCACGATGGTCTTGCGCCGGGTGCGGATCATGATCGGCGGGGCGTTCTTGCCCTTGCCGGGTTCGGCATCGACGATCCCGTCGAGCGTGGGTTCGTCCGACATGGCGATCAGCGCCTCGATCGCGCCGCCGTCGAGCTCCTGCCCGATGGCAAGCCGGTCGTACATCGCCTTCAGCACGTCACGCGCACGGGCAACGCTGTCTTCGGGGCCTTCGATATGGAGCTGGTTGCCGCGTGCCGAGATGAACACGCCGAGCCGGTTTTCCACCTGCACCAGATTGGCATCGAACTGGCCGAACAGCGCGCCGAGCAGGCTCTGGTTGTCGAAGCTGATGTCGACCTGCGCGCGGCGAACCTCGCGCTGCGGACTGGGCGGCGGGGTGAAGGACCTGGCGTCCTTCGGTGCGGGTTTACGGGCCATGCGCTCCTTTCGTGTGCGAGTCGGAAATGTAGCCCCGATTGTCGCGCGCGCAAGCTGGACGCACCTTCCGGATGGTGGATAGTAATACCGATGTCATCCGGCTGTGCGTTGATCGGTTGCGCAAGTCGTTGGTCGAACGGCTGGGGCATCTGCCGAAAACGGTTTGGCTTTCTGCGGTGGAGATACTGGAGTAGCGCCATGAAAAAGCTCACGATTTGCTCCGCCGTCGCTCTTTGCTTGTCGGCCGCCGCCCCTCTGCTGGCGCAGGACACCGACCCTGCCGAAGAAGTCATCATCGTGACGGGAGAGCGCGAGCAGGAAGCAATGGAGCGGGTCGAGGGTATGACCCGGGCCATCACCCGCCGCCCCCGCGTGGACAAGCCGGTGGCCCGCCAATACGGCCAGATTTGCGTCGGCGTTATGGGCATGGACCCCGCCTATGCAGGCGTGCTGATCGACCGGATCGAGGCCAATGCCCGGCGGCTCGACATCGCGATTGCCGGCGAGGGTTGCCAGGTCAACACGCTGGTCGCCTTCGTGGACGACGGCCCCGAGGAAGTGAAACAGCTCCGCAAAGAAGCGCCGTGGCTGTTTTCCACGCTGCTCGACTACGAATACGACCGGATTCTGCGCGGCAGCGGCGGGGCGCATGCCTGGCATTCGACCGAGGAGAGAGAAGTCGACGGCAAGCAGCTGGCCGTGATCGAGGTCGGCGATCCGCCGCGCCAGGTGAAGGCGGGCGATCCCTTCAACGCCACGCGCATGACCCAGCAAATCCGCATGGACATGATCGGCTCGGTCGTGCTGATGGAACGGGCGCTGGTGCCGGGCAAGACACTGCAACAGCTGGCGGACTATGCCTCCATGCGCAGTTTCGCCTCGATCGACGATATGGCCTCCGACGGTCCGGACACGACGCCGACGATCCTCTCGCTCTTCCTCGACGCCGATGCTGCGCCGCAGGAAATGACCGAATTCGACTGGGCCTATCTCGAAGCGCTTTATCGGTTGCCCCGCACGGCGCGCGGCGAGCAGATCCACGACGCCGCCTGGTCGGAATATCGCAAGAAGGTGATCCGCGCGAAGGATTGACGCGCTGGCAGAAGCTCAGGCGGCGACGGTTTCGCGCAGCTTGGCGCTGAGCGAGTTCGGACCCGCCTCGAGCAATTCGACCTGCACGAGGTCGCCGATCGCCACATCGCCTTCGAACCAGGCGCTTTGCAGCCACGGGGTCTTGCCGAGCCACTGGCCCTCGTGCTTGCCCTTGCGCTCGACGAGGACTTCGCAGATGCGCCCGACGCTCGCCTCGTTGAAGGCCAGCTGGTCACGGTTGAGCGCGGCCTGGAGGCGCTGGAGGCGTTCGTCCATGACCTCTTTCGCAACCTGTCCGTCCATCGTGGCGGCGGGCGTGCCGGGGCGTGGGCTATACTTGAAGCTGAAGGCTTGTGCGTATTGGACCTCGTCCACCAGCGCGAGCGTTTCCTCGAACTCGGCATCGGTCTCGCCGGGGAAGCCGACGATGAAGTCGCCCGAGAGCGCGAGGTCGGGTCGCGCGGCGCGGAATCGGTCGAGCAGCTTGAGGTAGCTTTCCGCCGTGTGGCTGCGGTTCATGGCCTTGAGCACCCGGTCGCTGCCTGCCTGCACCGGCAGGTGGAGGAAGGGCATGAGCTTGTCGATCTCGCCATGCGCGGCGATCAGGGCGTCGTCCATGTCGGCGGGGTGGCTGGTGGTGTAGCGGATGCGCGCGAGGCCATCGACCTTGGCAAGGTCGCGGATCAGGCCGGCGAGGCCGACGCGATGGCCCTTCTCGTCCTCGCCCGACCATGCGCTGACATTCTGGCCCAGCAGCGTAATTTCCTTTGCGCCCGCGTCGACCAGCTTCCGCGCCTCGGTGACGAGGTCCGCATAGGGACGGCTTATTTCCGCGCCGCGCGTATAGGGCACCACGCAATAGGTGCAGAACTTGTCGCAGCCTTCCTGCACGGTGAGGAAGCTCGCCGGATTGGTGCGGCGGCGTTCCGGCAGCGCGGCGAATTTGGCGATGGCGGGCATGTCGGTGTCGGTCGCCCGCTCGCCCTTCACCGCCTTGTCGAGCATTTCGGGCAGACGGTGATAGGCCTGCGGGCCGACGACCATGCTGACCGCCGGAGAGCGTTTCATGATCTCCTCCCCCTCGGCCTGCGCGACGCAGCCCGCGACCGCGATCAGCGGCTCCTTGCCAGCCTCGCGCCCCGCCTTGGTCAGGCGGCCGATGTCCGAATAGACCTTCTCCGCCGCCTTCTCGCGAATGTGACAGGTGTTGAGCACGACCAGGTCGGCCTCCTCGCCGTCGGGCGCGGGCACGATGCCCCGTTCACCCAGCATCTCGGCCATGCGCTCGCCGTCATAGACGTTCATCTGGCAGCCGAAGCTCTTGACCCTGTAGGTCTTGGGGGAATTGGTCGGTCTCATGGGAGAGGGCGCTTTAGCGGGAAGGCTAATTGGTTTCAATCTGAACCCACGCAGGCACGCATCAACAATTCCTGCTCTCGAGTCAGCAATACCTCAGACCGAACCGCAGCCGTCGGTCGATCGCCGAGCGCATCGTAGAGATAAATTTTGGCACCGACCTCAGTTTCAATAACCTTTGCAGTGTCGTACGCCCCCACCGCACTCGCAGAACGAGAAACCCGCATCTCACCAAACGCTGGCGTTCTTGCTTCTTTCAAACACTCGGCAACGTTGCCAGGCTGCGCATCGGATGTCAGTCGCAAAACCTCTGGCATGAGGGTGGGCGTTTTCGTGTAATGGTGCGCCGCTGCTCCTGCGAGAGCGGCGCCCAGTACCGGAAAAGAAAAGGCTAGAAGCTTACCCAACGGTCGCCTTCACGATCTTGCCTGGGTTTGCCGGCGGCTCGCCCTTGGGCAGCGCGTCGACGTGTTCCATGCCGCTCTCGACCTGGCCCCAGACGGTGTACTGGCCGTCGAGGAATTCGGCGTCGTCGAAGCAGATGAAGAACTGGCTGTTGGCACTGTCGGGCACCTGGGTGCGGGCCATGGAGCAGGTGCCGCGGGTGTGCGGCTCGCTGTTGAATTCGGCCTTGAGGTCGGGTTTGTCGCTGCCGGACATGCCGGTGCCGGTCGGATCGCCGCCCTGCGCCATGAAGCCGGGGATCACTCGGTGGAACACCACGCCGTCGTAGAAGCCTTCGTTGGCAAGCGTCGTGATGCGCTCGACATGGTTCGGCGCCAGGTCGGGGCGCAGCTTGATCACCACGTCCTTGTTCTCGCCGTCGCCGGTGTCGAGGGTGAAGGTCAGCTTATCGGCCATTGTTCGTCTCCTGTATTTCGGTTGGCGCCTCCCTAGCAAACGCAGCGCCTGTGTCACGGCTTGCTTTTCGTGCCCCCCTGCCTAGAGCGAGCGCATGAGCGAGAGCGACCGCCCCCTCGACGACAACGGTTTTCTGCTGGCGCGCGAGCCGGAGGAGGAGGCGCGCCCGGACGACCGCATCGACGACGAGCGGATGGACGAGGAGAACACGCTCAAGAAGGAATATGTCGAAAGCGTCGAGGAAGCGCTGGACGAAGGCGACACGGCGCGCGTCTACGACCTCGTCGAACCGCTCCACCCCGCCGACATCGCCGACCTTCTCGAACTGTTCGAGCGCGAGGAACGCTACCAGCTGGCCGAGGCGATCACCGATCTGATGACGTCGGATGTGGTCGCGGAGCTCAACGACTACGTCCGCGAGGACATGATGGAAGGCCTGCCGCCCGAGGCAGTCGCGCAGATCGTCGACCAGCTGGAAACCGACGATGCGGTCCAACTGATCGAGGATCTCGACGAGGCCGACCAGCGCGCCATCCTGGCCGAGGTCGAGCTTGAAGACCGGATCGCGATCCAGTCCGCCCTCTCCTATCCGGAGGAAACCGCCGGTCGCCTGATGAGCCGCGACCTGGTCGCGGTACCGGAGCATCTCACCGTCGGCGATCTGATCGACTACCTTCGCGATGGGCGCGAGCTGCCGGACGAATTCTACGAAATCTTCGTGGTGGACGAAAAGCACCATCCGGTCGGCACCTGTGCGCTCAGCTGGGTGCTGCGCGCCCCCCGCGCCATCGCGCTGGCCGATGTGATGAAGCGCGACCAGACGCTGATCCCCGTCATGCTCGACCAGGAAGAGGTCGGCCTGATGTTCCAAAAGTACAACCTCATCAGCGCCGCCGTGGTGGACGACGACGGGCGCTTGGTCGGCCAGATGACGGTGGACGACGTGGTCCACATCATCTCCGAAGAAGCGGGCGAAGACGCGCTGCTTATGAGCGGCGCGGGCGAAGGCGACATCAACGAGCCGATCCGCGAGGCATATTCCGCCCGCGTGCGCTGGCTGGTCGCGAACCTCGGCACCGCGCTGGTCGCCTCGCTGATCATCGCACTGTTTGGCGCAGCGATCGAGCAACTGGTAGCGCTGGCCGTGCTGATGCCGATCGTCGCCAGCATAGGCGGCAATGCGGGCACGCAGACGATGGCGGTGACCGTGCGCGCGATCGCCACCAATCAGCTCACCCGCAGCAACACGCGGCGCATCCTATGGCGCGAGATGCGCGTGGCCATGCTCAACGGCGCGACCATCGCCGTGCTGATCGGCGCGGCGACGGCAGCGATCTTCACGCCACTGCTGGGCGTCGTGATTGCACTCGCCATGGTGATCAACGTGGCGGTGGCGGGGCTCGCAGGCGTGCTTGTGCCGGTGGCCTTCGAACGGCTCGACCAGGACCCGGCCGTGGCGAGCAGCGTGTTCGTGACGATGATCACCGACTCGATGGGCTTCTTCGCCTTCCTCGGCTTGGCTGTGGCGCTGGGGGTGGTTTGACTCGGGGGCAGCACCCCCTACATCCATCCCATGCCGCTCCACCTGACCAAGATCGCTTTCGGCGCGCAGTCTTACGACGATATCGAAAGCTGGTACGCGCAGCGGCGGAGCCCGAATCTGACGACCCGCTATCGCCCGACCAAGTGGGAGCAATGCATCGGCGGCTCGCTCTACTGGATCCACCAGCACAGCATCGTCGCGCGCAGCGAAATCCTCGGCTTCAGCGAGACGAAAACCGGACGCTGGTCGATAGACCTGAAGCCCGAACTCGTCCGGGTCTATCCGCGCCCCAAGCGCGCCCATCAGGGCTGGCGCTACCTGAAGGGCGAACCCCCGCGCGATCTGGAAGAGGGTGAGGATATAGGCGACGCCCTGCCCGGCAAGCTCGCCGGAAAGCTGGAACGGCTCGGCTTGATCTAAGGCCCTGCCTGCCGCTCCGTTGGAACGGCTTACTCGATAAGTTGTTGATTGCCCGTCGCCCGGACAATTTCGCCCGGCGCCAGGGGAGTATGACAATGAAAAAACGTGTCCTGACCATTTTCGCATTCGGCGCCGCCGCGCTGCTGTCAGCCTGCAATACCGTCGACGGTATCGGTGAAGACGTCGAATCCGTGGGCGATTGCGCCGACGGTGTGGAAGGCAACTGCTGACCACCGGCGACAAGCCAATGCAATTCGATGGCGCTGCCCCCGCGGGTGGCGCCATCGTCGTTTCGGGCTCCATCACGCTAGTGGCTCCGCGGAACTAGCCGCCCTTCCCGACCATTGGTTCTGTGAAGGAGATACACATGCCCGAACGTCAATCCATGCACCCCGACAACGACTATATCGACGAACTGACCGAAAACCCGACGCCGAGCCATCAGGGTTCCGCAGGCGGCGAGGTCAATCGCCGTGTCGGCAAACGGGGCGAAGAGAACAGCGCCAAGGATCCCGCCAATCGCGAGCCTGAAGTCGGCTCCGACAATCCGCAGCAGGATGCGAAGAAGGGTGACAAGACCCTTGCCGCAATGCAGGACTCGCGCGGCTGATCAGCCGGACAAATCGAAGACAAGCGCCCCGCCAGGTTGGTGGGGCGTTTTCGTTCAAGCCGGCACTTTTTCCGCCACGCGCCGCAGAGCGTTGACATAGGCTTCGGGCGGCTGCGCGCCGGGGATCATGAACTTGCTCTCCACGATCATCGCAGGCACGCCGGAGATATTGAGATCCCACGCGGCGCGCTCTTCGGCGCGGGTCTTGTGGGCGACTTCCTTGCTGGCGAGCGCCGCGTCGGCCGCCGCGCGGTCCAGCCCGACGCTCTCCGAGACGTCGAGCAGCACCGGTTCCTCGCCGATATTGCGGCGCTCGTTGAAATGCGCCTTGAACAGCGCGAGTTTAAGCTCGGTCTGCTTCTCGGGACCATGCTCCTCGCCCGCCCAGGTCAGCAGCTTGTGCGCAGCGAAGGTGTTCCACATCATCGCTTCGGGTGCCGGATCGGAACCCTCGTAATCGAGCGAGACGCCCGCCGTCTTCGCAGCCTCGCGCATGCGGCCCTGCACGGCACGCGACTGATCCGGCGTCGAACCGTATTTGCGCGCAATATGCGCGGTGCGCTCTTCGCCCTCGGCAGGCATGTCGGGATTGAGCTCGAACGCATGCCAGCGGATGTCCGCTGCGATCTCGCCGTCCAGCTGCTCGAGACCCTTTTGCAGATTGCCCCATCCGACCAGGCACCAGGGGCACATCACGTCGGACCAGATATCGATCCGCAGGGTTCTCGGTTCGCTCATTGGTTCACCCACCATTCCATCAGGTGATGCGCGATAGCATGGCGCGGCGGGCAGCGGAAAGGGCCGTTGCCGGCAAGTGCCGCCTCGACATCGGCACGGGTGAAGAACTCGATCTCCGCCATCTCGGTCTCGTCGATGGTCAGATCGTCGCTGTCGGTATGGCTGTGGCAACCGATCATCAGCTGGCTGGGGAACGGCCACGGCTGGCTTGCGACATAGCTGACATCGCGCACTGCAACGCCCGCTTCTTCCAGCACCTCGCGCGCGACCGCCTCCTCGATACTCTCGCCCGGCTCGACGAAACCTGCGAGCGCGGAGAAGCTGCCCTCCGGCCAGCCGAGTCCGCGGCCGAGCATCAGGTGCCCCTCGAATTCGACCAGCATGATGGTGACCGGATCGGTCCGCGGGAAATGGCTTGCGCCGCAACTGCTGCAGTCGCGCTGCCAGCCGCCCTTGGCAATCTTCGTGTCGCCGCCGCATTGCGCGCAGAAGCGATGGCGGGCGTGCCAGTCGGTCAGGCTGCGCGCGCCGCCGTAGAGTGCAAGATCGTCCGGCGAGAGCGTCGCCATCAGCGACCAGAGTTGCGGGTTGGCCATGCGCGGCCGGGAATCGCCGCGCGGCGGAACGGCGGCGAAGCAGGCCTTACCCTCGTCGAGGCCAAGGAAACACAGCTCCGCGTCTTCCGGCACATCGGCCAGCGTGCCCCAGCCAAGCCGCCCGTCGTCGTCGAGCGCGGGCATCAACCCGTCGAGCGCGAGGAGCCGCGCCTTCCAGTTTATATACCCTGCCAACCGCTCAGGATCGGCGCGGACATGATCCGCCCGGTCGAGGCGCGAGCCGGTGAAGGCGATCAAAGCGCCTCTCCCGCTCCCTGCCGTGCCGCCTGCATGGCGGCGAGATCGGCCATTACGGCCTTGGGGAATTCGGCATGGATCGGATAGGCTTCGGACGGCATGTACTGCGTCATCAGCGTGCCCCGCAGCCCGGCGGCGTAATTGACGAAGCCGACCGTGCCGGCCGCGCCGCCCCAGCCGTAGCTGCCGTCCGACACGCGACCGCCTGCACCGAAGCCCTGTCCTTCGACCCAGGTGTTCTCGGTCGTCGCGGTGTCGGGCAGCAGGTTCGAGGTGCCGAGCTTGACCGCCGCCTCGCTCATCACGCGCTTGCCGTCGATCGCGCCGTAGCCCAGCAGCATGCGCAGGAAGCGATCGTAATCGCGGCTGGAGGAAACGAGGCCCGCCCCGCCGAAGGGGAAAGCCGGCTTGTCGAGATAGATCGACGCCCTGGCCGGGTCGATCGGCAGCGGCGTGTTGTTGAGAATGCCGTAATTGGTGGTGAAGCGGTCCACTTCGCTCTCCGGCACGGTGAAGAAGGTGCTGTCCATCCCGGTCGGCTCGAAAATCCGCTCTTTCAGGAACGCGTCGAACGCCATGCCGCTGGCAACTTCGATCACGCGACCCATCAGGTCGAGGCCGACCGAATAGCTCCATTTGGTGCCGGGCTGGAGGACCAGCGGCAGTTCGGCGAGCCGGTCCGCGAACACATCGAGACCTTCGACCGCCTGCGCACGCCCGATGCCGGGGATCGGCATGCGGCTGACCTGCCCGGGCACGAGGCCGCGCCGCTCGTAGGCCTTGGTGATCGGGCCCTTCTGAACGATGCCGTAGCCGAGGCCCGCCGTGTGGGTGAGCAGGTGGCGCACCGTGATCGGCCGCTCTGCCGGGACGACATCCTCGATCGAGCCGTCATAGGTCTTCTGCACCTGGATGTTGGCATAGGCGGGCAGCAGTTCGGCGATCGGCTGGTCGAGGCCGAGGCGGCCTTCGTCGACCAGCATCATCGCGGCCATGCCGGTCACCGGCTTGGTCATCGAATAGATGCGATACAAGCTGTCGGGATCGACCTTGGTCGGCCCTCCCAGCGCCAGCGTGCCACGCGCGATGGTAAGCGGATCGCGCTGGCCCCAGCCGAGCGTCGCAACCATGTTGGCGACCTTGCGCGAACCGACATATTTATCGACCATCGCCTCGACATTCGTCCACGTGGCAGTTGGAGTGCGCGCGAACGCCTGACGGCCCATCGGCACGGCCGCCAGCGCGGCGCTCGCGGTCAGCCAGGCACCGCCGCGCAATAGCGAGCGGCGGGAAATCTGCGGGGTGTCGAATTCGCGATATGCCATGAAAATCCTCTCCGGTCGGGTCGCCCGGCTATGTGCGGGACCATAGCTGAACGGTCAATTGCGAATTGAAACGCTTGATTATGCGCGCTGTCCTACCCATATAAGACACATGCTGAACATCCTTTCGTTCCTCTTCGGACTCGTCTCGCTCGTCATCGTCATTCCGGCGACCATCCCCTTCCTCGGCTGGGCCAATTGGCTCGCCTTGCCGCTGATCGTGATCGGCATCATCGTGGGGCAGTTGTCGTCGAGCAATTCGGGGCGCAATTTCAACCTGATTGTGCTGCTTATAGCCGTAATCCGGCTGAGCCTGGGCGGCGGGATACTCTAGGCGAGCGCCAGCCGAGCGGCCTTGGCGAACAGCGTCGGCAGGCCAGCCTCGTCGAGCTTGTCGAGCGGCCACCATTCGCCCTCGCCCATCGGCGCGTCATGCCGTTCGACCGAGAGTTCTAGATCGAAATGCGTGAAGCCGTGGCGTACGAGGCCGAGTGGTTCGCCGTCCGGTCCGCCCTCCCCGTCGACGCGCGCGGTCCAGCCGTCGTCGGGTAGCGCGCGCATCCCGCCGAGCATGCCGGTGCCTTCCCGCCGGACGAGCCAGACCGCAGCGTCGCGCTCGATCCACCATGCGCGACCCTTGCGTAGCGGCTTGGCCTTCTTCGGCGCCTTCACCGGCAAGCGGGCAGGATCGCCGGTCTTCCTGCCTTCGCATTCGTCCGCCAGCGGGCACAGCAGGCACTTTGGGTCACGCGCCGTGCAGATCGACGACCCCAGATCCATCATCGCCTGCGCGAAATCGCCCGCGCGCGCCTCCGGCGTGATCGTGTCCGCCTTCGCCCGGATCGCCTTGCGCGCGCCGGGTAGCGGCTCGCCGATGGCGAACAGCCGCGCAACCACTCGTTCGACATTTGCATCGACCACCACCGCCCGCTTATCGAAGGCGATCGCGGCGATCGCAGCGGCAGTGTAGTCGCCCAAACCCGGCAGTTCGCGCAATTGCTTCTCGCTGGAAGGGAATGCTCCCATGTCCGCAACTGCGCGGGCGCATTTCACCAGATTGCGGGCGCGCGAGTAATAGCCCAGCCCCGCCCATGCCGCCATGACGTCTTCTTCCGGCGCCGCAGCCAGCGCTTCGACCGTAGGCCACCGTTCGGTGAAGGCTCTGAAATAGCGCTTCACGGCAGCGACGGTGGTTTGTTGCAGCATGACCTCGGACAGCCAGACACGGTAAGGCTCGGGCGCAGGCGTTCCGGGCGGCGCGCGCCACGGCAAATCGCGCGCATGGCGATCGTACCAGTCGAGTAAAATTTCGGAGACAGTGGCGGCCACGCCGCGCCTATGGCATGGCGGAAGGTGCAATGGAACGGGACGACAGCAAAACGGGCGCGAAAAAGCCGCACGCATCGAGCAGCGCAGCGGCAGGCGGGAAAAAACCGAAGACCTACAGCCGCCCGCGCGGCGGCGGGGCCAAGCCGATCAGCGACCTCATGCCGCAGATCGGGCGCAGTGCCTTTCGCCGCTTCGGCTTCGTCCAGAGCTCGGTAGTCAGCCGCTGGCCGGAGATCGTCGGCGATACGCATTCGCGCGTCTGCACGCCGGAGATGATCCGCTTCCCGCCCGGCGAGAAGTCCGATGGGATCATGCACCTCGTCGTCCTGCCTGCCCACGCGCCGCTGATCCAGCAGATCCTGCCCGACATCATCGAGCGGGTGAACCGCTTCTTCGGCTACCGCGCGGTGGCCCGGATCAAGCTGCGGCAAGGTGTGGTTCAGGCGCCCCCTGCGAAGGACAAACCGAAAGCGCCGCCGTCGCTCAAGCCGATTCCGATGGAACTTGGCGACAGTCTGCGCGATATTGGCGATCCCGAACTGCGCACGGTGCTTGAATCGCTGGCGCGCGGCCTCGGGTCGCACAACGAGGGACAAGACGACACGTGAGCAGGAAAACATCGCTTTTTGCGGGACTTCTGGTAGCTGCGGCGAGCACATTCGCGCTCGGCGCCAGCGCTCAGGGCGGCCTGCCGGTCAAGGGCGGCAACTGGGCCGGCATGGTCGCCGAGACGTCGGGCGGCCATTTGCTCGGCAATCCGAAGGCCGAGACCAAGCTGGTCGAGTACATGAGTTACACCTGCTCGCACTGTGCCAGCTTTTCGCGCACCGGCGACGCGGCGCTCAAGATGCTCTATGTGCCCAGCGGACGCATGAGTTTCGAAATCCGCCATCTGGTTCGCGATCCGGTCGACCTGACCGCCGTACTGCTGACGCATTGCGGCGAGGCGAAGAAATTCCCGGGCAATCACGAAGCCTTCATGGCGCGTCACGATTCCTGGATGGCCAAGGCGCGCAAGACCACGCAGGCACAGCGCGCCCGCTGGCAGTTCGGCTCGCTCGGCGCGCGCTTCCAGGCCATCGCCAGCGATCTCGATTTCTACGACATCATGGAAGGCCGCGGGTATTCGCGCGTCGCGGCGGACAAATGCCTTGCAGACGAGGCCAAGGCCAATGCGCTGGCCGAAAGATCGCGCGCCGATATCGAGGCGCACGGGATCAGCGGCACGCCCAGTTTCATGCTCAATGGCGAGCTGCTGGACGGCACCCATGCCTGGGAAGACCTCCAGCCGCAGCTCGACAAGGCGCTTTGAACGTAATTTAGCGCGGTTTTCGGGGGAAAGCCCTGTGGATACCCCCTGCCCCGCCTTTCCCTGGCGGTTTCGCCTGATCTAGCCTCCGCTTTGCCGACAAAGAGGATATTCATGACCAAGACGCTTCGTTTCGCCCTCGCTGCCCCTCTCGCCTTGGCGCTGGCCGCCTGCGGTTCGGACGCTGCCGATACCGGTGGGGAGATCGAAGGCGACGCCGTTGCCGCCGTCCCCGCGCCCGAAGGCACCCAGTGGAGCGACACGGTCACGGTTACCGATATGGACGGTTACATGATCGGCAATCCCGATGCGCCGATCAAGCTGGTCGAATATGCCTCGCTCACCTGCCCGACCTGCGCGCGCTTCGCCGCCGAGGGGATGGAGCCGCTGATCAGCGAATATGTGAACTCTGGCCGTGTCAGCTTCGAACTGCGCAACCAGATCCACGGGCCGCACGACCTTGCGCTCGCGACGCTGGTGCGCTGCACGGCGGACGAAGCCTTCATCCCGCTGTCGGACCAGGTCTTCGCCAACCAGCAGCAGGTCCTCGGACCCATCTTCGAAAACCAGGCCGCGGTGGAGCAGTCGCTCAACCTGCCGCCCGAGCAGCGCCTCGTACGGCTGGCCGAAGTCGGCGGTTTCTACGATTTCTTCGCAGCCCGCGGGCTTAGCGAGGATCAGGCGCGCGAATGCCTTGCCGACGAGCAGGCCTATACGACCATCGCCGACAACTCGACCCGCCAGTCTGACGAGCTGAACATCACCGGCACGCCGACCTTCCTCATCAACGGGACGGCTGCGGACGCCAACACCTGGGCCGCGCTGGAGCCGATCCTCCAGCGCGCCGGCGCCAGGTAAGGCGCGGCAGCGCGGGGGCGGGGATGGAGATTACGAAGCTCAGGCTCAGCGGCTTCAAGAGCTTCGTCGAACCCGCCACCCTGCATATCGAACCTGGCCTGACCGGGGTCGTCGGCCCGAACGGCTGCGGCAAGTCCAACCTGCTCGAAGCGATCCGATGGGTGATGGGCGAAAACTCGCCCAAGTCCATGCGCTCGGGCGGGATGGAGGACGTGATCTTCGCCGGCACCCAAAGCCGCCCGCCGCGCGACTTCGCCGAAGTGGTCCTGCAGGGCGCGGATGACGATGGCGACGAGATGGAAGTCGTGCGCCGGATCGAGCGCGGCGCGGGTTCCGCCTATCGCCTCAACGGCGGCGATGTGCGCGCCAAGGACATTGCTCTGATCTTCGCCGATGCCGCGACCGGGGCGCATAGTCCGGCGCTCGTCAGCCAGGGCAAGATTGCGCAGGTGATCGCTGCCAAGCCGACCGAGCGCCGCCAGATGCTGGAGGAGGCTGCGGGTATCGCGGGGCTTCACGTTCGCCGCCGCGATGCCGAGAGCAAGCTGCGTCAGACCGAGACCAATCTCGAGCGGCTCGAGGATATCATGGCGAGCCTCGACAGCCAGATTGCCTCGCTGCGGCGGCAAGCGAAGCAGGCGGAGCGCTACAAGAAACTTTCCGACCAGATCAAGACCGCCGAGGCCCGGCTGGTCTTCGCCCGGTGGCGCGATGCTGCGACCGCCGCGGACGAAGCCAAGAAGGCAGCGAGCGAGGCGGAAGCGCGGGTCGCCACAGCCCAGGCTGCCGCGGACGCAGCGCAAAAATCCCAGCGGGCGGCGGCGGAGGCTCTGGCCGAGGCGCGCGAGGAGCAGGCTGACCGGCGCGACGATGCCAGCGCCCATGGGCACCGCATGGCTGCCCTCACCACACAGCTCGAAGCCGCCGAACAGCGCCTCGCCGACCTCGACCGGCAGACGGCACGGCTGGAGGCGGATCGCGGCGAGGCGGACCGGCTGACCAAAGATGCCGCCGAAGCGCTGTCGCGGCTCGAACGCGATCTGGCAGCGGTCGAGAAGACTCTCGCCGACGATGAGTCCAAGCGCCCCGCCCTCGAACGCGCGGCGGAGCAGGCCGAGCGCGACAGCCGCACCGCCGAACTCGCGCTCGCCAAGGCGACGGCGGACAATGCCGGTGTAGAAGCCGAATGGCGGGTGGCCGAGGCCGAAATCGCACAGGCGCGCGCGCGGCTCGACCGGGTCGAGGCCGAAGCGCGGCGCATGGCGCAGCAGCGCGAGGCTTTGGCGGGCGAGAACCCGGACGACGATGTCGATGCGGCGAAGGCGGCGCTGGCGCAGGCCGAGGCTGAACTGGCACAGCAGCGCGCGGCGCTGGAGACGATGCAGGCGCGCAAGAGCGAGCTGCAGGCCGAGCGTGACGAAGCCTCCTCTGCGCTCGCCGAAGCGAAGGCCGAACTCTCCGGTGTCCAGCGCGAATACGATGCCCTGCAACGCGACCGCGACGCACGCCAACGCGCTGCCGAAAAGCGCAGCGGCCGCCAGCAGGCGATCGACGGCGTGCGGGCGGCAAAGGGCTATGAACGCGCGGTCGCGGCAGCTCTGGGGCGCGACGGCAAGGCGCTGCTCGGATCACCCGATGGCGATGCCGAGGGGCGTTACTGGACCGGGGCCGATGCTCCCGCAGCGGTGGAGGACAGCCTCTCCGACCAAGTCGAGCGATGCCCCGACGAATTGCGCGCGCGGCTGGCATTGGTCCATGTGGCGGAAACCGACGACGGACGGACGCTCGCCCCCGGCCACGCGCTGGTGACGCTGGGCGGCAGCTTGCGGCGGTGGGACGGGCTGGTCGTGCGCGGCGAAGGCTCTGCCGAGGCGGCGCGGCTGGAGGCCGAGAACCGCTTCGCCGAACTGGAAGCGCGCCTGCCCGAACTGCGCGAAGCCGCGAAAACGGCGCAATCCTCGCTCGACGCGGCAAGCGAGGAATTGAGCCAGTTGCAGCGCGATCTCGTGGCTGCGGAACGGGACCTGGCCGCGACCGCCGATGCGGAGCGGCAGGCGCTCCGGGCTCTCGACCAGGCCGAGGCGGCGCGCGAGCGGCTCGCCGCGCGACTGGAAGAACTCGAACGCAACGAGGCCGAGCATGGCGAGCTGATCGCATCGGCCAAGGCAGACCTAACCGCAGCCGAAGCCAAGCGTGACGCGCTGCCCGATCCGCAGGCGGGACGCGCCTCGCTCGAGGCTTCGCGCGCGCAGAACGAGGCGGCCCGCTCGACCTTGCAGGCGCGTGCTGCCGAGCTTGCCGCGCACGACCAGTCGCTTGCCGTGGCGCGTGAGCGGGCGTCGGCGCAGCGCAGCGACATGGCGAACTGGCAGGCCCGCAGCGGCGATGCCGCCCGCCGCCTCTCCGACATGGAGATCCGCGCCGAAGAGATCGCTCAAGAACGCGCCGTGACTGCTGCCAAGCCCGAAGGCCTGATTCGCGAGATCGAACAGGGCGATCAGGTCCGCGAGCGGCTCGGCGCAGAACTTGCCGAGGCGGAAAAGGCCGTCGCTGCTGCCAACGAGGTGGCGCAGGAAGCGGACCGGGCCTTCGCGCAGGCCAACGAGGCGCTCGCCGAAGCGCGCGAAAACCGGGCCGGCCTCGCCGCGCGGGCGGAGAACCAGGATGGCCGCCGCATCGAAATGGCGCGCATCTCGGGCGAGCGCTTCCAATGCCCGCCCCCGCTGCTGCCCGAGCGTTTTGCCTTCGATGAAACCGCCATCGCCAGTGCCGAGGCCGAGAGTGAGGAAATGGACCGCCTGACCGCAAGTCGCGAGCGGATCGGACCGGTCAACCTCGTCGCCGCCGAAGAGCTCGAGCGGATCGAGACCGAGCACGGTGCCAACTCCGCCGAGCAGGAAGAACTGCGGGAGGCCGTCAGCCGGCTGCGCGGCTCTATCGGCAGCCTCAACCGCGAGGGGCGGGAACGGCTGCGTGCTGCCTTCGAGCAGGTCAACGACCACTTCCAGCGTCTCTTCACCCGCTTGTTCGAAGGCGGCGAGGCACATCTCGCGCTGATCGACAGCGACGATCCGCTCGAGGCCGGGTTGGAAATTTTCGCTCAGCCGCCGGGCAAGCGCCTGCAGTCGCTCACCCTGCTGTCGGGCGGAGAACAGGCGCTGACGGCGACCGCGCTGATCTTCGCGCTGTTTCTGACCAATCCCGCGCCGATTTGCGTGCTGGACGAGGTCGACGCGCCGCTCGACGATGCGAATATCGACCGCTTCTGCGACCTGCTCGACGCGATGACGCGCGAGACGAATACGCGCTATCTCATCGTCACGCACAACGCCGTGACCATGAGCCGTATGCACCGCCTGTTCGGCGTGACCATGATCGAAAAGGGCGTCAGTCGGCTCGTCAGCGTCGATCTGGGCGCGGCGGAGGAATTGCTGGCGGCGGAGTGACGCTGCCGGAGGAGAGATACCGATGATCTTACGTTTCGCCGCCGTGGTTGTTGCGCTGCTTTCCACGCCCGCCCTCGCCTCGCCGCCTATCCTGCTGATGAGCGAGACCGAGCATGCCGCGCCGGAGCTGCCACCCATCCTGCCGATGCGCGAGCGAGCCGAGGTGATCGACCGCATCCTTGCCGAGAGGCTCGATACCATCATCCCTGCGATCATGCGCGAGCAAGGCATCGACATGTGGGTGCTGATGGCGCGCGAGTATTTCGAGGAGCCGGTGGTTGCCACCATGCTCGATGCGACCAGTATGAGCGCGCGGCGGCGCACGATCCTGGTCTTCCACGATCCGGGCGACGGCCAGCCGGTCGAGCGGCTGACGGTCAGCCGCTATGGTCTCGCCGACCTGTTCGAGGCGAGCTGGGAACCGGCGCAGCAGCCCGACCAGTGGCAGGCGGTGGCCGACCTGATCGCCGCGCGCGATCCGGCGAAAATCGCGATCAACTTCTCCGACCTCACCGCTTTCGGCGACGGCATGACGCTGAGCCAGTATCGCCTGATGCATGCTGCCCTGCCCGAGCCCTATCGCGAGCGGATCGTTTCGGGCGAAACGCTGGCCGTGCGCTGGCTCGAAAGCCGCGTTCCAAGCGAGCTCGAAATCTATCCCGGCATCGTTCGCATCGCGCACGCGCTAATCGCGCAGGCGTTTTCGCGCGAGGTCATCACGCCGGGCGAGACGACGGCAGCGGATGTGCAGTGGTGGTATCGCGAGACTCTCGCTTCGCTGGGCTTGACGCCGTGGTTCCACCCCTCGGTCGGCATCCAGCGAGAGGGCGCTGATGGTATGCTGTCGGGCGACACGGTGATCCAGCCGGGCGATCTGCTGTGGACCGATTTCGGCATCACCTATCTGCGGCTCAACACCGATACGCAGCATCTCGCCTATGTCCTGAAGCCCGGCGAGACCGAGGCACCCGCAGGCCTGCGCGGCGGGCTCGCGGCGACCAATCGCGTGCAGAATCACCTCATCGCGGCCTTCGAGATCGGCCTCACCGGCAACGCAATCCTCGCCCGCGCCCGCGCGACGGCCATCGCGGACGGCCTCGACCCGTCGATCTACTCACACCCCATCGGCTCGCACGGCCACGGCGCAGGCACGGCGGTGGGTTTCTGGGACAACCAGAACGGCGACCCGCGCAGCGAATACCGCCTTCGCGCCAATACCGGCTGGTCGATCGAATTGACTAGCTACACTGCCGTGCCCGAATGGGGCGGCCAAAAGGTCGATTTCCGCAGCGAGGAGGATGCCTGGTTCGATGGGGAGACCGTGCGCTTCCTCGACGGGCGGCAGACGGAGCTGACGTTGATCGGGTCGGAGTGAAGTACCTAGACAACCCGCTCTTGGGCTGTGGATCACAGTTCCTGTCCTCGTCCGACTACGACAGTCTTTCGGTGATCGCTTTAACACCGCCAGCGATTCCATTAGCGAAATCGTTCTCTCGAAAGCTTGGCAAAATGATGGAATCCAGGACTCCCTGGCAAAACGTATCCGACAATTCTTCTTCGAGACCGTAGCCGACCGCTATCCTGACTCTACGCTCGTTCGGGGCGACAAGGATCACGACACCATCATCGTGATCGGCGCGGCCGACTCCCCAAGCGTTGGCGAGATCGCGAGCGAAGTCCGCTATCTCCTCGCCATTGAGTGAGTCGACTGTCGCTACGACCATCTGATGCTCGGTCTGCGCTTCGAAAGCCTCCAGTTGCTCGGTCAAAGCCTGTTCCTGCGAAAAGCTTAGAATATCGGCGTGGTCCGAAACACGTCCAAGCTGAACGATGCTTGGCGATCGCGCAATCTGCTGCTTTTGTCCCGGCGCGTCCGGCAACTGAGCGCCCGGTTGGGGGTCGAAGCATGCACCCGTGAGCAGCAGAAACGAAAGGAAAAGCACTCGCATACGAGGCGGCCACAGTGAGGGGCTATGCCGCCAGCGCAGCCCTAAGATCATCTCGTATGGTTTTCAGTCGCGGGACGATGTCCGAAGTCTCGCTTCTTGGGCCAGTTTGCTGCGCCGCAGCCTGCTGGTCCGGCACGCCTTTCAGCGCCGCCTTGGCACCCTTCAGCGTATAGCCCTCACGGTTCACCAGCCGGTCGATCCGTTCGACCAGCGCGACGTCCTCGGGCCGGTAGTAACGCCTGCCGCCGTTGCGGGTCAGCGGCTTGAGCATGGGGAACTGCTGTTCCCAGTACCGCAGGACATGCGCCTTGATACCGGTCGCCTTGGCGACTTCGCCGATGGTGCGCAGCGCGCCCGCTTCCTTACCGTCGTCGAATTGCGCCATACGTGATCCTATCCGTTCGCGATCCGCTCTTTGAGCAACTGGCTGGCGCGGAAGGTCATCACCCGGCGCGGCGTGATCGGCACCTCCACCCCGGTCTTGGGATTGCGGCCGATCCGTTCCTTCTTATCGCGCAGCACGAAGCTGCCGAAACCGGAAATCTTCACATTCTCGCCATCGGACAGCGCGTCGCACATCTTTTCAAGGATCGCCTCGACCATATCGAGTGATTCTGCACGGCTCAGGCCCATCTTCCGGTTGATCGTCTCGGCCAGATCGGCGCGAGTCAGCGTGCCCACGGAGCGCATCATATCCATTCTATCCTTCCCCCTCAGATGCGACCCTGAGTGGTAGTGCGACCCCGTCTTAACTTCGCCAAGCAATATAGGGGCTTGGCGCGATTCTGGCAAATCCGGCCTTGCCGAAAGCGCAGGTCTACATTCGGGCGAGCGAGGCACCCCAGGTAAAGCCGCCGCCCATAGCCTCGAACATGACGAGATCGCCCTGCTTGATCCGCCCGTCGCGCACCGCGGTATCGAGAGCGAGCGGTACCGACGCAGCGGAGGTATTCGCATGGCGGTCGACGGTCACCACGACCTTTTCCGACGGGAGGTCGAGCTTGCGCGCGGTGGCGTCGAGGATGCGGGCATTGGCCTGGTGCGGCACGACCCAGTCGATGTCGCCTGCATTGAGATCGGTGTCTGCGAGCACTTCCTTGAGCACATCGGCAAGGTTCACGACCGCGTGACGAAACACCTCGCGGCCTTTCATGCGTAAATGGCCGACCGTCCCGGTGGTCGACGGACCTCCATCGACATAGAGCATGTCTTTGTGCGCGCCTTCGGCATGCAGCCGCGATGCCAGAATACCGGGGCCGTCCTCGGCCACGTCGTGCGCCTCCAGCACGACAGCGCCTGCGCCGTCGCCGAACAGAACGCAGGTGGTGCGATCCTCCCAGTCGAGAATGCGGCTGAAGGTCTCCGCGCCGATCACCAGCGCCTTTTGTGCCATGCCGGTGCGCAGCATCGAATCCGCCGTCGCGAGCGCATAGAGGAAGCCCGAGCAGACAGCCTGCACATCGAAGGCGATACCGCCGCCGCAGCCGAGCGCGGCCTGAACCTGCGTGGCGGTGGCCGGAAAGGTGTGGTCTGGCGTGGCAGTCGCGAGGACGATCAGGCCGATCTCGCTCGCGTCGATCCCCGCGGCCTCGAGCGCGGCCCGTGCCGCCTTGGTTGCTAGCGTTGAGGTGAATTCGTCCTCATCGGCGATATAGCGCTGGCGAATGCCGGTGCGCTCGACGATCCAGTCGTCGGAGGTATCGACGCGCTCGGCAAGCTCGGCATTGGTTACGCAATTCGCCGGCAGCGCCGATCCCGTGCCGGTGATGACCGACCGGATCACTTGGCCACCAGCGTATCGGTTCCGACTTCGCCGAGATCGTGCTTGATGCGGTTGAGAATGTCGTCCTCCAGCAGCCGTGCGGCGACTTCCACCGCATTGGCGACGCCCTTGGCATCGGCGCTTCCATGGCTCTTCACCACCACACCATTGAGGCCGAGGAAGACCGCGCCGTTGTGGTTGTTCGGGTCGAGATGGTGCTTGAGCAGCTCGGTCGCGGGGCGCGAGACGAGGAAGCCGACCTTTGAGCGGATCGAGCTGGTAAAAGCCCGGCGCAGCAGGTCGGTGACGAAGCGCGCCGTCCCCTCGATCGCCTTCAGCGCGATATTGCCCGAAAAGCCGTCGCACACCACAACATCGCACTCGCCGCGATTGATCTTGTCCGCTTCGACATAACCTTCGAACTGCATTTCGAGGCCGGTCGCGGCGCGCAATGTCTCGGCGGCGTTCTGGATATCCTCGGTGCCCTTGGTCTCTTCCGTGCCGATGTTGAGCAGCCGGGTCCGCGGGCGCGAGATGCCGGTGACGATGCGCGAATAGGCCGCGCCCATGATGGCGAATTGCACGAGGTTGCGTGCATCGCATTCGCGATTGGCGCCGAGGTCGAGCATGATGACGTCGTTGTCGCCCAGCGTTGGCAGCAGGGCGGCCAGTGCGGGCCGGTCGAGGCCGGGCATGGTGCGCAGGGCGAGCTTGCTGATCGCCATCAGCGCGCCGGTGTTGCCGGCAGATACGGCGGCGCCGGCTTCCCCGCGCTTCACCGCATCGACAGCAAGGCCCATGCTGGTGGTCTTGGCGCGGCGCAGCGCTTTCGACGGCTTTTCGTCGCCCGCGATCACGTCCTCGCAGTGGAGGATTTCCGAGGCTTCGGCCATGCCGGGATGGGTTTCGAGCGCCGCCTTGATGCGCGGCTCGTCACCCACCAGCAGGAACTTGAATCTATCGTGACGGCGACGGGCCAGCGCCGCGCCTTCGATCATCACGCGCACGCCTTCATCGCCGCCCATCGCATCGACAGCGATACGCGGCAGGCTCATGAGCGTCTCCGGTTTATCAGCGTGGTCTTAGAGACCGACGGCGATGATTTCGCGACCGTTGTAGTGGCCGCAATGCGGGCACAGGTTGTGCGGACGCTTCAGTTCGCCGCAGTTCGAGCACTCGTGATGAGCTTCGACCTTGAGCGAATCATGCGCACGGCGGTTGCCGCGGCGGTGGGGCGATACTTTCCTCTTGGGGACGGCCATGGCGGCACCTTTTCCTCAAACAAATTCAATCAATTTCGGTGGCCGCCCTAGGGGAAGGTCCGGCATCGCACAAGTGTGCGTGAACCCGAAACATCCCGACAGGTGCGGTGAAGGCGCGCGCTATAGCGAATTTCATGAGCGATGCAAGCGATGTGGGGTTGGGTTTATGTGCTGCGAGCGGAAAGCGCATCTGCGCTTTCCTTGGCTGTTCCGTCCCACGCCCCCTCCCGAAGCCGAAGGGAAGCGCGCATGCGCTTTCCGCATGCATCAAGAAAGCGCGTAATCGCTTACGAAGGCATTGGTCTTGCGCTCTTGGCCGAAGGTGCTGGTCGGGCCGTGGCCGGGAATGAAGGTCACATCGTCGCCCAGCGGCCAGAGCTTCTGCGTAATCGCGTCGATCAGGTCCTGGTGGTTGCCCATCGGAAAGTCCGTCCGCCCGATGCTACCCTGGAACAGGACGTCGCCGACGACGGCAAACTTGCTCGGTCGATGAAAGAACACGACATGGCCGGGCGTGTGGCCGGGGCAGTGGATGACTTCCAGCGTGAGGTCGCCGACGGTCACCGTGTCGCCGTCCACCAGCCAGCGGTCGGGCTCGAACACCTCGGCGTTCATGCCGTATTTCGCGCCGTCCTCGTCAAGGCGCGCGATCCAGAAGCGATCGGCCTCATGCGGGCCTTCGATCGGCAGGCCGAGTTCCTTCGCCAGCACGCCGGCCTCGCCGCAATGGTCCATATGGCCGTGGGTGATGAGGATTTTCTCGAGCTCGACACCGGAATTGGCGACCGCCGCCTTGAGCTTGTCGAGATCGCCGCCCGGATCGACCAGCGCGCCCTTGTTGGTGGCGGTGCACCAGATCAGCGAGCAGTTCTGCTGGAGCGGCGTCACCGGTACGATGCCGGCTTTCATCGGAGGCTTCGCGGGGGCTTGGGTACTTTGTTCCATGGTTCGAAAATGGTCGGATTGTTGATCGAAAACAAGGTTTGCCCGCGCAATCATGTTATGGTCCGTGGAAAAGGAGCCTAGGCATGAACAGTTCGGGTATGATGATCGTCGCCGTTTTCACACTGGCCGCCTGCGCAGCTTACGACACGCAGCAAGAGACAACCGGCACGCCGGTCGCTGGGGCATCCGCCGAAGTGCCGACTTTCGTCAGCGGTGTCTGCGGCGAATGTCACGCGGTGACGCTCGATGCCATCTCCCCCAACCCGCAAGCGCCGGGATTCGCCGATATTGCGAACAGCCCGGGCGTCACCCGCGAAACTCTCGAGACCTTCCTGTCGGACGCACACAACTATCCGATGCAGATGGATGTCGACCTGGTGGAAGAGGACATCGAACTGATCGCGGATTACCTGATGACGCTGCAATCCGAGGAGTATTCCAAACCGGTGGGATGAGGTCAGGAGCGACCGATCAGTAGCGGCGGAATTCGACGATCCGGCCATCGCTGCGGAACACGCAGTTGAACTGGTCGCGATCGCTACTGCGGACGTCGATTCGCCCGCGTACCCGCACGAGATCACTGCTGGGACGGTCCACATCGTCTATGCGGATGCGGCCATAGCGCGATGCTTCGCGGCCACAGGCGCGCACCGCCGCCTGTTCGAAATCGTCGCCGCCGTCGTAGCCGTAACGGTCATCGTCATAGCGATCGTTGCCGAGAATACCGCCGAGCAGGCCGCCGTTACCGCCGTAGGCGGCACAGCCTCCTAGGGCGAGCGTTCCAGCCATGGCGAGGGGTAAGAGGATCTTTCGCATTCGGGTTCTCCGTCTGGTGTGACCTGCCGCGCCCACCCGACGCAGGAATGACGGAATTACGAGTGCCGTAAGCGTTTGTTCCGAATAGGCTTCCGATTACACCCGCCCGCCCTTCCATACGACGCGGCCGATGACCTCCACCTCGTCGCGCGCGAGTTCGATCGGGGCGTAGGCATCGTTGGCGCTGATCAGCTTGATGCGGCCCGGGGCACTGGCCTGGACCTGTTTGACATGCAGCGCGTCGCCGATGCGGACGACATGCACGCCCTCGCCCGCGCGCTTGTTGCGGTCGACGAAGATCTCGTCCCCGCTGCGCAGGAGCGGTTCCATGCTGTCGCCCTCGACGCGGATCGCGGACAGGTCGGCGCCTTCCAGCCCCATTTCGCGTAACCAGCGGCGGGAGAACTGGAAGAGATCGTAGGAAATTTCCTCTGCCGAGAAAGAGCCGGGTCCAGCAGATGCATCGAGCGGCAAGCGCGGCACTTCGACCCACTCGCCCCGGGCGGCCGTGGGATCACCAACCTGCGCCGCATGGCGAGCGGCTGGCGGGTCGTCGAAATGCCGCGTTTCGATAGCACGCGTAGATATTCCTAGAAACTCCGCAATCTTGCGGACATCCGGCTCGTCCAGATGACGCGGGCTGCCACGAGTCACATATTGCTGGAGATAGGCGGGATTGCGCCCGATCAAGCGTGAAAGCCCGGCCAGGCTTGCCCCCTTATGCAGGGCCATATCCTGCAAACGCCGGCGGGCGCGCTGTTCGTCGCGTGGGATGTTTTCCATGAAATTTCCTATAGCATAGGATTTTTCCTAGACAAGTAGGATTTCGGTTGGAACGTATAGTGAACACGGCGAGCGATTCGCCAGTCAGTTCAGCCAATTGGGAGCTTTCGCATGCTGATCCGATCCATCGAGAAATTCCTGCGCCAGCACGAAATGGCGGCCACGAAGTTCGGCCGCCTCGCCGCGCATGATCCGCGATTCGTGCTCGACCTCAGGTTGGGGCGCGAGCCGCGCGACGGCACCGAACAGCGCATCCGCGGCTTCATGGCCGGCTTCGAAGCCGCGCAAGAGAGCTGTGTGCGGGAGGCAGCCCATGTCGGTTGAAGCGAAACTCAAGCGCCCTTCCCGCACCCGCCGCACGTCCGGCGACCGCTTGTGCGAAGCTCTGATGACGCTGGCCCAGCATCACGCGCAGGTCATAACACATAGCGAAAAGGCTTGGGCCAGCATCACCTTTGCCGGGACGCGGCATTCTCTGGCGCTGGTGTTCGCAGGCGCGGACGCAGTCGAAGCGGGCGAGCATTTCGTGGCCGAGCTCCCCGATCACGAATTCGCCATTCCCGGCCAGCTGGTGGCCGACGCGACCATTGTCGAAGTCGAACACCGCATCGCGCCCGACCCGCGGTTTGTGGTGCAATGCGAGTTGCTGTTGCTGGAGGACGCGTAAACCGCCCGGTTAGTAGCCCGCGTCGAGGTCCATTTGCGGCTGGACCGGCTCGCCCGCTTCCCAGCGCTGCAGGTTCTCGATGAAGCGGTCGGCGCTGCGCTGGAACATCTTCGTTTGCGCGCGGCCCGACAGGTGCATGGTGATCTGTGCGCTCTCCATCTCCCACAACGGATGATCGTCGGGCAGCGGCTCCGGATCGGTGACGTCCAGCAGGGCCGCTTCGATTTTCTGTTCCTTGAGGGCGGCGACCAGCGCGTCCTGATCGACCACATCGCCGCGCGCGATGTTCACCAGCACGGCATTGGGGCGCATGGCGGCGAGCTCGATTTCGCCGATCATGCCTTTCGTTTCCTCGGTCGAGGGAACGGCGAGTACGACCCAGTCGAAGTCGCCCAGCTTCTGGCGCCACTCGCCGGGTCGCAATGCGCCCTCCCCGCCCGAGCGGCGCACCGACACCACGGTCATGTCGAAAGCTTCGAGCCGCGTCTTCACCAGGCTGCCGATCGCGCCCATGCCGAGCAGCAGGACCCGTTCGCCAGCGAGTTCGCGCTTGCCCGGGCTATCCATCAGCCATTCCTTGCGGTCCTGCGCGCGCACCACCTCGCGATAGCCCTTCGCATGGGCGAGCATCAGCATGACGACATATTCGGCGATGGTCAGTGCGTTGATGCCGACGCCGTTGGTCACGACCACGCCGCGTTCCTTGAGCAGGTCCAGCGGCATGAAATCGAGCCCGGCATAGATCGAGTTGAGCCACTTGAGACTGGTCGCCGCCCTGGCGATCTCGATCATCGGCTCCTTCTCATTGAGGTCGAACCAGCCGATCTCGGCTTCGGGCGCGAGGTCCAGCGCCTCTTCCTTGCTGGCAAACCAGTGGGGCTCGACCCATTCGGGCAGGCGCGGTTCGACGAGCGGACGGATCAGGGCGGACAGGACGGCTATGGTCATCGGGCGGTTCTCCTCGGCAGGCCTTCTTGCCGGTTCAGACCGCCCTGGCAAACCGCTCGCGGCGCGGTGCGGCGATGTCGAGGATCGCATCGGCGACTTCGGAGGCGTTCTGCTTCACGTGGCTGGGCGGGACCTGCATGATGTCCACCCTATTCGCCTCCTGCCAGGCATCGCGGGTTTCGTGCTTCGCGGTCTTGAATGGGTCGTCCTCGATCTCGACCGCGAGATGCGCGTCTTCGCAATAGAACGGCAGGGTGAAGCCGTCGCCGGCATAGTCACGGACGAATGTCAGCCCCCGCGGCGCGTCTTTCAGATGTTCCCAGAGAAGCGCGTGCGGGTCTGCCATTCCTACAGTCTCCATTCCCATCCCAGCGGGTCGCCGTCCATGACCTCGACGCCCTTCGCCGCGAGACTGTCGCGGATTGCATCGGAAGTTGCAAAGTCTTTCGCCGCGCGGGCTTCTTTGCGGCGCTGAAGTTCGGCTTCGATCTCGGCCTCGGTGAGCTGTGCGTCCTTCGGGCGGATGCGAAGGTCGGTGCGATCTATTTGGAGCAGGTTCAATCCCAAAACTCGATCCATCGAAAGAACCAGACCAAGGCGTTCGGAAGGATCGACCTTTTTCGAAGCCAAGACCTCTTCGAGCGCTGTCAGCGCCTCTGGCGTGTTAAGATCGTCAGATAGCGATGCTTCAAATCGCTTAAGCAGCGGATGAAGAACCTTTGGCGTGTTCAGAGATTTGGCCCGTCGCTCCTCCATGGGAAGCGCATGCCAACTTTCATCTTCTGCAAGGACGCGCTCTCCCGCCATCACCATCCGCTTTAATCGCGTCAGCGCCGCCTGCAGTCCCTCCCAGCTGAACTCCAGCTCGCTGCGGTAATGCGCCTGCAGACACATCAGGCGGTATGCGAGCGGGTGGTAGCCCTTGTCGACCAGCAGTTGCAGGCGCAGGAATTCGCCCGCGCTTTTGCTCATCTTTCCGCTGCGTTCGACGAGGAAGTTGTTGTGCATCCAGATCCGTGCGCCCGAATTGCGCGCGTCGTCCAACCCGTTCGTGCAGCAATAAGCCTGGTTCTGCGCGATCTCGTTCGGGTGGTGGATCTCGCGGTGGTCGATCCCGCCGGTGTGGATGTCGAAGGGAAAGCCGAGCAGTTTCTCGCCCATGACGGAGCATTCGAGATGCCAGCCGGGAGCGCCTTTGCCCCAAGGCGAATCCCACTCCATTTGCCGCGTTTCGCCTGCGGGCGTCTTGCGCCAGATCGCGAAATCGGCCTGGTTGCGCTTGCCCTCGACCGTGTCGATCCGGCCCTCGGCGTCACCGTCGTTGGCGTCCGTAGCGGCGCGCGCCAGCCGCCCATAATCCGCCACCGTCGAGACATCGAAATAGAGCCCGCTGTCGAGTTCGTAGCAGTGCTTGTCGGCGATCCTCTCGCCCCAGGCGATCATCGCCTCGACATATTCGGTGGCGCGCGGATGCTGCTTGGGCTGGACGTTCAGCCGCGCCAGATCGCGCTCGAAATCCTCTTGGTAGAATTTCGCGATGTCCCACGCGCTCTTGTTCTCGCGCGCGGCCATCTTCTCCATCTTGTCCTCGCCCTCGTCCGCATCGGAGGTGAGGTGACCGACATCGGTGATGTTGATCACATGGGTGAGCTTGTAGCCCTTCCACTGCAGCACGCGCCCCAGCGTGTCGGCGAAGACATAGGCGCGCATGTTGCCGATGTGCTGGTAGTTGTAGACCGTCGGCCCGCAGGAATAGACGCGCGCCTCGCCTTCGTGGATCGGCTGGAATTCTTCCAGCTGGCGGGTCAGCGAATTGAACAGCTTGAGCGGCGTCTCGGTCATGGGCTGCGCATTAGGTCGCGCTTCGCCTACTGCCAACCCTCCCAGCGCACAGCCTCGTCGATGTCGGCGCGCTTCACTTCGAACTGGTTCACGGCTGCATCCTCGTCGCGGTAGCCGATGGCGACGCCGCAGAAGAAGATGTGGTCCTCGGGAATGTCGACCATCTCGCGGATTTGCGGGGAATAGACCGCCCAGGCTTCCTGGAAGCAGGTGTCGAGGCCCTCTTCGCGGCACAGCAGGCCGATGGTCTGGAGCCACATGCCGATATCGCTCCACTGCGGCGGGCCCATGTATTTGGGCGTGTGGACCAGCATCAGCACCGGCGCACCGAAGGCGCGGAAGTTGTTGGCGAACCACATCAGGCGCTTGCCCTTGTCCTCGCGGGAGATTTCGAGCGCACCATACATGTCCTCGCCCACCCCGCGGCGGCGCTGTTCATAGGCCCCATCGAGTTCGGGTGGATAGACGTGATACTCGGGCGCATGCGCCGCGCGGCCCTTGGGAAACTCCTCGGCAATCCGGTCGAACAGCTTCTGCATCGGCTCGCCGGTGAGGACGATGCCGTGCCACGGCTGGGTATTCCCGCCGGAGGGAGAACGCTGCGCCTTCTCTAGGATGCGGGTGAGCATCTCACGCTCGACCGGCTGATCGGTGAACGCACGGACGGACCGGCGGGTCTGGACGGCTTCGGATACCTTCATCGTAATTACTTCAAAATCCTCATTTCAATAGTGGGAAGATCATCTGCATCACATATCACTTCCACACACTGATCGAGTCCTGCAATTAGCCAGTGCTTTTGAGGTCCAGTCAGGCCAGCAACACTGTTAGCAGACAACCATTCGAGATAGGGGCTTTGTTCAATTGTGTAGACAGTAGCGACCTCAATCTCTTCCGCTTTACGCACGGTCCAATAATCGAGCATGTCGCCCTCGTCTTGCGAGCGAAAACTCGTAGGCAGATCGAAAGAGATCGTCACCGACCGAGTGTGATCCTGCATCTGGATCCGCAGGGATCGACCATCCCAAACAACAGCTTCAATCTCGTATAACCTCCACGCGCCCTTTGCTCGAGGAGGCTGGGCATCGGCTAATGAAAACCCAGAAAGTCCAGATTTTTCCAATCACTCCACCTCGAACAAATCGGCCAGCTGTTCGATGATCGTCCCGCCCAGCTGCTCGACATCCATGATCGTGACCGAGCGCCGATAGTACCGTGTCACGTCGTGTCCGATCCCGATCGCCGCCAGTTGCACCGGCGATTGCTTCTCGATCCAGTCGATCACCTTGCGCAAATGGCTTTCGAGATAGCCTGCCTGGTTGACGCTCAGCGTGCTGTCGTCGACCGGGGCGCCGTCGGAAATCACCATCAGAATGCGGCGATCTTCGGGGCGGCGGAGCAGGCGGTCGTGGGCCCAGAGCAGCGCCTCGCCGTCGATGTTTTCCTTCAGCAGCCCTTCGCGCATCATCAGGCCGAGGTTGCGGCGCGCGCGGCGCCAGGGCTCGTCGGCCTGCTTGTAGAGGATGTGGCGCAGATCGTTGAGGCGACCGGGATTGGCTGGGCGGCCATCGGCGAGCCACGCCTCGCGTGATTGCCCGCCCTTCCATGCGCGGGTGGTGAAGCCGAGGATTTCGGTCTTCACGCCGCATCGCTCCAGCGTGCGCGCAAGGATATCGGCGCTGATCGCGGCGATGCTGATCGGGCGGCCACGCATCGAGCCCGAGTTGTCGATCAGCAGGGTGACGACCGTGTCCTTGAACTCGGTATCGCGCTCGATCTTGTAGGACAGCGCATGGCCGGGGCTGACGACTACGCGGGTCAGCCGCGCGGCATCGAGCATGCCCTCTTCCTGGTCGAAGTCCCAGCTGCGGTTCTGCTGCGCCATCAGGCGGCGCTGGAGGCGGTTGGCGAGCCGGGTGACGACGCCCTGAAGGCCCGCCAGCTGGCTGTCGAGATATTGCCGCAGCCGGTCCAGTTCCTCGTTGTCGCACAGCTCGGGTGCCTCGACGACCTCGTCGAATGTGTCGGTATAGGGCTTGTAGTCGAAGCCTTCGGGTATCTCGGTCCACGGGCGGTTCGGGCGGACGGGCTGCATGCCCTCGCCCTCCTCGTCCGAGGGATCGCCGTCGGACATTTCCTGCTCGCCTTCGACCTCCTGGTCGGCGTCGCCTTCCGCCTCGCCGTCGGTCACGTCCGAGCGCATGTCGCTGGCCTGCGGTTCGGCGCCGCCCTCGTCTTCCTCGTCGGTATCCTCGTCCTGCTCGGGGCTTTCGCCATCGTCCTCGTCGCCATCTTCGGCATCGGTGGCATCGGGCGTGTCGGGCAGCGTCAGGTCGAGATGCCGCAGCATGTCGAGCGTCAGGTCCTGGAAGGCAGTCTGGTCGTCCAGCACGCCTGCCAGATCGTCCATGTCGGTGCCGATCTTGGCGAGGATATCCTCGCGCACCATCTCCACCGCGCCCTGCGCCCGTTCGGGGATCGCCTCGCCCGTCAGCGCCTCGCGCAGCATGAGCGAGAGCGCGGTCGGCAGCGGGACCTCGTTCGCCTCGTCGGCGCGGACGATGGGGTCGGCATTGGTGCGCATCTCGACTGCCGAGCCGAGATTGTCGCGAATGCCGGCATAGCGCGTGGTGCCGATCGCCTCGTAGCGGACCTGCTCGATGGCATCGTAACAGGCGCGGGCGATCGGCTCGGAGGGAGCGCCCTTGGTGTGCAGCGCCTCGTTGTGATGGCGCAGCTTGAGCGCGAAGCTGTCCGCGAAGCCACGCGCCTCGGTCGCCTGCTCGCGTGGGAGCGTGCGGCCCGGCAGCGGAACGCGGAAGTTCTTGCCCGCCTGTGCGGGGGCGTCCGCGCTCCACGCGACTTCGACTTCCGGCTCGTTCGCCAGCGCACGGCTGGCACCGGTCAGCGCCTGCTTGAAACGATCGAGGGGGGTCTGGTCTGCCACGCGGCCTATTTAGGACGTCGGGATGGTCTGGCCAGTCTTTTCCCAGTCCTTCGTGAAGCCTTCGATGCCCTTGTCGGTCAGGACGTGCTTGAACAGCCCCTTGATGACGGCGGGCGGCATCGTCGCGACATCGGCGCCGATGCGCGCGCTTTCCAGCACATGGACCGGATTGCGGATGCTGGCGACGAGGATTTCGGTCGTGAAGCCGGGATAGTTGTCGTAGATCGTGCGGATGTCGCGGATCAGCGCCATGCCGTCGAAGCCGTTGTCGTCATGCCGACCGACGAAGGGCGAGACGAAGGTTGCGCCGGCCTTGGCCGCGAGCAACGCCTGGTTGGCCGAGAAGCACAGCGTGACGTTCACCATCGTGCCGTCGCCGGTCAGCTTCTTGCAGGTCTTCAGCCCGTCGATCGTCAGCGGCACCTTGATGCAGACATTGTCCGCGATGCGGCGCAGCGTTTCGGCCTCTTTCATCATCGTCTCGTGATCGAGCGCGACGACTTCGGCACTGACCGGGCCATCGACGAGGTCGCAGATTTCCCTGGTCACTTCCATGAAATCGCGGCCCGACTTGGCGATCAGCGAGGGGTTGGTGGTCACCCCGTCGAGCAGGCCGGTGTCGGCCATTTCCTTGATGTCGGCGATGTCGGCGGTGTCGACGAAGAATTTCATTGCTGCGCGCTCCGGAAAGGCGGTGGATTATTCGCCTTGCTGCAAGGGCATTGCGCGCAGCGAGTCAAGGCTCGTCGCGAGGCTCGCCCACGGATCGGGCGCATCGTCGCGCTCGACGAGGAAATGGCGCACGCCTTGCGTCCGCGCCTGCGCGATGATCGCCTGTATCGGCAGCGTGCCCTCGCCGACATCGGCCATGCTGCCGTCAGCTGCCATATCCTTGAGGTGGAGATGGGTTACGCGGTCGGCGTTGGCCTTGAGAAAGGCGAGCGGATCGACGCCGGCCGTGGCCAGCCAGTAGGTGTCCAGTTCGAAGCCGATGTCGCTATCCAGCCCTTCGAACAGCAGGTCGATCGGGCGGATGCCATTGGTCTCCGCGAATTCGAAATCATGCGCGTGATAGGCGAGCGACAGGCCCTCGGCCTTGGCCAGCGTATTGATCGCACTAAGCCTCGCAGTCCATTCGCGCCACTGGTCTAGCGTGCGGCGCTCTTCCTCGGGCAGCCATGCGAGCAACAGGGTGTCGGCACACAACGCCTTCGCCTCGGCGATCGCGGCGGCGGGATCGGCCTTGAGCTGTCGCCAGTCGGCATGCGCGGCGGCGACCTCCAACCCCATCCCGCGCGCATAGCGACATAGCAGCGCCGGATCGGCGCCATGGGTCCCCGCAAACTCGATCTCGTCATAGCCGAGCCGCGCCACGTCGAGGATCGCGGCGAACGGATTGCGCTGCATGGACTCGCGCACGGTGTAGAGCTGGACGCCGAAGCTTGCGGGCTCCGGCGCAACTTGCGGCGTCGCGCAACCGGCAAGCAGGCCTGCCGCCATCACAAAAGCAAATCTCATCCGGCATTCATGGCAGAGCGCACGCCGCAGAGCCAGCGCGCCTAGGCCGCCAGCAGGTCAGTACCCCGCCTGGCCGCCTGCCCCGAACACGCCGATGATCAGCGGGTCGCGCGTCGCGCCGGGATCGCGGCGGATGGCGGCTTCCTCGTTGCCGATTTCACGCCAGATGGTGTTGTCGATATTGTCGGCAAAGCGCGTGGTCGCGCCGGACAGGTCGACGCCGGTGAGGCCGTTGATGAGTTCGCCGACCAGCGGATCGCTGGCGACGCGCATCGCGGTGCCGAGTTCGGGCACCATCGCCTCGATCAGCGTGCGGCCCATCGACTGGCGCAGGAAGCCGGTCGCCGCGGTCGGTCCGCCACGCACGAGATCGATCGCGTTCTGGATGCCGATGGTGCGCACGGCATCGGTTACCAGCGGCGCGGCACGCTCTGCTCCTTCATAGGCGATGTCGCCGAAAGCATTCTGGAGACGATTCTTGAACAGCGTGGAGGTCAGGATACGGCTGAGCACATCGCCGCGCGTGCCGAGCAGATTGTTCAGGCCAAGCTGCGCCACCTGCTCGTCCCAGAAACCGTTCGACTGGAGCATGCGCCCGAAGGCCCGCTCGCTCGACAGGAACAGGATGCGCTGCACGGCATCCACCAGGCCGAAGCCGCCGAGGCTGGTGCAGGCGGGCAGCGCCAGTGCCGCCCCGCCGAGCGACAGCCCGCCGAGAAAGGCGCGGCGTCCGGTAGGTCTCACAAGAATATCGGTCATATTTTCAGTCCTCATGTTTCCCACCCTTGTTTCGCCCCTGTCGCGCCGCCCATATGACGGCGCCATGAACCGTGTCCGCTGCCTCGTCCTCAACGCCGCCCTGGGTCCGCTGGACTACAAGGTGCCCGAGGGGCTGAAGGTCGAAGCCGGGTCGGTCGTCGAATGCCCGCTGGGCCCGCGCACGATCATCGGCATCGTCTGGGAGGCTGAACGGCTTCCCGGCAGCGAGGTTCCGGCGGAGAAGTTGCGGAATTTGCGTGGAGTTTTGCCGGTGCCGCCGTTGTCGGCCCCGCTCAGGCGGCTGATCGAATGGACGGCGGACTATTACGTCGCTTCCCTGTCGAGCGTGGCGCGCATGGCATTGTCCTCCGGCGGAGCGCTCAAAGGCCCGGCGACGATGACCGAATATCGGCTGACCGGCGGCATGCCGGAGCGGATGACGCCCCAGCGGCAGGCGGCGATGGAGGCGCTGGAGGGTGAGCAGGCGAACATCCGCGAATTGTCCGGGATTGCGGGTGTCAGCGAAGGCGTGCTGCGCGGGCTGGTCAATCAAGGCGTGCTCGAACCGGTCGAGGTCGATTGCGACCGGCCCTATCCCGATGCGCGGCCCGACTTCGCCCATGTCGAGCTGAGCGCCGAACAGGCCGAGGCATCCGGCGTGTTTGCAGAGGCGGTTCGCAAGGCCGAATTCGCCCCCTTCCTGCTCGATGGAGTGACCGGGTCGGGCAAGACCGAAACCTATTTCGAGCCTGTCGCCGAGGCGCTGCGGATGGGCCGGCAGGTGCTCGTGCTGCTGCCAGAAATCGCGCTGACCGAAAACTTTCTCCACCGCTTCGAGGAGCGGTTCGGGGCAGCCCCAGTGCTATGGCACTCCTCGCTCAAATCGACCGAGCGGCGGCGCGCCTATCGCGCGGTGGCGCAGGGCGCGGCGCAGGTCGTGGTCGGCGCGCGCTCGGCTCTGTTCCTGCCCTTCGCGAAACTCGGCCTGATCGTGGTCGACGAGGCGCATGAGATCAGTTTCAAGCAGGAGGACGGCGTGCGCTACAATGCGCGCGACGTCGCCGTGATGCGCGCACATTTCGAGAAGGTGCCGGTGGTCCTCGCCAGCGCCACGCCCGCGCTCGAAAGCCTGCAGATGGCCGAGAGCGGGATCTACGCCAAGATCGACCTGCCGAGCCGCTTCGGCGGGGCCGAATTGCCGAGCATCGACACGATCGACCTGACCGAAGAGAAACCGCCGACCGGCATGTGGCTCGCCCAGCGGCTGATCGACGGAATCGAGGACCGGCTGGCCAAGGGCGAACAGTCGCTGCTGTTCCTCAACCGCCGCGGCTATGCGCCGCTGACGCTCTGCCGTAATTGCGGCTTCCGCTACCAATGCCCCAATTGCAGCGCCTGGCTGGTCGAGCACCGCTTCAGCCGCCGCCTTGCCTGCCATCATTGCGGCCACGAGACGCCCAGCCCGCAGGCCTGCACCGAATGCGGCGAACCCGATTGCCTCGTCGCCTGCGGCCCGGGCGTGGAGCGGATCGCCGACGAGGTGGCCGAACGTCTGCCCGAAGCGCGGGTGTTCGTGGCGACGTCGGACACGCTCAATTCCCCCGGCAAGGCCGCGGAATTCATCGCCGCGGTCGAGGCGCGTGAGGTGGACGTGATCGTCGGCACGCAATTGGTAACCAAGGGGTTCCATTTCCCCGAGCTCACGCTTGTGGGCGTGGTCGATGCCGATCTCGGCCTCGAGGGCGGCGACCTGCGTGCGGGAGAGCGGACTTACCAGCAGGTCGCGCAGGTGGCGGGGCGCGCCGGGCGCGGGACCAAGCCGGGCGAGGTCCTGATCCAGACCCGCCATCCCGAAGCCAGCGTCATCGCCGCGTTGGCAGAGGGCGACCGCGATGCCTTCTACGAAGCGGAAACCGAAGCACGACGCCATGCCGGTGCTCCGCCCTTCGGCCGCTGGGCGGCAATCATCATCTCCAGCGAAGACGACGCCGAAGCGCGCGAGGCCGCCAACCGCCTCGGCGCATTCCGCCCGCAGGTGGAGGATTGCATGATCCTTGGCCCGGCCCCCGCGCCCATGGCCCTGCTCCGCAATCGCTACCGCTATCGCTTCCTCATCAACGCGCGCCGAAGCGTTCAATTGCAGGAAGTGATCCGCGGCTGGCTGCGGCAGGTCGACCACCCGCCTGGCGTGCGCGTGGCAGTGGATATCGATCCCTACAGTTTCGTTTGAGGCACCGGCGGCCAGATTGCGCGTTCACCCGCCATGGCAGACACCTCCGAAGGCCCCGTCCTCGTCCCCATCCTCGGCGACCAGCTGACCCGCGACCTCGCCTCGATCAGGGGCCGGGCGAAGGACGATACCGTCATCCTGATGATGGAGGTTTGGGACGAGGCGACTTACGTCAAGCATCACAAGCAAAAGATCGTTCTGATCTTTTCCGCCATGCGGCACTTCGCCGAGGAATTGCGCGATGCCGGTTGGACGGTCGACTATGTTAAACTCGATTCCGAGGACAATGCGGGTAGCTTCACCGGCGAAGTCGCGCGCGCTGTCGAGGAGCATTCTCCGCGCGCCATCAATGTGGTCGAACCCGGCGAATGGCGCGTGCGCGAGGCGATGGACCAGTGGGCCGACAAGTTCCCCTGCGAGGTCGAGATCCTGCGCGACGACCGCTTCATCTCCACCCAGGCCGAATTCGACGACTGGGCCGAGGACCGCAAGGAAATGCGGATGGAGTATTTCTACCGCGAGATGCGCCGCAAGACGGGGTTGCTGATGGATGGCGACAAGCCCGAAGGCGGGGAGTGGAATTACGACAGCGAGAATCGCAAGCCGCCCAAGGACGGCATGACGTCGCCCGAGCGCCCCAATTTCGAACCCGACGACATCACGCAGGAAGTAATCGAACTGGTCGAGGACCGCTTCGGCGACCACTTCGGCAGCCTCGAAAAATTCCGCTGGCCAGTGACACGCGACGAGGCGGAAGAAGCCGCCGACGCCTTCTTCGCCGAGCGGATCGAGCACTTCGGCCCCTATCAGGACGCGATGGTCTGCGGGGAGGACGACCTCTACCACTCGATGCTCTCGACCAGCATTAATCTCGGCCTGCTCGATCCGCTGGAACTCTGCCGGCGTGCGGAGCAAAGCTACAAGGACGGCAAGGCCCCGATCAATTCGGTCGAGGGATTCATCCGCCAGATCATCGGCTGGCGCGAATATGTCCGCCGGTTCTACTGGCACCAGATGCCGCATCTGCAGGAAGCCAACGCGCTCAACGCCCAGCGCGGCCTGCCGGAATTCTACTGGACCGGCGAGACCGATATGCGCTGCCTCGCCGATTCCATCCGATCGACGAGCGACAATGCCCATGCGCATCATATCCAGCGGCTGATGGTGCTCGGCAATTTCGCGCTGCTTGCGGGCATATCCCCGCGCGAGGTGCAGGACTGGTACCTCGTCGTCTATGCCGACGCCTATGAATGGGTCGAACTGCCCAACGTGGCGGCGATGATCCTCTATGCCGATGGCGGCAAGCTGGCGAGCAAGCCCTATGCCGCGAGCGGAAATTACATCAACAAGATGAGCAACTACTGCAAGGGCTGCACCTATTCCCCCAGCAAGAAGACCGGCGAGGGCGCCTGTCCCTTCAATTCGCTCTACTGGCACTTCATGAACCGCCACCGCGAACGACTCAAAAGCAATCACCGGATCGGTCGGATCTACTCGACCTGGGACCGGATGGGGGACGAAAAGCAACAGGAATATCTCGACAGCGCAGAGGCGTTTCTCGACACGCTCGAACCGGCAGATCCGAAATGGGCCCGCATGCAACAGAGTTGAGAGCAGCCTGCATTGCGTTTCACATTGGCACACCGGGTGAAACACGCATCGGAATGCGCGGGGTATCCGGACTAGTCCAGCCACCGCCTATCCGGGAAGCCCTACCCAAACCACCGGAATACCGATAAGAGTGACATTGTGAGTGATGCGGGATCTATCACACCGCTTTCGCCGGACGACTGGTTCGAGCGTATCAGGCTGGTGCAGGCGCGACTGGAGACGGGCGCGATCGACGATGAATCTGCGTTGCGCCATGTGTTTCACCTGCTCCAGATCGTGCCGGGTGCCCTAGCCGAGGTCCTTACAGTCGATGTGGGCGAGGACGTATTTGAAGAATGGCTGGATAGCGGCGCCCATATGGACGCAGCACACGCCCTTGTTGCCGATCATTTCCCGTTGAAGCTTTCCGAACCGAACGGGCATGCAATTGTGACTATCGAAGCGCCCTGGTTCGATGCGTCCGGCAAGGCATCGAACGACACCTCAGCGAAATCGATTTTGATCGCTTGGCTCAATTGCCTGATCGACCTGCAGAGCAAGGCGACCCACGAGTTCCTGATCAATCCCGATCCAGTCCTGCGTGGACCCCGATCCGAACAGCATCGGCCGTCGACGCGGCATTGATCTTTTCGAACGCGTTGGAGCGGTGAATTTCCACCGTGCGATGGCTGATGCTCAGTTCTTGCGCGATCGCCTTGTTGCCGAGTCCCCGCGTGATCAGGGCAAGCGTCTCTCTCTCGCGTTTCGACAGGAGGTCGATCTTGGCGCGGGCATCTTTGCGAATGCCCTCTTCTCGTGCGCGGATATTCTCGCGTGCGGTCACGTCGGCGATCAGCTGATCGACTTTTTCCCCGTCGATCGGCCAGCGAAGATAGTCGAGGGCACCGGCCACCATCGCCTTGACGACGCGTTCGAGGTCGGGATCGTCGGAATACATTACGACTGGCAGACCACTGTCGCAGACGGAGGCGCCGGGAGACGAATCCGCCGCTGAGTGTTCCGTCGAATTGTCATAAGCAAACACATAACCAAATTCGGGACCGAACCGAAGAAATTCTTCCGGACTTTCGAAAACTTCAGCGTGATGCCCCAATTCGAAAAAGCGTCGTGCAAGCTTGCCTCGCCGACCGATATCAGGGTCAATTACATGCGCTTTCATGACGGCCCCGTTCTGCTGCGCTTTTGCACGTGCCTCTAAAGAACTTCGCGTTTTCATCTACTCCGCAAAACTACGTAGTCCCGTGGGCGATCGCCAACCGGGAGCGCAGCGATTTGTCGTTCGATCCGGAACGCTTCGCTTGCTGCGCCGCTTGATGAATACAACTCAATCATTTCACGAAAGCGCGCATTTATGCCCATCACCACCGTCAATCCCGCGAACGGCGAAGACATCGAAACCTATCAGAAGCTTTCGAAGGACGAAGCCTTTGCCAAGGTCGAAGCCTGCCATCAGGCCTTCACCGAATGGAAGATGAAAAGCCTCCAGGATCGTGCCGCAGTCATCAAATCCATCGGCAAGGCCCTGCGCGATCGCAAGGAAGACCTGGCGCAACTGATGACGCGCGAAGTCGGCAAGCTGATCGGCGACAGCCGCGACGAGGTAGAATTGTGTGCAGGCATCTGCGACTACACCGCCTCCACCGGGCCGAAGGAACTCGCCGACGAACAGCGCGATCCCAGCAATGCTGCGCGCGGAATCGTGACGTATTCGCCGATCGGCGTGGTATATGGCATCCAGCCCTGGAATTTCCCCGCCTATCAGGTGATCCGCTATGCCATCGCCAGCCTCATGGCCGGCAACGGCGTGCTGCTGAAGCACTCCTCGCTATGTACGGGAAGCGGCCTGATGATCGAGAAGATCTTCCATGACGCAGGCCTGCCCGAGAACCTGTTCACCGTGCTGGTGATCGACCATGATACGTCGGACGAAATCATCGGGCACGACAAGGTCCGCGGCGTCACGCTCACCGGATCGGACGGCGCAGGCCGCCACGTCGGCGAGAAGGCCGGCAAGGCGATCAAGAAGACCGTCCTCGAGCTCGGCTCGAACGACGCTTACATGGTGCTGGAAGACGCCGATCTCGACAAGGCTGCCGAGGTCTGCGCGCAGGCCCGACTCTACAACAACGGCCAGACCTGCATCAACGGCAAGCGCTTCATCGTGACCGACAAGGTCTACGACGCATTCCTAGAGAAGTTCGTGGCGCATTTCGAGGGCGTGAAGCTGGGAGATCCGACCGACGAGAACAGCGACATGGGCCCCATGTCCTCCGCCGACCTGCGCGACGACCTGCAGGATCAGGTGGACGAGTCGGTCAAGAACGGCGCCAAGATCGCCTGCGGCGGTAGCGTGCCCGACAAAAAGGGTGCGTGGTATCCGGCAACCGTCCTCACCGATGTAGCGCCCGGGCAGCCAGCATATGACGATGAACTGTTCGGCCCCGTAGCCAGCGTCATCCGCGCCAAGGATGACGAGGACGCCATGCGCCTCGCCAACGATAGCCGCTATGGCCTGGGCGGCGGCATCCTGTGCGGCGACACGGAACGCGCGATCGAGTTGGCCTCGAAGCATTTCGACACCGGCATGGTCTACATCAACACCTACGGCGTGGCCGATCCGTCGATGCCTTTCGGCGGCGTGAAGAACTCCGGATACGGCAAGGAGCACGGCGGCTTCGGCGTCAAGGAGTTCGTCAATGCAAAGGCGATCTTCGTAGGCGCTGAGTAAAGGGCGCAGCGATGGTTATCCTTCTCGCTCTCTTCGCAAAAGCTCGGCCTTGATTTCCGGCCCGTAGGCGTAGCCGCCCAATGAGCCGTCAGCCTGCACCACGCGGTGGCAGGGGATAAGGACGGCAATGTTGTTCGCGCCGTTGGCTCCGCCGACGGCGCGACTGGCATTCGGGTTGCCTAGCTCGGCTGCCAACTCGCCATAGCTGCGGGTTTCGCCAGGCGGGATCTTGCGGAGCGCCTTCCACACCTTTTCCTGGAAAGCGGTGCCTTTCACATCGAGCGGAATATTCGAGCTGTCCGCGCCGGGCGTTTCGACCGCTGCAACGACTCGCCCGAGAAGCATTTCGAAGTCTGCGCCGCCTTGCACCAGTTCCGCCCTGGGAAAACGGGCGCGGAGGTCTGCTTCGCCTTCGCCGAACGACAGGCAGCAGACGCCCTTGTCGGTCGCGGCAACAAGCATCGTGCCGAGGCTGGTGTCGACCACCGACCAGTGGATCGTGCGACCCCTGCCTCCGTCGCGCCAGTCGCTTGCCGTCATGCCCAACCGTCCCTTCGTCTGCTCGTAGAATCGCGAGGCCGAGCCATAACCGGCCTCGTAAATCGCACCCGTGACGCTCTTGCTTTCGCCCAGTGCATCGCGAACGCGCTCTTCACGCAAGGCACGCGCATAGGCTGCGGGCGACAGGCCGGTGGCCCGCTTGAACACCCGCTGGAAATGTGCCGGAGAATAGCCGACGATCGCACCCAATTCCTCCAGCGTCGGCACTTCCTCCGCGCTGCGAATCTCGTCGATTGCCGCCAGCACTGCCGCCTCGTCGCGCGCGACATCGTCAGGAAGGCAGCGCTTGCAGGCGCGCAGGCCCGCCGCCCGTGCGTCAATTCCGCTGGCGAAGAAACGCACGTTGTCGCGCAGCGGATGGCGCGCCGCGCAGGACGGGCGACAATAGATGCCCGTGCTGAGCACACCCGTGACGAAGCGCCCGTCGAAAGCGCGGTCGCGCCGCTTCACTGCGGCCCAGGCTTCATCGTCACCGATCATAGCATCGTCCTCCATAGCCGATTTCACTGCCTGGCTAGAGCAGCTTGCGAAGAGCTGCATCCCGCACCTTGCGATCAAAGCCAATGCCCGCCAAAAGCGCCAGCCGATGGGACGCATTCTCGCATATCTCGCAGTGGTCACGGCGCTGGTCACGGCACTGTTCGCGCCGCTGGTCGCGCATGCCGATGCCGCCGACATCGATGCGGCGGCGCGCGGCGTGGTGCGCGTCATCATCATCGGCGAGGATGGCGACGGAGAACTCTATCCGATCAGCCATGGAACCGGCTTTGCGGTCTCGGGCGACACGGTCGTCACCAATGCCCATGTCGTGCGCGATGCGGTGCGCGATTCGGGGCTGCAAATCGGCATCGTGCCGAACGGCGGCGGCGAGGCGACCTATGGCCGGCTCATCGCGGCCTCGCCCCAGAACGATCTCGCGCTCATCCGCATCACCGGCGGAAACCTGCGTCTGCCTCCGCTGGCGCTAGCCGGCGGCGCGCCGCCCGACAGCGGCGAGGTGACCAGCGTCGGCTATCCGATGAATGTCGACCGCGCACAGGGGCTGGAGATTGGCGATATCTTCCGCAGCCAGCCGCCGGTGAAGAGCCGCGGCTTTATCTCCGGGCAGCGTCCCAGCCGCCAGTTCGACACGATCCTCCACACCGCACCCATTGCTCGGGGTAATTCGGGCGGGCCCCTGCTCGACACCTGCGGCCGCGTGCTCGGTGTGAACAGTTTCGGGGCCGACAACGAGGGCGGCGATGCGGAGTTCTTCTTCGCCGTATCCATGCGCGAATTGCTGCCGTTCCTGCGCGCCAACGACGTGACGCCGCGTGTCAACGAACGGCCTTGCCGCTCGATGGCCGATCTCGATGCGGCCGAACGCGAGCGGATCGAGCGCGAACAGCAGGCCGCACGACAGGACCTCGCCCAGCGCGCCGAAGCCAGCCGCGCCAAGCGCGAGCGCGCGCAGTTGGAGGCCGAACAGGCCGTAATGACCGAGCGCGAAGACCGCGTCTTCCTCGCCTTCGTGCTGCTACTGGTGGCGTTTGCGCTGGGCCAATGGGCTATTGCGATCTACAATTCGGAAGAGCGCGACGAAACCCGCATGCGCATCGTCGCGGTCGCTGCTGCTGTCGCGGTTCTGGCCGCGATCGCTGCCTATCTCACCCGTCCGGGCCTGGACGAGATCGACCGCCGAGTCGCCGCAGCCATGCAGGAAGATAGTGAACCCGGCTCTTCCGAAGAGCCGGTTACCGGCGACCTCGCCCTGCAATGCACGCTTCTGCCCGAACGCAGCCGCATCACCAGCGCCGAGGCGCAGGACCTCAGCTTCGACTGGGCCGAGGGCGGCTGCGTCAACGAGCGCACGCAATACGGCTTCTTCGGCGGCACCTGGAGCCGGGTCTTCGTGCCCAATTCCGAGGATGCGGTCTCGGTCAACAGTTTCGACCCCGACCGCCGCATCTATCGCGTCGAACGCTACCTCCTGCCGCGCAGCGCGATGGCCGAAGCCCGCGAAGCGCGCGGCAAGTACAAGGCCCCCGTCTGCGGCGCAGAGAATGCTGCGAGCCAGCTTGGCGACTTGCAGACCGAAGTGCTCGGCCAGCTCCCGCGGCAGGCGAACGAACGGCTGGTCTACGAGTGCAGCGAGCGGCGATAGCGCGCGTTTATGCCGCCAGCGCTTCCCCGCTCAGCGTGATGCGATGCATCTCGCGGGCGTGGCCCTGGTAGTCGTTAAGCGCATTGTGCCAGGTGGTGCGGTTGTCCCAGATCGCCACTGCGCCCGGCTCCCACTCTACGCGGCAGGTGTTGTCCGCCGCCAGCGCCTCGGCATAAAGGCGAGTAAGCAGCGGCAGGCTCTCCTCGCGGGTCTTTCCCACTATGTTCACCGTGAAGGCGCGGTTGACGTAGAGCAGCTTGCGGCCCGTGACGGGGTGGCGGATCACCACCGGATGCGTCGCGCCGGTTTTCAGATCGTGTCCGCGCAGCTCTCGGCCCATATCGGTCTTCGCATAAAGCCCGTCGGCCTTGTATATATGGTCGGCAGTGTGGAACGCCTCCAGCCCCTCGATCTCCTGCTTGAGATCGTCCGGCAACGCGTCGTAAGCCGCACCCATGTGCGCGAACAGCGTGTCGCCGCCGCTGGGCGGCAAGGTGCGCGCAACAAGGATCGAGCCCATCGCGGGCACCTGATCATAGGAATGATCGGTGTGCCAGTCGCCGCCGATATTGGTCTGCTGATCGGCAGCCTTGCGGACCACGGCGATCTCGGGATGCTCGTCGGTCAGCGGAAAGTAGTTGTTGATGTCGATCCCGCCCCAGCGCTTGGCGAAAGCGATATGCGCTTCGGGCGTGAAATCGTCCTGCCCGCGAAACAGCGCGACGCCGTGCTCGTAGATCGCCATGCGGATCGGATCGAGCGTGTCGCCGTCCGCCTCGCTCAACCGGACACCTGTGATCTCCACCCCGCACTTCGGAGCCAGCGGCACCATCTCCATCGCATCTCTCCCAACTCTCCTCGCGCATTCTACGCCGCTCGCACAAGGAGTCCAGAATCCGGGCCGGAGTCGGCTTGCCTTTGGAAAGGGCCTTTGCTAGGCGCGCGCCGACCCTGCCGGGGCGATGTGTTCCGTCGCCTGCAACCGGTCGGGACGCACAAAGTTTTCTCCGGACCCAAGAGGACCTCAAGCGCGTGGATATTTCCGCCGGTATTCAGGCTAGCCTGGCAGGCCGTTACGCCTCGGCCCTGTTCGATCTCGCAAGCGAGGCCGGCACGGTCACCGCAGTCGAATCGGACCTCGAAAAGCTCGAAGCCGGGCTGCACGAATCGCCCGAGCTCGCCGCCCTCACGACCAATCCCAAGATCTCGCGCGCAGCCGCCGAAAAGGCGCTGTGGGGCGTTTCCGCGATCATGGGTCTCTCAGAGCTCACCCAGAACTTTCTCGGCGTGCTGGCGCAGAACCGCCGGCTGTCGCAGTTGCCGCAGGTCATCCGCGCCTTCCGCGCCATCGCCGCCGCTCAACGCGGCGAGGTGACCGCCGAAGTCACCAGCGCCCATGCGCTGACCGACGCGCAGCTGGCCGACCTCAAGACCAAGCTGACGGCCCGCGAAGGCCGCACGGTCAAGCTTTCCACGAAGGTCGATCCCGAGCTGCTCGGCGGCCTCGTCGTCACCATCGGATCGAAGCGCATCGACGGCTCGATCCGCACCCGTCTCAATTCGCTATCCCAGGCCATGAAGGCTTAAAGGACTTTACTCATGGATATCCGCGCCGCAGAAATCTCCAAGGTCATCAAGGACCAGATCGCCAATTTCGGAACCGAAGCCGAAGTCAGCGAAGTCGGTTCCGTGCTGTCGGTGGGTGACGGTATTGCCCGCATCCACGGCCTCGACAACGTGCAGGCCGGCGAAATGATCGAATTCGCCAACGGCGTTCAGGGCATGGCGCTGAACCTCGAAGCCGACAATGTCGGTGCGGTGATCTTCGGTGCCGACACGGACATCGCCGAGGGCGACAGTGTGAAGCGCACCGGCACCATCGTGGATGTCCCCGTCGGCAAGGGCCTGCTCGGCCGCGTGGTCGACGCTCTCGGCAACCCGATCGACGGCAAGGGCCCGATCGAATCGACCGAGCGCCGCCGCGTCGAAGTAAAGGCGCCGGGTATCATCCCGCGTGAATCGGTTTCCGAACCCGTGCAGTCGGGCCTCAAGGCCATCGACGCGCTCGTTCCGGTCGGCCGCGGCCAGCGCGAACTGATCATCGGCGACCGCCAGACCGGCAAGTCCGCCGTCGCGATCGACACCTTCATCAACCAGAAGGAAGCCAACGCGGGCGACGACGAGAGCAAGAAGCTCTACTGCGTCTATGTCGCCGTCGGCCAGAAGCGCTCGACCGTGGCCCAGATCGTCAAGAGCCTCGAAGAAAACGGCGCGATGGAATATTCCATCGTCGTCGCCGCGACCGCCTCGGAGCCCGCTCCGCTGCAGTATCTCGCGCCCTACACCGGCTGCGCGATGGGCGAGTTCTTCCGCGACAACGGCATGCACGCCGTCATCTGCTACGACGACCTCTCCAAGCAGGCCGTCGCCTATCGCCAGATGTCGCTGCTGCTGCGTCGTCCTCCGGGCCGCGAAGCCTATCCGGGCGACGTATTCTATCTTCACAGCCGCCTGCTCGAGCGTGCGGCAAAGATGAACAAGTCGGAAGGCGGCGGTTCGCTGACCGCGCTGCCGATCATCGAAACGCAGGCGGGCGACGTGTCGGCCTACATCCCGACCAACGTGATTTCGATCACCGACGGCCAGATCTTCCTCGAAACCGACCTCTTCTACCAGGGCGTGCGCCCGGCGATTAACGTCGGTCTCTCGGTTTCGCGTGTGGGCGGTGCCGCCCAGACCAAGGCGATGAAGAAGGTTTCCGGCTCGATGAAGCTCGACCTTGCGCAGTATCGCGAAATGGCCGCCTTCGCGCAGTTCGGCTCGGACCTCGACGCCGCGACGCAGAAGCTGCTCAACCGCGGTGCGCGCCTGACAGAGCTGCTCAAGCAGCCGCAGTTCTCGCCGATGCCGTTCGAAGAGCAGACCGTATCGATCTTCGCCGGCACCAACGGCTACCTCGACGATGTCGCGGTGGACCGCGTGACGGACTACGAAGCGCAGATGCTGAGCTACATGCGCAGCGAACACGCCGACGTGCTGGAAACCATCCGCACCACCGGCAAGTTCGAAGACGATACCAGGGACAAGGTCGTCAGCGCGCTCAAGACCTTCGCCAAGCAGTTCGCCTAAGAGCCGTAACTAGGGAGCCGTCATGGCCTCGCTGAAAGAACTCAAGGGCCGGATCAACTCGGTCAAATCGACCCAGAAGATCACCAAGGCCAAGCAGATGGTCGCGGCGGCCAAGCTGCGCCGTGCGCAGGCGGCTGCCGAAGCCGCGCGCCCCTATGCCGAGCGGCTGTCGGGCGTAATGGCCAGCCTCGCCGGCAAGGTGAGCGGTGACAGCGCGCCCAAGCTGCTCAAGGGCACCGGTTCGGACAAGCGCCACCTGCTGGTGGTCGTCAACACCGACAAGGGCCTGTGCGGCGGCCTCAATGCGAATATCGTCAAGGCCGCCAAGGCCAAGGCGCGCGAGTTGATCGCAGAGGGCAAGGACGTGTCCTTCTACCTCGTGGGCAAGAAGGGCCGCGCACCGATCAAGCGCGACTATGCCAACCGGATCGAAAAGCATTTCGACACCTCTGAAGTCCGTACGCCCGGCTTCGAAGAGGCCGAAGCGATTGCCGACGATCTGATCGAGCGGTTCGAAAAGGGCGAATTCGACGTCGCACATCTCGTCTACCCGATCTTCAAGTCGGCCCTCGCGCAGGACCCGACCGTCGACCAGCTGATTCCCGTTCCCTCGCCCGAAGGCGATGCGGGCACTGGCGGCGACGCCGTGGTTGAATACGAACCGGGCGAGGAGGAAATCCTCGAAGAACTACTGCCGCGTTATGTCAAGACGCAACTGTTCGGTTCGCTGCTGGAGCGCGAGGCCTCCGAACAGGGTGCCTCGATGACCGCGATGGACAACGCAACGCGCAATGCGGGCGACCTGATCCAGAAGCTCACCATCCAGTACAACCGCAGCCGCCAGGCCGCGATCACTACCGAACTGATCGAAATCATCGCCGGCGCCGAAGCGCTGTAAGAATTGGAGAGGATGCCGGAGAGACGTCCAAGAACGCCGACCGGAGCCAGATTTATGACCAAACCCGTTTTCACCCTCGTCGCCGTCGCTTTGCTTGCTGCATGCAGCGAAGAGCCCGCGCCCGCTCCGGTCGAAACAGCGACGCCTGAGCCGATCGAGACGCTCACTCCGCCCGACCAGGCCTATTTCACTGCAAAATACGCCGAGCAGTGCCCCGAAGAAGAGGCCGTCAATACCGCCGTCTGCCGCCGCGCCGGCATGGGCTCGCCCGACGTCGTCTGCGAATTCGGTCTCGGCGAGGACGAATATCTGCGTAACGAGGCAACCCTTACCGCCGGCGACGGCGACTGGGTTTTTGCCGATCCGGAAAATGTTTGCGTCGGCTAAGGCGCGAGAAACCCACTAGTCAGGACATAGATCATGGCCACCGCACCCGTACTTAACCAGAGCCCCAACGGCACTATCAGCCAGGTCATCGGCGCCGTCGTCGACGTGCAGTTCGAAGGCGAATTGCCCGCGATCCTCACCGCGCTCGAAACGAAGAACGGCGACAACACGCTGGTCCTCGAAGTCGCGCAGCACCTTGGCGAAAACACCGTCCGCACCATCGCGATGGACGGCACGGACGGCCTCGTGCGCGGCCAGGAAGTCGTCAACACCGGCGCGCAGATCTCGGTCCCGGTCGGCCCCAAGACGCTCGGCCGCATCATGAACGTCGTCGGCGCGCCGATCGACGAACGCGGCCCGATCGGTGCGGACAGCACCAGCCCCATCCACGCGGAAGCCCCGCTGTTCGTCGACCAGTCGACCGAAGCGGCCATCCTCGTGACCGGCATCAAGGTCATCGACCTCCTCGCCCCTTACGCGAAGGGCGGCAAGATCGGCTTGTTCGGTGGCGCAGGCGTCGGCAAGACCGTGCTGATCCAGGAGCTCATCAACAACATCGCGAAGGGCCACGGTGGTGTGTCCGTCTTTGCCGGTGTCGGTGAGCGTACTCGCGAAGGTAACGACCTCTACCACGAATTCCTCGACGCCGGCGTTATCGCCAAGAACGACAATGGCGAGGCTATCAGCGAAGGTTCGAAGGTTGCTCTCGTCTTCGGCCAGATGAACGAGCCTCCGGGTGCGCGCGCCCGCGTCGCCCTGTCGGGCCTGACCATGGCAGAATATTTCCGCGACGTCGAAGGCCAGGACGTGCTGTTCTTCGTCGACAACATCTTCCGCTTCACGCAGGCGGGTTCGGAAGTGTCTGCCCTGCTCGGCCGTATTCCTTCGGCCGTTGGCTACCAGCCGACCCTGTCGACCGACATGGGTAATTTGCAGGAACGCATCACCTCGACCACCAAGGGTTCGATTACCTCGGTCCAGGCCATCTATGTTCCTGCCGACGACCTTACCGACCCGGCCCCGGCAACTTCGTTCGCCCACTTGGACGCGACGACCACGCTGAGCCGCGCGATCTCTGAGCTGGGCATCTACCCGGCCGTCGACCCGCTCGATTCGACCAGCCGCGTGCTCGAACCGCGCGTCGTCGGCGAAGAGCATTACCAGACCGCTCGCCGCGTTCAGGAAACGCTGCAGAAGTACAAGAGCCTGCAGGACATCATCGCCATTCTCGGCATGGACGAACTGTCGGAAGAAGATAAGCTGACCGTGGCCCGCGCCCGCAAGATCCAGCGCTTCCTCAGCCAGCCGTTCCACGTCGCCGAAGTCTTCACCAACATCCCGGGCGTGTTCGTCCAGCTCGAAGACACGGTCGCCAGCTTCAAGGCTGTCGTCGACGGCGAATACGACCACCTGCCGGAAAGCGCCTTCTACATGGTCGGCGGCATCGACCAGGCGGTCGAGAAGGCCAAGAAGATGGCGGAAGAAGACTGAGCATGGCTCTTCACTTCGAACTCGTCACGCCGGCCAAGCTGGTCCGCTCGGAGGATGTCCATATGGTGGTCGTCCCCGGTGCGGAAGGCGAATTCGGTGTGCTCGAAGGCCACGCGCCCTTCATGTCCACGATCCGCGACGGCGCGGTGCAGGTCTACAAGACCGAAGGCGGTGCGCCCGAGACGATCGAAGTCCGTGGCGGCTTCGCCGAAGTGGGCGACAAGGGCCTGACGGTGCTTGCAGAACACGTCGAGGGCTAAGCCTCCGCACTCATAGACAACGTAAGAGGGCGGTCCTGCGGGGCCGCCCTTTTCGTATGGCGCAGCGATGGCTCCAAGGCGCTCAGTTTACTCTCCGTTTACCAATAATCTTTAGCCCCGACGCAAGAGTTCCACGGGGGCAGGCGATGAACGCAACACCGGCACCGATCTGCGACCGCGCATTGTCCGTGGTCGTGCCGGTCTACAACGAAGAAGCCGGGATCGACGAGCTGATGCGCCGCGTCGAGGCCGTCTGCGCAGCGCAGTACCCGGACGATTACGAAATCCTCCTCGTCAACGACGGGTCGAGCGACGACAGCTGGGCGCATATCTGCCGCCACGCCGACGCGAAGCCGCATGTCGTCGGCATCAACCTCTCGCGCAATCACGGACACCAGCTGGCGCTCGCCGCCGGACTGGAGCATGTGCGCGGCGAGCTCGTCTTCGTGCTCGATGCCGATTTGCAGGACCCGCCCGAATTGCTGGGCGAGATGGTCGCGACGATCGCCGACGGCGCAGACGTGGTCTACGGCCAACGCACCGCCCGCGCAGGCGAGACGGCATTCAAGCGCGGGACCGCGGCGCTGTTCTATCGCTTCCTGCAGACCATGACCGACGTCGCGATCCCGCGCGATACGGGCGATTTCCGCCTGATGACGCGCCGCGTGGTCGAGCAACTCAAGGCCATGCCCGAACGCTATCGCTTCGTGCGCGGCATGGTCAGCTGGATCGGCTTAAGGCAGGTCGCCGTCCCTTACGAGCGAGATGCGCGCTTTGCCGGTCAGACGAACTACCCGCTGCGCAAGATGATCGGCCTTGCGGTGGATGCCGTCACCAGCTTCTCGACAGTACCTCTGCGCTTCGCCTCGCATCTCGGCATGGCCTTCGGCCTGTTGGGCATACTCGCGCTGGGCTGGGTCGGCTGGGGCTGGCTCAGCGGCGAGGCCGTGCAAGGTTGGGCGAGCCTTGCCGCGCTGATCCTGATCATCGGTTCCGTCCAGCTGATGGTGCTCGGCGTCTTCGGTGAATATCTCGGCCGGATGTATATGGAAGCGAAAGGCCGCCCCTTGTTCATCGTCGATGAAATCCGCACCAGAGAATCTGCGGAAGGGGCAGGCAATGCAGTCCATCGGATGAACCAGGATCTTCGCGAGGCTTATCGTGAAGCCAGCTGAGTTCGATGGCGTAGCCGCGGCCTATGATGCTCAGCACGCCGCTTCAATTCGGCTGAGCGGCGAGGACCCCGCGTATTTTCACAGGTACAAGATCGAGGCGGTCGCGCACTCGCTAAATCACGACGGGATCGTGCCGAAGCGCATTCTCGATTTCGGCGCCGGGATCGGCAATTCACTGCCTCATCTGCAAAGCTCTTTTCCTACTGCGGATATTACCTGCCTCGACGTCTCACGAGAGTCGCTGGCACAATGTAGCACGCGTGCCATTCGACCGATGACGGTTTTACCCTATGACGGTCGCTCAATCCCTTGTTCCGACGGGGAGTTCGACCTGGTATTCACGGCATGTGTGTTTCACCACATCGACGCCTGCGACCATTTGCCACTGCTCGGCGAAATTCGCCGGGTGCTTTCCCATGCGGGCCGGTTCGCGATGTTCGAACACAATCCCTGGAATCCGTTGACGCAACATGCCGTCCGAACCTGTCCCTTCGACGAGAACGCAGTATTGATTTCAGGGCCCGAAATGCGGCGGCGGCTGGCAGCGGCTGGCTTCGATCGGATCGAACTCGATTATCGTGTGTTCTTCCCCGCCCCACTCGCACGGCTCCGTCCTCTCGAGAGAAGCCTCGCGTGGCTGCCGATCGGGGCGCAATATTCGTTGATTGCGAGCTGATGCAAAAGCATTGGCAGATTGGACGGTTCGGGCTGGCGGGCATCGTCAACACGGTGGTCGGTTACGGCGTGATATTGCTCTGCTTGTCGATCGGGATCGGTGACTATCTCGCCAATGCGATAGGTTATGGCACAGGTTTTTTATTGTCCTTCGCGCTCAACCGACGCTTTACCTTCGGCCTCCGCGGACCAGTCCAGAAAGGTGAGGTCGCGCGCTTTGCCGTGGCCCTCATGCTGGCCTATGCCGCAAACCTCGCTGTGCTCACTGTGGGTCGAGCCTTTTTTGGCGAGGGCTATGCATTGGTGCAATTACCTGCGCTGGCGACTTACACGGCAGTTTTTTACGTCCTTAGCGTTCGACTGGTGTTCGTACACCGGCAGGGCGCATAGGGGTGCAGAAGGCCACAATTAGCTTCAATCCGCGCGAGCGGCTGCTCTGGCCGGTGCTGCTGTTCGCCTGCGCCGTGCCCTTGCTGCTGGTCGAATTTCCGCCGCTGGTGGATCTGTTCGGCCATCTTGGGCGCTATGCGATACAGACCCAATTGGCAGAGCGACCGGAGCTACAGCCCTATTTCAGCTACCAGTGGCAATTGGTTGGCAATCTCGGCGCGGACCTGGTCGTCGAACTGCTCGCGCCAATTCTGGGGCTTGAGCCTACGGTGGGGCTTATCGTGCTGGCGACTCAATTGCTGGCGGCATCAGGCATTCTGGCAATCAGTACGGCCCTGCACGGGCGAATCACGCCCTTCGCGGTTTGCGCTCTGCCGCTCATCTACGCCTTCCCCTTCCAGTACGGATTCCTCAACTTCTCGCTCTCGATGGCGCTCGCGATGCTTGTTTTCGCCGCATGGCTGCACTTGCGGCAATCGCAGGTCGCATTGCGAGCGCCGCTGTTCCTTGCCGTCGCGGGACTGACCGTCTGGCTCTGCCACGCCTTCGGCTGGGCTTTCCTCGGCTTGCTCTGCGGAAGCGCCTCCCTCCATGCGCGCTGGACCGAGGGACTGCGGGGTGCGGACCTCGTCCTGCGGGTGCTGAGCGACTGCGGCGTCTTGCTACTGGCTATCGTGCCGATGCTGGTGTGGCGCACAGGGTCTGCGGGCGCGGACACCACCGAATGGTCCGTCCTGCTCAAGATCGTCTGGCTTGTTTCGGTCTTCCGGTCAGGGCCGCCGATGCTGGACTGGCTGTCGGCCGGATTTCTCGCCGCTGTTGTCCTTGCAGGTTTCGTGCTGCGCCCCGTCCGCGTTCATGGTGCCATGGCGATTGCAGCACTGTTCTGCATCGGTGCTTTCATGGCGCTGCCCGCGCGAGTATTCGGCTCGTTCTACGCCGACATGCGATTGGTGCCCTATACACTGATCGTCGCGCTGCTGGCGTTGAGCGGGTCGGATCTCAGCCGGAGTTTGCAGCGGGTCATGTTCGTCGCTGCGCTTGCGTTTCTCGGGTTGAGGATCGGCGCCACCAGCGTCGATTTCGTCGACAAGGACCGGCTGGTTCAGGCCAATTTGCCTGCTCTCGACGTAATCCCGCGCGGCGCTCGCGTCGTCAACTTCGCAGTCGAGCAATGCGGCTTCCAGTGGCGCCTCAATCCGCTGCGACATCTCGGCGGATTTGCGATTGCGCGGCGCAGCGCTTTCACCAACGATCAGTGGGAAATGGCAGGCGCTAATGCGCTCACCGTGCACTACCCAGAAGGCGAGTCTTTCGTGCGCGATCCATCGCAGTCGGTCGTTTCAGTCGAATGCGCCGATTCGGGCTTGCCCGCTCTGGCTCATTCGCTCTCAAACGTGCCGCGTGATGCATTCACCCATATCTGGATCCACGGCATCGAACCGGACGCTGTCGCCCTCCCCTTCCCCGCTAGCGAGATCTGGCGTGGAGAAAGCGGTATCGTGTTCGAAATCAACCGATAGGAAGTCAGGCGGCTGCACGCGGCTTGGCAGAAGCGCCGAGGAGATGGCTGGCCAGCCAGTGCCGCACCTCGCGGCTGCGATATTCGGTGAATTGTGCGATCAATGCGCAGGCTCCGATTATGCCCCCAGCCAGCGCCAGAAAGGCCAGCGGGCTCTCCCCGGCACCGATACCGAGCGCGGATAATGCCGACAGCATCGGCCAGTGGAGGATATAAAGCGAGAAGCTGAATCCGGCGGCCCTGCGGATGGGCGCCTCGAAACGATGAAAGGTTCTCGAAAAACGCTCCGCAAACGGGCGCGCTGAAATAAACAGCACTGCGATGCCAAAGCCGAAGATGAAATCCGTGACGAAATATTCGCTCATGCGTGCGTGATAGCCGAAGCCGGCATGCCACTCGGCCATCGCGGTCTGAACGTCGTATGCCCACAGGCGCGACAGGCTGAGCAGAATGACGCCGAACAGCGCCAATGCGATGGCTTGCGTGCCCTTGGGCTCCCAGCGCGTTCCATGCGCAACGAGCGCCGCACCGATGAGCCAGATCGGCATCATCAGGAGGATGCGCCAACCTGCGATCCAGGCGAGCAGCGCGACCCAAAATACGCGCCTCGTGCCGCGCAGGAAGGCTGCTGCGCCGAACAGGGTGTAGAACCATACTTCGTAGCTGAGCGACCAGTAGGGCGGGTTCCACACGGGAGAAATGCCGTCGCCGCTTTCACTGAGAAACAGCAGCGGCATCACCACCGATTGCATTGTCAGTCTATCGGGGACCGGCGCGGTCGGCTGCGGCCACAAGCCGCGCGAGGTCAACAGGTAAAATATCACCGAGCCGAACAGCACCGCGAACGCCGCGACTGGTACGATGCGCGCGGCACGCGCGATGGCGTAATCCCGCAAGGTGTAACGCCCGCCGCGCACCGAATGCGCGATAACCAGCCCCGAAAGGACGAAGAAGACGATCACCGCATAATGCTGCGTCGTCGGGCCGAAAGGATAGGGGCCGGTGTAGATGCCCACCTGTACTGCATGACCACCCAGCACCAGCAGCGCGGCAATGGCACGCACCGCATCCAGTAAGATGGACATCGGAGGCGTGATGAAATGCGGCCGGGCCATCGCTCGGTTATGCCTGATCATGCTTGAAATCACGTTAAGGCGAGGCAAGCACCTGCTCCGGATAAGCGAGGCGGCGTGCGTAATCGTGCGATACCGGCTCGGTGAAATGCACTCCATCGTATGTATAATTTGGCTGCATCTGCGGTGCGGACATGAAACGAGCCCCCGCCCTTTGCGCCAAAGCCTCGAGATGCGCATTCAACGTAGCCGTCATCACTGGATCGTAGGCCTTGCCTCCCGGCGGCATGGAAGCTTCCGCCGGCCAGATTGCCGAGAGCCAAAGATGGTCGCGCTGGCAGTTGGCGACGATTTTTCCAAATGCGCGACGCGAGCCGGCTTCGTCATGCTCCCATGGCTTGGTGTCGTTGATGCCGAGCGCGATGGTGACTTGCGCGTTGCTAAGTGTGCAAAGAATTCCGGAAACGCGTTCGAGATCGCGGCTTGTCGCGCCTCCATAGCCTGCGAACAGGCTACCGCTCGGGGCCTCAGCGAAACTGACGCGGCTATCCCCGATCACCATGCGCTCGGTGAAAGGGGCTTTGAGTACGAGTTCCGCGGTTCGGATGACGTAAAAAGGCTTCAACGAGAACGGCGCGATCGCCCAGGCGCCGAAGGCGAGCAGGGCCAGCCCAAGCCCGACGAAGACCCATCCGACCGCCCCGACAATGGTTTTCGCCCGCTGCGCCATGGGGGCCTGTTTAGCGCAGTACAGTTCAGAAATGCTTTCCATGGTCCGGTAGCGATGACGCTATCATCGAAAAATTAACCATCGCGATGGCAGGCTAGCGCGCGAAAGGGGCAGCTGCGCGTGGCGAGTATTGCAGGCGATATCGACATGGCACCCCGGGCGCGGCCAGCATGGCGCAGCGATGCGCTGGTCCTGCTTGCCATCGTCGCGACGGCTCTCGTTGCACGACTTCCGTGGTTTGGCTTCCCAATCGCTGGCTATGACGAGCAGCTCTATTCGCTGATCGGGCAGGCGATCACGCAGGGCGCTTTGCCATTCGTCGACGTCTGGGATCGCAAGCCAATCGGGCTGTTTGCCCTCTTCGCTGCAGCGCACGCGCTCGGCGGGTCTGGGCCCGAAGCCTACCAGGCGCTCGCCCTGCTGTTTACCGTCGGGGGTGGCTGGCTCACCGCAGTGCTGGCCAGGCCGCTGGTCGACCGCGCGACTGCCGCGGGGTCAGGCATGCTCTATGTCCTGCTGATGTCGGTTTACGGCAGCGCGTCGGGGCAATCGGAAGCGTTCCACGTGCCGCTGATGCTGGCGATGGCCGTACTCGTGAGCGATCCTGCCCACCCGAACGCCATCCGTCGCGCACTCGTAGCCATGCTGATTGGCGGTCTGGCCTTGCAGGTCAAATACACCGTTGCACCGCAATGCGCGATGTTCGGCCTGTGGGCGCTGTGGGGTCAGTACCGGCGAGGAGCGAGCAAAGCACGACTGGTCGTCCTTGGCGCTGCTTTCCTCGCGCTCGGCCTGCTGCCAACCACCTTGGTGGCGCTATACTATGCGCTGGCGGGGCACTGGGACGGCTTCTTCTTCGCCAATTTTCTGTCCTTCTTCGACCGCGCGCCGTCAGGCGCCGGGCGGCTTCACAAAGATCTGCTCGTCGGCCTTGTCCCGCTGGCCGTGCTCGCTGGCGGCGGTCTCTACGCCGCCACTCGCCTGACCCCGCCGCGCGACAGTCCGCACTATGCCTACATCGCGCTCTGGTTCGTCGCCTGCCTCGCAACCGCATTTTTGCCGGGCACGGTCTACCGCTACTATTTCGCCGCCCTCGTCCCGGCGAGCGTGCTGCTCGCCCTCCCCCTGCTCGACCGCACGGGACCTGCACGGTGGGGTCCGCTTGCCCTCGTCGTAGCGGGTGCGTTCGCGCTCGTTGGGCCCCTTTCGCTTTTGGATGAGGTTCGTCAGCGCGCCGCCGATTACGACCGTTTCGCTGCGACCGTCGCGCAGAGCAGCGAAAACAGCGATGCCTGCATCTTCGTGTTCGACGGGCCGAGCTCGCTTTATCGCCTCGCCGATTCTTGCCTGCCCTCGCGCTTCGTTTATCCCGACCATCTCAACAATGCGCTTGAGCGGGATGCGCTGGGGATATCGCAGGAGGGTGAGGTCGCACGCATTCTCGCGACCCGTCCGCCCGTTATCGTCACCGCCGACACGCCGCTTACTCCGCAGAACGAGGAGGCGAAGGCGCTGGTGCTTGGATACATCGATCGCAACTATAGCGAACTCGCTGAAATCGAGATCGGAGACCGCACGATCCGCGCGTGGGAACTCCGCCGGTGAGCCTTGGTCCGCCGGAGTCCGCCCTCCGTCGATAGCCCCTCCCCTTGCACCGCCCGCAAGCTATGGCTCATAGGGCGTAGAACGCATGGGAGACTGCACTTGAAACTCGTATCCACGCTGGCCATGGCCGCAGCCATGACGCTTGCAACCACCACCCCCGCCGCTGCACAGGACGGCGTGCCCGGCCCCGAAGACGATCCGCACATCTGGCTGGAAGAGGCCCGCAGCGACGAAGCGCTCGACTGGGTGCGCGCCGAGAACGAGCTGACCATGGCTGCGCTCGCCAGCGATCCGCGCTTCGAGACGCTTAAAGCCGAGGCACTGGCGATCTACGACAGCGAGGACAAGATCCCCTATGTCTCGATCCGTCCGGACGGACTTTACAATTTCTGGCAGGACAAGGAAAACCCGCGCGGCCTCGTCCGTCGCACCACGCTGGAAAGCTACCGCACCGACAGTCCGGAGTGGGAAACCGTGCTCGATGTCGATGCGCTGGCCGAAGCGGAAGGCAAGGAGTGGGTCTACAAGGGCTCGACCTGCCTGCCCCCGGCCCAGAACATGTGCATGATCGCGCTGAGCGACGGCGGCAAGGACGCGACCATCCTGCGCGAATTCGACATGGCGACTAAGAGTTTCGTCGAAGGCGGTTTCGTGCTCGAGAACGAAAGCCAGGGCGGCATTCAGTGGCTCAACGAAGATACCTTGCTCGTCAGCCGCGATTTCGGCGAGGGTTCGCTCACCGATAGCGAATATCCCCTCAGCACACGCGTCTGGAAACGCGGCACTTCAATCGAGGATGCACCGGAAATCTTCCGCGGCGAGCAGAGCGACGTCTGGTCCGGCGCGAGCCTGTTGCGCGACGGCGATGCCGTGGTCCACGGATACACCGCTTTCCGCGCGGTCAGCTTCCACGAGACCGAGCACTACTTCCAGAAAGACGGCGAGTGGGTGCGTCTCGACATCCCACTGAAGGCATCTCCCTATGGGATCGTCGACGACCAACTGCTGTTCTCGACCGATGTGGATTGGAAAACGCAGGGGCAGACATTCCCGGCCGACTCGCTGATCGCGGTCGATCTGGAAGCGTTCAAGGCCGACCCGAACGGCGCGACGAAAACGCTCGTGTGGGCGCCCGAGGATCGCCAGACCAAGCAAGGAGCAACGATTACCTCGGACAGCCTCTACGTCACCCTGCTCGACAACGTGCGCGGCAAGGTGATGAAGCTGGACTATGCCGATGGCGAGTGGGTTCGGAACGCAGTCGACCTGCCCGAAAACGCGACGATCGGGATCAACGCCTCCTCCGACGAGCGCGACGAGGTGATGTTCACGGTTACCGACTTCCTCAACCCGTCGAGCCTCTACTACCTCGATGGCGAAGCGGGCACGATGGAAGTGCTCAAGACCTCACCCGCCTATTTCGACAGCGAGGGCATGGAGGTCGAGCAGTTCGAGGCGACGAGCAAGGACGGCACGAAGATTCCATACTTCGTCGTCAAGCCTGCGGGCGCGACGCTCGACGGGACGAACCCCACGCTGCTGACCGGCTATGGGGGCTTCCAGGTCCCGCGCCTACCTGCCTATCTCGGCACGACCGGCAAGATGTGGCTGGAACGCGGCGGGGTCTACATCCTCGGCAACATGCGCGGCGGGGGCGAATTCGGCCCCGGCTGGCACCAGAGCGCCATTCGCGAGAACAAGCAGCGCACCTGGGACGATTTCATCGCCATCGCCGAGGATGCGGTCGCGCGCGGGATCACCAGCCCCGATCACCTCGGCATCCAGGGCGGCTCGCAAGGCGGCCTGCTGGTCGGCACGGCCTTCACCCAGCGCCCCGACCTTTTCGACGCGGCGATCGTCCAGATTCCGCTGTTCGACATGCTGCGCTATCACCTGATCGGCCGCGGTGCCTCGTGGATCGGCGAATATGGCGATCCGCGCATTCCCGAACAGCGTGAGTGGATCGAAGGCTATTCGCCCTACCAGAAGATCGTCGAGGGCGTGGACTATCCCACCCCCTTCCTCTGGGCTTCGACCGCCGACGACCGCACGCATCCGGCCCATGCCCGCAAGGGTGCGGCGAAGCTCAAGTCGCTCGGCCAGCCGTATTATTACTATGAAGAAATGACCGGCGGCCACTCGGGCGGCGTGGACAACGAACAGCGCGCGCAATTGCAGGCGCTGCAATATGTCTACCTGCTCCAGCAGCTGGCGGACGACGAACAGACCGGCGGCTGAGTTCGGATATGAAACAAACCAGAGGGGCGGCCCAGAGATGGGTCGCCCTTGCCGTATCAGCGCCGTGAGCGGGTCGGCGCGTGAAAGTCGGGCGGTTTGTCTGCGACCCACTCTGCGAACTTCCTAAGCGCATCGCGCTCCAGCAATGCGGTGCGATCCTCTCCGATACGGGCAAGCTCGGCGTTGGTGAAGTTCGCATGGATCGCGCGGTGGCAGATCGGGTGGACCGATACGGTTGTCCTGCCCTTTTTCGATTTGGGCACCGTGTGATGCTGCTGCACGCGGCGACCGAGCGGACGATCGCATAGCCAGCAAGCCTCTGCCACAGCACTCATTCCCGCGATAGCACGCTCACTTCTTCCCGGCCGCCTTTTTCTTCTTCATCGTGTCGTGAAAACGGTCGGCCCAGCCGGGCTTCACCACCTGCTCGGCGCGGACCATGCGCAAGTCGCCGGCACCCACGTCGCGGCTCACTGCGCTTCCTGCCGCCACGATGGCGTCGGGGCCGATAGTGACCGGCGCGATCAGCGCGCTGTTGGAGCCGATGAAAGCCCGCTCCCCGATCACGGTCTTGTATTTGAAATAGCCATCGTAATTGCAGGTGATCGTGCCTGCGCCGATATTCGCGCCCGCGCCGACTTCCGCATCGCCGAGGTATGTAAGGTGACTTGCCTTCGCCCCTTCGCCCAGGGTCGCTTTCTTCATCTCGACGAAATTCCCGACGAAGCTGCCCTTTTCCATCACCGCGCCGGGCCGCAGACGGGCGTAAGGGCCGACCTGCGCACCTTCGCCGATGGTCGCGCCCTCGATATGGCTGAAGCTCTTGATATGCGCCCCGCTTGCCACAGTGACGCCGGGGCCGAAAACCACATTGGGGTCGATGGTCACATCTGCAGCCAGCTCGGTATCGTAGCTGAAGAATACCGTCTCCGGGGCACGCAGGGTCACGCCCTCGGCCATCCAGTGCTCGCGCTGTTCGGTCTGCCACTGCGCCTCTGCGGCGGCGAGTTCGGCGCGGCTGTTGATCCCGGCGACCTCGTTCGCCTCGGTCTCCACGACCACCACCTTGTCGCCGCGCGCAATCGCGTTGGTGGCGACGTCGGGCAGGTAGTATTCGCCCTGCGCGTTGTCGTTGCCGACCGCGTCGAGCAGCGGCCACATATCGTCCGAATGAGCGACGATCAGCCCCGAATTGCAGAGGTCGCAGGCACGCTCGGCTTCGCTGGCATCCTTGAACTCGACCATTTTGGATACCGCGCCGCCCTCATCCGCGATGATGCGACCGTATTGCAGTGGATCTTCGGGCCGGAAGCCGAGCACGGCGACCTTCGCGCCACCCTCCAGCGCGGCTGCGAGCTTGCGGACGGTCTCCGCCTTCACCATCGGACAATCACCGAAGCACACGAGAATATTGCCGCTGAAACCGTCGAGCGCCTCGCGTGCCTGCAATGCTGCATGGGCCGTTCCGAGCTGAGGATCCTGCAGGGTCGTGCTGACGTCGCGGTTCGCCAGGGCTGCATCGAGCTGTTCGCGCTTGTCGCCGACCACCACGACGGTGCGCTTCAGCTCCAATTGCGCGAAACTGTCGAGCAGATGCATCAACATCGGGCGCCCGGCGATCGGGTGCAAGACCTTGTGCAGGCTGCTTTTCATGCGCGTGCCCTTGCCCGCGGCGAGGATGACGGCGGCGAAGTCTGTCGATTGGCTCATGGCCTCGCCCATGCCACCAATTGCTTGCGGTTTGAAGAACCATCCGCCACGCGATTGCGCATGAGCGATTTCCCTTTCGATATCGTCGGTTTCGACCTCGATGGCACGCTGGTCGAAAGCCACCGCGATTTGGGCGCGGCCGTGAATCACGCCCTGGAACTGGGCGGGTTCGATCCGGTGCCTGCGGATAGTGCAAGCGACCTCATCGGCGGCGGCGCGAAGATCATGCTGAAGCAGGCGGTCGATGCGCAGGGCGGCATGCCGGACGACGAGTTTCGCAGGCTCTACAAGCAGATGCTGACCTATTATTCCGAGCACAACGCCGTGCACACCCGCCCCTATCCGCATGCCGAGGACACGCTGGCGGCGCTGGCGGATCGCGGCGTGAAGCTCTCGCTGGTTACGAACAAGTTCGAGGAATTTGCTCAGCAGATTCTCACGACGCTCGGACTGGCCGACCATTTCTACGCGATCATCGGCGGCAACAGCCTGGGCAAGGACGAGCACGGCACTCACCGCGCCAAGCCCATGCCCGATCCGCTGATCGAAGCACGGCAGCGCGGCGGCGGGGGTACATTCGCCTTCGTCGGCGACAGCAGCTACGATGTGAAAGCGGCGCGCGGGGCCGGCGTTCCGGTGATCGGGGCCCGCTACGGCTATTGCGACAAACCGCGCGGACAATTGGGCGCCGATGCGGAGATCGATTCGCTGGCCGAACTGGTCGCTGCGCTGGAACGCCTCTGACCCGCCAGCCGTTCTCGCCCTGCCCCTACGGCACGGCGGAGCACCGCGCATACGGTTGCAAGCCCAAGGCAAAAGTGCCACGCCGCACCGCACAATTGACCTTTACGTAAACGAAAAACAGCAGGAGCCATCCCATGAGCATCGATTTCAAGGACAAGGTCGCCATCGTCACCGGCGCCGGCGGCGGTCTGGGCCGCGAATATGCGCTGGAACTCGCCCGTCGCGGCGCGAAGGTCGTCGTCAACGATCTCGGCGGCTCGCGCGACGGCACCGGCCATTCGGACATGGCGCTGCAGGTGGTCGAGGAAATCGAGAAGGCCGGCGGCGAAGCGATGTCGAACGGCGGCAGCGTCACCGAATTCGAGCAGATGGAAAAGATGGTCGCCGACGCCAAGCAGAAGTGGGGCGGCGTGCATATCGTCATCAACAATGCGGGCGTGCTGCGCGACAAGACCTTCGCCAAAATGACGATGCAGGATTTCGAATTCGTCGTCGACGTGCACCTCAACGGCTCGGCCAATGTGTCGAAGGCCGTGTGGGAAACCATGCGCGAGCAGGCCTATGGCCGCATCTTGATGACCGCCTCCTCGACCGGCCTGTTCGGCAATTTCGGCCAGGCGAATTATGGCGCGGCCAAGCTCGGTCTCGCAGGCCTCACCAAGACGCTCCAACTCGAAGGCGCGAAGTACAACATCAAGGTCAACACGATTTCGCCGGTTGCCGGCACACGCATGACCGAAGACCTCTTCCCCGAGGAAGCGTTCAAGTTGTTCGATCCGGTGAACGTGGTCCCCGCCGCGCTCTTTCTCGTCAGCGAAGATGCGCCGACCAATGCCATCGTTGGCGCGGGAGCCGGCGGCTTCCACAGCGCTTGGACCGTCATGAACGATGCCGTCTGGCTGAAGGACGAAGAGCGCACGGTCGAGGGCTTCGCCGCCAATTGGGACAAGATCAGCGAGTTCTCCAACCTGAAGGCGCCGCAGAGCGGTTCCGAACAGTCGGGCGCGATCCTGACCGCGATGCAGAAAGTCACCGGCACCGGCCCGAGCAGCGCGCGGGGCTGACCCGCCGTATTGACTTGGTAATACACTAGAGCCTATGTTCCCCGAAACAGGGGAGCATAGGCTTTTGTACAGTCAGGAAGACATCAACTCGGCTGTCGCGGCAGGTGCCTTGAGCGCCGAAGCGGCCGACGCGCTGCGCACGCATGTCGCCGCTTCCCGCGATGCGGTCCCGGCGGACGCCGAGCATTTCCGGCTGATCACCGGCTTTAACGACATTTTCGTATCGATCGGCGTGGTGATCATGCTGCTGGCCGTCGGCGCGATCAGTCAGGCTGTCGCGGGGGCGATTTATCCGGCTCCCTATTACGATGGTACCGAATGGGACCCCAACTGGTATGCCGACACGCGCGCCCAGCGCGATCTTGCGCAAGGGATTAGCACCGCCCTCGCCGCAGCCTTCGTAGCGGCGACCGCCTGGCTGCTGGCCGAGTTCTTTACTCTGAAGCGCCGCATGGCCCTGCCGAGCATCATTCTTCTCCTCGCCTTCGCGATAGGAGTGATGGTGACGCAGGCGGGCGTTATCATGTCGTTCTTCAACGGCGGCAGCACGACGAGCGAGACCATCGGCGTAATCCTGCTCGCGGTTGCCGCGCTGGTCACCGCAGGCGCTTCATGGCTGCACTGGAAGCGGTTCATGGTGCCGATCACCGTCGCCGCCATGACCGCCGCTGTCGCCGGAACCGCCGTGCTCCTGCTGGTCGCGGCGATCGGGCCCAGTAGCGACAATCTGGAGACGGTCGTCCTCTCGGTAGTCTTCATCGTTGGTCTCGTCATCTTCGCATTCGCCATGCGCTGGGACATGAGCGATACGGCGCGGTCTACCCGTCGCAGCGACGTCGCCTTCTGGCTGCACCTGCTGGCCGCGCCCATGATCGCCCATCCGGTCTTCGCGCTGATTGGCGTGACTGACGGCGACAACATCGGCCTTGGCGCGGCTTTTGCCGTGATCGCGGTGTATGTCGTGTTCGGGCTGGTCGCGCTGGCGGTCGATCGCCGTGCATTGCTAGTGTCGGCACTGGCCTATGTGCTGATCGCGCTGACCTTCCTGTTCCGTGAATTCGGCGCTGTGGAGCTCAATTTCGCGCTGACCGCCCTGGTGATCGGCTCCGCCCTGCTGACGCTGAGCGCGCTGTGGACGCCGATCCGCGCCGCCGTGGTCGGCAGCCTGCCGGGAGACATGCGGACGCGCCTGCCGGCGACAGCCTGACTGCCTAGTCGTCGACGGCCTTGAGCAGCCGTCGCTCCACCGGGGCAATCACACCGGCGAGCTCGTGCCCGCGCTTCAGCACCTGGCCATGCTCGCCGAACAGGGTCCACATACCCTGCCGATTGCGTAGCGCGGGCCGCTTTTCGATCCGCGCCTGCGGTCGTTCAGCGGTCCGGCGAAAGGCGGCGAAGGTCGCGGTGTCCTTGGTGAAGTCCATCGCATAGTCGCGCCACTCGCCAGCGGCGACCATGCGCCCGTAGAGATCGAGGATGCGCATCAGCTCTTCGCGCGCGAAGCCGATCTGGTTGGGCCTGCGTCCGGGAAAAGCGACGACCGTGCCGCTGGCAGCGCTCATCAATCGGCGGTTCCGCTGCGGCGCTGGGGTTCGCGCTCGGCGCGCAGGGCGGCGATTTCCTCACGCATTGAGCGCAGTTCGCTCTCCAGCTTCTCGATGCAGTCGATCCGGTTGCCCTCGGCATCCTCGCAAGGCGTGCCGTAGGGCACGAACTCCTTCATCCACTCCTCCGCAGGAACCAGCGTGCTGCGCGCCTTCAGGCCGATCATCGTCGCGCCCTCGGGCACTTCGTCGGTCACGACGGCATTCGCCCCGATCCTGGCGCGGCGTCCAACCGTCACAGGCCCGATCACCTGCGCGCCCGAGCCGAGAATCACATCGTCCTCGATTGTCGGGTGGCGCTTGCCGCCGACCCCATTGGTCGGGTTCGTTCCGCCCAAAGTCACGTGCTGGTACATGGTCACGTTGTCGCCGATCTCTGCCGTCTCACCGATCACCGAGAAGCCGTGGTCGAGGAAAAAGTTCTTCCCGATCTTCGCGCCCGGATGAATGTCGATCCCAGTCACCATCCGGCTCCAGTGATTGACCAGCCGGGCGAGGAAGAACAGCTCGGCTTCGAACAGCCAGTGCGCGATGCGGTGATAGAACAGCGCCCAGACGCCCGGATAGGTGAGGATTTCCCAGCGGCTACGCGGCGCGGGATCGCGGGCCTTGATGCTGTCGAGATAGGCGACAAGCCGTTCAAACATGCGCGTATTCTCCCACCGGCTGCGCTCTAAAGCAAGCGACCCTGCTCCGGACCCTGCACTGCTTCCAGCGCGTCACGCCAGACAGATAGGGTCGCGGGCACCTTGCGTTCAAGGCTGAGCCGGTCGATTTCGGCAACGACGCGCTCGATTGCAGCATGGCTTCGCTCCAATCGCGGGACGAGATAAGCGGGCGCGCCCTCGCCCAGAGCCAGCCCGCGCTGGGTAGCGTGCGAGAGGATGAGGTCGGCCGCCATGGCATCGTCTGGCGGCCCGATTTCGAGCTGCAGCGAGGCGCGCATCCGGGTCTGGAGGTCCGGAAGGTCGATGTTCCACTGCTCGCCGTTCAAGACCAGCAAGAGCGGCGTGCCATCCTCCTGTGCGCGGTTCCAGCGGTGGAACAACGTGGTTTCGTCCTGTGCATCGGCCCCGTCGATCGCCCCTCCGAGCCCGGCATCGACGAACCACTTGGCCAGCAGCGATTTGCCGGACCGCGAAGGACCTAACAGGACAGCACTGCGGAAGGGCCAGTTCTCCGGTGCCTGCAAGGCTTCGGCAACCGCCCGGTTGCCGCTGCCGATCACGATCGATGGCGGATCGCCGCTATGCACCGGCGCCAGCGGGAGAGCGATCTGGGACATGCCCCCCGCGCCCTCAGCGACTGATCGAAAGCGCGTTGCTGCCCTGCTGGACGGTGAAGCCACGGGCGCGCAGCGCATCTGCCAATTCGCCGATCGACCCGCCGAAGCTGACGGTCACGACCGTGGTGCCGCCGATGGCCGTGCTGCGCACCCCGGTGCTGCGAACGCCGTTCGCCCCGCGAATGCCGGCCAGCGCGCTGTCGAAGCTTGCCGCATCGGGCGTCGCGACCTGCACCGTGTAGAGCGCGACCGAGCCTTCCGGCGGCGGCGTGCGGATCGGCGCGGCAGTGATGGCATCGCCGCTCTCGCTGGTCGCCTCTTCGTTGCTTCCGCGCTGGGTTGCCTGTTCACGATTCGCGCGATCCTGGGCGATGAGGGCGCGGCCAAGCTCGATCAGGCGCTGGATAGCCGGATCGGAATCGGGCGACCCGAGGTTGAGCGTGGGATCTGGCCGCAGCCTTCCGTCCGCCAGTGCTCGCGTGAAAACGCTGTCGAAGCGCACCACTGCACGGTCCAGCATGGCGGGCAGCTGCTCAGGCGTCTCGGCGGTCATAGTGAAGCTGTCGAGATAAATGTTGTCCGGCCCGTATCGTGCGGTGAAAGTGCCCTCCACAGGGCCGCCGGGATAAGTGTACCGCAGTCGCGCGACCGGTGTCAGCACATCGGCGGCTCCGAACTGGTCGAGCACATTGCGCCACCAAACGCGGCTACGGCGCCCCGTCTGCCCATAGGTGACGAGCAGCGAATCGCCGCCCGATCCGACCGGTCGGACGTAGTCGATCCGGCTCGCGCCCGCCTGATATTGCGCCCACGCCCGCTGCCAGGGATTGACGCGCTCGTAGACGAGATTGGTGCCGGCCGAGACGGTCACGGGTACCAGCAGCATCGGGGCCGAGCGCGAAGCCGCCCCTTCCGCGCCGAGATAGCGCGACGCGCGCTGGCGATCGAAGATCACGCCGAGCGTCGCAATATAGCGCTTTGGCCCGAGCCGCTCGCGCTCGATCACGATGGCGGAGACGAGCGAATTGATCTGGGAGTCGGGCAGCGATGGCCCTTCGATCTTTTCCCAGGCGAGCTTGGCCGCCTCTACCCAAGCTTCCTCGCGCGCCTCTTCGCCCGTGTCGGCGCTTACGTCGACTTCGATGCCGGACACTTCGATATCGCTCGAGGCGGCGATGGCCGCGATGCCGCGCTCGCCACCGACCTGTGCCCAGGCGATCGCGCCCAGTCCGGCAAGCACGACGATGCCGGCCAGCAGCAGCAGCCAAGTGCGTCGCGACGCGGTTCGGAGGGGAATGGCGTAATCCATCGGGGAAACAGCGGGCCTTTTGCCGAAAGGAATCTGGAAATCCAAGCGCGAATGCGTAAGGCGGGTGGCATGAGCGATGAACCCGGCAAAAAAGCCACGTCCTATACCTATGAACAGGCGGGCGTCTCGATCGAGGCGGGCAATGCGCTGGTGAAAGCCATCGGCCCGTTGGTCAAGGCGACAATGCGTCCCGGTGCAGACGGCGAGATCGGCGGATTCGGCGGTTTTTTCGATCCCAAGGCTGCCGGATACAAGGATCCGCTGCTGGTCGCAGGCAACGACGGCGTCGGCACCAAACTGAAACTCGCGATCGACACCGGGCGACACGACACGGTCGGCATCGATCTTGTCGCCATGTGCGTCAACGATCTGATCGTGCAGGGCGCGGAGCCGCTGTTCTTCCTCGACTATTTCGCCACCGGCAAACTGGAGAACGGAGTCGCCGAACGCGTGATCGCGGGCATCGCCGATGGCTGCAAGCAGGCCGGCTGCGCGTTGATCGGCGGCGAGACCGCCGAGATGCCAGGCATGTATGCAGCGGGCGATTACGATCTCGCCGGCTTCTGTGTGGGCGCGGTCGAACGCGGCGAACAACTGACGGGGGAGCGTGTTGCTCCCGGCCACATATTGCTCGGACTTGCAAGTTCGGGCGTGCACTCGAATGGCTTTTCGCTGGTCCGCCGCCTTGCTGCGGACAAGGGCTGGAAGCTGGATCGCCCCGCCCTCTTCGACCGCGATCGCCTGCTGGTCGATACGCTGATCGAACCGACGCGCATCTACGTTCAGCGCCTGCTGCCACTGGCGCGAGCGGGGCTGATCGATGCCATGGCGCACATCACCGGCGGCGGCTTGCTCGAAAATATTCCACGCGTGCTGCCCTCCGGCGCCCATGCCGAGGTCGATGCCGACGGGTGGGAGCAACCGGGGCTGATGGCCTTCCTGCAGGCACAGGGTAATATCGAGCCTGCGGAGATGGCGCGCACCTTCAACTGCGGCGTCGGCATGGTGCTGGCGGTCGAACCTGCGAACGCGGAAATCGTGCGCACACGGCTTGAGAGTGCGGGTGAAACGGTTTTGCCGGTCGGCCGCATCGTCGAGGGCGCGAAAGGCTGTACCGTCCGCGGTAGCGCCGGGACCTGGGCGGCGCGCGAAGATTGGTCGGCAACGCATAATGCCTGACACGGCGGCCACGAAGGTGCCCGTCGCAGTCTTCGTGTCCGGCAAGGGCACCAATATGGCCGCGCTGCTCTACGCCAGCCGTCAGCCGGTTTGCCCTTATGAGATTTGCCTCGTCGCGTCGAACGATCCGGCGGCCGAAGCGCTGGTGCTAGCCGAGGCCGAAGGCGTCCCGACCTATGCCCTGTCGCACAAGGGGATGTCCCGCGGCGATCACGATAGCGAGATGGAAGCCGCTGCGAGAGATGCGGGTGCGGAATTGATCGTACTGGCAGGTTACATGCGCATCCTCACGCCGCAATTCGTGAAGCGTTGGAAGGGACGGATGCTCAACATCCACCCCTCGCTACTGCCGAAGTATCCCGGTCTCGACACCCACGCCCGCGCCATCGCGGCCGGCGATAGCCATGCCGGCGCCACGGTGCACCTCGTGACCGAAGATCTCGACGCGGGCGAGGCCCTCGGGAGGATCGAAGTGGCGATCTGGCCTACCGATACCCCTGAAAGGCTCGCCGATCGCGTGCGGGTCGCCGAACACCAGCTCTATCCGCGCGTCCTGGCCGATTATGTGCAGCGTATGCGAGAGCGCGCTTGATATGCCTGTGCGGACGGATAGTGTGCGCCCGATGGGTCGCTCTTTCATATTCTACGCACTGGCCGCCATCGGTCTCGTCATCGTCGCCAGCAATGCGAACGACATCGAAGGCCGACATTCCGAGGCGAGCATGACGGAGACGTTGCTTGTTGTCGGTGGCGTGCTGCTCTTCGTGCTGGTCGCGCGTATTGTCATCGCGCGCTTCAATGCGAGACGTAGCGGCTAATGACCGCCCCGCCCCGTCCGCATCCTTTCGCGCGCTCGAAGGCATCCGAGCTGGCAAGCCGGGCTTTCGCCACGATGTGGCAGCACGGGCTGACGAAGCGCCCGCCGCTGGAACCGGACTATCTGTGGAGCGTCGGCTCGGACGGTTTTTCGGCGGAGGACGAGCATTCTATCCGTAGCGCGGAAGACGTCGCCGATTTCCGGGACCGGCTGGAGGCGCTGTGCGTCGCGCTCAACGAAGAGGCGTCGCTCAATCCCCTCGGCCATACGATGGCCTATGGCCAGATCACCGCTGCCATTCGCAAGCGCCATGCCCTCGGCCGGTTCTGGAACGAGAACCCGGGCATGGCCGAGCGCGAGATCGCGCCGCCGATCCTCGTGGTCGGCCAGATGCGCAGCGGCACCACGCGGGTCCAGCGCCTGCTCGCCGCCGATCCGCGCCATTCGGGCACGCGTTTCTGCAACAGCCACGATCCTGTTCCCGCAACGCCCGACTTGCGGCCCATCAAGGCTCGCGCCGCTCTCGCCGTCGCCAGGCGTATCAATCCCTGGCTCGACACCGTCCATCCCTTCGGAGCGTTGCGGACCGATGAGGAAATCGGGTGGCTTGCAGCGGCCCTGTCACCGGCTACGTTCGAGGCTCAATGGCAAATCCCTTCTTTCGTGGCATTCAGTAGCGCGCGGGACGCAGGGCCCGTCTACCGCGAATTCGCGCGTATCCTGCGTACCGATGCCCACGTGATGCAGGAAGCCAACCGCCCTCGCGTCCTCAAGTGCCCGCAATTCGCCGAAGATCTGGGAGTGCTGCTCGCACAATTCCCGGATGCGCGTCTGGTGCTTTGCCGGCGCCCGAAGGAAGATATCCTGGAAAGCAGCGTTTCGATGACTGCCAGCCAGATGGCGTTTCAGTCCGACCACCATGACCTGCAGTGGCTCACCGCCATGTGGCAGGAGAAAATTTCGCACCGCGAGGCTGCGATGGAGCACGATCTCCGAAACTTTTCCGGTCTGCTGGCGACAATCGACTTCGCTGCACTGAACTCCGATTGGCGATCCGCGATCGGTACAGCCTACCGTGCACTCGACATCGAACTGACACCCGAGGCTGTCGGGGCAATGCGCAAAGAACGGGAAAAGTCGCATGATGACCCGCACCACGATCATGCGGAGCAGATGGCGGGTTTCAGTGCTGCTTGAGCCTATTTCCCAGGTCGGGGAGGCGAACGCTTTCTCGATCCTCGATCAGCGCAACTGCATGGCGTGGTAGCGCGTCACCGTCATCAGTTCGGGATCGCGCGTTATGTGGATTTCCGAAACGATTTCGCCGTCGAAGGTCAATCGCCAGAACGTCTGCCCGGACATTTCTTTGCTCTCGCTATCGATCGTGCCGCTAACGAAGACCTCATTATCCCTGACGGAAATATCGTCGATCCGCACCTGAGCGTGCCCCGCCGCGATCCGGAGATTGCGGTCGGCCGTCAGAAAATCATCGATACCTTCGATACGCCTACCGGCCCCATCGACTACGATGAGGTCAGGCGAGAGCAGCGGGCGCGCAGCATCCTGCTCCATAGCATTCAGCAGGTCCGAAATCCTCCGGACCGCCGCAATGCGCCGCTGCCGTCTGCTTTGCAGTCTTTTGAGGAACCCGCCGAAAACCATGACGGGCCAGCTTATCGATAAGCCGACCCGTCACAATCTATATTTGATTATCAGATGTTAAATCGGCCAGAAGGCCTTTGAAATCAGCCGACGATTTCGTCTTCGTCGAAGAAATAGTCGATTTCGATCTTCGCATTCTCGTCGCTGTCGGAACCATGGACGGAGTTGGCTTCGATGCTTTCGGCATAGGTCTTGCGGATTGTGCCATCGTCGGCATCGGCAGGGTTGGTGGCGCCCATGACATCGCGATTGCGCTTCACCGCGTCTTCGCCCTCGAGGACCTGAACGACCACCGGGCCGCTGATCATGAAGTCGACCAGTTCGCCGAAGAAGGGGCGTTCCTTGTGGACGGCGTAAAAGCCTTCGGCCTGTTCCTTCGTCATCTGGATGCGCTTCGAAGCGACGACGCGCAGGCCGGCTTCTTCCAGCATCTTGGTGACGGCACCGGTCAGATTGCGGCGCGTGGCGTCGGGCTTGATGATCGAAAAGGTGCGGGTGACCGCCATGGTGAAAATCCTTGAAACTTGAAAGGGGGGAATCGATGCGCGCCGATAGCCGCCCTTCGTCGGGTCGGCAAGCCTGCTACGATCCTCGTATTGGCAAGCGCGTCCGCCGCAGCCTTCCCTATTGCGCGATCACCAATATGCCGGTCGAACCGCTGCCGCCCGGGGAGGTCTGGAGGCTGAAGGACAGCCCACCTGGCCCTTCACCGGCGATCATCCTTTCTTCGCCGGTGCGCGCGTCGGTGTCGATCTCTACCCCGGCGCTCGTCGCCTGCTTGCGGTAGTATTCGACGAGCTCTTGCGGAGGGGCATCGGCGGCGAAAGTTACCATCACGCCGCTGCCCTGCGACCCATTGAATGTCGTGCTCGATTCCACCTCGGCCCCCGGATAGAGTGCATATCCATCGGGAAGGTCCAACTCGCCAGACGCGTCGGAGCCCACTGTGACGACTGCCTCGTTGCCCTCGGCATCGGACATCCGCACTCGATTATCGTCGCCGGTGCCGGACACCTCGTATTCGGTCGTGCCATCGGCCGAGATGACCGAAGTGGCTTCACTTTCGCTGCAGGCTGCCAGAGCGAGAATGACCACCGCCGCACAGTATTTTTTCATGTAAAAGCCCCCGAATTCCGAGCGGTTAAAACATCATACGCACACAGCGAGTCAAGCCTCGAAGTTAAAAGCGATGTCCGGAACCATCTCGCCCGATCGATAGCTGCCCCATTCGGCATTCGACAAGACAAGCGCCAAGAAATGCCTCCGGACTGGAGCTATCCCTCCAATCCGTATTCAGCGGAACGTGTCGCCCATCGACAACTGGGCCTGCGTCGCACCGTCATCGCGCTTTGCGACCAGAGAGAAGGCTTGTCCGTCCGCATTCTCGCCAGCGAGGACCTCGGTCTCGTCGCTCCGCACCCGCGGTTCGATCGTGAACCCTGCCGCCTCGGCTTCCGCGAGATAGTGATCGGCAATCTGGCGCGGCGTCGCGTCGCTGCGCATGTCGACGATGATCGAACGTCGCTCGCCCTGGTCGACACGGGTGACGTTGACCCCGCGCGCCTGCGGATAGAGAGTGAACCCCTCTGGAAGGTCTGGCGGCACCGTGCGGCCGGACCGCATCGCGGTCACGGTACCATCCTCCGCTTCGAACCGAGCCGACGTTTCGCCGGTCTCCTGATCCACATCGAAAGTCCCGCGCGGATCGACCATCGCGGTTTCTTCGTCTGTGTGGTCGGGCTCTACTTTGGAGCACGAAGAAAACAGGACTGCCGCAGTGGCCAATAAAGAAAGAGCAAACGAACGCATCGCCCAATCGACGGACGAAAGCCTGCTCTGTTCCGAATTAACGACCTTCGCGCCAGCCACCCTGCTCGGTCTGCTTGAAAATGCGGTTGTCGAACGCCTCGTCGGGATCGAGACGCCGCCATAGTTCGCGTGCGGCGTCTCGCCCTTCCGGTTCGAACAGCAGCAGGACCCGCTCGAAACCGGCAGCTTCTTCGCGCCACTCGCCATCGGCTATGATGGCTAGCTTCGCACCGTTTGTGGCCTCGCACCCGTTCGACAGCAGGATCGGCTGACGATCGGCGTGGGCCGCGTCGGCCATCCCATTGGCCAGGAATGCCGCGCCGCCCTGCTCCCACAGGGTCTTCGACAGCGCCTCGCGCTGCTCCGCCGATCCGGAAACGACCAGCAGGCGCTCGCCCGATTGCAGGACCTTGCGCGCCAGCTTCGCGACCGTCACATCGACCGGGTCGCGGCTGAGCTGATAAAAGTCCACCCGCGTGGTCATGGCTGCCCCTCACCGCCCGGCTGCGACTTGTTGCGCCTGCACCGTTCGGAACAGTGCTTCACCTCGTCCCAGTCCTTCGCCCATTTCTTGCGCCAGGCGAAATCGAGCCCGCAGGTCACGCAGGTCTTGGTCGGGAGGTCGCCCTTGCGGCGCATTTTCGCCATAGCGACCTCCCGGACCGGTCTCAGCCTTCGAGATTGTCGGCGACGAAGCGGTCGATCAGCCGCACACCGTAGCCCGTCGCACCCTTGCCCCAGGTCTGGCCCGGCTTGTCCGACCACACCATGCCCGCCACATCGACATGCGCCCAGGGCGTGTCGTTCGCGATAAAGCGCTGCAGGAACTGCGCGGCGGTGATCGAACCGGCCGCCTTGCCGCCGATGTTCTTCATGTCGGCAATGGGACTGTCGATCAGCTTGTCGTAAGCGGCGCTGATCGGCAGGCGCCAGTTCTTGTCGCCGGTGGCGATGCCGGCGTCGTAAAGCTGGCCAGCGAGTTCGTCATTATTGGAGAATACGCCTGCATATTCGTTGCCGAGCGAGATGATGATTGCGCCGGTCAGCGTGGCGAAATCGACGATGCGGCTGGGCTGGAATTCTTCCTGCGTCCAGTGCAGCGCATCGGCCAGCACCAGACGACCTTCGGCATCGGTGTTGAGCACCTCGATGGTCTGACCCGACATGGAGGTGACCACATCGCCGGGGCGCTGTGCCTTGCCGTCGGGCATGTTTTCGACGAGGCCGATCACGCCGACGAGGTTGGCCTTCGCCTTGCGCAGGACGAGTGCGAGCATCGCACCCGCGACGGCCCCGCCGCCGCCCATGTCCCACTTCATGTCTTCCATGCCCGGCCCCGGCTTGATGCTGATGCCGCCGGTGTCGAAAGTCACGCCCTTGCCGACGAAGGCTGCCGGCGCCTCGCTGCCGCCGCCGTTCCAGCGGATGGCGAGCAGTTGCGATTCGCGCTCCGACCCGAGGCCGACACCGAGTAGCGATCCCATGCCGAGCTTTTCCATCTCCGCCTCGCCGAGCACGACGATCTCGGCGCCGGTGCCCTCGAACCGTTCGCGGCAGCGCGAGACAAAGCTTTCGGGGTAGATGATGTTGGCCGGTTCGGTGACCAGCTCGCGGGTGAATTCGATACCGCTGGCAAGATGCGCGGCCTCCGCCCAGGCGGCTTCGCTGCCTTCGGGCGCGTTGATAACCGTCACGGTTTCGAGCGAAATCTTCTGCTCGTCCTTCATCCGCGTGCGATAGACATCATAGCGCCAGTTCCGCAGCCGCAGGCCGAGGAGGACGCTGGCGGCTTCATCGGCCGACAGCCCGCTGTCCGCGAGATCTAGGACGACCTCCGTCTCGCCGCTCGACTGATATTTCCCGGCGATGGCCGCGCCTGCCTTTTCGAGGTTGGCGCTGCGCGCCTCGTCGTTGCGATCACCTGCTCCGGCGAGCGCGAGGCGCAGGACCTTGCCATCCCGCTCGACGAAGCTTTCGAACAGCTGGCCTGCGCCGCCCTTGAAGCGCGCCGCGTCAGCCCCTTCGCTCATCGCTTTTTCGAGCGACGAAGGCAGCTTGCCCTTGTCCACGACTTGGGCAAGAAGGCGCGCCGTTTCCGGACGGGACTGGCTGAACTGGATGTGCATGGGCTCTCCCAAAGATGTGACTGACGGGTGCGAAGCGCATTCCGGCTCGCCCCATAGGATGGCGATTGCGATTAGGCGTGGCCGGTGCGATAGGCAAGGCATGGCCCTGCCCGCCGAGACAGCCATCGAAGCCAGCCGGCTGGCACTGCGCACGCTTGGCGTGGCGACAACGCTTGCGCTGGCGACGCCGCTCGCCGCGCAGCAGGTCGGCGACGATGTCGGATCGGTCGAAGACCCGCAGGGCGACCCCGGCGATCCGCAACCCGACGCGCCTTCCGTTTCAACGGCCGCCGAGCCTGACGAGCCGCCCAGCCTTCAGGACCCTTTCCCCGAAGTCGGTCCGCCGCCTGAGCCTACTGGCGACGATGGTCTCAACGCAGCGGGCGAACGCGAGATCGACTTCGAGTCAGACGTCCTCAGCTATGATTCGGATGCCGACCTCGTCACGGCCAGCGGCAATGTCGTGCTGCGCAGCGGCGACCGGTCGCTGCGCGCCGATTCGGTGAGCTGGAGCAGGCGCACCGGCGTTATTCTGGCAGAAGGCCGCGTGCGCTTCGTCGACGAGAACGGCAATCAGCTATTCTCTGAACGGGTCGAGCTGACCAATGAGTTCGAAGCGGGCGCTATGGAGAACCTGCTGCTCGCACTGCGCCAGGGCGGGCGGCTCGCGGCCAATCGCGGCGTGCGCGAAAGCGACGGCACTATCGCGCTGGAACAGGCGGCCTATTCCGGCTGCGATGTCGTGACATCCGAAGGCTGTCCCAAAGAACCCAGCTGGCGGATCACCGCCGAACGGGTGGTCTACGACCCCGATGAGCAGCGGGTCCGCTTTACCGGGGCTTATCTCGAACTGTTCGGCGCGCGCATCCTGCCGTTGCCGGGGCTGGCAGTGCGAACCGATGGCGGCGCAGTCTCCGGTGTGCTGGTCCCCGACCTGCGCTTTTCCGAAAGCAACGGCGTCGAGGTGTCGGGCAGCTATTATATCCGGCTCGCCGACAATAAGGATCTGACGCTAACCGGCTTCCTTTACACCGATGCCCCACCCATGATCTCGGGACAGTGGCGCCATCTTACCGAGAAGGGCGCTTACCAGATCACCGGCTATGCGACGAAAAGCCGCAGGATCTCCGATTTCACCGGCGTCGAAACGACCGGCGACAGCGATTTCCGCGGCTATGTCTTCGCCAACGGCAAGTTCCAGCTGAACCCGGAATGGAGCGTGACCGGTTCCATCCGCCGCGCCAGCGACCGCACCTTCCTGCGGCGCTACGATATCAGCCGCGACGACAGGTTGCGGTCCACGGTGAACCTCGAGCGCATCAGCGACTCCACCTATTTCTCACTCGCCGGCTGGGCCACGCAGACGCTGCGCCTGAACCAGCCGCAGGGCGAGGTGCCGGTGGCTCTGCCGGTGATGGATTTCCGCAAGCGGCTGGAGGACCCGCTGCTGGGCGGCAAGCTGGAGCTGCAGGCCAATACGCTCGCGATCATGCGCGACGTCGGTCAGGATACGCAGCGCGCCTTCGCCCGCGCGCAATGGGATATCTCCACGGTCACCGGGCTCGGCCAAGTCGTCACGCTGACCGGCATGGTGCGCGGCGACATCTACCATTCGGACGAGAACTTCCTCACCGATACGGCGCTCTATCGCGGCAATCCCGGCTGGGAGGCGCGCGGCGTCGCGCTGGGCGCGGTGGACGTGCAATGGCCGCTGGTCGGCCAGTTGTTCGGCGGAGAGCAGGTCCTGACGCCGCGGGTCCAACTGGTTGCCACGCCCCCGATCAAGAATCTCGCCATCCCGAACGAGGATGCGCGCGCGATCGATCTGGAAGATTCCAACCTCTTCGCGCTCAACCGCTTTCCCGGATACGACCGGATCGAGGACGGTGCGCGCGTTACCTACGGGTTCGATTGGCAGTTGCGAGTTCCGAATTGGGAGCTGAAATCGACCCTCGGCCAGTCTTATCGGCTGGACGAGGATGCAGACATCCTGCCCGATGGCACCGGCTTGTCAGAGCGCTTCTCCGACTTCGTGGGCCGCACCGAGGTCCGCTATCGCAACTTTGTGAAGTTCACTCACCGTTTCCGGCTGGACAAGGACAGTTTCGCCGTCCGCCGCAACGAGATCGACGCGACGGTCGGATCGCGCCGCACCTATGCCGAGCTCGGCTATGTGCGCCTCAATCGCGACATTACCGCCGTGGAAGACTTGCAGGACCGCGAGGAATTGCGCGGCGCGGTGCGCGTCGCATTTGCCAATTACTGGTCCGTCTTCGGCTCCGGCGTATTCAACCTGACGAATCGCGAGGAGGACCCGACCTTTAGCTCCGACGGGTTCGAGCCCATCCGCACCCGCCTCGGCGTCGCCTATTCCGACGACTGTCTCGAAATGGGAGTAACCTGGCGACGCGACTATGAAACCGCGGGCGACGCTCGGCGGGGCGACACCTTCCAGGTTTTCTTCAGCCTCAAGAATCTGGGTTTTCGCTAAGTCGCACCCGTTGGCAGACAGCGCCGAACAGGCTATCCGCGCTCGCAAGACGAACGGGGCAGGTGTTCTACGGCAATCAGCTTGGGTTAAGCCGCCACACGGCACGGCCCCGTCATGGACTGGTACCGCAACGGTGCCGCAATTGGGTATCACACGTGAGCGCAAACCGCATTTCCAAGTTTCTTTCCCTTGCCGCAGTGGCAGGTCTGGCGCTGTCGCCGATTTCCGTGTCGGCGCAGGCAACGGCGGAAACGGCCAATCCCCTCGGTCTGCCGACCGATTTGAGCATTCTCGGCAATTCCGATCCGAACGTCCGCAAGGCGACGGCGGTGGTGAATGGCTTCGTGATCACCGGCACCGATGTCGACCAGCGCGCTGCGCTGCTGGTCGCAGCGAACGAGCGTGAAATCAGCCCCGAAGAACTCGAGCGCGTTAAGATGCAGGTGCTGCGCAACCTCATCGACGAAACGCTGCAGATCCAGGCGGCCGAAACGCAGGAAATCACGATCCCGCAGGCCGAGATCGACCAGAGCTATGCGCGTGTCGCTGCCCAGAACTTCGGGCAGGACGAAAGCGCGATGGGCGAATATCTGCGGAGCATCGGCTCCTCGCCGCAGTCGCTCAAGCGCCAGATTCACGGAGAGCTTGCATGGAGCCGTTTGCTGCGGCGCAACTTCGCACCCTTCGTGAACGTCTCGGCCGACGAGGTGAACGACCTTATCCAGCGGCTCGAGGCCAATCGCGGGACCGATGAATATCGCCTTGGCGAAATCTTCCTGCAGGCAACGCCCGAAACCGCGCCGCAGGTGCAGGGCAATGCCCAGCAGATCGTCGAGCAGCTCCGCCAGGGCGGCAGCTTCGTCGCCTATGCCCGCCAGTTCTCGCAAGCCTCGACCGCGGCGGTCGGCGGCGACCTCGGCTGGATCGCCCTGCCCCAGCTGAAGAACCCGCAGCTCGAGACCGTGGTCGGCGAAATGAGCCCGGGCCAGCTGGTCGGCCCGCTGGAGATTCCCGGCGGCTACTGGATCGGCCTGCTGATCGACAAGCGGCAGGTGTTGACGGCCGACCCGCGTGACGCTGTCCTTTCGCTGAAGCAGATCGCGCTCGATTTCACCGGCGTGCCGGAAGCAGAGCGCACACCCCGGCTCGAAAGCTTCCTGGCCGGCGTGCAGCAGCTGCGCGGATGCGGCGATGCCGAAGCCGGAGCGTCTGCCCTCGGTGCGACCGTGGTCACCAATGACGAGATCGCCGCGCGTGCCCTGCCCGAACAGCTTCAGCAGCTCGTGCTGAACTTGCAGCTCGGCCAGGTCACGCCGCCCTTCGGGTCTTTCGAGGAAGGTGTGCGCGTGCTGATGCTGTGTGGCCGCGACGATCCGCAGGCCGCCAGCGGCCCGGACTTCGATACGCTGATGGGTCAGCTCGAAGAAGAGCGCATCCAGCGCCGTGCGCAGCGCTACCTGCGCGACCTGCGCAACGACGCCTATATCGAGTACAACTGACACCGATGACTGCCCCGCTCGCCGTATCGATTGGCGATCCGGCGGGGATCGGGCCGGAGATCATCGCGGAAAGCTGGGCGCGGCGCCGGGAATACGGCCTCGCGCCCTTTTTCGTGGTCGGCGGAGGGGGTGTGCTGAAAGCGGCGGCGAAAGCCCGCGGTCTTTCGGTTCCGGTAGAGCCGATCGCCAGCCCTGCCGAAGCCGAGACGGTTTTCAGTGATGCGCTCCCTGTGCTCGGACAGGAAGACAGCGCGTATGCGCCCGGACAACCCGAGCCGAGCGGCGCAGCCCTCGCCTTGCACTCGCTGGCCGAGGCGACGCGTTGCGCGCTGCTGGAATCAGCATCGGCCCTAGTGACCGCTCCCATCGCGAAAGCGCAGTTGGCACAGGTCGGCTTCGAATATCCGGGCCAGACCGAATTTCTCGCCGATGTCTGCGGCCTCGAGCAGGAGGACGCGGTGATGATGCTCGCCGGGCCGAGCCTGCGCGCCGTGCCCCTTACGGTCCATTGCGCGCTGTCCGAAGTGCCAGGCCGGCTTTCGCAAGACCTGATCGAGCACCGCGCGCGCATCGTGTCCCGCGCATTGCGGCGCGACTTCGGGATCGACGCGCCGCGCCTCGCCGTTTGCGGGCTCAATCCGCATGCGGGCGAAGGCGGCAGGTTTGGGGACGAGGAAGCCCGCATCATCACGCCTGCGATCGAGGCATTGCAGGCCGAGGGGCTCGCCGTCACCGGCCCGCACCCCGCAGATGCACTGTTCACGCCCCGCGCGCGGCAGACTTACGACGCAGCGCTGGCGATGTATCACGACCAGGCGCTCGTCCCGCTGAAGGCGCTCGATTTCGACGAAGGTGTGAACGTGACGCTCGGCCTGCCCATTGTGCGCACCAGCCCCGATCACGGCACTGCCTTCGACATCGCGGGCAAAGGCGTGGCCGATCCCGGCGCGATGATCGCCGCGCTCAGGATGGCAGGCGAGATGGCGGCGCGGCGGGCCAGCCATGGCTGACCTCCCTCCCTTGCGTGACGTCATCGCGCGCCATGGCCTCAGCGCATCGAAAGCCCTGGGGCAAAACTTCCTGTTCGACGAACAATTGCTCGACCGCATCGCCGCGATCCCCGGAGACCTCGCAGGCAAGCAGGTGCTCGAAGTAGGCCCCGGCCCCGGCGGCCTCACGCGCGCACTGCTGCGTGCCGGCGCGCGCGTTACCGCGATCGAGATGGACACGCGCTGCCTCCCTGCGCTCGCCGAACTGGGCGAGGCCTTTCCCGGCCAGCTCACCGTCGTGCAAGGCGATGCGCTCAGGATCGACCATGCCGAGCTGATGGGCGGCGAGCCTTTCGCCGTGCTGTCCAACCTGCCCTATAATGTCGGCACCGCGCTGTTCGTGCGCTGGCTGGGCGGCGAAGCATGGCCGCCGCTATGGACCAGCCTGACGCTGATGTTTCAGCAGGAGGTCGCACAGCGCATCGTCGCGCAGCCGGGCGGATCGGTCTATGGCCGGCTGGCGGTCCTCGCCCAGTGGCGTAGCGTCGCGAAACTGGCGATGAAGGTCCACCGCAGCGCCTTCACCCCGCCCCCCAAGGTGATGAGCGCCATCGTCCATGTCGAGCCCGCCGCCATGCCCGAGGGCGTCAGCGCCCGCCTGCTCGAACGCCTCACCGAAGCCGCCTTCGGCCAGCGTCGCAAGATGCTGCGCCAGAGCCTCAAGGGCGTGCCCGGCGCGGTCGAGGGGCTGGAGAGCCTCGGCATCGACCCGCAAAGGCGCGCGGAGACGGTGACGGTCGAGGAGTTTGTGATGCTGGCGCGGGTCTTGGGGAATGGCGGCTAACGACCCGATTGCGGACCGTGAGCTAGTGCCTAGCAACAGCGAGCCATGAAACCCTCTGCATTGCTTCGGTCTCGGCGGTTAGTGCGGTGTCATATAGCCCACATTCTGGTCCGAGTGGTCCCCACTCTCCCCCCTCGCGCCACCGCATCTGATAGGTAAACGAACCGTCATCTCGCTTGGATATGATAACCTGCTCGGTATGATCGGGTTTGGTGTGCTGGCGGACGAACTTGACCATTAAACACCCCTACTATCGCCGATGTCCGCTAACCACCCACAATCCGTCTTTCAGCCAACCGGCTGCGGGGCATTGCCTCTCTACCCTCCCGCCCATTTTTCCTGCCGCCAGGTGATCGAAACCCATGATGTTCAATGATCGCGTCATTTCGACAGTCGAAGCCGAATTTGGGCTAGATTGGCATGACTATCGCTTCGTGGAATTCTTTTCGGGCGGCGAACTTTTCGCGCTGAACGATCTCGGCGACAGTTTTGGACCCAAACCATGGAGCGTAGTTTCTCCTTTCGATGGTGAGCTGAAAACGGGCAACAACTTCCGGTTTGAGACCTTCGATTATTTTGACCAATCGCTCCTCGCATTACCGGAAGACCGCAGCATCGTGGTTCAAATCTATCCTTATGCTGGTGTCGGACTCTTGCTCTCAATGAAGCAGCGCTCTCCGCTCGTGAAACGGTCGAAGCGGGCGCTCGATAATTTTCTTAGTTCGATAGAGTCCGAACTCACCGGCTGTCGTGATCGCAAACTTCGCGAGCTGTTGATCCAGGCCAAGGAATACGCGCTCGATCTCGCTGCAAAAAAGCGCGAACTCTAAGCTAATCCTTCTTCCGCCTCCGCCAAGCATGGAGCAGCGGTTCGGTATAGCCGCTCGGTTGCTCCACGCCCTTGAAGATCAGGTCCTTCGCCGCGCTGAAGGCCGGGCCGTCCTCGTTTTCGAGCAGCGGTTCATAGAATGGGTCGCCCGCGTTCTGTTCGTCGACCTTGGCGGCCATGCGGCGCAGGCTGTCCATGACCTGATCCTCCGAGATCACCCCGTGCAGCAGCCAGTTGGCGATGTGCTGCGAGCTGATGCGCAGCGTTGCGCGGTCTTCCATCAGGCCGACGTCGTTGATGTCGGGCACCTTGGAGCAGCCGACGCCCTGGTCGATCCAGCGAACCACGTAACCGAGCAGGCCCTGGCAGTTGTTGTCGAGTTCCTCGCGGATTTCGTCTTCGGACCAGTTCACGCCATCGGCCAGCGGAATCGTCAGCAACTCGTCCAGTTTCGCCGCATCGGGCAGGCCCTTCTGGATCTCGAACACGTCCTCGCGGTGATAGTGGATCGCATGGAGCGTCGCCGCAGTCGGGCTCGGCACCCAGGCGGTGTTGGCGCCTGCGCGCAGGTGGCCGATCTTCTCAATCATCATCTGGCCCATGAGGTCGGGTGCGGCCCACATGCCCTTGCCGATCTGCGCGCGGCCCGCGAGGCCATGCGCCAGGCCGATGCCGACATTGCGCGCCTCATACGCCTTGAGCCAGGCGGAGTTCTTCATCTCGCCCTTGCGCATCATCGGCCCGGCCCGCATCGAGGTGTGGATTTCGTCGCCCGTGCGGTCGAGGAAGCCGGTGTTGATGAAGACGATCCGGTCCTTCACCGCATGGATGCAGGCGGCAAGGTTGGCGCTGGTGCGCCGTTCCTCGTCCATCACGCCGACCTTGACGGTGTGACGCGGCAGGCCGAGCAAATCCTCCACCGCATCGAACAGGTCGTTGGTGAAGGCGCATTCGTCCGGCCCGTGCATCTTGGGCTTCACGATATAGATCGATCCGCAGCGCGAATTGCCGAACTTGCCGAGGCCCTCGACATCATGCGCACCGATTGCACTGGTGAGGACGGCGTCCATGATGCCTTCGGGAATTTCGCCGCCGTCCCAGCGCATCGCCGGATTGGTCATCAGGTGCCCGACATTGCGCACGAACATCAGGCTGCGACCGGGCAGCTTGTGCTCCCCACCCTCGCTGTCCGTGTAAGTCTTGTCGCCCGCCAGCGTACGCGTGAGCGTCCGGCCGCCCTTCTCGAAGCTCTCTTCGAGATCGCCGCGCATGATGCCGAGCCAGTTGCGATAGGCGACCAGCTTGTCCTCGGCATCGACTGCTGCGACCGAATCCTCGCAATCGGCGATCGTGGTCAGCGCAGCTTCCAGATTGATATCGGCAATGCCCAGCCGGTCGGTCTTGCCCACCTGGCTGTCGGGATCGACTACGATCTCGACGTGCAGGCCATTGTGCCGGAATAGCGGCCCTTTATCGGTTGCGCCGACGAGTTGCGATGGATCGGCAAGTGCGAGGTCGTCGAGACTTTCGAGATCCGCCCAGCTTCCGCTCGCAAGCGGCAGGATTTCGTCGAGCAGCTTGCGCCCTTCCGCGATCACTGCCGCGCCGCGTTCTTCGTCATAGCCACTGGGCTTCGCCGGAGGCGCATCCAGCGCATCGGTGCCGTAGAGCGCATCGTAGAGGCTGCCCCACCGCGCATTTGCCGCGTTCAGCAGGAAACGCGCGTTGAGGATCGGCACCACCAGCTGCGGCCCGGCCATGGTCGCGATCTCGGGATCGACATTCTGCGTGCCGATGGTGAAATCGCCCGGTTCGGGCACGAGATAGCCGATCTCTTCCAGGAACGCGCGATAGGCACCGGCGTCGTGCGGCTGGCCAGCGCGCTCGCCATGCCACGCGTCGATCTTCGCCTGTAGGTCTTCGCGCTTCGCCAGCAGCGCGGCATTGCGCGGCGCGAACTCGCTCAGCAGTGTCGCGAACCCCTGCCAGAACCCGTCCACATCGCGCCCGAGCGGTTGGAGCACGTCGGTTTCGATAAAGGTAGCCAGCTGCGGATCGACCTCGATCCCGGCGCGCGTCACATAATCGGTCATGGAACTCCTCTAGGGGTATGCAAATCACAATTTCGGCCCGGGGAGGAGGCGTTCTCCATAACGATGGTCCGTGACATTGCAACCTGCTCACAGTGCGCAGGGGTGGACTTGCGGTGTGCCATGGCTAGAGACCGTTGCCGATGAAACCGGACGCCACCCCGCAAGCCTTTCTCGATGCCGTCGATGCCGACACCATGCTGCGCGAGGTGCAGGACTGGGCGGCGATCAACACCGGCACCGGCAATCTGGACGGGCTGGCCACCATGGCGGGCAAGCTTGCCGATGCGTTTAGCCAGCTTCCCGGCGAGGTCGAGCTGCTGGAGCCCGCGACCGTCACCGCAATCTCCGCCGAGGGGCGCGAGTTCGAGAAACCGCATGGCGAACACATGGTCCTGCGTGTGCGGCCAGAGGCGGAGCGGCGGTTTGTGCTCACCGGGCACATGGATACCGTCTTCCCGGCAGATCACCCGTTCCAGGAGGTTAGCTGGCTCGACGACGAGACGATCAACGGCCCCGGCACCGCCGACATGAAGGGCGGCCTCGACGTCATCCTCCATGCGCTGAAATTGTTCGAGACGACCGAGGGCGCATCGCGCGTCGGCTACGATGTTATGATCAATTCGGACGAGGAAACCGGCAGCCTCGCCAGCCGCGGCCTGATCGAGGAGCTGGCGCGTGGCAAATACGCCGCGCTGACCTACGAACCCTCCGCTCTTCCCGACGGCACGCTGGCCCATGCGCGCGGCGGCACGGGTAATTACTCGGTCACGATGACCGGCAAGAGCGCGCACGCGGGCCGCAATCCACAGGACGGGCGCAACGCTATTGTCGCGGCAAGCGACCTGGTGCTGCGCGTCAAGGCGCTCGAGGCCGAGGACATCACCGTCAATCCGGCCAAGATTGAGGGCGGTGCGGCGAACAATGTCGTGCCCGACCTCGCAGTCCTTCGCTTCAACATCCGCCCCAAGTCAACCGACGCGATGGAGCGCTTCGATGGCGAGCTCGACGCGATCCTGCGCCTTATCGAGGCCGAGCACGAAGTCGGCGTCCACCGCCACGGCGGCGTCACCCGGCCGCCCAAGCCAGTCGATGGGAAAGCGCAGCGCCTGTTCGATCTCGTGAAAGACTGCGGTGCCCAGCTTGGTCAGCAGATCGGCTGGAAGAGCACGGGCGGCGTGTGCGACGGCAATAATATCGCGGCCACCGGCGTTCCGGTGGTCGATACCATGGGCGTGCGCGGCGGGGCGATCCATTCGCCTGACGAGTTCATGATCGTGCCATCCCTGCGCGAACGCGCCGCCCTGTCGGCGCTGGTGCTGACCAGGCTTTCGACCGGAGATCCCCTGTGACCTTTCGCTTGCGCGCCGCGCAGATCGGCGACCTCGAGCATCTTTACGAGATGGCCAAGCTGACCGGTGGCGGCTTCACCAATCTGCCCGCAGATCGCGCCGCGCTAACCAGAAAGCTGGAGCGCGCCGAAGAAGCCTTCGCCCGTACCGAGAACACGCTGGGCGATGACGTGTTTACGCTGGTCCTGGAGAATAGCGAAAACGGCCAGGTGCGCGGCACCTGCCAGCTGTTCACGCAGGTCGGGCAGCAGTGGCCCTTCTACTCCTATCGCCTGACCACGCTGACCCAGCATAGCCAGGAACTCGACCGCACGGTGCGCGCCGAATTGCTGAGCCTCGTTACCGATCTCGAGGGGTCGAGCGAAGTGGGCGGCCTGTTCCTCCATCCGGGCGAACGCGCCGGCGGGCTCGGCCTGCTGCTGGCGCGCAGCCGCTATCTGTTCATCGCCATGCACCGCGCGCGCTTTGCAGACCGGATCCTCGCCGAATTGCGCGGCGTGATCGACGATCGCGGCGGCTCGCCCTTCTGGGACGGGGTCGCAGGGCGCTTCTTCGGCATGACCTTCCAGGAAGCCGATTATTTCAACGCCATTAATGGCAACCAATTCATCGCCGATCTGATGCCGAAACACCCGGTCTACATCGCCATGCTCAACGGCGAGGCGCGCAAGGTGATCGGCGTTCCGCACCCCAGCGGCCGCGCGGCGATGCGGATGCTGGAGAACGAGAATTTTGCCTACGAAGGCTATGTCGATATCTTCGACGGCGGGCCGACCATGACCACGCGGACAGACAGCGTGAAAAGCATCGCCGAAGCGGCGGAAAAGACGCTCTCCGCCACCGATCTCGACGACGGCGAGCGGGCGCTGGTCGCCACCGGCAAGCTCGGCGAATTCCGCAGCGCCTATGGGATGCGCCATATCGGCGACGACGGGACGATCGCGATCGATGCCGAATGCGCCGAAGCATTGGGCGTCGCCAAGGGCGATTCGGTATGGAGCGTCGCGCGGTGAGCAAGCTTGTCGAAATCAACTTCGACGGCATCGTCGGCCCGTCGCATAATTACGCTGGCCTCAGCCTCGGCAATATCGCCAGCGCGAGCCACAAGGGCGACCCCTCCTATCCGCGTGCCGCCGCGCTCCAGGGTATCGCCAAGATGCGCGGGAATATGGAGCGCGGGCTGGCGCAGGGCTATCTGCTGCCCCTCCCGCGGCCGAACTTTTCGCTGCTTGAGCGGCTTGGCGTCGATGAGGACACCGATCGCGCCTTGCGCGCTGCCGCATGGTCCGCGAGTTCCATGTGGACCGCCAATGCCGCCACCGTCAGCCCCGCGCCGGATACTGCGGACGGGCGCTGCCATCTGACGCCCGCCAATCTCGTGACGATGCTCCATCGCGGGCAGGAATGGCGCGATACGCAGGCGCAGCTGAAAATCGCCTTCGGCGACCGCGACCACTTCGCCGTCCACGATGCCGTCCCGCCCAGCTTCGGCGACGAGGGCGCGGCCAACCACATGCGATTCTGCGAAGGGCACGGCAGCAAGGGCGTCGAGGTCTTCGTTTATGGCCGACCAGGTGGCCGCTTCCCGGCACGCCAGCACGAACAGGCCAGCCGCGCGGTCGCTCGCCTTCACGATCTCGATCCCGCGGCCTGCGTTTTCATCGAACAGAACCCCGAAGCCATCGAGGCAGGCGCGTTCCACAATGACGTGGTCGCCGTAGCCAACGAGCGGGTGCTGTTCACGCACGAGCGCGCCTTTGCCGACCGGCAGGGCGCCTATGACGCGATCCGTGCGGCGTTTCCCGCGCTCGAGGTGGTCGAGGTGCCGGAGAGCGCAGTCAGCCTCGCCGAGGCGATCAAGACCTACCTGTTCAACGCGCAATTGGTCACTCTCTCGTCAGGAGAAATCGCATTGGTCGTGCCGAGCGAGTGCCAGGAAAGCGCCGCCGTGTGGAACTGGTGCGAGAATATGCTCGCGGGCAACGGGCCGATCCGCAAGGTGATCCCCGTCGATGTCCGCCAGTCGATGGCGAATGGCGGCGGCCCCGCCTGCCTGCGGCTGCGCGTCGTCGCCGACCCCGCCACGGTAGACGCCCGCTTCCTGCTCGACGAGCAGCGGGCGGAGCGGATCGAATCAATCATCGCCCAGACCTGGCCCGAGCAGATCGATCCGGCCGATATCGGCAACGAAGCTCTGGCAAAGACCGTGATCGAAGCGCGCGAGGCCCTGCTGGCCGTCCTGTCGCTGGACGAACTGGCATAACTCACGGATTTAGGTGGTTAACGCGCTGGACTGCGCGTCGGCAGCGCTTACACTCGGCGATGAGTTAACCATTCGATCGGCGGAACCGCGCGCTTGGCACGGGGTTTGCACGATGAAGGGTTAAGAAACGGAGACCGCAAAAGCGTGCTGACCAAGGTGAAACGGCTGTTCGTGATCAAGACGCGCTTCGAAGCGTATCTGATCATCTTCGCCCTCGCCTTGGGCGCCATGACCCGCGGCGCGCATTACACGGTCGAATATCCCGGTGTGGGCGGCTATCTGCTGTTTGCCGCGACGGCCGGCGCGGTGTTCCTCGGCGGCGCGAAAATCCTCGACGCGATCCGATATGAGCGCGAGGCGGCGGCAACCTCTCAGGACAGCGAAGACTAAGTCCAGATATTATCGTAGAAGAAGGTGGGGGTTTCTGTTGCTAGCTACCCCCGGAGCCCCGGAATCCGCTTCTGTTGCCCGGTGGGTCCGACCGCGCTTTAGCTTTGTAAGATCAGGGCGTTAGCCCGTCAGGTTACGCAGCGAGAGCGAGTGCTTCGTTATCGTTGGCACTTGTGTGTTGTGAACAGTTTCACGGGATACTCAGCCCGGGCGAAAACACCGTCTTTCAGCACACGTCGATCCTAGTTCGGCCCCGTCAGAAACCGCGTAAAATCGCGGGTTGTGGTGGAGCCGCCGGGTACTGCCCCCGGGTCCGTTGTACCTATTGCACGGCGCAGTTTATCGCCATAGCCGGTCGAAACCGGCGAGGTTCTATATAGAGCGTCGCAGCTTAATGTGAAGTGAGCAGGGGTTTTTGTCGGGTTCATGGTTTGGTGCGACTTCGACTTCCGTCGTAGGCTTAAGCTGTTCCATCCCTCGCCGCCACCCGGCCACCCAAACAGTATAGTGCCGTGGGTGGCCGGGTGGGGGCGTGGGACGGAACAGCAAAGTCGGGACGGATGTCCCGACCGCACGCGACCAAAAACCCCCTACCCCATCGGCCCCTTCTCGGCCGCGTAGTCCGGCGTCGCCGCATCGCCCTTCCGCAATTCTGCGAGAATCTTCTTCAGCACATCGAGCTGCGGATCGGTCGGCACCTCGTCGCTCGTCGAGCTGTCTTCGGTTTCCGCCTGCTTGGCCTTGATCTCGTCGCTGACCTTGTTGACGCTGCGCACCAGCATGAACAGCGCAAAGGCCACGATGAGAAAATTGATCATGGCGGTGATCAGCGCGCCATATCCGATCATCGCAACCCCGGCTTCCTTCAGCTGCTCGTAATTGTCGAGCGCGCCCTCGTAACCCTCGGGTATCTCACCGAGCCGCAAGAACCAGTTGGAGAAGTCGATGTCGCCGAAAATCCAGCCGATCAGCGGCATCAGGATCGCCTCGGTCAGCTGTGTCACGATGCCGCTGAACGCCGCGCCGATGACCACACCTACGGCGAGGTCGATCACATTGCCGCGTGCGATGAATTTTTTGAATTCCGTACCCAGGCTCATCCGCATTAACCCCTTTTTCGCCATGTTTTCTGGCACAGAGCGAATTTGCCCACAAGCACGTCGTTAATCTTGAATGATCGGCGAGGTGTGCTATCTTCATAAGTCAGTACCGTAATACTACCAAAGGACCCTCCCCATGACCCGTTTCGCCGCCCTTCGAACATCGATAGTTGCCGCAGCGGCGCTCGCCCTGTCGGCATGCGGCATCAACTCGGTGCCCACTGCGGAAGAGAACGCCAAGGCCAAATGGGCAGACGTCGAGGCCGCCTTTCAGGAGCGTGCCAATCTCGTCCCCAATCTCGAGCAGATCGTGATGAGCTCGGCCGAGCAGGAGCGCGAAACGCTTGAGGGTGTAATCCAGGCCCGCGCTTCCGCAACGCGCCCGGAAATCCAGCTGGATGGCGACGATCTCAACAATCCCGAAGCCATGGCGCAGTACCAGCAGGCCCAGAACACCTTCGGCGGCGCGCTGTCGCGCCTGATGGCCAATGTCGAAGCCTACCCGGAACTTCGCAGCCAGGAAAACTTCGGTCGTTTCATGACCCAGATCGAAGGCCAGGAGAACCGCATCCGTGTCGCCATCCGCGACTATAACGAGGCGGTCCGCCAGTATAACACCACCATCCGCACCTTCCCCGACACGATCGGAGCGAACATCATCCACGGTGCGGAGCCGATGGTGCCCTACGAAGCAGTGAGCGAAGGCGCGGAAACCGCTCCAGAACTCAACATGCGCGCCAGCGGCGACACTGCCACTGGCGCAGGGGCAAACGACAACACCAGCGAGCCTGCCGACGCCGCAGCCGCCAACTGAGCGGCCCTGCAATGCAGGCTTTGCTGCGACTGCTGTTGATCTGCGCCGCCGCGCTGGGCTTTGCGCTGCCCGCTGCGGCGCAGAACTTTCCCGAGCGCGGGACGGCTCCCGTTGTCGATGCGGCCAATATCATCGACCCGGCGACCGAGGCCGAGCTTACCGCCAAGCTCGATGCCTTCGAGGAAGCGAACCAGCGCCAGTTCGTAATCGCCACGATCCCCGATCTCGAAGGCTACGACATCGCGGACTACGGCTATCGCCTGGGCCGCGAATGGGCTCTGGGCGATGCGGAGCGCAACGACGGCATCATCCTGATCGTCGCCCCGAACGAGCGGCGGATGCGGATCGAGGTTGGCTATGGCCTCGAAGGCACGATCCCCGATGGCCTCGCCTTCGAATATATCGAGGGCATGAAGGACTATTTCCGCGCGGGCGACTATTCCGGCGGGATCAGTTGGGCGGCGGATGAAATCATCACCCAGCTCGAACTGCCGCCAGAACAAGCCGCGCAGGTTGCGCAGCAGGCCGAAGAGGCGCGCGAGAGCAGGGGTGGTTTCCCGCTCGGGGGCGCGATCTGGATCGCCTTTATCTTCTTTTTCTTCATCATCCCGATGCTGCGGCGCGGCAAGCGGCGGCGCTATGGCCGTGGCGGACGGCTGGGACAGGCAGCGGGCGACATCATCCTGTGGGAAGTCGGCTCGGCCATCGCGCGCGGCGCGCTGAGCGGTGGCGACGACTGGGGGGGCGGTGGCGGCTTCGGCGGAGGAGGCGGCGGCTTCGGCGGCTTCTCCGGCGGCGGCGGCAGTTTCGGAGGCGGTGGCGCCTCCGGGGGGTGGTAGATGGCACGCTATTTGAACGAAGCGCAGCACACAATCGTCAGCGATGCCGTTGCGGCCGCGGAGGGCACGACCTCGGGCGAGATCGTCACTGTGCTGGCGGACCGGTCGGACGGATATTCCGATGTCGTTCTGGTGTGGGCGGCGGGCGTGGCCTTCACACTGATGAGCCTTTTTGCCGTTCTGCCAAAGCCATTCATGGACCTTTGGGACGAACTCGTCGGCGGGTGGATGCACGAATGGACGACCGGCGAACTCGCCACCATGACGATTGCGCTGGGCCTGATCGGCTTCGCGCTGACCTGGCTGCTGCTGTCTTGGGATCCGCTTCGGTTCGCCCTGACGCCCTCGCCCGCGAAGCAGGCACGTGTCCGCGCTGCCGCCATCAAGCACTTCAAGGTCGGGGCGGAACGGCGCACCCATGGGCGCACCGGCGTGCTGCTTTACCTCTCGATGCAGGAACACCGCGCGGAGATCGTCGCCGACGAGCCTATCGCCGCGATCGTCCCGGCGGAGGTCTGGGGCGAAGCGATGGCCGACATGCTGGTCGAGATCAAACAGGGCCGTCTGGCCGAGGGACTTGCGGCGGGCGTGCGCGATGTCGGCGCAGTGTTGGCGGAGCATTTCCCGCGCGGCGACGAGGATCAGAATGAGTTGCCGGACCGGCTGATCGAAGTCTAAGCCTGCCGGGCAATGACCGACCCCATCGAAACCCCGGGCCGCGACCCGGACGCCGACCTGCCCGAAGAAACCATGTGGCAGGGCCGCTTCGTCACTGCCAAACGGCGGGGTCGCTGGGAATATGCCAGCCGCTCGCGCGGGATCAGGGCCGCCGCTATCATCGCCATCGACGATCAGGATCGCGTGATCCTCGTCTCGCAATACCGCGTGCCGCTGGGCCGCATCTGCCTCGAAATCCCGGCCGGCCTCATCGGCGACGACAAGGACAAGAGCGGCGAAAGCGACGTAACGGCCGCCATTCGCGAGCTCGAGGAAGAAACCGGCTATCGCGCTGCGCGAATGGAGAAGCTCGGCGAATTCTATTCCTCGCCCGGCATGGTGAGCGAAAGCTTCACCTTGCTGCGCGCGCACGGGCTGACCAGAACCGGCGAAGGTGGCGGCACGGACAGCGAAGACATCGTCGTCCACCACGTGCCTCGCACGCAGTTGCCGGAATTCGTTGCCCGCTGGCGCGCGATGGGTCACGGTGTGGATGTACGAATTGCGATGCTGATGGCGTCGCTGGACAGTTTTCTGGGAGAGAGTGGATGAGCGGCAGGTGTGAGGGCAAGCTGGCCTTGGTGACAGGCGCGGCGCAGGGTCTGGGCCGGGCGCACGCGACGCGGCTGGCGGAAGAAGGCGCACGGGTGCTGTGCACTGACATCAACGGCGCCGGGGCGGAAGAAACCGCTTCGCTGATCAACGGACAGCTGGGCGACGGCACGGCCTTCGGGTTTCAGCACGACGTCACCGATCCGGGTCAATGGGAAGCCGCCGTCGATGCGGCGCGCGAGAAACTCGGCGGGCTCAACGTGCTGGTCAACAATGCCGGCATCGGGGTCGGCGGAAACATCGAGACCTGCGATTTCGACGACTGGAAGCGCTGCTTCGCGATCAATGTCGATTCGATCTTCCACGGCTGCCAGAAGGCGCTGCCGTTGATGCGCGAGCATGCGCCGGGCTCTATCGTGAACATTTCCAGCATTGCCGGGCTGATCGCCAGCGACACCATGCCGGCCTACAATTCGTCCAAGGCGGCGGTATGGATGCTGTCCAAGTCGATCGCTCTGCACTGCGCGAAGAAGCACATGCAGATCCGCTGCAATTCGGTGCACCCGACCTTCGTCGATACGCCGATCCTCGACGGGACGGCGAAGAACCACAATCTCGACAAGGGTGTGCTGATGGACAAGCTGGCGCGGCAGATCCCGCTCAAGTTCGTCGGTGAACCGAACGATATCGCGAATGCGGTGGTCTATCTCGCCAGTGACGAGAGCCGGTTTATGACCGGGGCCGAACTCAAGCTCGATGGCGGCATTTCGGCGATGTGATCTCCACAGCCGTTAGAATCTCAGGGGGCTGGAATCACAAGAGGGGCCCGACGGCCCCTCCCGGTTTTCTCGAAATTGAAGGCACGGCCGACACGAAAACCGGGTCGGACGGCGCGGGGCCGTGCTCAATCCGCGATCAGCGCGATCGCGAGGTAGATCAGGATGAAGCTGCCGAAACCGAGCAGCGTTCCTGCGACGAAGCCCAGGCGAACCCAGAGTGCGTCGATGCCGAAGTAGTCGGCGATGCCGGAGCATACGCCCATCAGCTTGCCGTTGCTGCGGTCGAGCGCGAAGCTCTTGGCGGGGCGGACGGCGTGGTCGGTGTCACGAAATTTCAGGTCGTTCATGCGATCAGTCCATTGGGCGAAGCGGGGATGATGGCCGTGGCGAAGAACACCGCCGAGAGGGCCAGCGAGAAAGCAGCTGCGAAAAGCTTGCTGGAGTTTTCAGAGTTAAACATCGTTTCCTTCCTTGTTGATCGAGTTGCGGTCTACGTCAGGCGACGAAGACGGCGGGGCTTGCGGGGACGATGGCCATCGCCATGCTGACGGCCGAAACGGCGAGAGCGAAAACGGCGGCGAGAGCGCGGTTGCTGGCATAATCGAAAGCGGACATTTGGTGGTCTCCTTGAACCTTGGTCTGTTGTTTCCCCCGGACCATCCGGGTTGACCAATGCTTTGCAGGAGGCGTGCCAAACTCGAAAAACCGCAGATTTCAGCCATTCTTAACTGAACCGAGCGCCCCAACGCCGTTCATCGATCCGAAAGGTTGGGAAATTTCACCACTTTTTAGAGCCGGGGTTTCGAGTGGCGGCATGACGCACCGCCCGCTATCGCTGCAGCCGACCATGGCGCTCGATCGAATTGCCCTTTCCGACTTCCGCAATCATGCCGCGACCGAGCTTTCGGGCACGGCGCGCTTCAACCTGCTGGTGGGCGAGAACGGGGCGGGCAAGACCAATGTGCTTGAGGCGTTGTCGCTCCTGTCGCCGGGCCGTGGCCTGCGCCGCGCCGCGCTGGCAGACATGGTGCGCGCCGGGAGCCAGGTGGGGTTTACCGTCGCGGCAGGCCTGAAGCAGGACGGCGAGCCTGTGCGCTTGGGCACATATTGCGAAAACGCCCACCCGGGGCGGCGACGAGTCCGGATCAATGGCTCGGACACGAATGCCACCGCGCTCGGGGAATGGCTCGCAATCACCTGGCTTACGCCGGCGATGGATGGGCTGTTCACCGGCCCTGCCGCCGACCGTCGGCGGTTCGTCGACCGCATGGCACTCGCGCTGGACCCGGCGCACGCCAGCCACGCCGCGCGCTACGAAGCGGCGCTGCGCGAACGCAATCGGCTGCTGTCCGACCGGCGCGATCCGGAGAGCGGCTGGCTCGATGCGATCGAGGCGCAGATGGTCCAGCATGGCGGGGCGCTGATGACGGGCCGCGCGCGCCTGATCGAGACCCTCATGGCGCGCCTTGCTGCCATGCCTGCGGAGCCTTTCGCCCGGCCGGCCATCACCTATGCGCCGGGCGCGCCGGATAGTCCGGACGGCCTGTCGCAGGCCCTTTACGAAGGACGCAGCAAGGATCGGCTGGCGCAGCGCACGCTATCCGGTCCCCATCGCGACGAGCTGGAGGTGATCCACGCAGCGAAGCGCGTTCCCGCCGCGCAAAGCTCGACCGGCGAGCAGAAAGCCATGCTGGTGGCGATCACGCTCGCTCACGCCGGGCTCGCGGCGCAGGGTCGCGCCGGTATCCTGCTGCTCGACGAGGTGGCCGCCCATCTCGATCCTGTCCGCCGCGCCGCCCTGTTCGACCAGCTGCGCGGTAGCGGCGCGCAGGTCTGGATCACCGGAACCGAGCCTTCCCCTTTCGACACCATCTTGAGTGAAGCGGCGATTTGGCGGATCGCCAACGGTGAGGTCCAGCGGCTCTAGTTTACCTGAGGTAGCGCCGCCGCGACTTCGTCCGCCGTGTCCGCGACCAGAGCCTCGATACCCTCGACCGTCGGATGGATGCGGTCGGACTGGAACAGGCTCGGATCCTGGTAGATCGCCTCCAGCCAGAACGGGATAAGCTCTGCATTATATTCGCTGGCCAGTTCGGCGTAGAGTTCGTCGAATTGCGTCTGGTATTCGGGCCCGTAATTCGGCGGCGCGCGCATGCCCATCAGCAAAACCGGGATATCGCGCTGGCGCAACTCGCCCAGCATCGCCTCGAAGCTCGCCCGCGTCTGGTCAGGCGAAACGCCGCGCAGCATGTCGTTGCCGCCCAATTCGAGAATGACGAGATCGGGCTTTTCGGCCTGCGCGTCGAGCGTGAAGGCCAGCCGCTGCGCCCCCGCCTGGCTGGTATCGCCCGACACGCCCGCATTGGCGATCCGCGCGTTGATGCCCTGCTCCCGCAGAGCGTCTTCGAGCAGCGCCGGATAGCTGTTCTCCTCGCCAACGCCATAGCCGGCGAACAGGCTGTCGCCGAAGGCCAGGATGCGCCGCTCCGGCCCCTCGACGGCGACGTCCGGGCGCGCCACGGAAGGCGTTTCACCGGCTTGGCGCGCGGGCGCTTCCGCTGTTTCAGTGCCGCAGGCGGCCAGCGCTGCGACGAGAATGGCAATCGACAAATGATAAAGCCGCATCGGCGAGTTTCCTTGTGCAACCGGTCACCCCATGCCATCGCAGCGCCGTGACGACATCTCAAGCCGCTATTTCAGCCCGCAACCTGTCCCTTACTCTCGGTAGCGACGCCGCACCGGTCGAAATCCTGCGCGGGATCGATCTCGAAATAGCCAACGGAGAGACGGTCGCCCTGCTCGGGCCGTCGGGTTCGGGCAAGAGCTCGTTGATGGCGGTGCTGTCGGGGCTGGAACGCGCGAGCGGCGGCACGCTGGAGGTCGCCGGGCAAGACTTCGCCTCGATGGACGAGGACGCCCTCGCCCATGCGCGCCGCGGTGCCATCGGTATTGTGTTGCAGGCCTTTCACCTGCTGCCGACCATGACCGCGCTGGAGAACGTCGCCACTCCGATGGAGCTGGCGGGAGAGGCCGATGCGCAGGACCGCGCGCGTGCGGAGCTCGAGGCGGTCGGCCTCGGCCACCGGCTCGATCACTACCCGTCGCAACTTTCGGGCGGAGAGCAACAGCGCGTGGCCATCGCCCGCGCCATCGCGCCGCGCCCCGACCTGATTTTCGCCGACGAGCCGACCGGCAATCTCGACGCTGCCACCGGTCACGAAATCGTCGATTTGCTGTTCGCCCGCCGCGCGGAAACCGGCGCGACCCTGCTCGTCATCACGCACGATCCCGAACTCGCCGAGCATTGCGCCCGGGTGCTGACGTTGGGTGACGGACGCATCGCAACCGACACCGCCGCATGAGCGACACGCGGACAAACAAACAAGCGATGGGCTGGTCGACGGCCTGGCGCATCGCCCGGCGCGACCTCAACGCGCGTTTTCGCGGGCTCCGCCTGCTGCTCGTGTGCCTGTTTCTCGGCACCGGAGCGCTCGCAGCCATCGGCACGCTGACCGCCGCGATCGAGCGCGAACTGGAGGCCAATGGCCGCCAGTTCCTCGGTGGGGACTTGCAGATCGAATTGTGGCAGCGCGGCCTCAACGAGGAAGAGAGCGCCGCGCTTGCCGAATACGGCACGGTCTCGGCAGGCACGCGCTTGCAGGCGATGGCCCGCTACGGCGAGCAGGCTGCACCGATCGAACTGAAGGCCATCGACGGTGCCTATCCGCTCTATGGCGAACTCGTGCTGGAGGACGGCCGCTCGGTCGGGCAGCCGGAAGCGGGTGAGGCCTGGCTCTCCCCCGGCGCGGCCGAACGGCTGGGTGTTTCGGTCGGAGAAACGATCGCGATCGGCACCGAAACGGTCACGGTCGGCGGGCTGATCGCGGACGAACCCGACCGGCTCGGCGAAGGTTTCCAGCTCGGCCCGACGATCATCGTGGCTGACGACCTCCCGCAGCGCGCCGGCCTGATCGCGCCCGGCTCCATGTACGAATCCAAGACCCGTGTCCGCTTCGACACACTGCAGAATGCGGAGGACGTGCGCGAAGACATCGAAGAGCGCTTTCCCGAGTCCGGCTTCGACATCGACACCGCCGATCGCGCCGCCCCCGGCACCGACCGCTTCATCGACCGCATGAGCGAATTCCTCACTCTGGTGGGACTTGCTGCGCTGGTGATCGCGGGAATCGGTATCGGTGGCGGGGTGACCAGCTATCTCGACGCGCGGCGGCAGGGGATCGCCACTCTCAAGATTCTCGGCGCGACGAGCCGCGATATCGCGCGGATCTATGCACTTCAGATCGCCGCAGCTGCTGTGGCCGGTAGTATTGCAGGCATCGTAGCCGGCATCGCGATCGTCCCGCTGCTTGCGACCGCACTGGAAGGACTGCTGCCCGTCTCGACCGGCTTCGTCGTCGCACCCGGCCCGCTGTTGCTCGCGCTAGCCTATGGCCTCCTCGTCGCGCTGGTCTTCGCTGCGCCTCCACTGCTGAGAGCGCGCAATTTTCCGGCGATGGCGCTTATGCGGGCTCGAGTAGCACCGCTCGCAAGAGATCGCGTTGCTTTGCTGGTGGTCGGCGGGGGATTGGCGGCCATCGTGGCGCTGGCGCTGCTGACGGCGGAGCAACCTCTGCTGTCTGGTGGGTTCCTTGCAGGCGCCGCCGTTCTGCTAGGCTTGCTGGCCCTGCTCGGCTGGGGCATCCGCAAACTCGCCGCCGCGCTGCCGCGTCCGAAAGACCCTATCGCGCGCAACGCGCTCGCCAATCTGCACCGGCCCGGAAGCTCGACCGGAGCACTGGTCACCGCGCTCGGCTTTGGTCTGTCGGCCTTCGTTCTCCTCGCCGCGGTGCAATCCGCGATCGACGGCAATATCGAAAGCCGCGTGCCGCAGCAGGCGCCCGACTATTTCGTGCTCGACATCCCGCGAGACCGGATCGCCGAATTCGAAACTCTGATCGAGGATGCCGATCCGCAGGCCGACTGGCGCACCGTGCCCGCCCTGCGCGGCTCCGTCCTCGCCTTCGGCCCGGAAGGCGCAATGACCCGCACTTCGGAGCTCGAGGACATCCCCGACGGCGCATGGGCGCTACGCGGCGAGCGCGGCCTGACCTATGCCGACAATGTCCCCGAGGGTAATAGCATTACGTCAGGCGAATGGTGGGGGCCAATGTATGCAGGGGAACCGCTGGTCTCTGTCGATGAGGAATTCGCCGAGGCCGCCGGCCTCGAAATCGGCGACATGCTGACTTTCGGTGTGCTGGGCGTCGAGAAACAGGCACGGATCGCCAATCTGCGCCGCATCGACTGGGAGAGCATGGGTTTCAATTACGTCTTCGTGCTGAGCCCCAATGCGCTGGCCGATGTGCCGCACAATCTGGCCGCCACCATCGAACTGTCCGAAGGCAAACCGACCGGGCCGCTGTTGCAGTCTCTGGTCGCGAGCTTTCCCTCCGCCTCGGTGATCGAGGTCGGTGGCGTGCTGGGACAGGCCCGGACGATCCTTGAGCAGGTGGGTCTCGCCACGCTGGCCGCCGCCAGCGTAGCCGTGCTTGCGGGTCTGGCCGTGCTGCTTGGCGCGATTGCGGCCGCGCGTGCGGCGCGGACCTACGATACCGTGGTGATGCGCGTCCTCGGCGCGGACCGGCGGCAGATCCTTGCCATGCAGTTGATCGAATATGTCGCGCTGGCTGGCGCTCTTGCCATCGTCGCGCTCGCTGTCGGCAGCTTTGCCGGCTGGCTGGTCGTGACCCAGCTGTTCGAATTCGACTGGCTGCCCGATTGGGGCGAGGTGATGGCTGTGCTCGGGTTGGGACTCGGGATCGTTCTGGCCTTTGCGCTCGGGGCGTCCCTGCCGCTGCTGAGGGCCAAACCGGCGCAGGCATTGCGGGCGCTATAGAAATCCGGCCGGTTCAGCTTGGCCTGATGCCATTTTCCTAGCTCCATTCGACGCCTGACATGCTTCCGATGATCTTCGGCAGATTTGGCTACCGGACATTTATGCCGCTGGGTATTACAGAAGCGGCATGCCGCAACGAGATTGTCCCGATCGTTTGAGCCCCCTTCAGATCTGGCAACCAGATGCTCGGCGGTGGCTTGGCGTTGGCGTGCTTGCTTTTGGGTAAGTCGGAATTTCTGGCGATAGTGATCCGGATCGTTGATCCACATGGGGTCGTCGCAATAGAAACAAAGACCGTTCTGCTTCTGAAAATGGAACGAGGTTTTAGTCTTTAAATCGGCCATTGATGCCTCCGAAAGGAAATTACATTCCTGCGGTGCGCACCGGTTATTAACCGCTCGAGGAAAGAGCCTAATGGCTCGCGCTATAGGCGGCTAATGCCGTTCCCCCACAACCTCACACATCGAACTTCTGTTCGATGCCTTTTGAAAGATCGTCTTCGCTGGCTCGCAGTCAAGACAAAGAAAAGGGGGCCCGACAGCCCCCTTCCCCGTCTGATTGCACATATCCGCCTGGCTTAGAAGCGGAAGCGGGCTCCCACGCCGTAGGTCCGCGGCTGATTGGGATAGCCGGAGATCGACTGGCCCTGCGCCACGGCGGGAAAGATCGTGGTGATATAACGATCGTCCAGCAGATTGCGGCCCCAAACGCTAAGTTCCAGCCCCATGTCGAATGCGTAGGTAAGCGAAGCGTTGAGGCTGTTGACCTCCCGGCGGAACGGACGAGCCGCATCGCGGGCCGGGCCGAAATCGCGGGCGCCCGTGGCCGGATCGGTCACGATGAAGTTGGTCAATCCGGCAATCACCTGAACGGGCGACTGGTAGGAGAAGTCACCGCGCAGGATGATGCGATCGCCGTTCGAATTGACCTCCTGGTCGTACTGAGCGCCGAATACGGCGGACAGCTTTGGCACACCGGCCACCTCTTCGTCGGTCAGATCGCCGACAGGCGAATTGGTGAAGCTGTCGTACTTCGCGTCGAGGTAAGTCATCGCGACACTCAGTGTCAGTGCGTCGGTCGGACGAACCTGGCCATCGAATTCGACCCCCAGCGTTTCCTGCTTCCCGGCATTCGAAAGGATGAAGGACGTACCGGTAAAGGTGTTTGCCTGGAAATCCTCGATCGACTGCTTGAAGAAGGTCAAGTTGGCCGAAGCGTATTCCCAATTGCCCTTGAAGCCGATCTCGTAAACCTCGGAATTTTCGGCATCTGCGAAGCGAGTACCCGGACGAAGGTTCGTGACCGCCAAGCCTTGGTCCACGAGCGCAGCGAAATCGCCCGGAAGCGGGCGGCTGTCACGCGAAAGATTGAAGCTCGGCGCTTTGTAGCCGGTCGCCCAGCTTGCATAGACGTTCAGCGTCGGCGTGATCTCGTACGCGAGGCGCACGTTCCAGCTGAAATCGTCATCATTCGTGGCGCAATCTTCCACCGCGTTCGGACAGTTCTGCAAGGGAGGCAGGAACTGGAAAGGGGTGAGCGCGAGCAGGGGGTTGACCGCCGGATTGGTGTCGTTGGCGTCGGCGAATGCCTGAACACCTTGCTGGATCTGCGCCACGATCGGTGCAAAGTTCGGATTGGCTAGCAGACCGGCAATCTGTTCTGGCGTGGCAGGCCCACCAAGTCCGAAAGCATCCCCGACCTGCGCCGGAAATGCCGTAGCGAAAATCGCCCGATTGCCTGAAGCGACGAGATCGATGTTCGAGAAGACATCGGTGCTCGTCGAGTCCGTGACGATTTGTTTCTTGTCCTTGGTGTAATTCGCACCCAACGTCAGGACGAGACCGTCGACAAACTCGAAATCGACGTTTCCGAAGATCGAATATGCCTCGTTGTCTTGCACGATGTTATTGAAGAAACCCTGACCTTCAGCGAAGAATTGGCCCGTGAAATCCTGGCCGTTCAGCGCCGAGAGGGTTGCTTCAACCGTGTCGATGTTCTGCGTTCCGCCCGTCGCTCCCTGCAGCAGCAGGTTGGCATAGGGACGGAAATCTTCGCCGAAGACGATCTGGTCGGAGGTGTCGACAGTCTCGTCGAAGTAGTAGCCGCCAATCAGGAAATTGATCGGACCGTCGAAGTCCGATGCAATCCGGAGTTCCTGGGTGAAGGTGTCGATCGCTGCGTCGCCGATATTCGCACCCGATGCGAGCGCGGCGCTGGTGAAATCGACGTCCTGATTGGCTGCAAGCTTGGTTTCGCGATAGGCTGTGATCGACGTCAGCGAGATACCACCCAAGTCGTAATCGATCTGGCCTGAGATGCCGTAGTTCTCGACATCGTTGATGGGATCGACATCGGTGAAGATCACATCGCCGTCGGGGTTGTCGCGGAAATCGTTGACCAGTCCGCCTACCGCCAGAACTGCCCCTGTTTCGGCAGACGGGCGGACATTGACGACGCCGCAGCAGCGTTCTTCGATCTTATCGTAGTCGCCGATGATACGCGCACGGAGCGGTCCGCCATTGTCAAAGAGCAACTGGCCGCGGGTAAACCAGCGATCACGATCGTTGATGTCCTGACCGTTGAAACCATTGGTCAGATAGCCGTCACGCTTGTTTATCCCCGCGCCGACGCTGAAGGCAAAGGACTCGCTAATCGGTCCCGTCACGTAGCCCTTGGCAACCATAGCGTCGAAATTGCCGTAACTCGCTTCGACCATTCCGCCGAAATCGAACTGCGGCTCTTTGGTGACGATGGAGATAACGCCGGCGCTCGCATTCTTGCCAAAGAGGGTCGATTGCGGTCCGCGCAACACTTCGACACGCTGGATATCGGGAAGGTCCGAAATCTGGGCGATTGCGCGGCTGCGATAGACCCCGTCGACGAACATCGCGACCGACGGCTCGAGTCCTATGTTGTTACCGTCCGTGCCGAAGCCACGAATGGAATAGCTCGTTGCAAAGGCGCTCTGCAGCTGGCTGACGCGAAGCGAAGGGACCACGGTGGCCAAATCCGCAACATCGCGTATCTGAGCGCGCTCGATCGTCTCGGCAGTGGTCACGCTGACGGCGACCGGAGTTTCCTGCAATGTCTGCTCACGCTTGGTGGCGGTCACAACGATCACATTGCCGGTTTGCGCGTCAGAAGCGTCTTCGATGTTATCGCCGTCGCTATCGACCTGCTCCTGCACTTCCTCGAGGGCGTCCGCATCCTGTGCAGCCGCCGCGGCCGGTACAAAGATGGTCGCAGCACCGGCAAGCAGAGCGGTACGAACGGTCGCAGTGCGGCCGAAAGTGGTGAATTTCATGAGTTGTCCTCTTCTCTCAAGACGCATTCTGGTCTGCCGCGCAGTTCCCAAAATCACGCAAGCGGGGCGGCGAATATTCGTATGCACGCGCCACCTCAAGCATTTAGCCGGTCGCGAACCTACGCGATTCCGCCACTGTGCCTTTCGCGTTACACCGCATATGCTTGCCGCATTGCAGCATCTGCGCTAGGGGCGCGCCCGAATTGCCAGGCGCATGGCGCGCCTGCCGCTACGGCATTCTAAACGAAAGCATACATCCATGTCCCGCGACCTGCGCAACGTGGCGATCATCGCCCACGTCGACCACGGCAAGACCACCCTTGTCGACCAACTTTTCCGCCAGTCCGGCACCTTCCGCGAGAACCAGCGCGTCGAAGAGCGTGCGATGGATTCGAACGATCTCGAAAAGGAACGTGGCATCACGATCCTGGCGAAGTGCACCAGCGTCGAGTGGAACGGCACGCGCATCAACATCGTGGATACGCCCGGCCACGCCGACTTCGGCGCCGAGGTGGAGCGCATCCTCTCAATGGTCGACGGTGTCATCCTGCTGGTCGATTCCGCCGAAGGTCCGATGCCGCAGACCAAGTTCGTCACCGGCAAGGCCCTGGGCCTCGGCCTGCGCCCGATCGTGGTCGTCAACAAGATCGACCGCGGCGACGCCCGCCCGCAGGAAGTGCTCGACGAAGTATTCGACCTCTTCGCCAGCCTCGATGCGAACGACGACCAGCTCGATTTCCCGAGCCTGTGGGCCTCGGGCCGCGACGGTTATGCCAGCGAAGACGAGACCGCGCGCGACGGCAATCTGGAGCCGCTGTTCAAGCTGATCGTGGACCATGTGCCGCCTCCGGGCCTCGACACCGAAGCGCCCTTCAGCTTCCTCGCCACCCTGCTCGACCGCGACAATTTTATGGGCCGCGTGCTCACGGGCCGCGTCCAGTCCGGCACGATCAACATCAACGACCCGATCCATGCGCTCGACAGCGAGGGCAATGTGATCGAGGTCGGGCGCGCTACCAAGCTGATGAGCTTCGATGGGCTCGACCGCGTTCCGGTCGAAACGGCGTCTGCGGGCGACATCATTGCGCTGGCGGGTCTTGAAAAGGCGACCGTCTCGAATACCATCGCCGACCCGAGCGTGAAGACGCCGATCGAGGCGCAGCCGATCGATCCGCCGACGCTCGCCATGCAGTTCTCGGTCAACGACAGCCCGCTCGCAGGCCGCGAGGGCAGCAAGGTGACCAGCCGCATGATCCGCGACCGTCTCTACCGCGAGGCGGAAACCAATGTCGCGATCCGCATCACCGAGAGCGACGACAAGGACAGCTTCGAAGTCGCCGGTCGCGGCGAATTGCAGCTCGGCGTGCTGATCGAAACGATGCGCCGCGAAGGCTTCGAGCTCGGTATCAGCCGCCCGCGCGTGCTGTTCCGCGAAGAGAATGGCCAACGCATGGAGCCGTTCGAGACCGTCGTCATCGACGTCGACGACGAGCACTCGGGCACGGTCGTCGAGAAGATGCAGCGCCGCAAGGCCGAGCTTACCGAAATGCGCCCCTCGGGCCAGGGCAAGACCCGCATCACCTTCTCCGCCCCGTCGCGCGGCCTGATCGGCTATCACGGTGAATTCCTGTCCGACACGCGCGGCACGGGCATCATGAACCGCCTGTTCGAGAAGTACGATACCTATCGCGGCCCCATCGAAGGCCGCCAGAACGGCGTGCTGATCTCGATGGTACCGGGCGAAGCGGTGCCCTACGCACTGAACGCGCTCGAGGATCGCGGCGAGCTGTTCATCCGTGGCGGCGCGAAGATTTACGAAGGCATGATCATCGGCGAGAACGCCAAGCCCGACGATCTCGAAGTCAATCCGATGAAGTCGAAACAGCTGACGAACTTCCGTTCGACCGGCAAGGACGATGCCATCCGCCTCACTCCGCCGCGCGTGATGACGCTGGAACAGGCCATCGCCTATATCGACGACGATGAAATGGTCGAAGTGACGCCCGAGAGCATCCGCCTGCGCAAGGCGATCCTCGACCCGCACGAACGCAAGCGTGCCAAGCGCGCCGCGCAGAGCTGAGGTTTAGGGCTAGGCCGAGACGTGATAGGTCTCGGCCAGCACCAGCCCGGCATAGAGCACTGCACCACCGAGGAACGGCAGGAAAAAGCTTCTCCGGTTTTCCGGTAGCTCTTCCTTGAGCACCAGCAGCATCACGCCGCCGGCCAGGAAGGCGAACAGGCAGCCGATGGCGATCTCGGGCAGCTCGACCACCCGCCCCAGTGCCCAGCCGCCGAGCGTGGCGGCGACCAGGACCCAGCGGCCCTTCGCATCGTAAAGTTCGGGGTGGTCGGTGCGCGAGCCGAAATCGGCTGTGACGAAGTGCAACAGCATCGCGGCGAAATAGAGGACGAGCCCGAGCGGCGATGTGTCCTCGCGATGCGAAAGCAAGTACGTGATCACCAGGATCAGCAGCGAGGAGGCAGCGATGTGCAGCCAGAATACGCCGTGGTGCGGACGGTCGCGCCCCTCCTGCTCCATTCGCTGGCCGGTCGAGGCAGCCAATGCTCGTTCAAGACCATAGAATAACGCTAGTCCGGCCAGCGCCAGCGTATAGACCAAGCCCTCGGCAAGAGTGGCATCGAAACCGGTCGCCGTCTCGAAGGTCGCCGCGTGAGCGCCGAGTTCGGGCAAGACATGCATGAACACATAGCCGACCGCCACGCCGCCCGCGAAGCTCAACCACTTGCTGCGCGGGGTGCGGTCGAGAAAACGCAATTTGCCGACAAAGATGTGCGTGGCCGCAAAGGCCAGCGCCATCGCCAGCGTGACGAGGACTCCGGCGCTCACTCGTCTTGGAACGCCATAAAGTTGGGCTGCCCGTTGCTGGCCGATAAGCCTCCATCGATAGCGAGGTTCACTCCGGTGACGAACCGGGCATCGTCGCTGGCGAGAAACAAAACCGGCCCAGCGACGTCCTCTGGCTCTCCGGGCCTGCCGAGCGGAATGCGCCGCATGAACGCTTCCATCAGACTGTCATTGTCCAGGATGCCCGAACTCATTTCCGACCGTGTAAGGGACGGGCAAACCGCATTCACGCGAATCCCCTGCTTACCCAGCTGCAGCGCCAAGGCCCGCGTAAGGTTCGTCACTGCTCCCTTCGAAGCGTTGTAGATTGGCAAAATCCAGTCGCCCCCGGTGCCCGACACGCTCGAGGTGTTGATGATCGAGCCCTTGCTTTTCGCGAGGTCCGGGATCGCTTCGCGACATAGAAACAGCAGGCCCTTCACATTGATATCGATCACCTTGTCGATATCATCGTCGCTCGCATCGGCGAGCATGCCGAAAGCGCCGACACCGGCGTTGTTGACCAGCACGTCGAGGCCACCGAAGCGGTCGACGGTCTTGCCGACGATGTTCTTGGCAAACTCGCGTTTTCCGACGTCGCCTTCGACAATCAAGGTGCGGTCACCGTCGAGGTCTTTCGCGACTTTCTCCAGATCGTCCCGACTGCGCGAATTGAGGACGACATTCGCACCCTCTTCGGCGAAGCGCCTCGCGATGCCCTCTCCGATGCCCGAGGACGAGCCCGTTACGATGACTGTCTTGCTTGTAAATCTTTGCACTGAACCGCTCCTGTCGGGGTGTTTCATCCAGTCAATGAACGGCTCTTTCAAATGTGCCGCACCCAAGCCCGCGGCTACACCAGCATATTGCCGATTGAGCAGTACGAGGGCTTTCGTGCGGTAATATCGGCTAGACCACACCCTTGTAGCGCGACCACGTGAGATACCGCCGGATCTTAGGTTTCACCCGCCTCTCTTGCCCACTCAGTGGGGCACACACGGCGCGTCGATATCGCGTCGCAGGCGTGGCGGTGGACCATCCCGGTTGCGTTTGTTACCAGCGCCCGCATGGAAACAGGAACACTCGTCAGCCTCGCGCTCTATTTCGTGCTCATGATCGCCATCGGCCTGTGGGCCTGGAAGCGCTCGACCGACACCAGCGAGGGCTATTTGCTGGCCGGACGCAATTTGCCGCCGGCGGTCGCTGCGCTGTCCGCCGGGGCCTCGGACATGAGCGGCTGGCTGCTGCTAGGCCTGCCCGGCGCGCTCTACGCCAGCGGCCTGGTCGAGGCGTGGATCGGGATCGGCCTGTTCCTCGGCGCGCTGGTCAACTGGATCGTCGTCGCACCGCGCCTTCGCGCCCAGACGGAAAGCTATGGCAATGCGCTGACGATCCCCGAATTCCTTGCCAACCGTTTCCCCGACAAGGCCGTAGCCCTGCGGGTTGCGAGCGCGCTCATCGTGGTCGTGTTTTTCTCGGTCTATACCGCTGCCGGCCTCGTCGGCGGGGGCCTGCTGTTCGAGACCAGTTTCGCCGGCATCCTACCCGATGTCGGAATGAGCGATTACATGATGGGCATCTGGATCACCGCGCTGGTGGTTCTCGCCTACACCATGGTCGGCGGCTTCCTCGCGGTCAGCCTGACCGATTTCGTGCAGGGCTGCATCATGGTGGTGGCGCTGGTGCTGATGCCGCTGGTGGTGATGTTCGGCGCCGGGGGCGAAGGCGGCGGCTCGCTGTCCGATGTGCCGGTCGAGGGTTTCCTCAGTCTGACGCAAGGCCTCACGCTTCTCGGCTTCATCAGCGCGGTTACGTGGGGCCTCGGCTATTTCGGTCAGCCGCATATCATCGTGCGCTTCATGGCCATCGACACCATCGACAAGGTCAAAACCGCAAGGAATATCGGCATGACCTGGATGGGCGTCGCGCTGCTGGGTTCGATCGGCATCGGCATCGCCGGCCGCGCCTATGTCGAGCGCAACGGGTTGGCGATCGACAATCCGGAGACGATATTCATCGTCTTGGCGAACTTGCTGTTCCACCCGCTGATCACGGGCTTCCTGCTGGCTGCACTGCTCGCCGCGATCATGTCGACCATCAGCTCGCAGCTGCTGGTGGCCTCGTCCTCGCTCACTGAAGATTTTTACAAGCTGTTCTTCCGCAAGAACGCCAGCGAGCGCGAGAGCGTGAATATCGGCCGCATCTGCGTCGCGCTGGTGGCCCTCGCCGCGATCCTGATCGCGAGCGATCCCGAAAGCGAGGTTCTCGGCCTCGTCTCCAATGCCTGGGCCGGCTTCGGGGCAGCCTTCGGTCCGCTGATCATCCTGTCGCTGACCTGGGACCGCATGACCGGCGCGGGAGCGCTCTCGGGACTCGTCACCGGCGCGGCTGTCGTCGTGGCGTGGATCGCGCTAGGCTGGAATTCGGAATTACCCGGTTTCGACGGCGGACTGTACGAGATCGTACCCGGCTTCATCGCCGCATGGCTGGCCATCGTACTGGTGAGCAAGGCGACCTATCGCGAGCCGATGCCGACCACCGCCTGACCGAAAGCAAACGGGTTAGCCTTACGTTAACTATGTTCGGTGATACTCGCAGGCATGCGTTCGCATCCTGCCATTCTTTCTCCTCTCCTCCTGTTGGTGGCAGGATGCGGCGCTATTCCCGATCGCGAGGCGCCCACGAGGGTGCGCACCGAAAGCTCGGTGCCTGCCATCGCTCAGCCTCGGCCGGAGGCGCGCCAGTGCCATGCCGAGCTCGGCAAGACCGGATCGAGTTTCTCCCCCCTACCCGACCGCTTTTTCGGCGCAGGCTGCAGCAACCTCAACACTGTAAAGCTGGACGGTATCGGGGGAGACGAGAACAGTTTCGCCATCACCAATCTCGGCCCGCTGGCCTGTCCCGCCGCCAATACGCTAGCCGGCTGGGCCCGCTTCGGCGTGGACCGGGCAGCGCGGCAGATCCTCGGCAGCCCGCTCGCGCGCATCGAGACCTTCGGTAGTTACTCCTGCCGCAATGTCGCCGGGACTGGCCGCCGCTCGGCTCATGCCAGGGCTGAGGCGATCGACGTATCGGGCTTCGTACTCGCCGACGGCCGCCGCATATCGGTGAAGGACGATTGGCACGCATCGCCGCGAGAGCGAGAGTTCCTACGCACGGTCCATGCTAGCGCTTGCAAGCGCTTTGGCACAGTTCTCGGTCCGGACTATGACGCGGCGCACCGCGACCACCTGCATCTGGAGTTCGGTAACGGCTCCTTCTGTCGCTGAGCGACCAAAAGGTCCGGCAGGCTATCCGACCGCCACTTGGCTAGCCTGCTCCAGCTGGGCCTCAAGCTTCAAGCGCACCGCTTGGCTCGGATGCTCGGCGCCTAACTTGGTCATCATGTTCGCGCGGTGGATTTCGACGGTCCGCGGACTGATCGATAATTCGCGCGCGATCATCTTGTTGCTGCACCCTTCGGCCAGCCAGTCGAGAACTTCGCGTTCGCGTGGCGACAGAACGGCGATCCGGTTTCTGGCCTCGACCATTTTTCGGCGCGCGTGAGCATAGGCATCCGCCTCGCCCGCAATGCGCGCTATCGCGCTACCGAGGCGATCTTCCTTTAATGGCAAGCGGAGATAATCGAGCGCGCCCGCCTTGATCGCCTCGACCACGCAGGTCGGCCTAGGATCGAACGAGGTCGCCACGACCGGCAGCCATTTGCCAATCACCGACAAAGCTCGCAGTACGCGCGATACGCCGCCTTCAGCGGGATCGTCGAAAGCGAGGATCATGCCGCTGTCGGGCACATGCTCGATCAATTCGCCGACATTGGCGTAGATTTCGCAGTGGTGGCCGAGCTTATAGCCGAGATGGGCTTGTTCTGCGCGGGAGCGGCTGGACCCGCCGACGATGTGGAGAGTTTGACGCTGTTCCATGCCCGCAAGCATGACGCAATGCGGGATAATGCGTAATTCGAATCACTACCTATCCGAAGTTTTACGAATACTTAATTCCACTGAAACGTCCTCATAGATCAATCATTTACTATATTTTCGCTCGTTCAATCTTCTCGATAAAAGCTGTAGTCGGGGAGCGAATGAAATGCATGTTTGAGAGCATCCCCCCACCCCGCTGAGATCGTCTGGAAGTACGTATCGTCGTGGGTGATCCGGTGCTGGTGCTTGGGCTCGAACGTATCGCGCTCGATCACCTGAAGGTCCAGCGGCAGGCCAACTGACAGGTTCGCCTTGAGCGTCGAATCGAAGCTTACCATCAGCAGCTTGACCCCATCCTCCAAGCTCATTTCGCGGTCGTAACCGCGAATGATGATCGGTCTCCCGTATTTCGTCTCACCAATCTGGAAGAAAGGCGTGTCGAGGCTCGCCTCGATGAAATTGCCTTCGGGATAGATCATGAACAGGCGCGGCTCCATGCCCTTGATCTGGCCGGCCACGATGATGGACGCAGTGAACTTGCCCTGCCCCCGCGCGCCATTGGCCGACTGCCGCTCTCCTATAGTCGAGCGCAATAGCTTGCCGATTTCGGTCGCGACGTTGAACATGGTCGGCGCCTCGAACAGGATGTTCTCGCGCTGGCCCGGCTCCTTCATCCGCTCTTCGAGCTGGCTAACGACAGCCTGGGTAGAAGCGAGATTTCCGGCGGTCATGACGGTGATGATCCGCTCGCCCGGCTCCTGCCAGGTGAACATCTTGCGGAACACGGAGATATTATCGACGCCCGAGTTGGTCCTTGTGTCGCTCATCAGGACGAGGCCCTTGTCGAGCATCATGCCTACGCAATAGGTCATTGAAAACTACCCTCGGCAGCTATTGCTGCTGTATCTGTTGTTGCTCGACCGCGACATCGACTTCGAGCACGGTCGATGTCGTGCCGAAACTGATCCCTGTCACCGGCGCTGCATCGCGGTAATCTCGGCCCGTTGCAACGCGGACATAACGCTCGTCGGGACTTATCCCGTTCGAAATATCGAAGCCGACCCAGCCGAGTCCTTCGACATGCGCTTCGGCCCAGGCATGGCTCGCTTCCTGATCGATCCGGTCGTTCATCATCAGATATCCGCTGACATAGCGCGCGGGAATGCCCAGCGCGCGGGCGGAGCCGATGAAGATATGCGCATGGTCCTGGCAAACGCCGTGGGCCGCAGCGAAGGATTCCTCCGCGCTGGTGCGCGAATGGGTGGTCCCGGTTTGATACTCCACCCGCTCCAAGATCGTTGCCGAAAGCCGGTGAAGGCGATCGAGACCGCTGTCCTCGCTCTTCTCGATCTCCTTGAGCAGCTTCTTCATGCCTGGCCCCGGACGGGTAAGGTCCGTCTGTCCCTGAAAACTCCAGAGCGGAAGATGGCCTGCATGGCGCCCGATGACACCCGCATGATCATGCGTATCGACCTTGCCATGACAGGTCACGCGCACTTCCTGCGATCCGCTCTCGACGGAGACCAGCGTCGTCGTGTTGTGATGCTGGTCCTCGTAGGTCAGCTCGGGATGGGCGTTCTCATACTCCATCTCCCATTCGAGAATTTCCTGCCCCTGCGTTTCCTTCGGCGTCAGGCGCAGACGCTGGAGCGCGTGCACGACCGGAGTGTCGAAGCGATAGCGGGTGGTATGGCGGATAGAGAGGCGCATCAGGCGAGAAACCGGTAATCTTGCGCGATCGCCTGGCCAATCGCTGCGTTGCTGGACATGAATTCGATCAGGAACTCGTGCAACCCCTGGTCGAAAACCTCATCGATGGTGAGGTCGGTGATGCGCGTATCGGCTTCGCGCATCAACTCGTTGCTCTGGCCCTCGCGCCCATGAAGTCGCGCGAGCGCGGCGAGATTTGCGCGAAGTTCGGAATGGCAAAAGGCCAGGCTGCGCGGAAAGGCATCGTCAAGGATCAAAAATTCGCAAATGCCCTTCGCGTCGATCTGTCCGGCGTTGAGCCAGCGATAGGCGCGGTCGCCGGAGACCGACCGCAAGACCTGGTCCCATTGTCCGGTGTCGAGGCTCGATCCGACATAGGACAGCGAGGGCAACAGCAGGTAGTATTTGATGTCGAGGATACGCGCGATGCTGTCGGCGCGCTCGATGAACGTACCGGCCTGGGCGAAATGATAGCCTTCGTCGCGCAGCATGGAGCCTTCCATCGCGCCATGCGCCAACGTCCCGGCGCGGCGGATGGTGGCCACCGTGTCGAGCACGCGGTTCTCGCCAACCGGCTTGCCCAGCTGTTTCTCCATGACCAGCCAGTTCTCGTTGATCGCTTCCCACAGTTCGCCGCTGATGGCGTTGCGGGCGAGGCGGGCATTCTGGCGGACCTGCCCGAACATCGACAGGATCGAGGCGGGATTGTCCTTGTCGCGCAGCATGTAATTCCAGGCCTGCATACCTGTGTAAGTGCCGTGCTTGGCCTCGTACCCCTGCTTCTGCCCGGCAGTGGCCATGACCGAACGCCATTCTTCTTCGGCCGTCACGAGGTCGCGGGTAAGCGCCATGCGCAAGCCGGCGTCGAGCAGGCGCGCGGTGTTCTCGGCCCGCTCGAGATAGCGGAACATCCAGAACAGTCCGTTGGCGGTTCTTCCCAGCATCAGTCTTTGAGCACCCAGGTGTCCTTGGTGCCGCCGCCCTGGCTGGAATTCACGACCAGCGAACCTTCCTTCAGCGCAACGCGCGTCAGGCCGCCGGGCGTGATGTCGACCTTGTCGGGCGACACAAGCACGAAGGGTCGCAAGTCGACATGGCGCGGCGCCAGGCCCTTCTTGGTGAAGATCGGGCAGGTCGACAGCGAAAGCGTGGGCTGCGCGATATAATTCTCGGGCTTTTCCACCAGCTTCTTGCGAAACTCGTCGATCTCTTTCTTCGAAGCAGCCGGGCCGATCAGCATGCCATAGCCGCCGGAGCCGTGGACCTCCTTGACAACCAGCTCCTCAAGATTGTCGAGCACGTATTTCAGCGTCTCCTCATCGGCGCAGCGATGCGTTTCGACATTCGGCAGGAGCGGCTTTTCGCCCGTATAGAACTCGACGATCTCCGGCATGAAGGAATAGATCGCCTTATCGTCGGCGACGCCCGTGCCCGGGGCATTCGCAATCGTGACGCCGCCGGCGCGATAGACGTCCATGATGCCCGGCACGCCGAGCACGCTGTCCTCGTTGAAGGTCAGCGGGTCGAGGAACTCGTCGTCCACCCGGCGATAGATTACATCGACCGGCTGGAACCCGTGCGTGGTCCGCATGGCGACGCGACCGTCGATGACCCTCAGATCGCTGCCTTCGATCAGTTCCGCGCCCATCTGGTCGGCGAGGAAGGCATGCTCGAAATAGGCCGAGTTGTAGATCCCCGGCGTGAGGACTGCGACGGTCGGCTTACCCTCGGTGCAATCGGGCGCGCAGGCGGCGAGACTCTTGGCCAGCCGGCGCGGATAGTCGGAGACCTGCTCCACCGGCACGCGCATGAACAGCTCGGGGAACATCGCCATCATGGTTTCGCGATTTTCCAGCATGTAGCTGACGCCCGACGGCGTGCGGGCATTGTCTTCCAGTACGTAGAATTCGTCCGGCCCGGTGCGGACCAGGTCGATGCCGACGATATGCGTGTAAACCCCGCCCGGCGGAGTGAAGCCGACCATGTTCGGCAGCCACGCCGCATTGTCACGGAACAAGCGTTCGGGAATGCGCCCGGCGCGGATGATTTCCTGCCGGTGGTAGAGATCGTGCATGAAAGCATTGAGCGCCGACACGCGCTGCTCGATCCCGCGGGTCAGCTTGCGCCATTCGGCCGCGGTGATCACGCGCGGGACCATGTCGAACGGGATCAGCCGTTCTTCGGCTTCGTCCTCGCCATAAACGTTGAAGGTGATGCCGGTCTTGCGGAAGTTCGTCTCCGCCTCGGCATGCTTGCGCTTGAGCAGGCCGGTCTTCTGTTCGTCGAACCAGTCGCAATACCGCTCATAGGCATCGCGCACGCTGCCATCGGCACCATGCATTTCGTCGAAGAATTCGGCGTTGCCCGTCATTGTCCCCCGGGGATGTTCACGGCACAGAACATGCCGTGATCCTACAGGAACACAAGCCTTCAGCCGCGATCAAGTTCCGCGAGAAGCGCCGCCATCGCCTCATTGGTCATGACGAGGCCCATGTGCGAGCAGCGCACGGGAATGGCGCGGTCGCGTTCGCCGGGGCGGCCGCAGGCCGATTTCGGATGGACGACGCCGTCGCACGGGCTCCAGATAGCGACCGTCTCCACCGGCGGCTTCTCCGCGACGACGGTGTCGATTTCCGGCTCGTCGACACGGTGTCCCGCGATCGCCTGATAGGCCCGCCAGCCATTGTTCGCCCGCGGACTGCCGGAGAAGGGCGAGCCCATGGTGACGACCTTTGCGACCTTGTCGGGATGCTGCTTGGCAAGTTCGCGCGCCATCACCCCGCCGAGGCTCCAGCCGACCAGCACGATCGACTCGCCATGCCGCTTATGCAGGGCGAGCAAGCGCTTCTCGACGCGCGCGAAACGGTCGGCCGTGGCGCCGAGGTTGTAACCGAGGCCCCAGCGCTTGGCGGTATGCCCGGCTTCTTCCAGCCGCCGCGCCATCCAGCGCATGCGAATCGGATGCGCACCAAAGCCCGGCAGCAGCATGATGTGCTTGGGATCGGCAGCCGGAGAGATTTCCAGAGCGTCGCCGAGCCGTCGGCGCAGGGGTTCGAACGGCCAGAGAAATTCGCGGAGCAGCAATTGCCAGCGCGGCCCGCGGGCATCGTCGGGGCATGGCTCTTTCGCGAGCGCCCAGCGGCGCGCGAGTTCCTCGCCATGCTGGAGTGCGCTGTCTTTGAATGGTAACGTTGCCATCACCGCGTCATAATGCACGGGCGCGATTAACGGGTCCCGAATTTCAAACTGTCACCGAGATGTCATCAGCCCTCGGCCGGACAATCGCCGATACGTTCGTGGCTGGTATTCATGACCATCCTGCCTTCGCCCTGGCCCGGTATATTGCCTTCCATGGTCATGGTCATTTCGGAACTCGTCCGTCCGCCGCTGCCCTGCATGGTCATGCGCATCGTGCCCTCGCCCTGGCCGGAGCAGGTCATGACAGCGTCGATATCGCCGCCATCGACGTCGAACTTCTCAAACGAGCAATTCTCGTCCTGGGACTCGCGCGCCATTTCCTCAAAGCCCCGGTCGGCTTCTTCCTGGGTGAGGCAGTATTCGAAACTGCGACTCATCATGCCGCGCATCATCTCGACCGCTTCCGGCGGTGCGCCGGGCGCCTCCAGCTCGACCAGTTCGGTGGTGGCGCGATACTGGCCGGCCTCGGGCTTGACCATTTCGTCGGCCATCTCGGCGACTTCTGCACCGGTGATCTCGCCATCGCCGTCCGCATCGGCACTGGTGTTTCCGCCGCATGCCGCGAGGCCGAGCGCCGCAACGCTTGCGAATAGATATCTGTGCATGGCCAATTCTCCCCTGATGAATGCCGCAAGCTAGCAGCCATGACGCCTCGCGCAACCGGGCGTTGATCGCCGCGCCGCCGTTCCCCATATGTGCGCGCATGGCCGAACTCGTTATCAGGCGCGGACTCGAAGAACCGGACACCACCGGCGAGTTCACCCCGCACAAACCCGCCCGCCCCGAGAAATCGATGCCGGGCAAGAAGTTCAAGCTCGTCAGCGACTATACGCCGTCGGGCGACCAGCCGACGGCCATTGCCGAGCTGACTTCGGCAGCCAGGGACGAAGAGCAGACGCAGGTGCTGCTCGGCGTGACGGGTTCGGGCAAGACCTTCACCATGGCCAAGGTGATCGAGGAATTGCAGCGCCCGGCCCTGATTCTTGCGCCCAATAAAATCCTCGCCGCACAGCTCTATGGAGAGTTCAAAAGCTTCTTCCCGGAGAATGCGGTCGAGTATTTCGTCAGCTATTACGATTACTACCAGCCCGAAGCCTACGTCCCGCGGTCCGATACCTATATCGAGAAGGAAAGCTCGGTGAACGAGGCGATCGACCGGATGCGCCACTCGGCCACCCGCGCCCTGCTGGAGCGCGACGATGTCATCATCGTCGCCTCGGTATCCTGCCTCTACGGTATCGGTTCGGTCGAGACGTACTCGGCCATGATCTTCGACATCAAGAAAGATACCAGCGTCGACCAGCGCGAGTTGATCCGCAAGCTGGTGGCCCTGCAGTACAAGCGCAACGACGCTGCTTTCGCGCGCGGCAATTTCCGGGTTAGGGGCGACAATCTGGAGATTTTCCCGAGCCACTACGAGGACATGGCCTGGCGCGTCAGCTTCTTCGGCGACGAAATCGAGGACATCAGCGAGTTCGATCCGCTCACCGGCAAGAAAGGCGCCAGCCTCGACAAGGTGCGCATCTACGCCAATTCGCACTACGTCACGCCAGGCCCGACGATGAAACAGGCCTCGGAAGCCATCAAGTTCGAGCTGACCGAACGCCTCAAGGAGCTGCATGAGGAAGGCCGCCTGCTTGAAGCGCAGCGGCTGGAGCAGCGCACCAATTTCGACCTGGAGATGATCGCCGCCACCGGCTCATGCGCGGGCATCGAGAACTACAGCCGCTTCCTGACCGGCCGCCTGCCCGGCGAACCACCGCCCACGCTGTTCGAATACCTGCCTGAAAACGCGCTGCTGTTCGTCGATGAAAGTCACCAGACCGTGCCGCAGATCGGCGCGATGGCGAAGGGCGACCACCGGCGCAAGATCACGCTCGCCGAATACGGTTTCCGCCTGCCCAGCTGTATCGACAACCGCCCGCTCCGCTTCAACGAGTGGGACGCGATGCGCCCGCAGACCTTCTGCGTCTCGGCCACGCCCGGTACCTGGGAAATGGAGCAAACCGGCGGCGTGTTCGCCGAACAGGTTATTCGCCCTACCGGACTGATCGACCCGCCGGTCGAGATCAAGCCGGTCGAGGACCAGGTCCAGGACTGCATCGAGGAGTGCAAGAAGACCGCGAAGATGGGCTACCGCACGCTCGTCACCACGCTGACCAAGCGGATGGCGGAAGACCTCACCGAGTTCATGCACGAAGCGGGCGTGAAAGTCCGCTACATGCACTCCGACGTGGAAACGCTGGAGCGTATCGAGCTGATCCGCGACCTGCGGCTTGGCGTTTACGACGTGCTGGTGGGCATCAACCTGCTACGCGAAGGCCTCGACATTCCCGAATGCGGGCTGGTCTGCATTCTCGATGCTGACAAGGAAGGTTTCCTCCGCAGCGAGACCAGCCTCGTCCAGACCATCGGCCGCGCGGCGCGCAACGTCGAGGGTCGGGTGATCCTTTATGCCGACCGGATTACCGGCAGCATGGAGCGCGCCATGGCGGAAACGGATCGCCGCCGCGAAAAGCAGCAGGCCTACAACGAAGAACACGGCATCACGCCCAAGACGATCAAGCGCAACATCGCGGACATTGTCGCGCATACTGCGGCGCAGGACGGCGTTACCGTCGATACGGGCGACGACGAGCGCAACAATCTCGTCGGCCACAATCTGCGTGCCTATATCGAGGATCTGGAAAAGAGGATGCGCGCCGCCGCCGCCGACCTCGAATTCGAGGAAGCCGGCCGCCTACGCGACGAGATCCGCAGGCTGGAGAACGACGAACTCGGCCTCGGCGACGATGAGAAGAAAGCGCCCCGCGTCGGGCGCAGCGATGCCGGCCGACCCGGCACGCGCAAGACCCGTTACGGCAAGACACGATACAAGCGGATGGGTGGCAAGCCTTAAGGTAAATACCTGATTAACCATCGTATTTGGAACCCGATGCCCTTCGCCCGAGTTTATCCGGCGAACTATTCGGAGATGACCATGCGTGTCCTGCTTGCTTCCGTTGCCGTGCTGGCCTTGGCCGCCTGCGGCGATACCGGTGAGGGCGAAGGCGATGTCAGCGAAGAAGCGGCCGCCATTGCCGAGAACCGCCCCATCGAAGGCCCGCGCTCGGGCGAGAATACCGAATTCGACGAGGAAGGCCGGCGCTGGTTCTACAAACCGTCGACCCGCACCGCGCTCTACGGCACGGCGGAAAGCGAAGGTGTGATTTCGTTCTCCTGCAATGGCGCTGTGACTGGCGAGGAGACGCTGGTCTTCCAGTGGATCGAGCAGGCGACTGCCGATGCGACCGAAATGCTCGCGATCCGCAATGGCGATAATGCCGCGGAAGTCGAGGTCGAAGGCGTTGCCAGCGTCCTCGGGCCCGACGCGATCTGGCAGGGAGATGTTCCGCAAGGCAGCGAGGCATACATGCTGCTGGCCGGTGCGACATCGCCGACCACGCTGACGCTGGGCGAACGCTCGATCACCGTACCCGCTTCAGAGCAGCTGACCGCTGCACTCGATGCCTGCATGTCGGACTCCTGAGGGGGCGAAGCGCATTTACGTGATGAGGTGAAGGCGGCATAGCCGGGCGCATGAGATATTTGCTCCTGGCCGCCGCCGCATCGCTCGCCCTGCCGCTACCCCTCTCGGCACAGGACCAGCCTCCCGAAGCCGAGGCTGCAGCGCCCGTCGATCCCCAAGTGCGCACGCGCAACCTGACCGGAACCTTCGCCGGTCAGCGCGTCCCCTACCGCGCCACGGTCCGTGAAACCGTGCTTGAGAGCGACGAGGGCGAACCCGAGGCCGTCATCGTCACTACCAGCTACGTCAGGACCCCGCGGGACACGTCGCGGCCGGTGTTCTTCATCTACAACGGCGGGCCGGGATCGGGTTCGGTCTGGCTGCAGATGGGCGCATGGGGACCCAAGCGGGTCGCGATACCGTCCGATGCGCGCGACGATGGCGCACCGCCCTATCCGCTGCTCGACAATCCCGACAGCTTGCTGGACGTTGCTGACCTCGTCTTCATCGATCCGCCTGGCACGGGTTTCAGCCATCTGACCCACGGCACCGATCCCGAGAAATACTACGGCTTGCGGCAGGATGCGCGTGCCGTCGCCGAGGTGATCCGCCGCTGGATCAACGACAACGGCCGCTGGAACAGCCCGAAATATCTCGGCGGCGAAAGTTACGGCACTACGCGCACTGCCATGGTGGTGGACGAGCTGGAAGGCGGCACCTTCAACGATGTCGGTCTCAACGGCCTGATCCTCGTGTCCACGATCCTCGACTTCGCAGCACGCGAGCCCACGCCGGGCAACGAGATGGCCTATCTCGTCACGCTGCCGAACATGGCCGCTGCGGCCTATTACCATGGCAAGGTGCAGGCGCCGTCGGTCGAAGCGATCGCCGAGGAAGCGAGACAGTTCGCCATCGGCCCCTTCGCCACCGCGCTGCTCAAGGGGCAGGACCTGCCAGATGCGGAACGCGCCGCAGTGCGCGCGGAACTCTCACGGCTGACCGGCCTGTCGGAGACCTATCTCGACCAGGCCAATTTGCGCGTCACCAGCCAGCGCTTCTACAAGGAGCTGTTGCGCGACCGGGGGCTGACCATAGGCCGGCTCGACGCGCGCTATACGGGAACAGACTTCGACAATGCGGGCGAGACACCCGACAACGACCCGAGCTTCTATGGCATCGACGCAGGCTACACCGCCGCCATCAACGAATGGCTGCGCGAGGGGCTGGGCTTCGAAACCGAGCGCGAATACCAGTCCATCGGCAGCGAACCGGGCCGCAATTGGGACTGGTCGCTGGGCGGTGGCCGGAATGCCTATCTCAACGTCGCGCCCTTCATCGGCAAGGCCATGCGCGAGAATTCGCAACTGCGTCTGTTCAACGCGCAAGGGTGGTACGATTTCGCGACACCCTTTTTCGGCGCGGAATATTCGCTGAACCGATACGGCATACCACAGGACCGGCTGACCTTCCGCTATTACGATGCGGGCCACATGATGTATGTGCGCGACGAGGACCGGGCGAAGCTTTCGGCCGACATCCGCGCCTTTATTCGCGACCGCTGAGGACAGTTTTGCTCTGCCGCTTGATCGTGCGATGCGCTGTGCCATAGCCGCAGCGATGGTTCGCATCCTTGCCCCGCTATTCGTCCTCTTGCTGGCAGCCTGCAAGCCGCCGGCGTCCGACGAATATACCGAGCGCACGCGCATTGCGCCGCGCGCCGAGGCGCCGTCCGAACCGATCCGGTCTCCCGATACCGAAGGTGCGGTCTGGGCCGCGACGGACAATGCCGACCGATTGCTTTACGGCAAACCGGGCGAACGACCGTTCTTCGCGCTCGAGTGCACCGACCAGGGCGGCCTGCCGCTGGTCGCCTACACACGCTTCGCCAAGGCCGACGCGCATGCGAAGGCAATCCTTGCGTTGATCGGCAACGGCCATGTCTCGCGGCTCAAGATCGATGCGGTTGAGCGCGGCAACGTCTGGCGTTGGGAAGGCGCAGTCGAGGCCGAGGACCCGGCGCTCGACGTACTCACCGGCACGCGGCAGGTCGAAGCGACCGTTCCGGGTGCGGGAAGCCTCATCCTCAACCCAAGTGCATTGCCGGGAGAGCTGGTCGAGCGTTGTCGTTTACAAGACGACGCCCAACCCGAGGAAACTAGCGCGGAGCCCGAGCCTTCCGCGCCAGAAGATCCGGCGTAAGCACTTGCGGCAATTGCTCGGCATCTGCGCCTGGCTCGTACCACAAGTACAGCGGGACGCCCGCTGCGCCCTGCCGGCTGAGGATACGCGAGATTTCCTCATCGCGCCGCGTCCAGTCCGCGCGGATCGCGACGACGCCTGCCTCCTCGAAGGCAGCCCGTGTTGTCTCCCGCTCGATGGCGACGCTCTCGTTGACCTTGCAGGTGACGCACCAGTCGGCGGTGAACCAGACGAACACCGGCCGTCCGCTCGCCCGCGCTTCGGCGAGTGCGGCTTCGGAGAACTCCACCGGATCGAGGAGGCTTTCGGAACTGTTCGCCTGAGCTTGCGGAGCTGGCAAGAGCGCAGTCCCGAGGGCGAGCACTCCCACTAGAGCGGCGGCGATAACACTTGCTCCGCTCCGTCCGCGGCGCTGGAACAGGCCGACCAGCGCCAGGCCGAGCACGGCAAAGAGGCCGACAGCCCCGACCAACGCGAGGTATTCCGAGCCGCCGACCCGCCAGAGCAGCCAGCCCAGTGCGAGCGCCGTCAGACCCATCGGCAGCGCCATCCAGCGGCGGAAGCGCTCCATCCACGGGCCCGGCTTCGGCAGGCGCCTGCGAAACGCAGGGACAAACCCGATGAGGAGAAACGGCAGCGCGAGCCCCACTCCGAGCGCGGTGAAGACCAGCAGCCCGTCGAGGGGCGGAATCACCAAGGCTGCGCCGAGGGCCAGCGCCATGAATGGCCCCGTGCACGGCGTTGCGACGAAGGCTGCGAGCAGGCCGGTCGCAAACGACCCGCCGCGCGACGGTCCGTGGCCCGATACCGCAAGCCCGGGCACGTCGAACAGACCCAGGAAATTGGCTGTGATGGCCAGCGACAGCAGGAACAGGCCGACGAGGACGACCGGCTCCTGCAACTGGAAGGCCCAGCCGACCTGCTCGCCTGCCGAACGCAAGGCAAGGATCAGCAAGCCCAGCCCGGCGCAGGCCAGCACGACCCCCGCGGTATAGGCCAGCGCATCCGAGCGCGCCGACGCCTGCTCTCCACCAGCCTTGGCCAGCGCCAGCGCCTTCAGGCTGAGGATCGGGAACACGCAGGGCATGATATTGAGCAGCAGTCCGCCCACCAGCGCGGCGAGCAGCAATTGCCACAGTTCGGGCGTGGCCGCCTCGCTGCGGATCGGCTTTACGCCTTCGAGCGGTACATCCGACGGTGTCGCCGTGAAGCCTACGCCGCGCCCATTGCCGAGATCGAGGATACCTTCGACCCGGTTTTGTGTGCCGGTCTCATCGGCGAGCGGTGTTTGCTGCACGGGAATTTCGGCGACCAGCAGATCGCCCTCGCGCATAAAGGTCTGGATCGCGGCGTAGCGGGGCCGTTTGCCGCTGCCGAGATCGCTTGTCGCGAGAAACACGTGCACGTCGCCAAGGTCGCTGGCAGCGGGCAGCGGAATGCCGATCCGAAGTCGATTTTTTGCGATTTCGAACCCCGCTTCGCTGCCGAGCGGCGGGACGACATCGGCGCGCCAGCGGTCGAGCGAGACACCCATCCGCTCCGCCGTCAGCCGCACCTGCGCGGTCTGCGGCACGCAGATCACGTCCGTGCAGGCAAGATAGTCGACCGTCGCCTCGAGCGGGCCAAGATCGTCCAGCGGGGCATCAGCAGGAATATTGACCGGATAGAGAACCGCGTATTCGCCCTCGTAAACGTGGTTCATGAGGTCGGCGATGACGAGGCGCTTTGGCAGCGGATATTGCGCTTCGCCGAACCATTCCTCGGGCCAGGACCACTCTACCTGCATGCCGAGCCCGGCATCGCCCGGATTGGACCAATAACCGTGCCATTCCTCGGATCTTGGCGTGAAGCGCAGCGCGACGGTCATCTGGACGGAGCCGTCCTCGGCGCGCTGCTGTCGGTCGGAGAAAATCTCGACCGCGATATCGTTCGGTCCGCCAGGCTGCGATTGCGCAGCGGCAGGCACGGCGAAAAGCGCCAGGACAGCTATGAGCAGGGCAGCCAGAAAGGCGCGCAAACCAGTCATTGTCCTTGCTTCGTCCACGGATGCGCATCTAGGGCCATGACAGGCTATTCGCAACGAGGCGCTGAAACGTGACACAGGCAAACGACACTCGCGATCTGCTGATCCTCGGCGGTGGTCTGGTCGGGATGACACTGGCGCTGGCCGCGGCGAGCAAGGGCATTTCGAGCCATCTCGTCGACCGCGCCGATCCGGCCTCGCTGACGGCGGAAGGTTTCGACGGGCGGGCCTCCGCCATATCGACGGCCAGTTGGCGCCTGTTCCGCAAGATCGGGTTGGAGGAGGTGCTCGAACCGCATGGCTGTGACATCGCCTCCATCGCGGTGGTCGACCAGATGAAGCCCGGCCAGCTCGATTTTCGCCCCGAACCGCATGAAGGCACGTTGGGGCGCATGTTCGCCAACCGCCAGCTGCGCCTCGCGCTGCACGAGGCGGCGGCGAAGGAACCGCTCATTTCCTGGCACGCCCCGGTCGATGTCGTCGCGCGGGATCGCGGCGAGTTCGGCGTTTCGGCGACGCTGGGCGACGGGACGGTGCTCAAGGCCGCGCTGATGGTCGGCGCGGAAGGCCGCGGTTCGCCTTCGCGCGAGGATGCCGGGCTCAAGATGGCGAGCTGGGATTACAGCCACCGCGCGATCATCGCCGGCCTCGATCACACCAAGCCGCACGACAATGTCGCTTGGGAAATATTCTATCCCGAAGGCCCCTTCGCGCTCCTCCCCATGCTCGACGGATCAGACGGCAAGCACCGCAGCGCGCTGGTGTGGACGGTGGACGAGAAGAATGCCGCCGGCGTCCTCAAGCTGTCCGACCGCGCCTTTCTTGCGGAAATCCGCAAGCGCATGGGCGATCTGCTGGGCGAGCTGACGCTCAATAGCGGGCGTTCGTCCTATCCGCTCAGCTTCCAGCACACGGCGCGCATCGTCGACGACCGGCTGGCGCTGGTGGGCGACAGCGCCCACGGCATGCATCCGATCGCCGGACAGGGCCTCAATCTCGGCCTGCGAGACGTGGGAGCGCTGGTCGAAGTACTGGACGAGGCGCTGCGGCTTGGCCTCGATCTCGGCGATGCGCAGGTCCTGAAGAAATACGAGGAATGGCGTGCGCTCGATTCGCTGATGGTCATGGGCGCAACCGATAGCCTGACGCGGCTGTTCGGCGTTCCCGGCAAAACGGCCAGCGCGCTGCGCCGCTTCGGCATGGCCGGGGTCCAGCGATCGAGCTGGCTCAAGCGCTTCTTCATGGACGAGGCGCGCGGGGTCTCCGGCGACCTGCCGGAAATGCTGAAGGCCTAGGGAGGGCTACTCCTCGACCGGACTCGGCTGTTCGATCCGGTTACCCGCCCCGTCGCGCAGGCGGCGCGGCTCCAGCACGGCGGCCGTTTCGATCAGATCGAGCGCCTGCTGCATGGCGGCGAACCGCTCCGCATCGCGGATCCAGCTGCGGGCGTTCTGCGCTCCCGGCAGATTGCGTACCTCGGCGATCGCCGCTTCGGTCCGTCCGCTCTCGAGAAACAGGCGCGCACGCTCCAGCCGCCGTTCGGGTTGCGGCGACGGGGCGCTTTCGCTGCGGATGATGAAGAGCTGCGAGAGCTCTTCCTGAAACCGCTCGAAGCCGCCAGCCTGCGACGGTTCGGCAAGGCGCGGCGCGAGGCCTTCGAGCCGCGCAATCAAAACGTCGAGCGTTATCGGATTGCGGCTGGTGCGGATCAGCGTGTCGACCGCATTGGGCATGGCATCGCCGAAGCGGAGCCGCAGCTGGTCGGCAAGGAAGCCAAGTTCCGCGCCTTTCTCCAACGCTCGCCGCGTAGCAAAAGCGATGAGCAGTCCCTCTGCCCGCGCGGCATTGCCCGCCGCAGCCTGTGCCTGCAGGTCGAGCCGCGAGAGTCGTTGCTCCGCTGCGGCCAGCCGCTGGTCGATCCCGCCCTGCTGCTCTTCCACACGGGCGACGGCCTGCTCCGCCGCCTGACTGGCCGTGGCAGACGGCGTCGGGGTCGGCGAGGCGGATGGATCGGCGGAAGGTTCGCCGGCATTCGAGGGCGTAGGCAGCTGTACGACCTCTGGCTCGCGGTCCTGCATCTTGTAGACGGCGTATCCCGCCACGGCGCCGCCGAGCAGGAAAGAGGCAAGGACCGCTGCGAGCACGGGCCGCACGGACGGCCCCTTGCGCGAGCTGCTGGTGAATTCTTTCATCGACTTCCGTTCTGCGACCCGATGCCCGGTATTCCGGACCTATCCATCCCCGTCCGACGATTCTTGGCACAAAGATTTCGCCAAGGCCAGCATTGCGCCATCATCGGGCGTCCAGGCGACGTGGACCGAGGCCCAGCCTTCGCCGACCATTTCGGCAACGCGCGAACCGATCGCGACGACGATGAATTTCGTGCGATCGACTTTCAGCCGGCTGCATTCCTCCGCGAAGCGTTCGGCAGCCGCCCCCGAATGAAGCGCCACGACCGTGCCGCGCAGCAAGGGCTGGGGCAATTCCAGCGATTGCGGGACGGCGCGATAGACCACCCGCGCCTCGACACGCACCCCCTCGGGAGCCTTGAGCGGAACCCGATCTTCTCCCGCCAGCCGCAGCAGTCGCAGTTTGCGGCCCTGAAGCCGGTCGAGCACGGACTGAAGCCCGCCCTTGCCCACCTGCCCGACCATCAGGCCGGCGCTGCGGGCGGCATCGGCAGTCGCCTGTCCGACGACATGAACCGGCAGCTTCGCATAACGCTTCAGGCTGTCGCCGGCATGGCGAAAGGCATTGGCGCTGCCGATCAGAAGTCCGTCGAACTGGTCCCGCTCCGGTGGGTCCCAGGCTACCGTCTCGATGTCGAACAGCGGGGCGCCGACCACCTCCATGCCCATATCGCGAGCGGTCTTCGCCGACACCGTCCAGCCCGGTTCGGGTCGCAAAAGAAGGAGTGGCTTCACGCCCCGCCCTCGAAGAGCGCGCGCACCGGAGGCGGCGCCCGACCGAGCAAACGCGCCGCCAGCTCGCGCGGCGCATCGGCATCGTCGCTGGCAAAGCTGGCGCTATCCTCGATCCGCTCTCTCCCGTCGGCGCTGAAGATCGCCGCTCGCAAGACCAGCGTATCGCCTTCGGTCGTGGTCAGCGCTGCGATCGGGCTGCTGCAACCGCCGCCGAGCCCTTCCAGCAGGCGACGCTCGGCGAGGATTTCCGCATGGCTGGGCCCGTTGTCGATGGCTGCGAGATAGTCGCGAGCCTGCGCATTGTCGGTACGGCATTCGATCCCGATCGCCGCCTGTGCCGGTGCGGGCAGCCAGTCTTCGGGCTCGAGCCGCGTGCCGACCTGCTCCTCGCCAAGGCGCTGCAATCCGGCCGCCGCAAGGAAAGTCGCATCGGCCTCACCGCCCTCGAGCTTGGCCATGCGTGTCGCCACGTTGCCCCGAATGCCGACCACTTGGAGATCGGGTCGCCTGTGCAATAATTGCGCAGCGCGGCGCGGCGCGCTCGTCCCCACCCGCGCGCTTTCGGGAATGGCATCGAGCGAAGCTGCGCCGAGTAGTACGTCCGCCTTGTCCGCGCGTGGCAGGATCGCGGCGATGGTCAGCGTTTCGGGCCGCAGCGTTTCGACATCCTTCATCGAATGCACCGCCGCGTCGATCCGGCCTTCCGCCAGCCAGATATCGAGTTCGCGCGTCCACAGGGCCTTGCCGCCGATTTCGGCCAGCGGGCGGTCCTGGATGCGGTCGCCGCTGGCGATCACCTGCACAAGCTCGACCGCCGCTTCGTCCCAGCCATGCGCTGCACACAGGCGCGCGCGGGTCTCGTGTGCCTGCGCCATGGCAAGCGGCGACTGGCGGGTTCCGAGGCGGATGAGCGGTGTGTCAACCATAGAGGTTCGCTTGCCCTAGCGAGCGATACCGCTAAGGGAAAGCGCGATGGTACTCGTGCTCGGCATAGAAAGTTCCTGCGACGAAACCGCCGCCGCGCTGGTCGATGGCGAGGGCCGCATCGTGGCGCAGCGTATCGCCTCGCAGGACGCGGAACATGCGCCGTATGGCGGCGTGGTGCCGGAGATCGCCGCGCGCGCTCATGCCGAGCGGCTGGCCCCGATGATCGAGGGCGTGCTGGCGGATGCCGGTGTGGACCTCGCCGATTGCGATGCGATCGCCGCCACGGCGGGTCCGGGACTGATCGGCGGCGTGATGGTCGGCCTCGTCAGCGCCAAGGCACTCGCGATGGCGAGCGACACGCCGCTGATCGCGGTGAACCATCTCGAGGGCCATGCACTCAGCCCGCGCCTTGCCGATAGCTCGATCGGGTTTCCCTACGCCCTGCTGCTCGTCTCCGGCGGGCATTGCCAGATCCTGCGCGTCGACGGCGTCGGGCAATACAAACGCCTCGCCACCACTATCGACGACGCGCTGGGCGAAGCCTTCGACAAGACCGCCAAGATCCTCGGCCTGGGCTTCCCCGGCGGTCCGGCGGTGGAGCGCGTGGCGAAAGACGGTGACCCATCCGCCGTGCCCTTGCCCCGCCCCATGGTCGGCAGCGGCGAACCGCATTTCTCCTTCGCCGGCCTGAAGAGCGCAGTATTGCGCGCTTACGAGAGCGGCAACCACACGGCTTCAGATCTCGCCGCGAGCTTCCAGCAGGCTGCCGTCGACTGCGTGGTCGACCGGCTGCGGATCGCGCTCGAGAGCATGGACGATGTCGAGACGTTGGTGGTGGCCGGCGGGGTAGCGGCCAACGCGACGGTTCGCGCGGCCCTTGAAGGCCTCGCCGCAGACCACGGCATGCGCTTTGCCGCTCCCCCGCCCGCTCTGTGCACCGATAACGCTGCAATGATCGCCTGGGCGGGTGTCGAGCGCCTCGGCCAGTCCGACCCGCTCGACATTGCCGCCCGCCCGCGCTGGCCGCTCGATCCCGACGCGGAGCCTGTCCGCGGCGCTGGAGTGAAGGCATGACGAGTGTCGGCGTCCTCGGAGCGGGTGCCTGGGGCACGGCGCTCGCGCAAATGCTCGCCAGCGACGGGCGCGACGTGCTGATCTGGGCGCGCGAGCCGGAACTGGTCGAGCAAATCAACGCGCACCACACCAACACGCTGTTCCTGCCCTCGGCGACGCTGGCGAAGACCGTGCGGGCCACCGGCGATCTGGCCGAGATGGCACAGCTCGACGTGCTGCTCGTCGTCACGCCCGCACAGCATATGGGCAGCGTGCTGGCCGACATGCCCGCGCATCCGGCGGACCTGCTGCTCTGCTCCAAGGGCATCGAGGCGAGCAGCGGCCGGTTGATGAACGATGTCGCGCGCAACGCGGCGCCGGGAAGCGCGGTCGCGGTCCTTTCCGGCCCGACCTTCGCGCATGAGGTCGCGGCAGGTTTGCCGACCGCCGTGACCCTCGCCTGTTCTGGCGGCGAGGCGCAGTGGGATCGCATTTCGCCCGTCGTTGCGCGGCACACCTTCCGCCCCTATTATTCCGACGATGTGACCGGCGCGGAGATCGGCGGCGCGGTGAAGAATGTGCTCGCCATCGCTTGCGGCGTGGTCGACGGGCTCGGCCTCGGCCAGAACGCCCGGGCGGCGCTGATCGCGCGCGGCTATGCCGAAATGCTGCGCTTCGGCGAGGCGCTGGGCGCGCGAGCGGAGACATTGGCGGGCCTGTGCGGCCTCGGGGACCTCGTGCTGACCTGCTCCTCTACCTCGAGCCGCAATTTCTCGCTCGGCAAGGCGCTGGGCGAAGGGCAAAAGGCCGAAGAGCTGATGGCCGACCGCCGGACGGTGGCGGAGGGCGCGCATACCGCGCCTGTCCTCGTCGAACTCGCCGCCCGGCACGGGGTCGCCATGCCGATCGTCGCGGCGGTCTACGGTCTCATCAAGGGCGACGATCCGCGCACAACCGTATCGGGAATCCTCGCCCGCCCGCTCAAGGCCGAACAGGGCAGCGCCGGGTGACAGCCGGACAATCAGACGAAGATATGACTGCCCTCGCCAAGGGCGGACGGCAGAACTTCTTCGGCTTCCTGCTGCGCCTGTTGGCGCGCCTGCCCTTCCTGTTCATCGCGGGCCGCCTCTATGGGCCGGAGGCGCTGGGCGTGTTCGCCTCCGCGCTCGTCGTGGTCGAGCTGGTGGCGCTGGTTTGTGCGATGGGCGAGAAGCGCGGGCTGGCGCAGCGCATGTCCGATGGCGAGGGCGTCCATCCGGCCAACCTCGCATTCGACGGTATGTTGTTGGCGCTGTTTTTCTCGACCCTTGCGGCCATCTTCTTCTGGTTCGTCCCCGCACCGCTTTTCCCGAGCGGACAGTATTCCGAACTCGACCGGCTCATCGTCCTCGCCATTCCCGGCTATGCGCTGACCGAGGTCGTGCTCGCGGCGCAGGCCTACAAATACGATATCGCCACCACCGTGCGCGCTCGCGCCGTGGTGGAGCCATGGACGATCTCGATCATGGCGGGCGTGTTCTGGTTCGTGCCTTCGCTGCAGGAGGCCGGGCTGTCGTTGGCCTATCTGATCTCGATTTATGCCGGACTGGCGACGGGCCTGTGGACCTTCCTGCGCACCTACGGCCTGCCGCGCCAGTGGCGGATCGAACTGCCCTATATGGCCCGCACGACCGCCCGCGCGCTGCCGCTGGCAACCGCCGATGCGATCGAATGGGGGACCCGGCGCGTCGACATCTTCATCCTCGGCCTGTTCGCCGCGCCCAGCGCGGTCGGCGTCTATTACATCGCGCAACAGGTCGCGAGCCTGCCGCAAAAGCTCAAGACCAGTTTCGAGCCCATTCTCGGCCCGGTCATCACCAAGAACCTCAAGACAAAGAATTACGAGGCGATCGCCAGACAGGTCTGCCAGGTCGGCTTTTGGATCATCGCTATGCAGGCCGGCATCGCGCTGGCGCTCGGCGTACCGGGCGAGGCGGTGATGGGCCTGGTCGGGCCGGAATTCGTCGGCGGGACCGGAGCCCTTGCGCTATTGCTGGCTGCCGAAGTGGTGGCCGCGACGGCGGTGGTATCGGAAGCCGTGCTGATCTACGTCGCGCGCGTCCGCAATTTGTGGATCTCCATCGGCACCATCGCCTTCCAAGCCGTACTGACCGTTGTGCTGATCCAAGTCGTCGTCGCAGCAGGCTATGGTGAGCCGTTCAAGGCGGCTGCCGCTGCCCTGGCCCTCGCCATCGCGCTCGGCACGGCAAGCCTGATCAAGGCCGTTTTGCTGTCGAAAATTCTCGGTCATTCGATCAACAATTTCCGCTGGGCATTGGTCTACGCCATCGCGCCCGCCGTAGTGGTCGGCTGGCTCGCGACACGCCTTCCCGAATGGGCGGAGCTCGCATTCGGCGTGCCCGCGATCCTGCTCGTTTATGGCTGGATCATCTGGAAACGCGGTTTCGGTCCGGAAGATCGCGTGCTGTTCCGGCGCAATCTGGACAAGCCCCCGGAGGAACAGACCTGACACGGCTCGTCGCAGATGGCAAACGTTCAGTCGGCATTCACGCGCCAGCCATGTAATGTTATCTCTTAAAAAGAGGGAGGACCGCCCATGCGTTTGAGGAACCTGTTCGCCACTTGCGCCGCCGCTGCACTGCTTGCCGGATGCGCCTCGCAGCAAGGGGGCGAGGAGATCGTCCTCACCGGTTCGAAGGGGATCCAGGACGTGGATCGGTCGACACCGCCTCCTCCTCCGCCGCCACCTCCTCCGCCGCCGGCCGCATACAGCCAGTCCGCGCCAATCGCGGTGACGGGTTCTCGGATTGCCACTCCTGCTGCGGAAGCGGCCGATGCGGCGACGAGTACGAGCGCGTCAGACAGCACGTATCGCTACTTCCCGCCGGTCTTCGTGCCGACGGTGCCGAGCCGGGACCAGTATGACGGTGAGGAAGTCTCGCCGGTAAAGCTCGTCGCGAACGAGCCGGTGTCCACCTTCTCGGTCGATGTCGACACGGGCGCCTATGCCAATGCGCGGCGCTTCATCTCCGAGGGCGCAATGCCTCCCAAGGCCGCCGTGCGGACCGAGGAGTTCGTCAATTACTTCCGCTACGATTACGATCGCCCGGCGGACCGGTCGCAGCCGTTCACGGTCAATACCGATGTCGCAGTGTCGCCGTGGAATCCGGAGACGCGCCTCGTCCGTATCGGGCTGGCAGGCTACGAGATGCCCGAGGAAACGCGCCCGGCGGCCAACCTCGTCTTCCTGCTCGACGTATCGGGATCGATGTACAGCGCGGACAAGCTTCCGCTGGTGAAGACGGCCATGCGCCAGCTTGCGGGGCAGCTGACCGAGCGCGACCGGGTGTCCATCGTCGTCTATGCCGGGGCCGCGGGACTCGTGCTCGAACCGACGAATGACGAGCGCAAGATAAAGGACGCGATCGAGCAACTGCAGGCTGGCGGATCGACGGCAGGCGGTGCCGGTATCGAGCTAGCCTACCGCGTCGCCGAAGCAAACCGGATCGAGGGCGGCGTCAACCGCGTGATCTTGGCGACCGACGGCGATTTCAATGTCGGCACGTCGGACCGCGACGCGCTGGTCGAACTGGTCGAGGAAAAGCGCGATACCGGCGTGACCCTGTCGGTGCTCGGCTTCGGGCGCGGCAATCTGAACGATGCGATGATGGAGCAGATCGCCAACAACGGAAACGGCAATTATTCCTACATCGACAGCGCGCTGGAGGCCCGCAAGGTGCTTGGCGACGAGATGGGCGCGACGCTGTTCACCATCGCCAAGGACGTGAAAATCCAGGTCGAATTCAATCCCGCTGTCGTCAGCCAGTACCGGCTGGTCGGCTACGAGAACCGCATCCTGCGCGAGGAGGATTTCGACAACGATGCCGTCGATGCGGGCGACATCGGCGCGGGCCACCAGGTGACGGCGCTCTACGAAGTCGTCCCGGTAGGCACCAAGGGCTGGATCGGGCAGCGCCGCTACGAGGACAAGATCGACACCCGCGCTCGCGATCTTGCTGCCGAAGCGGCCTATATCAAGCTGCGCTACAAGATGCCCGATGGCGAGAAGAGCTCGCTCATCACCTATACACTCCCGGCGCGTGCCTTGCAGACCGGCGCGTTGCCCGGCGGCGATTTCGCCTTCGCCAGCGCGGTGGCAGCCTTCGGCCAGAAGCTGCGCGGCGACCCCATGCTCGAAAGTTTCGGCTACAACCAGATCGCGGGGCTGGCAGGCAATCCGCGCGATTTCTGGCGGCAGGAATTCGTGCAGCTGGTGAAGACCGCCGACTCGCTGGACTAGCGGCCTTGGCAGGGGGCGCGTAGGGCGGCTAAGAGCCGCTGCATGTCGATCCGCCCTGCCCTTGCCATCGTCGCCGGTGCCGCGCTCGTCGCGGTGGCCGGCTATGGCTATGCTACGAAGACCGACGAGGCCTTCGTCGTGCCGCTCGAGGAGAGTGCAGCGCAGGCGATCACCGAGAACGGCGGAGGCGGCGTAACTGCGCGCTTTACGGGCGCTAACGGTTCGCCGACGCGCCATCCGTTGCTCAGCAATGGCGAGGACCTGCCCGAACAGACCCGCGCCCGCGTGGCGCAGGCCGTGGCCGGAATGCCCGGCGTCGGCGGCGTGGTCTGGAGCGACGGAACCGCGCGCGCGGAAACCGACGCGCCTACTTTCGAACCGCTCCATTGCCAGGAGGACGTCGACGGCCTGTTGCGCAGTCGCTCGATCCGCTTCGAGGAAGCTTCGAGCGCGCTGCTGCCGGCAAGCCGCATTCTGCTCGACGAAGTGGCCGAAGCCTTGCAGCCTTGTCTGGGCGCAATCATTTCGATCACCGGCCACACCGACAAGTCGGGCACCGAGCCCGGCAATCTCGCTTTGAGCATGGAACGCGCGCGGGCGGTGCGCGAAGCGCTGGTGAGCCGCGGCATCCCGCGCGACGGCCTCCGGGCGCGCGGCATGGGTTCGTCCGAGCCGGTCGAAGGCCTGGCCCCCGGCGACCCGGCCAACCGCCGAATCGAATTCGCCGTGATCCGCACCGAGCCGCTTCGCCCCACCCCAGTCGACACGCCGGGAGCCCGCTGATGCCGATCTGGTTCGAAGTCGTGGTGTTGATGCTGGTCGGCTATTTCGCCGGCATCGGGATCGGCTGGGGCCTGTGGGGCCGCACGGAGCGGGGCGATATCGAAACCGACGGAACCATGAAGGATCCCCAATGATCGAACTGCTTGAGGCCTATTGGCCCGCCATCGTGATCGCGCTCGTCATCGGGCTGGTGATCGCCTGGTACATCTTCCACGCCTCCCGCCGAACCCGGGTCACGGGAACGAGCAAGGACGTGCTCGACGAAGGCGCAGCGCCGGCGACACGCAACAAGGCCTTGATCGACAGCGCGCCTGCCGCCACCCCGATGCAGCCGACGGCCGCCGTGCCGCCGACCACTACGCAGACAACCGGGAGCGACGATCTCACCCGCATCAAGGGTGTCGGCCCGAAGCTGGCCGCGCTGCTCCGCGAGCAGGGCGTCACCGGTTTCGCGCAGGTAGCGGCGTGGACGGAGGAGGACATCGACCGGATCGACCCGACGCTGGGTCGCTTCGAAGGCCGCATCCGGCGTGACGACTGGGTCGGCCAGGCGCGCCTTCTGGCCGATGGCGACGAAAGCGGTTTCGCGAGCAGATACGGCAAGATTTCTTGATCGGGGAACGAATCCAAACCGGGCCTGTTGATCGAATGGGTCGATGGTTTGGGAGAGTTTCCTATGGGACAGCAATTGCGCATCCTCGTTGCCGAAGACGAGACGATTATCGGTGAGGATCTGTGCCAGACCGTCGCCGAAGCTGGGTATGTGGTAGAAGGTCCGTTCACGGACATCCAGTCGACCATGCTGGCCTATCAAAAGCACAAGCCCGACCTTGCGATCCTCGATGTGCAACTGGGCGATGGCATCGTCTATCCGCTCGCGGAGCAGATGATGGCCGAGGATGTGCCGGTCATCTTTCATTCCGGACAATTAACGCCAGACGATGTCGCCACTCGTTTTCCCGAAGCGCTGGCCGTCCAGAAGCCGAGCCCCCCGGCCGAGATGATTGCAAACGTGCAGCGCGTTCTCGCCCACGGCTGACGCCGCCGTTTCGCTTCACCTCTTTCTCTTGGCGCAGAACTTGACGAGAACTGTGAAGTTCACTTCCGAGCTGAGCTGAAAACCGGACCTCAATTGGTAGCCGGACTTTGCGACGAAGGCCGCTACGCCCTGCTCTCGCCGGACGGTAGCGAAGCGGCCTGACGCCCCCTTGCAGAGCGCCCGCAAGCCTGCCATCGCACATCGGCAACAGAGGAGACCACATGGCCGGTATGGTGCCTTTCGCCTGGGACGATCCCTTCAATCTCGACGAGCAGCTGACCGAGGAAGAGCGGATGATCCGCGACGCCGCGCACGCCTTCGCCCAAGGCGAGCTACAGCCGCGCGTGACCGATGCCTATCGCGAGGAAACCGACGCGCCCGAACTCTTCCCCCTGATGGGCGAGGCGGGCCTGCTCGGCGCGACCGTGCCGGAGGAATATGGCGGGGCAGGCGCTAGCTATGTCGCCTACGGCCTGATCGCGCGTGAGATCGAGCGGGTCGATAGCGGCTATCGTTCGATGGCGTCGGTCCAGTCGAGCCTCGTGATGTATCCGATCCATGCCTACGGCTCCGCAGCGCAGAAGCAGAAATACCTTCCCGGCCTTGCCAGTGGACAGCTGATCGGCTGTTTCGGCCTGACCGAACCCGATGCCGGCAGCGATCCGGCAGGCATGAAGACGACCGCGAAGAAGGTCGACGGCGGCTATGTGATCTCCGGCTCCAAGACGTGGATTTCCAACTCTCCCTTCGCAGACGTTTTCGTGGTCTGGGCAAAAAGCGAGGAGCATGGCGGCGGCATCCGCGGCTTCATCCTCGAAAAGGGCATGAAGGGCCTTTCCGCCCCGAAGATCGCGGGCAAGCTGAGCCTGCGCGCCAGCACCACCGGCATGATCGTGATGGACGAGGTCGAGGTGGGCGAGGACGCCTTGCTACCTGACGTGCAGGGCCTCAAAGGTCCCTTCGGCTGCCTCAACCGCGCACGCTACGGCATCAGCTGGGGCGCGCTCGGCGCAGCGGAATTCTGCATGCATGCGGCGCGCCAGTATGGCCTTGATCGCGAGCAGTTCGGCGTGCCGCTTGCCAGCAAGCAGCTGTTCCAGCTCAAGCTGGCAGACATGATGACCGACATCGCGCTGGGCCTGCAGGGTTCCTTGCGCGTCGGGCGCCTGATGGACGAAGGCAAGTTCGCACCCGACATGATTTCGATCGTCAAACGCAACAATGTCGGCAAGGCACTCGATATCGCGCGCAAGGCCCGCGACATGCACGGCGGCAACGGCATTTCCGAAGAATACCAAGTCATCCGTCACATGGTGAACCTCGAGACGGTGAACACCTATGAAGGCACGCATGACGTCCATGCGCTGATCCTGGGCCGCGCGATCACGGGCGTCGCCGCGTTTTGATGGTGCGCATCGACCGCGTTCTGTCCTACACGGTCCGGGTGTGCGATACGGTCCGGATGACCAGCGCCAGCGCCATTTCCGAAGCTTCCTCAGCCGTTCTCACGGGCGAGCCCGTTTTTTTGCGCTTGGACCGTGTAACATGCGGTCCATGTCGTGAACTCGCCCTCGGTAACTCCAACAGGGGGATGGTCGCACCATGATCCGCCTTCACGGCTATTATCGCAGTTCCACCAGCTATCGCTTGCGCATCGCGCTGGAGCTGAAGGGGCTGGATTTCGAATATGTCCCGGTGAACCTGCTGGAGAGCGAACAGAAAGGCGCGGCCTTCACCAGCCGCAATCCCTTCGGATCGGTCCCCCTGCTGGAAGTCGATGGCAAGGATTACGTCCAGTCGATGGCGCAGATCGAGTGGCTGGACGAGGCTTACACCGAGCGCCCCCTACTGCCCTCCGACACCCACGACCGCTATGTCGCGCGCGAGCTGGCCTATGCCATCGCGACCGAGCTGCACGCGCCGCTCAACCTGCCGGTGCTGAAATACCTCGCCAATGAATACGGCAAGACGCAGGACGAAATCGGCGTCTGGTATCGCCACTGGCTCGCGCGCACGCTCGACCCGCTGGAGGCACGGCTGGCGCAGATCGGAACCGGCGATTTCCTGTTTGACCGCCCCGGCTTTTTCGAAGTCTGCCTGCTTCCGCAAGTGTATAACGCGCAGCGCTTCGGCTTCGATTTCAGCGACAAGCCGCACATAGCGCGGATCGAACAAGCCTGCCTTGCATTGCCAGAGTTCCAGCGCGCCCATCCGGATGCGCAACCCGATAATCCCGAACGAAAATAAGAGAGGACCACCCATGAAACTCGCCACGCTCAAGGACGGAACCCGCGACGGCAAGCTGGTGGTCGTGTCGAAAGACCTCACCCGCTATTGCGCCGCCGACAACATCGCGCCGACCCTGCAGGCCGCGCTCGACAATTGGGACGAGATCGCGCCGAAGCTGGAGGCGCTTTACACCGACGTCCAGCACGAAGCTGTACCGTGCGAGCGCTTTCACGAGCGCGAGGCGCATTCGCCGCTGCCGCGCGCCTATCAGTGGGCCGACGGTTCGGCCTACATCAATCACGTCGAACTGGTGCGCAAGGCGCGCGGCGCGGAAGTGCCCGAGAGCTTCTATCACGATCCGCTGATGTATCAGGGCGGCAGCGATGGATTTCTCGCCCCGCGAGACGACATCCCGCTGAAAGACACCAGCTGGGGCTGCGACATGGAGGGCGAGATCGCGGTCATTACCGATGACGTGCCCATGGGCGTGTCGAGCGAGAAGGCCGCGGATCACATCAAGCTGGTCATGCTGGTCAATGACGTCAGCTTGCGCGGCCTCATCCCGGGCGAACTGGCCAAGGGGTTCGGCTTCTTCCAGTCCAAGCCCGCCAGCGCTTTCAGTCCCGTCGCGGTGACCCCCGACGAACTCGGCGATGCGTGGAAGGACAGTGTCATCCACCTGCCACTGATGGTCGATTACAATGGCGAAGCCTTCGGCCGCGCGAATGCGGGCGTCGATGCCACCTTCAGCTTGGCCGACCTCGTCGCCCATGCCGCCAAGACGCGCGATCTGGGCGCGGGCACGATCATCGGCTCCGGCACCGTATCCAACCAGGGGCCGGACGGCGATCCGGGCAAGCCGGTGGCAGACGGCGGCCTCGGCTACAGCTGCATCGCCGAGATCCGTATGATCGAGACGATCGCCGATGGCGAAGCCAAGACGCGCTTCATGGCACCGGGCGACACCGTCCGGGTCGAGATGAAGGACGAAGACGGCCACTCGATCTTTGGCGCGATCGAACAGAAAGTCGTCGAGGCCTGACCATGGCCGCGCTGGCCGGCAAGCGCATCGGCCTACTGACTGCCCGCGCCAGCCGGACGAACGGCGGTGTTTTCGAAGCCGTCGTCAGACAGGTCGATCTATTGAAGACGCTGGACGCGCAGCCGGTCGTGGTCGCTGCGGAAGACGACAGTCATGCAGCCGACGCGTGGCGGTTGGCGGGAGCCGAAATCCGGCTGGCGCAGATTCATGGACCAAAGCATCCCGGGTTTGCCCCACGGCTGACGCCGGTGCTCTTGGACGCAGGGCTGGACTTGGTCCATCTTCATGGGATCTGGAGCTATGCCAGTCGCGCCGCGACGCGTTGGTCGAAGGCGACGAACGGCCCCTTGGTCATCAGCCCGCTAGGCATGTGCGATGCCTGGATGATCGAACGCAATCGCTGGAAAAAGAACCTCGCGCGTCTGGCTTGGGAGAAAAGCGCCTGGTCCAATGCCATGGCATTTCACGCGCTGACCCCGGCCGAAGCAGGGGATATCGGCCGCGAGTGCGGCGCTCAGCTGATCGGTGTCATCCCCAGCTGTGCATCGCCGCCGTCGCAGCCGCGCCAGACCATGCCGCCTCCCATGGTGTTATACCTCGGCACCATTCACGAGAAAAAGAACCTCGTCGCGCTCATGGAAGGTTGGCTCGCTGCCCTGCCTGATTTGCCGCCCGACGCGAGCCTCGTCGTAGCTGGCTGGGGCGACGAAGAGGGGGTTACGGCACTCGAGCGCTTCCTTGAGCCAATGGGCCCTTCCATTGAATTTGTAAGCGCTGCCTTCGCCTCGCAGAAGGCGGCATTGCTGGAACTCGCCCGGTTTCTTGTGCTGCCATCCTCGAGCGAGGGCCTGCCGATATCAATCCTCGACGGATGGTCCGCGGGCATTCCTGCGGCGATCAGCCCGGCATGCAATCTGCCCGAAGGCTACGCAAACGGGGCAGCCCTGAAATGCGGTCCCGATCGGGAAAGCATAAAAACCGCGCTAATCGAAGCGCTCAGAATCGAGGAACCTGAATGGCTGTCGATGTCGCGGGCGGCCCAGGCTCTCGCCTCCGGCACCTTCGGCAAGGAGCATATCGCAGGACAATGGCGACGGATCTACGAGGATTGCCTCGGCGTTCTCTCACCCGCGCAGCTTGAACGGCAGATAAGTGGGAAAATCCCGCAGTAATGGGGGAAACCGGCTCGCGGCCACTTACCCCCGCCGGAATAGTTACATCGAGCGCGAGATCACCATTTTCATGACTTCATTCGAACCGCCGAAAATTCGAGTGATCCGGCTATCGCGATACATGCGCGCGATCGGGTAGTCGTTGATGAAACCTGCGCCGCCATGGAACTGAAGGCATTTGTCGACGACCTCGCCTTGCAGCTCGGTGACCCAATATTTGGCCATGCAGGCGGTCGGCACGTCGAGCTCGCCCTTGAGGTGCTTGGCGATGCAATCGTTCACGAACACCCGCGCCGCCGTGCCGCGCGCCTTGAGGTCGGCCATGACGAATTGTGTGTTCTGGAAGTCCCAGATCGTCTGGCCGAAGGCCTTGCGCCCCTTCACGAACTCCATCGTGGTTTCGAGTGCCTTCTCGATCCCGGTCATCGCGCCCATGGCAATAATGAGGCGTTCCTGCGGCAACTCGCCCATCAGCTGGTAGAAGCCCTTGCCTTCCTCCCCGCCGAGCACGTTTTCCGCTGGCACGAAGACATCGTCGAAGAACAATTCCGACGTATCCGCCGCATCGAGCCCGACCTTGTCGAGCTTCTTGCCACGCTGGAACCCTTCCGCGCCCTCGGTTTCAAGCAGCATGAGCGAAATGCCCTTCGCCCGCTCCTTGGGATCGGTCTTGGCGACAACGATGATGAAATCGGCGGTCTGGCCGTTGGAGATATAAGTCTTGGCCCCGTTGATGCGATAGCCATTGCCGTCCTTGAGAGCCGTCGTCGTGATGCTCTGGAGGTCGGAACCGACGCCGGGCTCGGTCATGGCGATTGCACTGACGAGCTCGCCAGTTACCAGCTTGGGGAGGTATTTCTTCTTCTGCTCTTCGGTACCGTGGCGCACGAGGTACGGCAGGATCACGGTATTGTGCAGGCTGGCCGCGAAACCTTCGACATTGTGCTTCGCCTGCTGGTCGATCACGACCATGTCGTGGCGAAAATCGCCGCCATGGCCGCCGTATTCTTCCGGCACCGACACGCCGAGCAGCCCGGCCTCGCCCGCCTCGTTCCAGAATTCGCGCTCGACCTGGCCGTTTTCGCGCCATTTCAGCACGCGTTTCTCCGGCGCGTGCTGCTGGTAGAATTTGCCGACGGCATCGGCGAAGATCGAGATTTCCTCGTCTTCCATGAATTCGGGCGGGGCTACGTCGATAACGGGCATTGTCTGGGTCCTCTCCGGTAATTCTATGTGCTGGCGGGCTTACTTGCCCTTCCAGTTCGGCGCCCGCTTTTCGGCGAAAGCGGCGGCGCCTTCGCGCGCATCCTCGCTGACGAAGACCGGCGCAATAAGCTGGGTCTGGCGCTCGTAGCGCTCGTCCATCGGCCAGCCGCGCGATTCCTTGATGACTGCCTTCGAAACTTTGACGGCGAGCGGACCGTTGGCCACGATCTTCGCCGCGAGTTCCTTCGCGCCGTCGAGCGCCGAGCCATTGGTCACGCGGTTGATCAGGCCGAGTTCGTAAGCACGCGCGGCATCGATGAAGTCGCCGGTCAGCGCCAGTTCCATCGCGATCCGCTCGGGAATCTGGTCGGGCAGCATCATCACCCCGCCCGCCGCGGCGACCAGGCCGCGCTTCACTTCGGGAATGCCGAATTTCGCGCCGTCGTTGGCAACGACCAGATCGCAGGCGATCATCAGTTCGAGGCCGCCGGCCAGCGCATAGCCATCGACAGCGGCGATCAGAGGTTTCTTGGGCGGAGCCTGCACGACGCCGCCGAAACCGCGCCCCTCGACCACCGGGCTTTCACCGCGCAGGAAGCCCTTGAGGTCCATGCCGGAGCAGAAAGTGCCGCCCGCGCCGGTCAGGATACCGACCCGTAAATCATCCTCGCTGTCGAGCCGGTCCATCGCCGCGGCAATGCCCTTGGCCGCAGCCTTGGTCATCGCGTTCTTCGCATCGGGCCGGTTGATCGTGACGACCAGAATGCCGTCTTCCACGCTCGTGAGGACTTCCTCGGACATCGGATTCTCTCTCCATTGCAATTCGAAACTTGTCTTGCGCCCTTGCTGCGGGAGGCTTACGCAAACGTCAACCGGCAATCGCCGCAAGAATCGCCAAACCGAGAGAGGAATACGCCGTGGCCGAAGCCTATATCATCGACGCAGTCCGCACCCCCCGCGGGATCGGCAAGCAGGGCAAGGGCGCGCTGGCGCACATGCACCCGCAGCATCTCGCTGCGACCTGCCTCAAGGCCATCAAGGAGCGCAACGACCTCGACACCGGCACGGTTGACGACGTGATCTGGTCGGTCAGCACGCAGGACGGCATGCAGGCCGGCGACATGGGCCGCATGGCGGCGCTCGACGCAGGTTTCGACATCACCTCTTCGGGCACGACGCTGGACCGCTTCTGCGGCGGCGGCATCACTTCGGTCGCCCTGGCGGCAGCGCAGGTGATGAGCGGCATGGAGGATTGCGTGGTCGCGGGCGGCACCGAAATGATGAGCCTCACCGCACAAATGTCCAAGGACAAGATGGCTGCCGGGCTGAAGCCGCCGATGATGGGCAGCTATAACGAGCGGCTCCAGGCCAGCCACCCGCAGAGTCACCAGGGCGTTTGCGGCGATGCCATCGCCACGATGGAGGGCTTCACCCGCGAGGAGTTGGACGAGGTCGGCTATCGCAGCCAGCAACGCGCAGCCAAGGCGATCGAGGAAGGCCGCTTCGACAAGTCGGTGGTTCCGGTGAAAGACGACGAGGGCAATGTCGTTCTCGACAAGGAGGAATATCCGCGCCCGCAGACCACGCGCGAAGGGCTGGCCGAGCTGGAACCCGCCTTCGCGAAGATCGCCAACGTCCCGCTCGACAAGAACGGCACGACGTTCGCCGGGCTAGTGAATGCGAAATACCCCGATCTGGAAATCAAGCACTTCCACCACGCGGGCAACAGCTCCGGTGTGGTCGATGGCGCCGCGGCCGTGCTGGTCGCCAGCAAGGACTACGCACAGAAGCATGGCTTGCAGCCTCGCGCGCGCATCGTGGCGACGGCGAACATGGGCGATGATCCCACGCTGATGCTCAACGCGCCCGTGCCGGCAGCGAAGAAGGTGCTCGAAAAGGCCGGCCTGACCAAGGACGACATCGATCTTTACGAGATTAACGAGGCCTTCGCCGTCGTTGCCGCCAAGTTCGTGCGCGATCTCGACCTCGACTGGGACAAGGTGAACGTCAATGGCGGGTCCATCGCACTGGGCCACCCCATCGGCGCAACCGGATCGATCCTCATCGGCACCATGGTCGATGAGCTCGAACGGCAGGACAAGCGCTACGGCCTTGTCACCATGTGCGCGGCGGGCGGCATGGCGCCGGCGATCATCATCGAGCGTGTGGACGATTTCGTCGACTGATCTTGCAGCGCGGCAGCGCGATTAGTCGCTGCCGCTCGCAAACAGGCGCCAGCCCCAGGCAGGCAGTTCGATTGTCTCGCCCTCGCCGATCGTCACTTCGCGGCGGAGCGGGAATTCGGCATAGGTCCCCACCGGCAAGCCGCTGGTCAGCCTTGCGCTGACCGGCCTGTCGCTCATGTTGAACAGGCCGAGGACCTTGTTGTCATCCTTCCGGCGGACCCATGAGAGCAATTGCTCGGGCGCGGAGTTCTCGACCTTCTGCATCCGCGCGCCCCACTGCCCGTTGTCGAGCGCGGGGTTCGACTTGCGGAACTCGATCAGCTGCTCGAGCAGAAGGCCGTAGATGCAGCCGCGCCCCTGGCTCCAATCGATCGCATCCTTTTCGAAGAATTCCAGCCGCTTGGCATTGCAGGCTTCCATGCCGTTGTGGATCAGTGGCAGCCCCTCGCCCGTGAAAGACAGCCCCGTCATCGCATAGAGCGCGTCGCCGTAGTTCTCGGCCATGGTGCCTTCCCACGCATTGCTGTCATGGTTCTCGATATAGGTCATGCGCATGGCTTCTTCGGGCCACAGGCTCTCGTTCTCGGCATAATAGCCGTAGAAGCTGGTCGCATTCCCCTTGCCCTGCGCGACGTTCTTCGTGGTGTTATGCCAGTCCCAGGCATAGGTCGCGTCGAACGCCTTCTGGTGGAACGCGGTTTCCTGCACCTCGCCCAGCATGAACACCGGGCGGATCGCGGTCAGCCGGTCGCGCATGGTGTTCCAGAAATCGAGCGGGACATATCCGGCCACGTCGGCGCGGTATCCGTCGACACCGAACTCGCGGACCCAGTATTCCATCGCCTCGCCGACATGCTGGCGGACGCCGGGCTTGGTCCAGTCGAGGTCGATGATGTCGGACCAGTCCCACCATGGTGTCGGGCGGAAGTCGCCCTTCCAGTCCTTTTCGTACCAGTCGGGATGCTGCTGCGCGAGCTCGTTGTCCCATGCCGTGTGATTTGCGACGAGGTCGAGAATGACCTTGAACCCTTGCGCGTGCGCGGCATCGACGAAGGCGCGGAAATCCTCCTTCGTGCCGAACTCCGGATTTACGTCGTAATAGTCCTTCACCGAATACGGACTGCCGAGGCCGCCCTTGCGATTGACTTCGCCGATCGGGTGGATCGGCATGAACCACAGGATATCGACACCGAGTTCCTTCAGCCGGGGCAGCTGCTCCTGCGCTGCGGCGAATGTGCCTTCCTCTGTAAACTGGCGGGTATTGATCTGGTAGAGCACCGCCTTGCGCGACCATTCGGGATGCTCGATCTCGACCACGCTTTGCGGCTGCCAGGGCGAGGCGACATGATCGTCGGCAAGGGCCGGTGCAGTGCCGACGCCGGTGACGAGAAGGGTAAGCGCAGCGGCGCTTGCAAGAAGCTTAGGCATTGGCGGTCTCCTGCGAATTTTCGCCGGGCACTTCGACCCGGAGCATGGCAAATGCGGCGAGCGCCCAAGCGGCGGCGGCGAACAGCATCGTCCAGATCGGATCGCCGGGGAAGAACGCCTTCATGACGCTGCCCATGACGGTCGCGACCAGCAGCTGCGGCACCACGATGAAGATGTTGAACAGGCCCATATAAATACCGAGCTTCGCCTGCGGCAGGCTGCTGGCGAGGATGGCGTATGGCATGGCGAGGATCGAGGCCCAGGCGATACCCTTCAATATCTCGCAGACGATCAGCAACGCGGGATCGCGCAGCACGAAATAGCCGAGGAAGCCTGCCGCGCCGAGGAGCAGGCAGGTCATGTGCGTTTTCGCCTTGCCGAGTTTGCGGCTCATCACGGGCAGCAGCGCGAGCGCGGCGATGGCAGCCACACCGTTCTGCACGGTGTAGATCAGGTTCCACCAGTTCGCGCCCTCGTTATAGGCGGCGGTGGTCGGATCGGCGCTGCCGTAGAAATATTGCGACACGATCGGCCCGGAATAGATCCACATTATGAAGAGCGCGGACCAGCTGAAGAACTGCACCAGCGCGAGGCGCTTCATCGTCTCCGGCATGCCCGAGAAATCGCCGACAATGCTCGACAGCATGTTTGCCGAACGGCCCTGCTTGGCCATGGAAATGGCAATGGCGCTAAGGAGGCCATACGTCGCCAGCAGGCCGCCGAGCAGGTAGATCTCCTTCTCCAGCCCGAGCGGCGCGACAAGCACTGCGACCACTGCGCCCGCTGCGACCCAGAGCAGGGCACTGCCGTAGCTCTTCGCCGCAAGGGCGCGCACAGGGGCCCCGGCCTCCACCGCGCGCTCCGCTTCGAAGCGCGCCATTTCCTCAGGGGAATATTCGCGCGTGGTTATCACCGTCCAGCCGATGGCGCAGAACAATGCGACTGCGCCCGCCCAAAAGCTCCAGCGGACCGTGTCCGGAATCTGGCCGGCGGGGGCGACATTGCTGACACCGAACTGCTCGAGCAGCCACGGGAAGATCGCCGCGACCACCGCGCCAGCCCCGATAAAGGCGGTCTGCACTGCATAGCCGGTCGCATGCTGCGACCTGTCGAGCATATCGCCCACGAAAGCGCGGAACGGCTCCATCGCGATGTTCAAGCTCGCATCGAGCACCCACAATAGCGCAGCGGCAAACAGCAAAGGCGCAGCGAAGGCTGGCGCAAGCGGCATCAGGAAGAGCGAAAGTGCGGCCAGCAAAGCGCCGGTCATGAAATAGGGCCGCCGCCTGCCGAACCGGTTCCACGTCTTATCCGACAGATGGCCGATGATCGGTTGCACGACCAGCCCGGTCAGCGGCGCTGCGACCCACAGCGCAGGCAGATCGTCGAGCGAGGCACCGACCGTCTGGAAGATGCGGCTCATGTTCGAGTTCTGCAGCACGAAGCCGATCTGGATGCCGAAAAAGCCGAAGCTGATGTTGGCGAGCCCGCCCCAGCCCATATGCGGCTTGCGTGCGGCGTCCACCGCCGGTGTCGTGGCCATCGATACGTATCCTCAGTCCCTTGCGCGCGGATCTTGGCGTCCGCTCGACAATTAAGGCTGCTACGCTGGCATGGCGGCCCCTCTCCGCCAAGCACGTATACGAATACGTAGAGGGCCTCAGAAGGCGGCGCTCGACCCGCGCACGATCAGTTTACCCGGGAGCTTGCGCGGCGGCAGGTCCCGATCCTCGATCTGCGCGATGAGCGTTTCGACCAATGCCTGCCCGGCACCGCGAATGTCCTGCATCACCGTGGTCAACGGCGGTGTGGTGAGGCTGGCGGCGGGGATATCGTCGAACCCGACGACGGCGACATCGCCCGGCACGCTACGCCCCGCCTCTGCCAGCGCGCGCATGGCTCCGATCGCAATAAGGTCGCTGGCGGCGAAGATTGCATCGAAGGCTTTGCCGCTCGCCAGCAGCGCCTCGGCCGCAGCATGACCAGCTTCCTCGGTCGTAATTGCATCGAATTGCAGCTCGCGATCCGCCTCGATCCCCGACTCGCGAAGACTTTCGCACAAGCCCGCATAGCGCCCCGCGAATTCGGGATAGTGCTCGTCCGCGTGGCCCAAGAAGGCGACCGCCTTGCGTCCGCTTTGCGCAAGGTGCTGTCCGGCGAGCACACCAGCGGCATGATTGTCCGTCCCCACTGTCACGCCGCTGCTGTCGGACGACACCGACCCCCAGCGCGCGAAGTGCGTCCCTTGCTCCTCGAGCTGGTCGAGCCGCTTGCGATAAACGGTGTAATCGCCATAGCCGAGCAGGATGAGCCCATCGGCGCGGTGGCTGTCCTGATACTGGACGTGCCAGTCGTCTTCCATCCGCTGGAAGGAGATAAGCAAATCCAGCCCGCGATCTGCGCAAGCGCGCGTGATCGATCCCAGCATGGCAAGGAAGAAGGGATTGATCATGCTCTCGTCGGGCGTCGGATCCTCGAAGAACAAAAGCGCGATCGTGTTCGACCGCTGCGAGCGCAGCGACGAAGCATTCTTGTCGACGGTGTAATTGAGGTCGCGGGCGATTTGCTGGATGCGCTCGCGGGTCTTCGCGCTGACCGCCCGGTCGCCCCGCAAAGCGCGGCTCACGGTGGGCTGCGAGACCCCAGCCGCATAAGCTATGTCGAAGCTGGTCGGCCGACCTGTCGGCTTGCGACCCATCTCACTCCTCCCGGCCCGTCCTGACGAACCTTCGCTGGCGACCTTAGCAGGAGGCTGGGCGGAGGCAATCGCGCCGCAGTTCCATTCGCCGCCTTTTTGCCTGTATGGCGCGACAACAATGACTAGCCCGCTCGCCCTGAATGCCAATGCACGGATTGCCACGCGCCATTTCGGCGAGGAACGGCAGCCACTGATCGAGGTGGACGATGCGCTGGTCGACGTGGACCTCGTGATCGAAATCGCCGCGCGCCATCGTTTCACACAGCATGGAGAATTCTATCCCGGCGTGCGCGCGCCGGTTTCCGAAGCGATCTCGATGCCATTGGTCGAGCCGTTGCTACCCCGCATCGCAGAGGAATTCGCCCTTGCTCGCATGCCTCTTTATCGCGAGTGCTATCTCAGCCTCGTAACCCAGCCACCATCCGGCCTTGCGCCGATCCAGCGCCTGCCGCATTTCGATGGGGTCGAGGATGAACGGATTGCCGTGTTGCTATATCTCGACCGGGCGGAACGCGGGGGCACGGGGTTCTATCGCCAGCGGGCCACAGGCTTCGAGAGCGTCGATGCGACGAGGTTCGAAAGCTATCGATCGAAGCTGGAGCAGGGGATCGACAAAGTCGGCCTGCCAGCCGCGAGCTATATCTCCGGCGACACCGAACTCTTCGAGCACGTCCACCGCATCGAAGGGCGCTTCAACGCGATGGCGATCTACCGCGGTAACACGCTGCATTGCGCCGATCTGCCGGGCGATTTCGCGCCCGATCTTGATCCGCGCACCGGCCGCCTGACACTCAATCTGTTCCTCTCCTGACCGAGCCCAAAAGTTGTGACATTTCGGCGACGGGCGGCCCCCGCCGCCGCATTGCGTATACGTATGCTCACTAGCTGACCGCCCAGTTTGCGACCTATCCAGACGGTGAACAGGCTGCCGCTGAGCCGCCTGTCGGGATTAGGATTCGGTCCGGGACTCCACACAAGCCGGGCCATTGGGAGAGAAATCATGGCATTTCGCAAGTCTCTTGCCGGGGGCATCAGTACCGGCGCCATTTCGATCGCGCTCGCCGCGCTTGCGTCGCCCGCCATCGCGCAGGAAGCGACGATCGAGCCGGGCCAGGAATCGCAGCCCGAAGACGATGCAGTCGCTGCCGATAACGTCATTGTCGTCGAGGGCTATCGCCAGTCGCTGGAAACCGCGGTCGGCCTGAAGCGCAATACTCCGGTCATCGCGGAAGCGTTCAGCTCGGAAGATATCGGCAAGCTTCCCGACGTCTCGATCGCGGAAACGCTGGGCCGCCTGCCCGGCCTCGCCGTCCAGCGTGTCGACGGTCGTGCCCAGAGCCTTTCGGTTCGCGGCCTGGGTCCCGACTATTCGAATTCGCTGCTCAACGGTCGCCAGCTGGTATCTTCGGGCGACAACCGCGCCGTGGAATACGACCAGTATCCGGCCGAGCTGATCGACCAGGGCGTCATCTACAAGGTGCCCTATGCCGGCCTCATCGGACAGGGTCTTGCCGGTACGGTCGACCTGCGTACCATCCGCCCGCTGTCGAAGGGCGAGCGGATCATCTCGCTCTCGGGTCGCCTCGAATTCAACGAAGACGGCTCGCTCAATCCCGACATCGATGGCTGGGGCTATCGCGCCACCGGCACCTATGTCGACCAGTTCGCCGACGACACGCTGGGTGTGGCCGTGGGCGTCGCCTATCAGTCGAGCCCGAGCCAGGTCGAACGCTTCAACGCCTGGGGCTACCCCGACGACTCCGGCCAGCGTGTGCTCGGCGGCATGAAGCCCTTCGCTCGTTCGGTCGATCTCGACCGTCTCGGCGTCTTCGGCACTGTCGAGTGGCAGCCGACACTCGAGTGGAGCGGCACGCTGGACGTCTTCTATGCCGATTATCGCGAGCGCATCCCGCAGCGCGGCATCGAGTTTCCGCTCAACCCCGGCTGGGGTTCGGGCGCGAATATCGACTCGACCAGTGGCGGCGACTTCCCGGACAGCGTGACCTTCTCCAACGTCCAGCCGGTGGTCCGCAACGACTATGACCGCAAGGATGTCGAGACGCTCGCCATCGGCTACAATGCGAAATACGAAAATGACGATGTCATCCTGATGGCCGATATCGCCTATTCGCGCGCCGACCGCCGCCTGCAGCAGATCGAGAGCTATTCGGGCCTCAACTTCGCTGCGCAGACGGGCCCCGGCTTCAATATGGGCGATGTCGTCACTTATACGCGCAATAGCGGGGGCTTCCCGTTCCAGTTCACCAACCGGATCGATTATTCCGATACCAGCCTGATCCAGCTGACCGACCCCCGCGGCTGGGGCGGCGGACGCGGCATCGTGCAGGCCGGCTTCATCAACAACACGGCGACGGACGACGAGCTGTGGACCATGCGCGGTGAAGTTGTCGGCAAGGTGGATGACGATACGATCAAGAGCCTCGTGGCCGGATTTTCCTACGATCACCGCCAGAAATCGCGCGACATCACGCAGAACTTCCTGAGCCTTGGCGGCCCGAACGGCGCCTTCATCGCGGATGGTGCCACCACGCGCGCGCCGATCCCCGAAAGCGCGCTGCTCGATCCGATTGCCAGCCTCGGCTTCCTCGGTTTCGGCCCGCAGGTCGCTTACGATCCGTTCGCGCTGCTGAATGACGGCACTTACATCCTGACCAGCATCGAGAGCTCCGATCTGCCCTATCCGGGCGACTGGACGGTGACGGAGGATGTCTACACCGGCTATCTGCGGATGGACATCGACACCATGCTTGGATCGCTGCCGGTCACCGGTAATATGGGCGTGCAGGCGGTCTTTACGCAGCAAAGCTCTGCCGGCTTCGATTCCGATGGCGGTGTTGGCGCCAGCGCCATCCCGGTGTTCGAGACGGAAGACTATTCGCACATCCTCCCCAGCATGACGCTCAACTTCGAGATCGCGCCGGACATGAAACTGCGCTTCGGCGCGGCGCGGACCTTGTCGCGTGCCCGGATGGACTACCTCAGCGCGTCGTCCAACGCCGGCGTCAGCGATGTCGTCGATATCGAGACTGGATCGATCTTCAGCGGCGGCGGCGGTAATCCGCGTCTGCGGCCCTATATCGCCAACGGCTTCGACCTGTCTTACGAATGGTATTTCGGCGGCGCGGGGTATTTCGCGATTGCCGGCTATTACAAATGGCTGGACGATTTCGTGAACCCGAACGCATCGGTGGTCCGCGATTTCAGCTACCTGCGTCCGATCCTGTCGCCGCAGCAGCGTGCCTTCGCCGATGCGACGACCTATCTCGGACTGGTGAGCGCGCCGGACAACCGGGCCGACGGCTACATTCGCGGGATCGAAGCGAGTCTCTCGCTGCCGTTCTCCACGTTCACGAGTGGCTTCGCTTCCGGCTTCGGTTTCCAGACCAGCGTTTCTTACACCGACAGCGAACTGACCATCTATCCGCTGGAGGACGATCCGTTCGAGAGCGATGTCCCGGGTCTGTCGAAATGGGTCGTGAACTCGACGGTCTATTACGAGAATAGCGGCTTCGAAGCACGCCTCAGTCATCGCTACCGGACGGAGTTCCTCGCAGAATTCCCCGGCATTTCGGCCAGCCGGGCGCAGCGCCTGACATATCCGGAATCGATCTTCGATGCTCAGATCGGCTATCGCTTCGAGGACGGTTCTTCGCTGGAGGGCCTGTCGGTCACGCTGCAGGCGCTGAACCTCACCAACGAGCCGTTCATCAACTACACCGACGGCGATCGTCAGTTCATCATCGATTACGAAGAATACGGTCGCACCTATCTGGTCGGGGCATCCTACCGCTTCTGACCAGCTGACTTGCGGGGCGGCCACCTTCCTCCCGGCCGCCCCGCCCCCAATTGCCTGCCGCGTCATCGCTGCTGCTATGGCCCGGCAAAAGCATCACCCTAGGGGATCGAGTCTTCCATGCCTGTCGCTACGTCTAATACACGCGCCATCAAGCGCTTCGTCATCGCCGGCGGCGGGACTGCCGGATGGATGACGGCTGCCGCGCTTGCGCGCTTCGGACCGCCGGGCACATCGATCGCGCTGGTCGAAAGCGAAGCGATCGGTACCGTCGGCGTAGGCGAGGCGACCATCCCGCAGATCCATCTGTTCAACGGGGCGCTGGGTTTCGACGAGGCGGAGTTCGTCCGCGAAACGAAGGCCAGCTTCAAGCTCGGCATCGAATTCGACGGCTGGCACCATGAGGGCGAGAGCTACATGCACGCCTTCGGCGCGGTGGGTCGCGGCGTCGGCCTGCTGCCGTTCCAGCATTACTGGCTGCGCGCGAAACAGCTCGGCTTCGCCAAGCCGCTGATGCGCTATTCCATGAATGAGCTGGCAGCGCGAACGATGCGCATGCAGCGCGGGCGACGGGCGCAGGGCGCACCGGAAATGCCCTATGCGTACCACTTCGACGCCGGGCTCTATGCCGCCTACCTGCGCCGCTTTGCCGAAGCGCGCGGCGTGGTGCGGCACGAGGGACTGATCGAGCGCGTGACGCAGGATGGCGAAAGCGGTGCGATCACGGCGCTCGCCCTAGACGGCTATCGACTCGTCGAGGGCGACTTCTTCATCGACTGCACCGGCTTTCGCGGCCTCCTGATCGAGCAGGCGCTCGACACAGGTTACGAGGAATGGACGCAGTGGCTGCGCTGCGATCGGGCGATGGCTGTGCCTTGTGCCAATGGCGGGGACTTCACGCCCTATACCAAGGCCATTGCGCGCAAGGCCGGCTGGCAATGGCGCATCCCGCTACAACATCGCATCGGCAACGGCCTCGTCTATTCGACCGCGCGTATGAACGACGACGAAGCAGCCGACACGCTGCTTGCCAATCTCGACGGCGAACCGTTCGCCGAACCGCGTACCATCCCATTTACCACCGGGATCCGGCGCAAGATGTGGCACAAGAACTGCCTCGCCGTGGGTCTCTCGGCAGGCTTTCTCGAGCCGATGGAATCGACCTCGATCCACCTCATCCAGTCGACCATCAGCCGCTTCCTCAGCGTGCTTCCCGGCGCCGAGCCCGATCCCGCAATCGTCGAATGGTTCAACGCCCAGTGCGAGTTCGAGTGGACCCGCATCCGCGATTTCCTGATCCTCCACTACACCGCAAATGCGCGCGTGGGGGAGCCGTTCTGGGACGAGGTTCGCACGATGGAACTGCCCGATACGCTCCGCGCAAAGCTCGACCAGTGGCGCGCCACTGGCCTTATCCATCGCGAGCACGAGGAGCTGTTCACCGATGTCGGCTGGTTCCAGGTGCTGGTTGGCCAAGGCGTCGAGGCGCGGGGCTATAATCCGTTGGCCGACTCCCTACCGGAAACCGACCTTCGCGCCCTGCTCGACGGCACGGAAGCAGCGTTGGTCGAGGAAGTTCGACAGATGCCGCGCCATCTCGATTTCCTGCAGTCCATGATGACCTCCGCACCGACACCGGGAGTGCCCGCATGATCCGCCTTGCCCTGCCCCTACTCGCTCTCGGCATGAGCGCCTGCGTCCATGCGCAAACGCCGACACCCGCAGACACGGGAGATTTCCGCGAGCGCGAACCCTCCGAGGAAATCGTCTATTTCGTCCTCCCCGACCGGTTCGAGAATGGCGATCCGTCGAACGACACCGGCGATTTCACCGGAGGCAGGCTCGAAACCGGGTTCGACCCGACATCCAAGGGTTTTTTCCACGGCGGCGATCTCAAGGGCCTGACCCAGCGCCTCGACTATCTCGAGAAGCTCGGCGTCACGGCGATCTGGTTCGCACCGATCTTCCAGAACAAGCCCGTCCAGGGCCCGCCGGGCGAGGAAAGCGCGGGCTATCACGGCTATTGGGTCACGGACTTCACGCGCCCCGATGGCCATTTCGGCACGCGCGAGGAGTTCAAGGCCTTCGTGGACGCAGCCCATGCACGCGGGATGAAGGTCTATATGGACATCATCACCAACCACACCGCCGACGTCATCACCTATGTCGACGGCCCTGCGACCAATTTCGAATATCGCAGCAAGGGCGACTATCCCTACTCGACCGTCGGCGACTTGTCGGGCGCACGGATCAACCCGGGCTTCACGGGCGATGAGGACAGCAGCGAGACGAACTTCGCCAAGCTGGTGAACCCAAACTTCGCCTATAAGCCGTTAGTCCCCGACGCCGAGAAGGACGTGAAAGTCCCCGCCTGGCTGAACGATCCGATCTATTACCACAATCGCGGCAACAGCAGCTTCACCGGCGAGGACAGCCGCTTCGGCGATTTTGCCGGGCTGGACGATCTGTTCACCGAACACCCCCGCGTGCGTCAGGGAATGATCGATATCTTCTCCGGCTGGGTGCGCGATTTCGGCGTCGACGGGTTTCGCATCGATACCGCCCGTCACGTCGATCCCGGTTTCTGGCAGGTCTTCGTCCCTGCGCTAGAGAAAGTCGCGGAGGAAGAAGGCATCCCGAACTTCCATATGTTCGGGGAGGTCTACAAGGACATTCCCCAAAACGGCTACATCGCCGAATACACCCGGCGCGACAAACTGCCCGCCGTGCTCGATTTCGCCTTCCAAGCTGCCATGCGCGAGCTGCTCGGGCGCGACCGGGGCACGGTGGTACTCGCTCACATGTTCGATGGCGATGTGCTCTATGAAGGCGGCGAGGAAACCGCGCTCGGCCTGCCGACCTTCCTCGGCAATCACGACATGGGGCGGTTCTCGACGCTGATCAAATGGGACAAGCCCGAAATCTCACAGGACGAACTTCTGGCTCGCGTCATGCTGGGCCATGCAATGATGCTGAGCCTGCGCGGCAGCCCCGTGATCTATTACGGCGACGAACAGGGTTTCGTCGGTGACGGCAACGACCAGCTGGCGCGCGAGGACATGTTCCCCTCTCAGACAGCGGTCTACAACGACAACGACCTGATCGGCACCGACGCGACGACGGCGACGAGCAATTTCGACGAGAGCCACCCGCTATTCCGCCTCATCGCCGAATTTTCCGCGATCCGTAAAGCACACCCTGCCCTCACCCGCGGCAAACAGCTTGTGCGGCATTACGAGCAGGAGGCGGGCATCTTCGCCGTCAGCCGCTTCGATCCAGATGACGGCACCGAATATCTGGCGGTGTTCAACACCACCGGGGCTGAACGGAGCGCAAATGTCGTGCTCGGCTACGGAGCCCGCGAGTTGGCGACGCTTGCCGGAAGCTGCCCCGCTGCCGTGACCGTCCCCGGAAGCGCAGCCTTCACCCTGCCCGCCTTCGGCTGGGCTCTGTGCCGTGTGTCGGGAAGCGCCGAGTGAACCGCCACGATCCCTCGATGCAGGCCGATGCCGCCAGCGAAGCGATGCCATGGTGGAAAGGCGCGGCGATCTACCAGATCTATCCGCGCAGCTTCCAGGATTCGAACGGCGACGGAATCGGCGATTTGCCGGGAATAACCCGGCGGCTTCCCTATGTGGCCTCGCTCGGCGTGGATGCGATCTGGATTTCGCCGTTCTTCGTCTCGCCGATGAGAGATTTCGGTTACGACGTCGCCGATTATTGCGATGTCGATCCGATCTTCGGCACGCTCACCGATTTCGATGCGCTGGTCACCCGCGCTCACGAACTCGGCCTCAAGGTCCTCATCGATCAGGTTTATTCGCACACTTCGGACGAACATCCGTGGTTTGCGCAAAGTCGCTCGGACAGAACCAATCCGAAGAACGATTGGTATGTCTGGGCCGACGCAAAGCCCGACGGGTCGCCTCCGTCGAACTGGCAATCCGTGTTCGGGGGTCCCGCGTGGACGTGGGACGCTCGGCGCGGCCAATATTATCTGCACAACTTCCTGAGCAGCCAGCCTCAGCTGAACCTGCACAATCCGGAAACGCAGCTGGCAATCCTCGACGTCATGCGCTTCTGGCTTGACCGCGGCGTGGACGGGTTCCGTATCGATGCGCTCAACTTCGCGATGCACGACCCGCAATTGCGCGACAATCCGCCCGCACCTGCCACCGACAAACCGCGCACGCGCCCGTTCGACTTCCAGCTCAAGACCTACAACCAGAGCCACGCGGATATACCCGCCTTCATCGAACGCATTCGCGCGTTGACCGACAGCTACGACGGCATCTTCACCGTCGCCGAAGTCGGCGGAGACGAGGCGGAGCGCGAGATGAAGGCCTTCACCCAAGGCGAGACGCACCTCAACTCCGCCTATGGCTTCAACTTCCTCTACGCCGAGAAGCTAACACCGGGCGCGATCTGCGCCGCGCTGGCGCAATGGCCGGACGAAGAGGGGATAGGCTGGCCGAGCTGGGCCTTCGAGAACCACGATGCGCCGCGCGCGATCAGCCGCTGGTGGAGCGAGACCAACCGCGATGCTGCAGCGCGAATGAAGGCGCTGCTGCTCGCTTCGCTGCGCGGTAACATCATTCTATATTACGGCGAGGAGCTCGGCCTTTCGCAGGTCGATATCCCCTTCGAGCAGTTGCACGATCCTGAGGCGATCGCCAATTGGCCGCTGACGCTGAGCCGCGACGGCGCGCGGACCCCGATGCCTTGGAGCACTAGCGAAGCGAATTCGGGCTTCTCAGATGGCGAGCCTTGGCTGCCTGTTGGCGAGGACAACGCCGCGAAATCGGTGGCCGTTCAGGACGAAGACGAAAGTTCCTTGCTCAACCATACCCGCGCCATGCTCGCGCTGCGCAACGCCAATCCGGCGCTGCATCACGGGTCGGTCGAGCGGTGCGAAACGCAGGGTGACATCTTCGTGATCGAGCGGTTCGCCGATGGGCAGCACATCCGCTGCCTGTTCAATCTCGGGAGCAAACCGGTCTCCGTGCCGCAGGACCTCGCGCGGGGCAGCGTCCTCGCTGCAGTCAACTCCGCCACCCCCGACGAACTCCCGCCGTATGGCGCAATGGTGATCGAGCTATGAAACCCTTCGCAATCCTCTCCGGCCTCACCCTGCTGTTAGCCGCGCCCGCCGCATTGGCCGAAGAAGTGGTCACCTCCCCCGATGGAACCATCAGCGTCACCGTGGACGTGAATGGCGAAGGGCGGCCGTTCTATCGCGTCGCCAAGAGCGGCGAACCGGTGCTGACCGACAGCCGCCTGGGCTTCTTGCTGGCCGATCAGGACAAGCTGGAGCGCCGCCTTGCCGTGGTCGGTGCCGCTCGCGCCAGTTACGACGAGACTTGGGAGCAACCGTGGGGCGAGCAGCGCTTCGTACGCGACCATCACAACGAGCTTACCGTGCGCTTCGAGGAGGAGAGCGACGAGAAGCGTAAGTTCGGCGTCGTCTTCCGCATCTTCGACGATGCAGTGGCCTTCCGTTACCTGTTCGACGACACGAGCGTCGGCGAGACCTTGCACATCGCGGAGGAGCTGACCGAGTTCAACATCGCGCAGGACGGGACCGCTTGGTGGATCCCCGGCGGAGAGTGGAACCGCTACGAATATCTCTACGAAAAGACGCCGATTTCCGCCGTGTCGGTCGCGCATACGCCGCTCACGTTCCGCATGGAGAGCGGCACGCATGTCGCGCTGCACGAGGCGGCGCTGGTCGACTTTGCCGGCATGTGGGTGAAGCGCACCACCGGCACGAACTTCCGCGCGACGCTCGCCCCGACAGGCAGCACGCCCGCGCGCGCGGTGCGCAATGTGCCTTTTGCGACGCCCTGGCGCACGATCCGCATTTCGGACGATGCCGCGGGACTCGCCGAAAGCTTGGTCGAGCTCAACCTCAACGAGCCCAACAAGCTGGGCGACGTCAACTGGTTCACGCCGCACAAATATGTCGGCGTCTGGTGGTCGCTCCATCTCGACGAGGAAACCTGGGGCTCCGGCCCGAAACACGGCGCGAAGACCGCGAACGTCAAACGCTATATCGATTTTGCGGCCGAGCATGGTTTCGAAGGCGTCCTGGTCGAGGGCTGGAACATCGGCTGGGACGGCAACTGGTTCTTCAACGGGGCCGATTTCAGCTTCACCGAAGCCTATCCCGACTATGACTTTGAAGAGCTGGCCCGCTACGCCGCGGAAAAGGGCGTGCCGATCGTCGGCCACCATGAGACCAGCGGCGATGTTGGCAATTACGAAAGCCAGCTTTCTGCCGGACTCGACCTGATGGCAGCGCGCGGGGTGAAGACGATCAAGAGCGGTTATGTCACCGATGCTTGCAATCTGCGCTACGTCCATCCCGATGGCCGCGAGACGCGCGAATGCACCGAAAGCCAGGTGATGCAGCGCCACCACCTCAAGGTCGTGACCGAGGCGGCCAAGCGGAAGATCGCGATGAACCCGCACGAGCCGGTCAAGGATACCGGCCTGCGACGCACCTATCCGAACTGGGTCAGCCGCGAAGGCGCGCGGGGCATGGAATTCGCCGCCTGGGGCGTTCCGACCAACGGACCGAGCCATGTGCCGACGCTGGTGTTCACGCGTATGCTGTCCGGCCCGATGGATTACACGCCTGGCGTCCTCAGCCTGCAGGGACGCGGCCAGCCGCTCGAAATGACGATGGCACGGGCGTTGGCCGAATATGTACTGATCTATTCGCCGATCCAGATGGTCGCCGACCTGCCCGAACACTATGCCGAGCATCCCGAGCCCTTCCAGTTCATCAAGGACGTTCCCGCCGACTGGTCGGAAAGCCGTATTCTCGACGCCGCCGTGGGTGAATATGTCGTCACCGCGCGCAAGGACCGGAACAGCGATGAATGGTTCGTGGGCGGCGGCGCGGACGAGCAGGGGCGTGACGCCCGGGTTTCGCTCGACTTCCTCGATCCCGGAAAGTCCTATCGCGCCGAAATCTACCGCGACGGCCCGACCTCTGACTATCGCGGCGATGCGCGGTTCGAGATCGTGATCGAAGACCGGACCGTCACATCCGCAGACGTGCTAGACTTGCGCATGGCGCCGGGTGGCGGCTTCGCGATCAGGCTGATACCCACTGGCGGGTGAGCGCTCCCACCCCTCCCCGCGTCGTCGTCCTCGGCGGCGGCAGCGCCGGCTGGATTACCGCCTGCCTGCTCCATCACGAATGGGGGGCACGCGGTGGATCGGTGACCGTTGTCGAAAGCCCCGAGATCGGCATCATAGGTGTAGGTGAGGGATCGACGCCACAGCTCAAAGCCTTCTTCGACCATCTCGGCATCGAGGAGTCCGAATGGATGGCGGCCTGCGATGCGACATACAAGCTTGGCATCCGCTTCACCGGCTGGAGCGAGCGGCCCGGTTTCGAGAGCTATTTCCACCCCTTCCCTGCGCCGACAGACCTGCACAGCGAGCCGGGCTTCCTGCACAATTGCATGCTGGCCCGCCGGGGGGTCGACGTACCGGCCCATCCCGCCGACTGGTTCATCGCCGAGACACTGGCAGACGCGCGGAAAGCACCGCAGCCCAACGAGAATTTTCCGTTCCCGCCAAGCTACGGCTACCACTTCGACGCTCACAAGCTTGGCGCATTCCTGCGCGACTGGGCTGTAAAGCTGGGTGTAAGGCACAAGCCTGTTCGTGTAGACGAAGTAGAGTTTGCTGCAGACGGCAATGTAGCTGCCTTGCTCTGCGAAGGCGGTGAATGCATCGAAGGGGACATCTTCGTCGATTGTTCTGGTTTCCGCTCGCTGATCGCGCAGCAGGCGCTCGGCGCCGAGTTCATTCCCTTTACTGAGAACCTCTTCAACGATCGCGCCGTCGTCATGCCGACGAAGCATGGCGAAAAACTCAAACCGCAAACCGATGCCATCGCGATGAGCAATGGCTGGCGCTGGTCGATCCCGCTGACCAGCCGGGTCGGCAATGGCTACGTCTATTCTTCGAAATACATCTCCGAAGAAGACGCCGAGGCCGAATTGCGAAAAGCCATCGGCATGGAGCACGACGGTGAGACACGTGTGCTACAGATGCGCGTGGGGCGAGTGAGGGAAAGCTGGACGAGGAACTGCCTCGCCGCCGGCCTCTCGCAAGGCTTTATCGAACCGCTTGAGGCGACCGCGCTGCACATCGTTATCGTGACCGCGCTCGACTTTGCACGCGCTTTCGAAAGCGGCGTGTTCACCGCGCAAAATCGCGAGGCATTCAACCGCCGCATCGCCGACAAATACGAGGGCATTCGCGACTATATCGTGGCGCATTACCGCCTCAACCAGCGCAGCGACACGCAATACTGGCGCGACAATGCGGCCAACCACGCTCTGTCGGCCAATCTCAAGGACATGATGTCGGCCTGGTTCACGCATGAGGACATCGGCCAACTGAACGCGCGCCAGCATGGCGGCCATCCGCACTACGCGAACATGAGCTGGCACTGCCTTTTCGCTGGCTACGGCACCTTCCCGCCTGCAGCCAAGATGCAGGCTCCGCCGCCCGGTCTCGCCGTGGCCGATGTGGAGCAGACCCACGCCATGCTGGCCGCATGCGCACGCAACTTTCCCGATTACGCACCGGTCTGACTGGCGAGGAAGCGTCCGCGGAGCCGATCCAGACTGACGAACCCTGAAAACGCATAACGGGCAACCAATCGCTTGACGAATCAAAACTCCTTTTGAAATGTTCGTTTCAATCAAGGAGAGATGATGGTCGATTACAGCGCGCTTCCCGCAAACACCCCGGTTCTCGTCGGTGCCGGTCAGATCACCGACCACTGGTATGGCGAAGATCCGGCCAGCGCGCCCTCGCCGCAGGATCTGCGCCGGGATGCCGCACGGATCGCACTGGACGATAGCGGCGCGCCGGACGCCTTGCGCGAAACGATCGACCGGATCGTCGCCGTGCGCACGACGCCGGATTCCATACCCGGCGCGCCGCAACCCTTCGGCCGGTGCGAGAACCCGCCCGCCACCGTCGCGGCCGACCTCGGCCTTGCGGACACCGAGAACATCTATTCCGAGCTCGGCGGCAACCAGCCGCAAGAGCTGGTCAACGAACTTGCAGCTGCCTTGCACGCAGGCGAATGCCGTGCCGCACTGCTCGTTGGGGCGGAGGCGACACGCGCGCTCAAGGCGGCGGTGCGGGCCGGGATGACGCTCGACTGGAGCCGCTCTGCCGCCGGCCCGCAGACCGACCGCGGCTATGGAGGCGCGCTGCTTTCCCCATACGAGATCCGAAACGGCCTAGGCGCGCCGACGCAGACCTATCCTGCCTTCGAACACGCGCTGCGCCGTCGCCTCGGCAACAGCCGCGAGGAGCATTTGGCGCTGATGAGCGAGCTGTGGGCAGGATTCTCGAAGGTCGCCGCTGACAATCCGCACGCCCAGTTTCCCACCGCGCGCAGCGAGGAATTTCTCTCGACGCCCAGCGCGGAAAATTACCCCGTCGCCGACCCCTATCTCAAATGGCACGTCGCGCAGGATGCGGTGAACCAGGCTGCTGCCGTCGTGATGACCACCGTGGGCGAGGCCGAGCGGATGGGCATCGACCGGTCCAAGTGGGTCTTCCTCCACGGCCATGCAGAGGCGAAGGACGGTTTCGTCACCCGTCGGCAAGACCTGTCGCGCTCCCTGCCGATCGAGAAGTCGCTGCATCAGGCGCTCCGCACCAGCGGCAAGCAGGCGAGCGATATCGCGCTGTTCGACATCTACAGCTGCTTTCCCTGCGCCGTGCTGCTCGCGACAGAAGCGCTCGACATCGACTGGCGCGAGACGCCGGTGACCTTGACCGGCGGCCTTCCCTTCTTCGGCGGACCGGGCAATAATTATTCGCTTCACGCCATTGCCACCATGACCGAGCGGCTGCGCGAACAACCGGGCGACTTCGGCCTGATAATGGCCAATGGCGGCTTCCTGACCAAGGAAGCGGTCGGCGTCTATTCGACTACGCTGCCGGAGAATTGGGCCCCGGTCTCCAGCGAAACCATCCAGCGCGAAATCAACGCCCAGCTGCTGCCGGAGCCGGAACAGGCCGATGGCGAAATCGACATCGCGACCTGCACGGTGGTCTTCCAGAAGGGCGTGCCGACCCGCGGCTTTGTCATCGGCGATGGTACGGAGGGCCGTGTCCTCGCCCGGATCGCCAAGGGCGACGATGCGACGCTGAAGGCGCTGCTGGCCGATGATCCCGTCGGCAAGCGCGCGCGGATCGAAGTGTGCGACGATACCAATATCATCGCGGGGATCGACTGATCGTGGCGCATGCCGGAGACAATCGACCGATGCTCGAAGGCATCAAGGTGGTCGATCTCACAAGCATCGTCTTCGGGCCATATTGTACGCAGATGCTCGCCGATCTCGGTGCCGAGGTGACCAAGATCGAAGCGCCCGGCATCGGCGACGCCTATCGTTGGGCAGGCAAGCCCGCGGCGAGCAAGGGAATGGGACCGGGTTTCTTTGCCATCAATCGCGGGAAGCGTTCGCTCGCGCTCGATCTCAAGCAGAACGATGATCGTGAGAGGATGCTCGACCTGCTGCGCGACGCCGACCTGTTCGTCGTCAATGTGCGCGGCAAGGCGCTGGAACGGCTCGGCCTCGATTACGAGAGCCTCACAGCAATTAATCCGGAGCTGATCTACGTCCATTGCGTCGGCTTCGGCCAGGACGGCCCCTATGCCGATCTGCAAGCCTATGACGACGTGATCCAGGCCGCGAGCGGCGCCGCGAGCCTGCTGCCGCGCGTCGATGGCGACCCGCGAGCGCGTTATCTGCCGTCGCTCATCGCCGACAAGGTCGCGGGGCTCCACGCCGCCCATGCTGCCTTGGCAGCCATCGTCCACAAATTGCGCACCGGGCGCGGCCAGCATGTCGAAGTGCCGATGTTCGAGGCCTTCACCGGCTTCATCCTGCTCGAACATCTCGGCGGCCTCACCTACGATCCGCCGAATGCACCCGCGGGTTACGAGCGGCAGGTCGATCCCGACCGCCAGCCCTTCCCGACCAGCGACGGATATATCAGCATCGTCCCCTATACCGATGCCAGCTGGCCCAAGGTGTTCGCCGTACTCGGCGCGTCCGAAGTGCTCGACGACGAGCGTTTTGCCGACCCGGCCAGCCGCTTTGCCAATATCGGCGGACTCTACCGCGAGATGGCACGGTTGACCGCTGGATTCACGACGCAAGAGCTGCTCGAGAAATGCCATGCTGCCCAGCTCCCGGCACAGGCCGTGCGCGATCTCGACGATATGCTGGACGAACCCCATCTCGCCGCAACCGGTTTCTTCCGCAGCCGCAGCCACTCGACCGAAGGCGGCTACCGCGAGATGCGGTCGCCCTTCACGTTCGGCGATTACGAAATGCCTGAACTCGCGCCGCCGCCCTTGCTTGGCGAGGCCAATGGGGAGGAACCGGGCCCGTGAGCGAGCCTCGAACGAAAACACCCACGCGGCAGAAGATCATCGATGCCGCGCGCGAGTTGATGGTGGAGCAGGACAGCCTGGAGATCTCGATCTCCGAGATCACGCGCAAGGCCGGCACCAACATTGCATCCGTCAGCTATCACTTCGGCGGGCGCGAGGGACTGATGGTGTCGATCGCCCGCGCCGATGCGGATTTCGCGATCGGCGAGCTCGACAGGCTGCTGGCTTCCGGCATGAGCCCGCCCGACAAGATCGCGCATCACGTCACCGGCATGGTCCGCGCCTATTTCCGCCGGCCCTACCTCCACCGCCTGCTGCAAAAGCTGATCCGCGAAGGATCGCGCGAGGCGGCCACGCTGGTCACCGGCTTCTTCAGCATTCCGGTGGCCGATGCCCGCCGGACGATCATCGAAGAAGGCGTGGCGCAAGGGCTCTTCCGGCCCGTCGACACCAATCTGGTCGGCTATGCGATCGAGGGGGCATGTGCGAACATCTTCACCTCTGCCGCCTCGCGCCGCGCCCTGCTGGGTTCGGGCGACCTCGATCAGGCGCTGGTCGAGCGGTTCGCTGCCAGCACGGCCGAACTCGTGGTGCGCGGATTGCTCGCGCCTGGAGTCGATCGCCCTCTGAGTTGAGGCGAGCGCTCTCTCTAGAAGCCGAGGCGCACCCCGGCCCATACGGTGCGCGGTACGCCGAGGTCGATCGAGCCGCCCTGATCGCGGGTGACGATAGTTTCGTCGGTGAGGTTCTCGCCGCGCAGAATGAGCGAGATGCCGTCGGCTAGCGGGACTTGCGCGAAGGCGCCCAGCGTGGTCGCGGCGGGCAATATGTCAGTCTCGAGATCGTCCTCGAATTGCGCGCCGACATGGCGCAGTGTGGCCGACAGAAGCCAGTCCTGAGCCGAACGCCAGGCAAGCGTTGCACCTGCGACCCAGCGCGGCGTCTGCGCGGGGCGATTGCCGTCGAGCGCGGCCGCAGCGCCCGATCCTCGTGCCTCTGCATCGGTGTAAGCAAGGCCGCCATCGAAGCTCACCTCGCCGAGCGAAAGCTTTGCATTGGCCTCGATCCCGCGCGCGCGGACCGCGTCGATATTGCGGCGCTGGCGCAGGTTCTCGGCGATCGTCACATTCGCGACCGCGTCCTTTACGCGGTTGTCGAAAGCCGTGAGACCGAGCGCGATACGATCGGAGGGCGCGAAATCGACACCCACCTCGAAACCTTCGAGCCGCTCGTTTTCGAGCGCGGCGTTCGCCTGCGTGACCACCGGAAAGACTACGAAGGGCCGGTAGAGTTCATTGAGCGTCGGCAGGCGAAGACCGGTATAGGCCGCAGCGCGCAGGCTTGCGCCGTCGCCGAGACGATAGAGCGCTCCGGCGCGGAAAGACGTCTCCCAGCCCGCGCGATCCGCAAACCGATCGTCGATCTGGATCGCACCCGCAGCATCCCGCTCGGTAAAGAAGCCGTTGCGGATCGTGTAGCGATCGAGCCGCGCTCCGCCGGTCAGCGTCAGCGAACCCAGCGTCAGGTCGTTTTCCACGAACAGTCCGAGATCGGTGTTCGTCCCGCCTGCATTGCGCCGCGCGCTGACTTGCCCGCTGAACGCGCTGATCGCGGTCTCGAACAGTTCGCCGTCGCTCCGGCGATAATCGAGGCCGAGACGCAGGACATTGCGCTCACCCGTCGGCGGGCGGACTTCGATCTTGCCGCCGATGCCGGTCGAGGGCGTATTGCGCTGGTCGAGCACCGGCACGAAGCGGGTCGAGCTGATCACCCGGTTGGCGAAATTGCGCGCCTGGACATAGCCGAGCACGTCGAATTCCCATGCCCCGCGCCCGATCATGCGCAGGCTTGCATCCTGCCCCTCGATCCGGCTGTCCGCCCCTTCGAAGCGCAAGGTCCGCTCGTCCTCGAAGATGAGGCCGCGCGCTTGCAATTCGATCGTCTCGGTCAGCGGAGCAACGCCGCGAACTTGCAGCGAATAGCCATCGAAAGCTGCGCGGGCCGTGGCGGGCACGCGGTCGCCGACGGGCGTGGTGAAGAAACCCTTCCCCCTATCCCAGCGACCGGAGATCACGCCGAAGCCTGCGCCGAGGCGCGACGCCACGCTGGCGCTTGCCTCGGTTTCGCCGCGATCGTTCGCGAGCAATTGGGCATCGAGCGTGCCGAGCGTGTCGATCCCCGCGCTCTGCAATTCGATCGTGCCAGCCAGCGCGCCCGCGCCGAAGGGGCCGGAGCCGCCGCCGCGCGTGACGCGGATCGCGGCCAGCCTCTCGGGGGCAAGCGCGCTGAAGGGGATGAAGCCGAAGAAGGGATCGGCCATCGGCACGCCGTCGAGCAGAACCAGCGCGCGGCTGGTCGCATTGCCGCCAAGCGCGCGCAGGGTCGCCCCTTGCGCCGATGGATTGGCCGAGCGACTGTCGGAACGGCGGAATTGCTGGAAGCCCGGCACGGCTGCCAGCGCATCCTCGATCCGGCCCGACGAGGTCGAGACCAGCGTCTCGCGCTCGATCACCTGGACGTCGTAAGCCGGTGCGGCAGGCGTTTCGGCAAGGCCTTGGCCGGTCACGACGATGATTGGCTCATCATCGCTCTCCTGCGCTGCGGCAGGGGTTGCAAGCACAGCGGCAAGGGAGACGGTCGAAGCAAATATCGGCGATCGGATCACGGCGCAGCCTCTCGTTTCGGAGTGGCGCGATTGAGACATCGGCTGCGCGCGGTCAACCGCTGAAGCCGTCGGCGCGATCAGAACTCGAGAGCCGAGACGATCGCGCCGGCCTGCTCGGCACCCGAGCCGGGCGGGCGGCGGATGAGCCAGTGCGCGTCCAGCAGAGGCGCCTGTGCGCCGCTCTGCTGGTTTCCGAGCGGCAGCAAGCCGCCAGCCCCGGAGGCAGCCCTGACGAAGGTTTCGCGCGAGCCCGTTTCCCCGAAATCGGCACCCAGCACCATCGGCATGAACGCCAGCTCCGAAGCTGTCGAACCCCCTTGCAGGCAGGCCAGCAGGGGCCGCAGGAACAAGCGTGCGGTGACCATGGCCGATGTCGGATTGCCCGGCAGGCCGAGCACCGCCTTGCCCTGCACCATGCCGAACCACACCGGGCGCCCCGGCCGGATCGGCAGGCGCGCGAAGACTTCTTCTAGGCCATGCTCCGCGAACATCGGCCGCGCGAGGTCGTAATCCCCCACCGACGCTCCGCCGGTGACGACGACGCAGTCCGCCGCGTCCAGAGCCGCGCCTGCCAATTGCGACAGTTGTTCGAGATCGTCGCCGCCGCGCGCGGTGTACGTCACTTCGCCACCTGCAGCCCTCGCCATGGCAGCAACGCCATAGCTCGCACTGTCGGCCAGCGTAGCTTCATCCGCATAAGCATCGCCGGGCTCGACGAGTTCGTCACCCGTCGCAATGATCGCCACCCGTGGGCGGTGCCGAACCTCGACTTCCGCCCGATCGGCCGCAGCCCCCGCCACCATCGCTTGCGGAGTTAGCCGTGCACCCGCAGGGACCAGCACGTCTCCGCGGCGGAAATCGCTTCCGGTCTGGCGCACATGGCGTGCCGGCCCGAAGCCCTCGCGAAATCGTACCCGGTCGCCATCGCGCTCGGCATATTCCTGCATGATGACGCAATCAGCGCCCTCCGGGAGGAAGGCGCCAGTGAAGATGCGCATGGCCTGTCCGGGCTCAAGTGCTTGCTCGGGTAACTGACCTGCGCGCACCTCGCCGATGCAGTCGAGCCAGTCGCCAGCCTGCGTGCTCGTTTCCACTACGGCATAGCCATCCATGACCGAGCAATCGCGACGCGGCGCATCGCTCCGCGCGGTCAGTCTCTCGGCAAGATAACGTCCCGCCACGTGCTCGAGCGATACGGTTTCCGTTCCGAGCGGCGAAACGGCAGCCTCCAATAGCGCTATGGCCTCGTCGAAATCCGGCACCGGCCCCTCGCCTATCCGCCGATCGACGCGAGGTGCGGGGTCGCGCCGCTATCGCCTTCGCGCAGTCGGTGACCCGCGGCTTTGTCCGGCATCGCGCGGCGAATGGCCGCGATCAGCTCTTCGTGCTGCTCGTCGTGCTGAAGCAGCGGACGCAGGTCCAGCCCGCCCTCCCCGAACAGGCAGAGATGCAACTTGCCGCGGCTCGAGAGGCGAAGGCGGTTGCAGCTGTCGCAGAACCCGTGGGCGTAGGGTGCAATCAGGCCGATTGTTCCGGCATAATCGGGATGTGCGTAATCGACCGCCGGACCGGCGCCCGCCTTGCGCGGCCTCGCAATCCACCCCTCGTCCGCCAGCCGCGTGCGCACCAGATCGCCCGATTGCGCCTCGCCCGCTCGCCAGTCGGCATTGTCGTTGGTCCGCATGAGTTCGATGAAGCGCCATGCGACCGGGCGGTTGGCCACAAAGGCGCGAATGCGGTCCCATTCGGCGTCGTCCAGCCCGCTCATCAGCACGGTATTGACCTTCACCGCGTCGAACCCGGTTTCGACCGCCCGATCAACGCCGCGCACCACATCGGCCAGCCGGTCGTGCCCGGTGATGCGCGCGAAACTTGCGGAGTCGAGCGTGTCGATGCTGACATTGACTGCGTGCAGCCCCGCATCCCGCCATTCCTGCGCTCTCTCGGCAAGGCGGTAGCCATTGGTGGTCATCGCGAGGCGCCGGACGCCTGGGACTCCCGATATGGCGCGCGCGATCGCGGTGAAGTCGTGGCGCACCGTCGGCTCGCCACCGGTCAGGCGCAGCTTCCACAGGCCGAGAGCGGCGAAGGCGCGTACCGCGCGCGCCATCTCGTCCACCGACAGCTCCGACGCGAGGCCTGCCTGCTTCTTGAAGCCATTCGGCAAGCAATAGGTGCAGCGGAAATTGCAGCGATCGGTGACGGAGAGTCGCAGATAGGAAAATCGCCGACCATGGCCGTCTGCTAACCCGGCATTCTGCGCGGGGGCTGCAAAGGCGTCGGGAGGGGGCTCTAGTGGCGGCATGCCATAAGGATACGCCCCACAGCCCATAAAGGCTACAGCCAGTCTTCCGCGAACCTACCGCTCGACGACGTCTTTCGACATGGGCGCGAGCTTGGCGAGGAAGCGATTCTGGGCTGCGAAAGGCACGTCTTCTTCGCGCATGGCCTGTTGCAGATTCTCTACGAGCGCATTCAGGTCGCGCCGGGTCACGCCCATGCCGGCATGCGCCGCCGCCATGTCGCGCCCGGTGTAATCGCATCCGGCATTGAGGATGAAGCAGAACTGCTCGAACAGCGTGCGCTCCAGCCGCACCATATCGTGAGCGACGAAAATCTCGGCAATGCGGGAGTCCGCGCGCGATAGTTCGACGGTGCGAACAGCGATGCGGCGAATCCCGTCCTGCCCGCCGAAATGGTCCGCCATTTGCGACCCTGAAAACTGACGTGCCCCGGCATTGTCGTTCGATTGTTCGTAGGGATCGACCGGCAACTCGCCGGTCTCCGGATCGCGCACCCGCTCCTCCACGCCGAATTCCTTGTCCCAGTCGATATCGGCGGGCGGCGTGTCCTGCAGGGCCATGAGGGCGATAGGAAAAAGAAGCATGATGATCTCGCTGTCGGTAATCGTCGTGACGTCAGAATGCGATCTGCGCGGAGAGGAAGCCGCCGCGCTGGTCCTCGAAGGTCGCGATGGAGCCGAGGTCGGCGTAAGCGGCGGCCACGGTGATATGATCGCTCACGGCATAAGCGGCGAAAACGTCCATCCAGTCGTCTTCGCCGAAACCGAGATTGTCGGGCTTGCTGCGGAATTCGGCCCCGACCACCGCGCGCCGCGATAGCTGGTAGGCGATGGATCCCTCGAACTGCAGCTCACGGCCCTCATCGGTCGCGCTCCCGAAGCCGAGCAGCCCGCCCTGATTGCCCGATGTATAGCGCAGCGTGGCCGAAGCCAGCACACTGCGGGCGAGGAACAGCTTGGATGTGCTGACGAAGAAGTCGGTTCCGTTCGCGCTGTCCGCGCCTACTGCTTGCACCACGGCAGCATCGCGGCTGCGCTTGTGCTGCACGCCGACGGCGATTTGCGGCATCAGCGGGTCGCCATAGACGAGGTCGCCCGCCAGCCGCACCTTGGCGCCGAACACGTCCTGGTTGAATGTGTAGCCCTGCCCGAGCCCGAGCGCGGCACCGACATCGCGCGTATCGAAATTCTGGCGCGCATAGGACAGCTCCACCCGATCGGCGATGGCTAAGGCGACGCCATGGCTCTGCCAGCCGAAATCGGGCAATTCGATCAGCGTGCCATGCGCCGTGAGCCCGATGCCGCGATCGGTTTGCAGGCCGCCGATCGTCGCCCAGGTCGCAATGCCGCCGCCGCTCGCCCCTTCGATCGATGTGACGCCATTCGTCAGCAACAATTTGCCGCCCGGTAGCAGACTTGTGTCCGATTCGTTTGCGATGGCTTCCGGTTCGGTTCGCGCGTTCTCATCCTGCGCAATGGCAGGAGCGGTGGAGAATACGAAGCCAATCGCGAGGACGGCCAAAGCGGGGACCCTGTTCATGACCGGCGTGGTAGATCGGCGTGGTTAACAGGCTGCTAATACCCGTATTTCGCGCAGAGCAGTTCGTTAATCATTTCCCACTACTCCGGCGCTTGTGAAACCGGTCGCAATCCTTCTGGCATGCGTGAGCCTGGCCGTGCCGGCCGCGCATTTGCTGGCATCGAACACGCGCGATGCGCGTATCCAGATCGTCGACGAACGCGGCATGCCCGTGCGCGATGCGGTCGTGGAGATCATGCCCGCAGGCGGCGCCGGATCGCCCGTCCGCTTCCCTTGGCGGGCAGCAATGGGGCAAAAGGATCTGCAGTTCGTTCCCGGCACGCTGGTGGTCGCCAAGGGGGCGACCGTTGCTTTCCCCAACCTCGATCGCGTCCGCCACAGCATTTATAGCTTCTCCAAAATCGCCCGGTTCGAAATCGACCTCTACGGCCGCGACCAGACACGCACCCAGCGCTTCGACACCACAGGGGCCGCAGCGCTCGGCTGCAATATTCATGACGATATGCGCGGCTATGTCCGCGTCGTCGACACGCCCTTCGCGGGCAAGACAAACGGCAACGGCATCGTCGATATCACCGGTCTGCCCGGCGGAACGGCAAGCATCACCGTTTGGCATCCCCGCCTCAGGGCGCCCGCCAACGAGACGAGCCAGACCGTGTCGATCGGCAACGGGCTCTCGCGCAAATACAAGGTTCGCCTGCGATGACGGCGATGGCCCCTATCGACCTCTTGCGCTTCGGTTCGCTCAAGCTGCGAATGGCGGCCCTGTATGCAACCCTGTTCGCTATCGTGCTGGCGACGATCCTGGTTATCGTCGGACAGGGTATCGGCCGCTTCGCTGAAGACGCCACCACGCGCGATCTCGCCGCCAATGCCCGCGTTTTCGACGAGATACTCGTCCTTCGGGCGCAGCAGATGCGCAGCTCGACCGACGTGCTGTCCCGCGATTTCGGGTTTCGCGAGGCGGTAGCTACCGACGACCGGCCAACGCTTGCCAGCGCGCTCGACAGCCTGCGCGAGCGGTCCGGCAGCAGCGCCGCTTTCGTCGTCGGCTACGATGCCTCGCTCACGGGTTCCACCGGCGATGACATGCCGGACCCGATGGGCCTGTGGAATGCGCTCGACGAGGGTCGCAGCTATGGTGTGATCATGCAGGGCGATCGGCTTGCGCTGGCCGCGGCTTCACCAATCCAGGTTCCCGACCTCGTCGGGTGGCTCGTCGTCACCCAGCCGCTCGACGAAGCGGAACTGGCCCGCCTCGTCGAACTGGCGGCCATCGATCTCGACGCGACGGTGATGCGGCAGGCCCGACTGCCCGATGGGATCGCCGAAGCCCCCAGGGGAAAAGTGTTCGAACGTTCAGAAGGCGAGCGCTTCCTTTATCGTGTGTCCGCGCTTCCAACGCTTGAAGAAGGCCTCAATCCGCAGCTCGTGCTGAGGCACTCGCTTACCAAGTCGCTGGCCGAATATTCCGGCATCCGCTGGCTGCTGGCGGCACTGGCGTTCGCCGGCCTCTTGCTCGTGATCGCGCTCAGCTGGCGCGTCGCGAAGACGATTACCCTGCCGCTCCGCAAGCTGGACGAAGCTACCCGGCTCGTCAGCGCCGGAGAGCGGGTAGAAGTGCCGGTAGAAACCGATGACGAAATCGGCCGCCTGGCCGGCAGCTTCAACACGATGATCGAGGCCATCGACGAGCGCGAGAAGAAAATCGTCCATGTCGGCCTGCACGACGGCCTCACCAACCTGCCCAATCGCAAGCTCTTTACCGAACAACTGACCTTGGCGCTTACCCGGCGGCGCGACGACCGGCAGGTCATGGTCGCCTACGCCGATCTCGACGATTTCAAGGTCGTCAACGACACGCTCGGCCATCCTGCGGGCGACATCCTGCTGCGAGAGGTGGCCGGTTTCCTGCGCGAGGACCTTCCGGAAGCCACCATCGCACGGCTCGGCGGGGATGAATTCGCGATCCTGATCGACGACATCGGGCCACTGACCGATCTCAACACGCTGGCGCGACGGATCCAGTCCTGCTTCATGCGCATGATCGACATCGACGGCCAGAAAGCCGACTGTTCCGCCAGTCTCGGCATTGCTATCGCCCCCGCGGATGGCGACGACGGCATCACTCTGATGAAGCACGCCGATCTGGCGCTTTATCGTGCCAAGCGCGAAGGCAAGTCTTGCTACCACTTCTTCGAGCCAGCGCTCGACGAGCAGGCGCGCCAGCGGCGGCAGATGGAACTGGACCTGCGCACGGCGATCAACGACGGCGAATTCGAACTGTATTTCCAGCCGCTCTACAGCCTTACGGAAGACCGGCTTAAGGGCTTCGAGGCGCTCATCCGCTGGAACCACCCCACCAAGGGACTGGTGCCTCCGAACGATTTCATCCCTCTCGCCGAGGAAACCGGCCTCATACTGCCGATCGGGGAATGGGTCGTGCGCGAGGCCTGCCATCAGGCCAGCTTGTGGGACGACGATCTGGCCGTTGCCGTCAACATCTCGCCCAAACAGTTCGGATCACCGGATCTGGTCGGCAAGATCCTCAATGCCATCGCAGCCTCCGGAATCGCACCTCAGCGGCTCGAACTCGAAATCACCGAGAACATCTTCATCACCAATGTCGAGAAGACCATGGCTATCCTGCATAGCCTGCGCGACCTCGGCGTACGGATCGCCCTCGACGATTTCGGGACCGGCTATTCCTCGCTCAGCTATTTGCGGTCTTTCCCCTTCGACAAGGTCAAGATCGATCGCAGCTTCGTGACCGATCTGGCCAGCGGCGAGAACGGCCACGCCATCATCCGTGCGATCACCACGCTGGCCGAGGCGCTCGGCATGGAAACGCTGGCCGAAGGCGTCGAAGACGAAGAACAGTTGGCCATCCTGCGCCGCGAAGGATGCCGCAGCATCCAGGGGTATCTCCTCAGCCGTCCGATGACCGCCGAGCAGGTGAAAGCCTGGACCGGCGCAGACAACGCCGCTGCCTTGGCAGGATAACATCTGCGGAAAAGGCCGATGGCGGAGAGGGAGGGATTCGAACCCTCGATAGGCTTGCACCTATACTGCATTTCGAGTGCAGCGCATTCGACCACTCTGCCACCTCTCCGCATGTCGGGTGTGCTTCCGGGCATAAGCCCTCGGTCGAAGCGAGGCGGGCCGATTAGCCGAGCCGCCCGGGCTTGCCAAGCCCTTTCGGGTGCGAATTCGGGGGATGGGCTGCCTCGCCCACCTTGTTTACTTGCCGCAGCGCACCATATCCTGCGCAACTATGGAACGCGCTCAATTCTTCTCCGCCCAGGCCGGTCGCACGATCGAGGCACCGCGCCGCGCCAAGACCCGCTTCGCCATCGGCGATGTGGTCAAGCACAAGGTGTTCGATTTTCGCGGGGTGATCTTCGATATCGATCCGGTCTTCGCCAATTCGGAAGAATGGTATGCAGCGATCCCCGAAGATATCCGGCCCGACCGCGACCAGCCGTTCTATCACCTGCTCGCGGAGAGCGACGAGAACAGCTACGTGGCCTATGTCAGCCAGCAGAACCTGCTGAACGATGCGGTCAGCGGCCCGGTCGAGCACCCGGACGTGCACGTCTATTTCCAGCAGTTCGAAAGCGGTCGCTACCGCATGCGGCGCAGCCTGACGCACTGATTTCGGCCAAGGGCCCGGCGCACCGTCAGCTTTTGATTTTCCAGCCGGATTTGAGCAACTTGTAGGCGACGAACGCCAGCACGGTATTCAGCGCCAGAAGGCCGAATGCCGCCCATGCGACGTGCGCTGCATCGCCGATATCGCTCTGGCCGAGAAATCCATAACGGAAGCCCGAAATCACATAGAAGAACGGGTTGGCGCGGCTGACCGCCTGGAATGCAGGCGCGAGCCGGTCGATGATGTAGAACGTGCCGGACAGCATCGCCAGCGGCGTGATGACGAAATTCGTGACCGCCGCATTATGATCGAACTTCTCCGCCCAGATCGACGCGATCAGGCCGAGGATCGCCAGCATGGCGGCGCCCATCAGGCCGAACCAGACCACCGCCCAAGGGTGCGCCATGGCGAGACTGACGCCCGGATAGAGCGCCATGGCCGCAGCCACGACGAAGCCCACTGCGATCGCGCGCGTGACGGCAGCGCCGACGATGCCGATCATCAGCTCGCCTTCGGACAGCGGCGGCATCAACAGGTCGATAATCGTGCCCTGGATCTTGCCCGACAGCAGCGAGAAGCTCGAATTGGCGAAGGAATTCTGCATCATCGCCATGGCGATCAGGCCGGGTGCGACGAAGGTCGGGAAGTTGACGCCCAGCACCTCGCGCCCGCCACGCCCCAAGGCGACCGAGAAAATGACGAGGAACAGAAGCGTCGTGATCGCTGGAGCCCAGATTGTCTGGGTCTGCACCTTGAGAAACCGCCGGACCTCCTTAATATAGAGGCTCCACAAACCCACGCGGTTGATGCCGGTGATCACCGGCTTGCCGCGTTCGGCGAACCGGCCTTTCGCAGCGCCGCCATCCTCGACGAAATTTGCGTCGGGTTGCTCGGTGCCCGCGGGGGCAGGATTGACTTGATCGGCCATGGCTGCGCGCCTAGGGCCACGTACCCCGTCTTGGCAAGCTCCGGACGGCCAGGACTATACAGGATTCACGAATGAGCTGGACCGACGAACGGATCGCAACACTCAAGAAGATGTGGGAAGGCGGATCGACCGCCAGCCAGATCGCGGAGGAACTCGGCGGCGTCAGTCGCAATGCGGTCATCGGCAAGGCCCATCGCCTCGGCCTGAAATCGCGCCCTTCGCCGGTGAAAGCCAACGAGAAGAAGAAGGCTGCGCCAAAGGCCAAGGCCCCGCCCAAACCGGCTCCGAAGGCCGCGCCCAAGCCGCCCGCCCCGAAGGCCGCAGCCCCGGCAAAGCCTGCCGCTGCGCCCACACCTGCGCCCAGCGCTGCGGTCCCGTCGCAACCGCTGCCCGACAAGCGGCCCGACCTGCCCAAGATTGTCTCCGTCGGACCAGGCGGCTTCCTGCGTCAGGGGCCCGGCGATCAGCAGCCGCCGATCCCGCCGGCTCCGCCGCGCCGCCTGGTGCCGGCCAAGCCCGATCCCTCGATCGCGGACAAGACCAGCCTGCTCGATCTGTCGGACAAGGTGTGCCGCTGGCCGATGGGCCATCCGGGCGAACCCGATTTCCACTTCTGCGGAGAAGCCGTGAACCCCGGCTTCCCCTATTGCGTCGAACATTGCGGCCGCGCGTACCAGGCACAGCTTCCGCGCGGTGCACGCCGTCCGCCTCCGCCCCTGCCCTTCGGCGGCCCGCGGGTCCGCTAAAGTTCATTTTCCGAAAGGCCCGGAAGTCACGCGACCGCCGGGCCTTTTCTTTAGACCGACCGGAGTTTGCCAATGCCCCTTTCGCTTCACGCCGCCTATGTCCCCAGCGCGCTCCAAATGCTGGGCACAGCGCGTCACCTTGTCGACACTGCGGAGAAATGGTGCAGTGAGAACGGCGTTTCGGAAGCCGACATCATCGGCGCGCGGATCATCGAGGACATGCTGCCGTGGTGCTACCAGGTGAAGTGCGTTGCCGAGCATACGCAGGGCGCGATCGAAGGCGTCCGCGCCGGCGTCTATTCTCCCGATCTCAATCCGCCGCCGACGACGTTCGACGCGTTGCGGGAAAAACTGTCGGGCGCGCGCGAGGCCATGGAAGCCCTGTCGGAAGCCGATATCGAAGCCTTCATGGGCCAACCGATGCGGTTCGAGTTCAAGGATCGCCGCATGGACTTCGACGCCGAGGACTTCCTGCTCAGCTTCAGCCAGCCGAACATCTATTTCCACTGCGCGACAGCCTACGACATCCTGCGGATGAAGGGTGTGCCCGTCGGCAAGGGCGATTTTATGGGCCGTGTGCGCATCAAAACCTAGCGCTTGCGGGCGAACCAGATGGTGTGGCGCGGCCCCTTGTTGTTCGGCCGCGCGCGAACTTCGCGCACCTCCACATCGAAGCCGCTTTCTTTCAGGCGAACGGTGAACTTGTGGTCGGGCGCGGCGGACCACACCGCCAGGATGCCGCCGGGCCGCAGCGCGTCGCGCGCCTTGCCGAGCCCGGTCTTGCTGTAGATACGATAGTTGGCATCGCGCACGATCCCGTCGGGTCCGTTGTCGACGTCGAGCAGGATGGCATCGTATTTGTCGCTGGTGCCGTCATTCGCATCGTCAATCAGCGCGGCGACATCGCACAGTACCACTTCTCCGCGCGGATCCGCGAGACTCTCACCGGTAAGATGCGCCAGCGGTCCCTTCGCCCAGTCGAGGATCTCGGGCACGATCTCGGCCACGGTCACCGAGCCACCCTCGGGCAGCCGGTCGAGCGCCGCGCGGTAGGTGAAGCCCATCCCGTAGCCTCCGATCAGGACGCGCGGCTTGGCCGCATCGAGTTCGGCTAGCGTCAGCACTGCAAGCTGCTCTTCGGAGAACTGCATCCGCGTGCCCATCAGCTCGTCGCGGCCGAGCATGATGATGAAGTCACGGCCATGGCTGACGAGCGTCAGCGTTTCGCCGTCGGGCACTTCGGCGGTCGCCAGGGTTTCACGGGGCAGCATCGATGATCTCTTCGGATTGGGGAATGACCAGACGCGCGATGGCGCCCTTGCCGTCTTCCCGGTTGGACAGGGTGAACTCACCCTTCAGGCTACGGGCAAGGCTTGTGGCGATCCGCAGACCGAGGCTGTCGGCATTCTCCAGCGCAAAGCCGGACGGCAAGCCTGATCCTTCGTCTTGAATGCAGATGATGTAGCACGGCTCTTCGTCAGCGCGGTCCACGACCGTCACTTCAAGCGACCCACCTGCGTCGGCATAGCCATGCTCCACGCAATTGCTGATCGCCTCGGCGACGACCAGCGCGGTCGAAACGGCATGCTCGGTCGCCAGCGTGCCGCTCGCCTGGGCATCGAAGACGTAATCGATGTCGTCACGACCCGAGGCGTCCAGCGTGTCGCGCGCGATGCGGTCGATATAATTGGCCAGCGACAGCTGGGCGCCATCGGCGCTGTAGAGAGTGCGCTGCAAACGACCGACTAGACCAAGCCGCCGGGCTGCATCAGTCAGCGCTTGCTTGCCGTCACCGTCCGCCAACCCGCGCTGCTGCAGATTGAGCAGCGAGGAGATCATCTGGATGTTGTTGCCGACCCTGTGCTGGAGCTCCTTGAACAGCATCTCGCGCGTTTCAGCGAGCTGGCTGGTGCGTTGCTGCTCCAGCGCCAGCCGCGCATTGGCGATCTGCATCCAATGGACGAGCGCGATATCGACAACGACGATCCCGATGAAAAATAGCAGCGCCACCACGGCGCGATAGTCGAGCGCGAAGCTATCGAGCGGCGGGATGAAAAAGTACCAGCTCAACAGTCCGCACAGGACTGCAGCGAGCGCCCCAGGGCCGACGCCGAAGAAGAAGGCAGTCAGAATGACCGGGGGGAAGAAAGTGATGTAGGGAAAGCCCTCGGGTAAGGCTCCGCCAACCGCCCAGCGGACCAGCAGCCCTGCTAAGCTCGCAACGACCGCGACGCCATAGCCGATCCACGGGCGGCGCTTGGCGAGCGGCAATCTTTGCAGGAAAGTAAGACTGTCCGGCGGCAAGTCCCGCAGCGCCCTGAACATCGACCCTCGTATCTCCTCGCCCAAAAACAGGCCCGTAAAGGAAGGGCCGCGAAGGTCTATACCCTCGCGGCCCCACATTGCCAAAAGGCGTTGCAGATCAGTCCTTAAGGAAGTCCGGCACGTGGGCTTCGCCGCCCTCGTCCTTGTTTCCGCCGCCATCGCGATCGCGACGCGGGCCACCGCGACCGCCGCGACGATCGCCGCCACGGCCGCCGCCGCCGCCGCGCGGACCGCGATCACCGCGCGGTTCGCGCGGCGGGCGGGTGTCTTCCAGTTCTTCGCCGGTTTCCTGGTCGACCACGCGCATCGACAGGCGGACCTTGCCGCGCTGGTCGATCTCGAGGACCTTGACCTTCACTTCCTGGCCTTCCGACACGACGTCGGTCGGCTTTTCGACACGCTCGTTCTTCATTTCGCTGACGTGGACGAGACCGTCCTTGCCGCCCATGAAGTTCACGAAGGCACCGAAGTCGACGATGTTGACGACCTTGCCGGTGTAGATCTTGCCGACTTCCGCCTCTTCGACGATGCCTTCGATCCACTTCTTCGCGGCTTCGATCTCATCGGCATTGCTCGACGAAATCTTGATCACGCCTTCGTCGTCGATATCGACCTTGGCACCGGTCTCGGCGACGATCTCGCGGATTACCTTGCCGCCCGTGCCGATGACGTCGCGGATCTTCGACTTGTCGATCTGCATCGTTTCGATACGCGGAGCGTGCTTGGACACTTCGCCGCGCGAGGAACCGAGAGCTTCGGTCATCTTGCCGAGGATGTGCGCACGACCGGCCTTCGCCTGTTCGAGCGCGGTCTGCATGATCTCCTGCGTGATGCCGGCGACCTTGATGTCCATCTGCAGGGACGTGATGCCCTTTTCCGAACCGGCGACCTTGAAGTCCATGTCGCCCAGGTGGTCTTCGTCACCCAGGATGTCGGACAGCACGGTGAAGTCGCTGCCTTCGAGGATCAAGCCCATGGCGATGCCCGAGACCGGCCGCGCCAGCGGAACGCCGGCGTCCATCATGGACAGGCTTCCGCCGCACACCGTCGCCATCGAGCTCGAGCCGTTGGACTCGGTGATGTCGGACAGCACGCGGATGGTGTACGGGAAGTCCTCGTGATCGGGCAGGACCGGACGCAGCGCGCGGAAAGCGAGCTTGCCGTGGCCGGTTTCGCGGCGGCTGGTGAAGCCGAAGCGACCCACTTCGCCGACCGAATAGGGCGGGAAGTTATAGTGCAGCATGAAGTTGCTGTACGACAGGCCTTCCAGACCATCGATCATCTGCTCGGCATCCTTGGTGCCCAGCGTGGTGGTGCAGATCGCCTGCGTTTCACCGCGGGTGAACAGCGCCGAACCGTGCGTGCGCGGCAGCAGGCCGACCATCGCCTCGATCGGGCGAACTTCGTCGGTCTTGCGGCCGTCGATACGCTGGCCATCCTTGAGGATCGCCTTGCGCACGATGTCGCTTTCCAGCTTCTTCACGAGCTTCAGGCGGCCCATGTATTCGGCCGGATCGCTCTCTTCCAGATCGGCGTAATGCTCGCGCGCCTTGGCGCGGGCATCGTTGACCGCGTCCTGGCGCTCGGCCTTGTTGGTGATCTTGTAGGCTTTCGCCAGATCGTCGCCGATAACGCCGCGCAGCTCTTCGAGCTTGGCGGTCTTGTCTTCGACCGGAGCGAGTTCCCACGGATCCTTGGCGGCCTGTTCGGCGAGATCGATGATCGCGCCGATGACCTTGCGGCTTTCCTCATGCGCGAACATGACGGCGCCGAGCATCTGCTCTTCGGTCAGTTCCTTCGCTTCGGATTCGACCATCATCACCGCGTCCTGCGTGGCGGCCACGACGAGGTCGAGATTGCCGTTTTCGCCCAGCGCGTCGGCGACGGTCGGGTTGAGAACGTAGTTGCCATCATTGTCGAAGCCGACGCGCGCGGCACCGATCGGGCCCATGAAAGGCAGGCCGCTGATGGTCAGCGCAGCCGAGGCGGCGATCATCGCGACGATGTCGGGCTCGGTCTCGCCATCATAGGACAGGACCTGCGCGATGACGTTGATTTCGTTGTAGAAGCCTTCCGGGAAGAGCGGCCGCACGGGGCGGTCGATCAGGCGGCTGGTCAGCGTTTCCTTCTCCGTGGCGCGGCCTTCGCGCTTGAAGAAGCCGCCCGGGATACGGCCCGCAGCGGAGAATTTTTCCTGGTAGTGGACGGTCAGCGGGAAGAAGTCCTGCCCTTCCTTCACACTACGCGCGGCGGTCACGGCGCACAGCACCACGGTTTCGCCATAGGTGGCCAGCACGGCGCCGTCTGCCTGACGGGCGATCTGACCGGTTTCGAGGGTGAGGGTCTTTCCGCCCCACTCGATCGATACGGTTTTCTTGTCGAACATGTATTTTCCTAAATGACCCGCCGCGCCTGATTGCACCGGCGGGGCCTACTGTGCCGGGGATACCGTCCCGGTCCGGTTCGGGGCGCTGTTTTGGCCCCATTGCCCGCTCCGGAGCCGAATTGCCCGGGAGCCGGATAGCAAGAGGGGCAGCCCTTCCGAGCCGCCCCTCCCGAAACTCTTATTTACGAAGACCCAGCTTCTGGATCAGCGCGTTGTACCGCTCGACGTCTTTCTTCTTGAGATAGGCGAGCAGGTTGCGACGCTTGTTGACCATCATCAGGAGACCGCGACGCGAGTGGTTGTCCTTGTGGTTGGACTTGAAGTGCTCGGTCAGGTTCTTGATGCGCTCGGTCAGGATGGCGACCTGGACTTCCGGCGAACCGGTGTCGCCCTTGCCCTGCGCATTGTCCTTGATGATCTTCTGTTTGTTCTCGGCGGTAACCGACATGCATTCTACTCCGCGACATCCGGTAGGTTGAAGCCCCGCACGACCTTGGCCGAGCCTCCGCTGAGTTCCATCAGGGCCACCGGCACATCGTGCAGTGTGGCGAGGTGGAGCCCGTCGGTGTGGGGCAAGTCCGACAATACCCGGCCCTGGCGGACCGCCTGCGCGCTTGTCGGGTCGAGGGTGAGGACCGGGATGTCGTCCAGTCCCGCCTCCAGCGGCAGGAGAAGGTTTTCGATGGCCGCGCCCTTAGCGTTTTTCTCCAGCGTGTCCAGCGAAATCGCCTGATCTTCGCGGAACGGACCGGCCTTGATGCGCCTGAGATAAGTCACATGCCCCAGCGTTCCAAGGGCGCGTGCGATGTCCCGTGCCAGCGAGCGGATGTATGTGCCTTTTGACACATGCGCCACCAAGGTAATGCTGTCGGCCAGTTCGAGCGGGGCTTGCGGATCGTAGGGATCGGGGCGACCGGCCGTGGTGGCGAAAACGGATCGCAGCGGCGCATCTTCCCGCTCCCCTTCGAAGCCGAGTTTGTGGATCGTCACGCGGCGCGTTGTCATCTCCACTTCCTCGCCCGCCCTTGCGCGGTCGTACGCGCGCTTGCCGTCCACCTTCACCGCAGAATAGGCGGGCGGGACCTGCTCGATCTCACCGGTGAAATGCTCCAGCACCGCAGCGATGGCGGCCATCGGTGGCCGGCGGTCGGTTCGCTCGATCACCTCGCCTTCGGTGTCGAGCGTATCGGTCTCCTCGCCGAACTGGATCGTGAACGCATAGATCTTGTCGCTATCGAGCATGCGCCCGGCAAGCTTGGTCGCCTCGCCCAGCGCAATCGGCAGCACGCCTTCGGCCAGCGGATCGAGCGTGCCGCCATGGCCGACCTTGGTCTTGGCATAGCCACCCTGCCGCAACAGTCGTTTGACCGCACTCACGGCCTGCGTCGAACCGAGGCCGCGCGGCTTGTCGAGCACTAACCACCCGTGCGGCGCAGGTTTGAGATCGCTCATCCGCCGATCACACCCGCAATGCCGTTGGCGACCGAGAAGAAGAAGCCACTGATCCATTCGACCGGCGGCAGGATGGTGTTCTCGATCCACCGAGCGTCGGGGAAGGCCCAAGTCGCCGCGATCAGCACGACGAAGACCAGCATCCCCATCGCCTGCAGCTTTTGCCACTGGTTCGCCCAGCGCCGCGGCATCAGCCCGCCGACGATATGCGACCCGTCGAAGGGCGGGATCGGCAACAGGTTGAAGAAAGCGAGGAAGGCGTTGATCAGGACGAACGCGCCGAAAGCGGTCATCACCCATTCGGGCAAGGCCGCGCCCAAGTTCAGCGCGAACCCTCCGATCACACCGATGAACAGCGCCGCGACCAGCGCGAGCAGCAGGTTCGTCCCCGGACCGGCGGCAGCGACTGCCATCATGCCGAAACGCGGATTGTCGAGCCGCCGCGCGTTGACCGGCACCGGCTTGGCCCAGCCGAAGATCGGCCCGCCGAACAATGCCAGTGCGCCGGGTACGATGATGGTCCCGATCGGATCGACATGGCGGATCGGGTTAAGACTGAGGCGGCGCTGCTCCTTCGCAGTCGGATCGCCCAGCATCAGCGCGACCCAGCCATGCGCCACCTCGTGAAAGACGATGGCGACGATTAGGCACGGCACCAGCACCGCAGCAAGAATAAGAGTTTCGGTCATCGAGGCTAGATAGGGACCGGCGGGTCAGCCCGCCAGCGCTTCGCGGAAATGCTTGCGACACATGGCGACATAGCGATCGTTGCCGCCGATTTCCGTCTGCGCGCCTTGGCTCACGGCCTTGCCGTTTTCGTCGACACGCAGGTTCATCGTCGCCTTGCGGCCGCAATCGCAGACGGCCTTCATTTCGACGAGGTGGTCGGCGATGCCGAGCAGGGCCGCCGAGCCGGGGAAAAGCTCGCCCTGAAAATCGGTCCGCAGGCCGTAGCAGAGCACGGGGATGCCGCCGTCATCTGCCAGTCGCGCGAGCTGCCAGACCTGCTCGCGCGTGAGGAATTGCGCCTCGTCCACCAGCACGCAGGCGAGGGGATTCTCGGCGTGGTCGGCCAGTACGCGCGCTTCGATATCGGTATCGGCTTCGAACCTGTGCGCGTCGCTTGCCAGCCCGATCCGGCTGGAGATTGCGCCGAAGCCCGGCCGATCGTCCAGCGCCGCAGTCCACAGCGAGACACGCATGCCCCGCTCGCCATAGTTGAACGCAGTTTGCAGCAGGGTCGAACTCTTCCCCGCATTCATGCTCGCAAAATAGAAATAGAGCTTGGCCATCGCCCAGCCCTAGCCTCAGGCGCGCGAGGTGTTAAGGAGGGCGTCATACGGGATCGGGGATGACGCCCCGACCAGACAGAACAAGACGACAGGGACCTTACATGGCAGACGCGGCAGCGACGGCGGGGAACACGCAGACCGGCTTTCTGGGATGGATCGAGCGGACGGGCAATAAACTGCCGGACCCGGTCTTCATCTTCTTCTACCTGATCCTCGCCCTTGTCGCAGTGTCCATGATCGCGGCCATCAGCGGCGTGTCCGCGTTCCACCCGACTGCTATCGACGAGGCTACCGGCAGCGCCCAGCGGATCGAGGCGGTCAGTCTGCTCTCGCCGGAGAACATCCAGCGCCTTTGGGTCGAAATGCCCGCGACTTTCACGCACTTCCATCCGCTCGGTTACGTGCTCGTCGTGATGCTGGGTGCCGGCGTGGCGGAACGCTCGGGCTTCTTTGCTGCAGGCATGTCCAAGGCGGTGAAGGCTGCACCTAAATCCCTGCTGACGCCCGTCGTGGCGCTGGTAGCAATGATCGGCAACCACGCAGCAGACGCGGGCTACGTCGTGCTGATCCCGCTGGCGGGCATCCTGTTCGCTGCCGCCGGACGTCATCCGCTGGCCGGGATCGCGGCCGCCTTTGCCGGGGTGTCGGGTGGCTTCTCGGCCAACATCTCGCCCGGCCAGCTCGACGCGCTGCTGTTCGGGATCACCGAAGAAGCGGTCAACGCTAGTGCGCTCGATCCGGCCTGGACTGCCAATATCGCGGGCAACTGGTACTTCATCGCCGCGATGACCGTCATTTTCCTGCCGATCATCTGGTACGTCACCGACAAGGTGATCGAGCCGCGACTGGGTGCATGGACCGGCGGCGCGCAGGCAGGCGCGGCCACCACGAATGCCGATCACGCGACCGGAACGGCCAGCGTGACGGAAGATCTTAGCGACGACGCGGCGACAGACCATGCCTCCGGCGGAGACGATCTCAGCCCCGACCCGAGCGATCACGAAGGCGCGCTGGCGTCGAAGGGGCTGCGCGCCGCCGGTCTCGCCGCATTGTTCGTCGTAGCGCTGTGGGCGATCATGGTGTTCGCGCCCGGCACGCCGCTGGTCAACGAAGCCGCTTGCGAGGGTATTCCGGCGGCGGACTGTTCGATCCACGCCGAACTCGATCCGTTCTACAAGTCGCTGGTTGCGGCCTTCTTCCTGCTCTTCCTGCTGACCGGCTGGGCCTATGGCCGCGCGGTAGGGACGATCAAAAATCACCGCGACCTCGTCGAAATGATGGCCGAGAGCATGAAGGACATGGGCTATTACCTCGTCCTCGCCTTCGCTGCGGCGCATTTCGTGGCGATGTTCGGCTGGTCCAACCTCGGCCTAATCAGCGCGGTGCATGGCGCGGCGGCGATCCAGTCGACCGGCCTGCCGCTGCCGCTGGTGCTCGGCCTGATGGTGCTGTTCACCGGCCTGCTCAATCTGTTCGTGGGTTCGGCGAGCGCGAAGTGGGCGCTGCTGGCCCCGATCCTCGTGCCGATGCTCATGCTGCTCAATATCAGCCCGGAAGGCGCAACCGCCGCCTATCGCGTGGGCGACAGCGCGACCAATATCATCACCCCGCTGATGGTCTACTTCCCCCTGATCCTGGTGTTCGCCCAGCGCTGGCAGAAGGATTTCGGCCTCGGCAGCCTGACCGCGATGATGATCCCCTATTCCATCTGGCTGCTGGTATCGGGCACGGTGCTGATTGTGCTGTGGTTCTACCTCGGCATCCCGCTGGGGCCGGACGCGCCGGTGGGCTACGCGCTGCCCGAGATGGCAGCACCCGCAGCTCCGGCGATCATGGAGTAGACCTTAGTCTTCGTCGTCGAGGTCGCGGGCGACCTTGGGGTCGTTCAATAGCTGCTCGATCCGGTCGGCCTCGTCGAAGCTTTCGTCCGGCTGGAAAGACAGTTTCGGCGCGAACTTCAGGCCCAGCCGCTTGGCGACTTCCTTCTGGAAGAAGGCGGTGTTCGTGCGCAGGGCCTTCAGGACCTGCGCCTCGTCCTGGCCGAGCAGCGGCTTCACATAGGCTTTCGCATTGCGCAGGTCGGGCGTCATTCGCACTTCGGTGACGGAGATGTTCGAGGCACGCAGCACATCGTCATGCGCTTCGCCGCGCGCGAGCAATTCGGACAGAATATGCCGCACCCGCTCGCCCACCTTGAGGACGCGGACCGACTGTTGCTCGGGGGTGGAATGCTGGTGCTTGGCCATCAGGCGAATTCTTCCATTTTCGCGAGGATACGTTTGAGCGAGGTCATGTTGCGTGCCGTGCCCCGGCAGCCGAGGCGTTTTTCGATGAAGCGTCCGGTCAGATCCGACACGCCGACACCGTGCACGTAGTCGAGATAGAGCACGCGGTCGCCCAATGCGAGCCGTTCGGCGCCGCGATCGCGATGTGCCTGCAGCAGGGCTTCGAACCCGCCTTCGTCCGGTTGGCGCGGCAGAAAGATGGTGTGGACCATCTTGTCCGACCCTTCCCCGTGGAAGGGATTGTCCTCAATGGCCGAGCGCACCTCGGCGAGAGTCCGGACGACGACGAAGCCGGCAATGCCGAAGTCGCGCTCGATGACGGTCGCGATGCGGGTGGCGAGATCGGCTTCGCTGTCATCGCTTGAGAAGATGACGTTTCCGCTCGCCGCTACCGTTGCGACACGCTCAAAGCCGTCAGCCTCCAGTTGTTCACGGAGATCGGCCATCTTGATACGGTTGCCGCCGATATTGATGCTACCGAGCAGCGCGAGGCGCGTGGTCACGTCTCGCTTCCCGGCCTCGGCGTCGGGATCGCGGTACTGGTCGACCGCGCCAGCAGATTGGCAGCCTCGTCGAACAATTCGCCTTCGAGGAAGATCACCCGCCGCCCGCGCCGGATGACACGGCCCTTGCCGATCAGCGGCCCGGCCATCACCGGACGCAGCAGCGTCATGCTGATGTCGAGATTGAGCGGGGCCTCGCGCTGCTCGGTCGCCCAGACATGCGCCCAGCCCATGACCTCGTCGAGGAAGCCCGCGACCAGCCCGCCCTGCACGCTGCCGCGCGGGGTGATGAAGCTGTCGGGTGCAGTGAAGCGGAGCGTGATTTCCTCACGCTCCGCATCGAAATGATCGAACTCGACGCCCATGAGGTCGGCGTGCGCCGCCCCATGGTTATGCGGTCTTTCGGTATTCGCGCTCACAGCGTGCGTTCACGCTCCTCGACCTCGAACACCTCGAGCTGGTCGCCCGCCTGGATGTCGTTCGTATCGGCGAGGACCACACCGCATTCGAGACCGGCGCGAACTTCGTCCACGTCGTCCTTGAAGCGGCGGAGCGAGGCGATGGTCGTGGCCGAGACGATGACGTCGTCGCGCGTGAGGCGTGCGTGCAGCCCCTTGCGGATGACGCCTTCCTCGACCAGCAGGCCGGCCGCCTTGTCCTTCTTGCCCGAGCGGAACACTTCCTTGACCGCGGCACGGCCAACGACGTTCTCGATCCGCTCCGGACCCAGCTCGCCTGCCATCTCCTTCGCGATTTCTTCGGTCAGGTGGTAGATGACGTCGTAATACTTCATCTCCACGCCGTCGCGTTTCACCAGCTCGCGGGCCTTGGCATTCGGGCGCACGTTGAAGCCGATGATCGGCGCGTTGGATGCCGCTGCCAGCTGGACGTCGCTTTCCGTAATCGCACCCACGCCTGCATGGAGCACGCGGACCTTGATGAGGTCGTTGCCGAGATTGTGCAGCGCGGTCGTGATCGCTTCCACCGAACCCTGCACATCGGCCTTCACCAGTACGGGGAATTCGACGAGATCCGATGCAAGGTTGTTGAACATCGTATCGAAGCTGGTCGGAGCCAGTGCAGTACGCTTCTCGGTCGCCTTTTCCTGCCGATATTCGGCCACTTCGCGAGCGCGCTGCTCGTTTTCGACCACGGTCAGCACATCGCCCGCGCTCGGCACGCCGCCGAGGCCGAGGACCTCGACCGGCATGGAAGGTCCGGCTTTCTTGATCTGCTTGCCATGATCGTCGACGATGGCGCGGACACGGCCGCTCTGCGTACCGACGACGAAGGTGTTGCCACGCTCCAGCGTGCCGCGCGTGATCAGCACGGTCGCCACCGGGCCGCGGCCCTTGTCGAGCTGCGCTTCGATGACGGTCGCCTCGGCCATGCGGTCGGGACGGGCCTTCAGTTCAAGCAGTTCGGCCTGCAGCGCGATCTTCTCGAGCAGTTCGTCCAGCCCGGTCTTCTCCTTGGCAGAGATTTCCACGTCCTGCACATCGCCCGACATCTTCTCCACGATGACCTCGTGTTCGAGCAGGCGGTTGCGGATGTTGTCCGGGTTGGCTTCCGGCTTGTCCATCTTGTTGATCGCGACGATCATCGGAACGCCGGCAGCCTTGGTGTGATTGATGGCCTCGATCGTCTGCGGCATTATGCCGTCGTCGGCAGCCACGACCAGCACCACGATGTCGGTCACATTGGCGCCGCGCTGGCGCATTTCGGTGAAAGCGGCGTGGCCCGGGGTGTCGAGGAAGGTCACGGCATCGCCGCCTTTCGTCTTCACTTGGTAGCTGCCGATATGCTGCGTGATGCCACCGGCTTCGCCCTTCACGACATTGGCGCCGCGAAGCGCGTCGAGCAGGCTGGTCTTGCCGTGGTCGACATGGCCCATGATGGTGACGACCGGCGGACGCGGCTTCAGCGTTTCTTCCGGATCCACATCCTCTTCGGCCTGGATGTCCACATCGGCTTCGGAGACCTTCTCGATATTGTGACCGAACTGCTCGACCAGCAGCTCCGCCGTATCCTGATCGATCGTCTGGTTGACGGTGACCATCATGTCGAGATTGAAGAGCTCCTTCACCAGGTCGGCGCCCTTTTCGCCCATGCGCTTGGCGAGTTCGCCGACGGTGATCGCCTCGGGGACGATCACGTCGCGGACCTGCTTCTCGCGCGGCTTGTTGGAGCCGCCGCCCTGCATGCGGCGCTCCTTTTCGCGCGCACGCTTGAGCGCGGCGAGGCTGCGGGCGCGGCGGCCCTCGTCCTCGTTGAGCGCCTTCTTGACGGTGAGCTTGCCGGAGCGACGCTTGTCGGGCGTTTCCGCACCGCGCGCAGGCTTGTCGTCCTTCTTCTTGCGCTCGGGCTTCTTGATTTCCGGACGCTTGACGGGCGTGAACTTGCGCGGCGCAGGCGCGGGCGTGCCGTCCTCGGCAGGTGCTGCCTCTTGCTCGGCGGGCGCTTCCTCGGCCGGCGCGTCCTTCGGTGCCTTGGCCTGTTCCTTTGCCTTTTTCGCGGCTTCGGCCTCGGCCTTCTTGTTGTCTTCGGCGCGCTGCTTTTCTTCCTCGGCTGCCTGCTTGGCTTCCTGGTCTTCGCGCTTGCGGGCCTCTTCGGCCAGACGCAGGCGCTCTTCCTCGGCCTCGCGCTGGAGGCGCGCGACGCGTTCCTGCGGCGTTTCTCCGGCCGGGGCCTTCTTGGCCGCAGGCTTCTTCGCTGCCGGTGCCGAGGCAGGTGCGGGAGCCGGTGCGGGCGCAGGCGCAGGGGCGGGAGCCGCCTCGGGCGCCGGGGTTTCGCCCGGTTTCACGAGCTTGCGGCGGCGCTTGACCTCGACCGCCACCTTGTTGGTGCGGCCGTGGCTGAAGGTCTGCTTGACCTCGCCCGGTTGCGCACCCTTCAGGGTCAGCGGTTTACGGGCCGGTTTCTTGTCGTCGTCGCTCATTCTTGCTCGTTTCTCTTCGATCTAATCGTTCAGTTCGTCATCTGGCGTGCGCGGCCCGGTCAGGCCTCGGCGCGCCCGTATTCGGCGGGCACATCGTGCCCCATGTAAAGCATGAGGCGCACCAGGGGCTTGAGCACTCGCGCGGCCGCAGCATCATCGGCCAGCGCCAGATGGACGACATTGTCGCGGCCCAATGCCACAGACAATGCGTCGCGGTCCAGTGGCAGGATCAGCCCCCGCTCCCCCGAGCCCTCCATGTCGCGCCCGACGCGCCAGGCCTGGTCCAGCTTCTTACGCCCGTCCTCGCTCGCGTCGCTGGCATGGCACAACAGCGCCACGCCCCCTGCCCGCGCCGTTTCGGCAATGCGCTGGGTGCCCAACATAAGGTGTCCGACGCGCATTTCGAGGCCCAGCCGGTCGAGCACGACGCGGGTCAGCGCATCTTCGACCATTTGCGGCAGCTCTTCGGGGATCTCGAGGTCGCCGGTCTTGAAGGCGCGGGACAGGCCGGCCTTCAGCTTGCCATTACCTTGCGCGGTTTCGATCGCCGCGCGTTCGCTGCACACCCAGGCCCCGCGCCCCGGCGCCTTTTCCTGCGCATCGGGCAGGACGAGGCCGGACGGCGAGACAGCCAGCCGCAGCAGGGTAGCGCGCGGCTGGGTCTCGCCGGTCAGGATGCAGCGGCGTTCCGGGCAGGTCTTACCGGGCTCGGAAGCGTTCCGTGCCTTGGGCGGGTCGGCGATGTCGGACGTCAGGCGCTCATTGGGTGGAGTCCGCATCGGCGGCCTCCTGGGTTGCGGCGTCTCCGGCGGGAGCCTCTGCAGGTTCCTCATCCTCGAACCAGTGCGCACGGGCGGCCATGATGATCTCGTTGCCCTGCTCTTCGTTCAGGCCGTACTCGCCCAGCACGCCGCCCTTGTCCTGCTCGCGCTGCGGACGGTCGCGACGCATCGGCGGGCCATCGGCATTATTGCGGCGACGCGGAGCTTCGCGCTTCTTCTGGATGAGTTCGTCCGTGGCGAGATCGGCCAGGTCGTCGAGCGTTTTGATGCCCGCCTTGCCCAGCGTGACCAGCATGGCCTCGGTCAGGTGCGGCAGCTCGGCAAGATCGTCCTCCACGCCCAGCTCGCGGCGCGTTTCGCGGTGCGCCGCTTCCTGGCGCTCGATCGCTTCCTGCGCGCGGCTCTGGAGCTCCTCGGCGAGGTCTTCGTCGAAGCCTTCGATCGAAGCGAGTTCCTCGAGTTCCACGTAAGCGACTTCTTCGAGCTCGACGAAGCCCTCGGCGACGAGCAGCTGCGAGAGCGTTTCGTCGACGTCGAGTTCTTCCTCGAACATCTTGGAGCGCTCGGCGAATTCCTTGCTGCGCTTTTCCGAGGCTTCTTCCTCGGTCATGATGTCGATCTGGTTACCGGTCAGCTGGCTGGCGAGGCGCACGTTCTGGCCGCGGCGACCGATGGCGAGGCTGAGCTGGTCATCGGGCACGACGACCTCGATGCGGCCCTCTTCCTCGTCCAGCACCACGCGGCTGACGGTGGCCGGCTGCAGCGCGTTCACGATGAAGGTCGCGCCGTCTTCCGACCAGGGAATGATGTCGATCTTCTCGCCCTGCAGTTCCTGCACGACAGCCTGGACGCGGCTACCCTTCATGCCGACGCAGGCGCCGACCGGGTCGATGCTGCTGTCGTGGCTGATGACGCCGATCTTCGCGCGGCTGCCCGGGTCGCGGGCGGCGGCCTTTATCTCGATGATGCCGTCGTAGATTTCGGGCACTTCCTGCGCGAACAGCTTGCGCATGAAATCGGGATGCGCGCGGCTGAGGAAGATCTGCGGACCGCGATTATTCCGCTCCACCTTGGTGATGAGCGCGCGGACACGTTCGCCGACGCGGGCGGCTTCGCGCGGGATCTGCTGGTCGCGGCGGATGACGCCCTCGGCGCGGCCGAGGTTCACGATGACGTGGCCGAATTCGACCGACTTGATCACGCCAGTGATGACTTCGCCGGCGCGATCCTTGAATTCCTCGTACTGGCGCTCACGCTCGGCATCGCGGACCTTCTGGAAGATCACCTGCTTGGCCGACTGCGCGTCGATGCGGCCGAGATCGACCGGCGGCAGCGGATCGACGATGAAGTCGCCGATTTTGGCATCGTCCTGCAGCTTCTGCGCGGCCTTCAGGTCGACCTGCTTGAAGTAATCCTCGACCTCTTCGACCACCTCGACGACGCGCCACAGGCGCAGATCGCCGGTCTGCGGATCGAGCTTGGCGCGAATGTCGTTTTCCGCGCCATAACGGTTGCGGGCGGACTTCTGGATCGCCTCTTCCATCGCTTCGATAACGATGGCCTTGTCGATCATCTTTTCCGATGCGACCGCATTGGCGATCGCGAGGAGTTCAGCCTTGTTGGCGGAAATGGCACTGGCCATCAGTCGTCTGCCTTTTCTTCTTCAGTTTCGACGATTTCGTCGGCACCGCTCGTATCGAGCGGCTGGGTGGCGGCAATCAGTTCGTCGGTCAAGACGAGCTTCGCCGAATGAATGAGATTGCGGGGGAAGCTGACCTCGCCCGCCTTGTGGTCCTCGATGACGACCATGTCGCCATCCAGTCCCTTGAGCTCGCCCTTGAGGTTGCGATGCCCGTGGACCTTCTCGGTCAGCGAGACCTTCGCCTCGTGCCCTGCCCAATTCGCAAAATCCTTCGCGCGGGTCAGCGGACGGTCGATGCCCGGGCTGGAGACTTCGAGATGGTAGGCCCCTGGAACGAGGACCGTGCCCTCTTCCTCGAGCGCATCGAGCCGGTCGGAGACGCGGCGCGACAGGGCGGCACATTGTTCGATCACCAGTTGGCCGGTCTTTGGGTCTTCCGCCATGATCTGCAGCGCCTGCCCGCCGTCTCCGGCTTCGGACGGCATCATCTTCACGCGCACGAGCTCGAAGCCCAGGGCCTCGGCCTCGGGTTCGATAACTTCGGTCAGTCGCGCGATATCTGCCATCTGGTCTCCGGTACGATAGACATTGCGGCAACGGCGGTTGGTGCCGGCCCCTCGCGGCGCCAGCCCTTCAGTGTCGCGACAATGTCGGGATGACGGCCATTTAGGTCGTCGGATACCGAAAAGCAATATGAGTCTTTGCCGAGCGCTAGAATTGCTCGGGCGTAGGCGCGGCCCCCGTGGCCTAGCAGTAGCGATCCACCTGGCGCTGCAACTCGTCGATCCGGGCAGAATCAACTTCCGTCGTGCCGTTTGCGACCGCCCGATCCCACAACTCCTGCGACAGGCGCGAGTATTCCGCACACTGCATGGCATCAACTTCAGCCTTTTTCTCTGCCATGTGCTCGTTGATCGACTGCCCGCCGAGAGCATCCATTTCCTGGTTCATATAAGCGTTCGCATTGCGCGGCGCAGACACCGAATATGCCACCCAGCCAGCGATGACGGCAGTTCCGACCAGCGAAAGTCCGGCTTTTACGATGTCCATGAGCAATACCCCTCAGTAAAGTTGAGGTATTACAATACGCGCCGGTAAAAAATCCGCTAATCGGCTTCCTGCATCAGGCCATGCTTCTTTATGCAGTGCCTCAGCTGGTCGTAGCTTAGCCCCAGCGCCTTTGCCGTCTGTCGCTGGTTCCAGCGGTGCTTGCCGAGAGCGTGTTCCACGATGGCCCTCTCGTGATCGTCAACCGCGGTGCGCAAGTCGTCGATATGTTCGAAATCCGGACCGGCACCGTGTGGCGCGGTTGCTCCGGCAGCGGCGGGGGCGGCCTGGGGCGGGCGCTTTACGGGCGAAACCGGCTTCCACGGGCTGTCGAAGGGATCGAACTGCGCATGGCCGATCGGTTCGTTCCAGTCGTCCCAGCGATAGACGGCGCGTTCCACCACATTGCGCAGCTCGCGCACATTGCCCGGCCAGTCGTGCGCTACCATCTGCTCGGTCACATGCGGAGCGAAGCTCGGCCAGCCTTCCCAGCCCAGCTCTGCGGCCATGCGGCGGCCGAAGTAATCCGCCAGCACCTCGACATCGCCCTCGCGCACGCGGAGCGGCGGCAAGGTTATGACCTCGAAGCTCAGCCGGTCGAGCAAGTCGGCCCGGAATTCGCCGCGGGCGGCCTTTTCGGGCAGGTCTTCATTGGTCGCCGCGACGATCCTGACGTCCACGCGAACGGGTCGGCTGGAGCCGATGCGCGTGACTTCGCCATATTCGACGGCGCGCAACAGGCGTTCCTGCGCCCCCATCGACAGCGTGCCCAGTTCGTCGAGAAACAGCGTGCCTTTGTCGGCTTCTTCGAACCGGCCGACGCGTTGCTTGGTAGCGCCGGTGAAGGCTCCCGCCTCGTGCCCGAACAGCTCAGCCTCGATGAGCGTTTCCGGCAAGGCGGCGCAGTTCATGGTGACGAGCGGTTCGTCCCAGCGGGTGGAGAGGCGGTGCAGACGCTCTGCGATCAATTCCTTGCCCGTACCGCGCTCGCCGATGACGAGCACCGGCCGGCGCATTGGGGCCGCGCGGCTGGCACGCTCCACCGCGTCGAGGAAGGCGCCGGACTGGCCGATGAACTGGTTTTCCCGCTCCATGACCAAGATATAGGAAAATACACCAAGGCTTGGCAATTAAAACCAACACGATGCTCGCATAACGGTGAAAACTTCCAGCTTTCCAGCCGCTTTCGAGTTTTGGCACGGCCCTTGCTGAACATATCACAACAGCAATTTCGGTCCCGGATCAGCCGGACGACCCCAAGGGAGGCACACCGCCATGTACGATCGCAGCTTCTTCCGCACCCAACTGGGCCAGGCAGCGCTCGCCAGCATCGTCGCCATGTCGGCATTCGTAATGCTAAGCTCGCATATCACGGTCACGACGCCGGTCGCGGCAATCGCAACCTACGAGCAGGTCGAGATCGCATGACTCTGCCGCCCGACCACGACCCCCTTGGCCCGGAGCGCAACTCCCCCGACAGTCCCCAAGACGCTCCGGGCCGCCCCCGCACGAATTTGTCGCGGCTCGAGGAAGAGGTAGAACGGCTGCGCCGCTCGCCCACCCCGACTCGCGAAGGCGGACGCGCCAAGGATTCCGGGTTCGGATCGGACTTTTTTTCTACTGGAGCACCATTGATGGGCATTTTCAGCCGCACCCGCGATATCATCGCCGCCAATTTCAACGACATGCTGGACAAGGCCGACGACCCCCAGAAGATGATCCGCATGATCATCCTCGAGATGGAGGAAACGTTGGTCGAAGTCCGCGCAAGTGCCGCGCGCACCATCGCCGACCAGAAGGAAATGCATCGCCACACGGTCAAGCTGGACAAGCTCCAGGCCGACTGGGGCGAGAAGGCACAGCTGGCGCTGTCGAAGGATCGCGAAGATCTCGCCCGCGCCGCTCTGGTAGAGCGCAAGAAGGCATCGGACATGTCCGACCAGCTGAAGCAGGAAATCTCGGTGCTCGACGATGCCCTGCGGGCCTATGAGCAGGACATCCAGAAGTTGCAGAACCGCCTGCGCGAAGCGCGCAGCCGCCAGACCGCCATCGCGGCCCGGCTGGAAAGCGCGGAGAACCGCGTCAAGCTCCGCAGCCTGATGACCAACGAGCGGGTGGACGATGCGCTGAGCCGCTTCGACCAGCTCGAACGCCGGGTCGATTACGCCGAGGGGCGTGCCGATGCACTTCAGATTGCCGATGGCAAGAACAGCCCGAATCTCGCGGACGAAATCGCCGCGCTGGAAGGGGCCGATGCCATCGACGACGAACTCGAACAGATGAAAAAGGCGCTGGGTAAAGGCAGCGCACCCAAGGAGGACTGATCCGTGGAAGAAGTACTTTTTATCGCCGCGCTATTCATCGCACTCCCGTGGATCGTCCTTCACTACATCACGAAGTGGAAGACCTCCGCCACCATCACCACCGACGACGAAGCCCTGCTGGAGGAACTCTACAACCTCGCCAAGCGGCTCGACGACCGGATGGACACGGTCGAGCGCCTGGTCGCGTCCGACAATCCCGACTTCAAGCCGGCCCGCCTCGTCCATGACAGCGAAGTCGACAACCAGCAGCTGCGCGAACTCGAACAGCTGATGGCAGAGAAAAAAGGAGCATCCCAGTGAACAGCCCCCGCACCACCCTCTATCGCGACAAGCAGAATGCGAAGTTCATGGGCGTGCTCTCGGGCATCGCCGACTACACCGGGGTCAATGCCCTGTGGGTCCGGCTGGGCTTCCTGATCCTGGCCATCAGCATGGGCTGGCCGATCCTCGCCTATTTCGCCGCCGGCATTTTGCTGAACAAGAAGCCGCCGCATCTCTACACCGATCAGGACGAGAGCAAATACTGGCAGCGCGTCCGCCAGAACCCGAAGCGCACGGCGCGCGAAATCCGCGCCAAGATGAAGGATGTCGATCGCCGCCTGGCCGAAGTCGAAACCTTCTACGTCAGCAGCAATCCGCGCCTGAACGCCGAAATCGAACGGCTTCGGTAAGCACCAGACAAAAGGGGAAGATTTATGGAAGGCATTCTCGCACTCATGATCCCGCTGGCGCCCTTCATCATGGTCGTCGCCATCGTGTGGATCGCCAACCAGCGCAAGCTGGAGGAGAAGCGCCTCAACGCCACCGCATCGCGAAGCGCCGAGGAAGCCGCCCGCCACGCGACCCAGGTCGCCGAACTGGAGCAGCGCGTCCAGGTGCTGGAGCGGATCGTGACCGACAAGGGCTATGACGTCGCCGCCCAGATCGAGGCACTGCGCGACACCAAAAGCCATGAAGAAGGCACGGGCGTCCCGCTCGACATCAAGCGACAGGAGAAGGCGTGATGGATTGGGGTGGACCGACCTTCGTCGTCCTGCTGGTCGCAATCAGTACGGTGGGATGGCTCGTCAACAACTGGATCCGCGCCAAGCATGGCTATTCGCTCGAAGACGAATGGGGCGGCAAGACCGAGCGCGGCGATACCGTCGAAACGAAAGCGCTCAAGGCAGAGAACCGCCAGCTTCACGACAAGCTCGACGCCATGCAGGACCGCATGATCGTGCTGGAGAAGATCGTCACCGACCGCGGCTACTCGCTCCATGACGAGATCGAGGCCTTGCGCGACCGCGACGAAGACAATGGCGTGCCGCTGTCGCTGAAGAAAGGGGAGAAAGCATAATGGAATTCCTTAGCGAAACGGCGATCATCGTCGGCGTTGCGATCATGACCGGTGGCTGGATCGTGAACAGCTGGATGCGCATGAAGATGGGCTACCCGCTGGAGAACAGCTGGGGCAAGGCGATCTATCCGAAGAACGACCAGGCGGTCGAACGGGTCAAGCTGCTCACGCAGGAGAACGCCGAACTACGCGCCGAGCTCGGCTCGATGAAGGACCGGATGGCGAATGTCGAACGCATCGTTACCGATAGCGGCTACCACCTGACCAGCGAGATCGAACAGCTGCGCGACAAGCGGGAGGCCAATTGATGGACCCCGACCTGCTCCTCATCTTCGGCTTCATTCTGGTCGTGCTGTCGATCGTCTTTCCCTTCGCTTATGTCATGAACAAGCGCGAGCACGATCACAAGGAGCGCAAGCTGGAGCTGCAGGCGCGCGCCGAAGAAGCGAAAGCGCAGCAGGCCCGCTTCCAGAACGGCGATTACAGCAGGATGGAAGAACGCGTCCGTGTGCTCGAACGCATCGCCACCGACAGCAATCATGCGCTCGCTTCCCAGATCGATGAACTGCGCACGCTCGACCGGATCGAGACCGGCAATCGGGAGATGAACGAATGACCTGGCCGCTTGCAGTTGTCATCATCGTCATGATGGTGGTCGTGGGTAAGGTCATGGCCGCAAAGTACCGGGCGCAGGGCGGGATCATTACCGACCGCAAAGGCAACCAGCACTGGATCGGTCCCGGCGCAAGCTCGGTCGACACCGAAGACAAGGTGCAGACGAAGCGCGAGGTCGAGGACCTGCGCGAGCGCATCAAGGTGCTCGAGCGGATCGCCACCGAAGGCAACTCGCTCGACGCCGCCGAAACCAAGAGAATTTCCGCCGAGATCGAAGCGCTGCGCGACAAGCAGGCCGACTGAGGCGGCAGGATCAACACCGGTTCAAGGAGGACATGAGGGAACAATGTTCGAACCATCCATCATCATCGCCAGCGCGAGCCTGCTCGGCCTGGTCATCGTCGCCACCGCAATGCTGCGCGGCTGGCACGGCTGGCTTGAGCTGAAGCGCCGCGAACTCGAACAGGACGCCGCGCCGCGCCAGGACGGTTCGCCCATGGGCGCCGCCCGGATCGAGATCGCCGACCTGAAGGAGCGCATCCGCAAGCTGGAAGCGATCGCCAGCGGCGTGGACTTGTGAACCTATCGCCGACCCGTTCGTCTTAGACTTGCCGCCTGCTGCTTTCCCGCTTAGCGGCGCGCGTGAATCGGGACAGGGCCCGGCGAACGGAGATACGGTGCGAAACCTCGACGATATTGCAGAAGAATACGAGTTTCTCGAAGGGGACGAACGCTATCGCCTGCTGATCGAGCTGGGCCGCGAGCTGGAGCCGATGCCCGATGCGCTTAAGACGGACGCGACGCTGGTGCGCGGCTGTTCGGCGGCGGTCTGGGTCTATCCAACGGGCGAAGCCGACAAGCTCCGTTTCCTCGCCGACAGCAATGCCGCCATCACCAAGGGTATCGTCGCGCTCGTCATCAGCGCCGTGCAGGACAAGCCGGCCGAAGAGGTCGCGCAAATGGACGTCACGGCCGCGCTCGAGCCGTTCGACCTCAAGAACCAACTGTCCAGCAATCGCACCCAGGGGGTGCCGAACATGATCTCGCTGGTGAAGGAACATGCGGCGCGGATCGCGGCGGGATGAAATGAAACGCCCGATCTATCGTGGGCTCGGCCTGCTGAGCGTCGGCCTCGCCGCTGTCGGCGCCTTTCTGCCGATCATGCCGACCGTGCCGTTCCTGCTGCTGGCGGTCTATTTCTTTGCTCGCAGCAATCCCGAATGGGAGCAGAAAATCCTCGATCACCCGCATTGGGGGCCGCAGGTCAAAGATTGGCGCGAACGGCGCGCCATCAGTCGGCGCGCAAAGACCATGGCCATCGGTGCGATGAGTGTGGGCGCAATCTTCACATGGTATACGCTCGGCCATCCTTGGTACTGGATTTCGATCGCCATCCTGGTGATTTGCGGCGGCTGGATTGCAACCCGCAACGAATGATATCGGGAACTGCGCCAGCGACCACCCGTTGATCAATCATACGACGGGAGGGTGAACGAAAGGACACTCTCAATGGCAATTCTGATTCTGATCGCGACCATCCTGCTGCCCCCGCTCGGCGTTGCGGCGAAGCATGGTCTGGGCACGACGACGCTGATCAACCTCGTGCTGACGCTGCTCGGCTTCATTCCCGGCCTGATCCACGGCCTGTATGTGAATTACGCCAGGTAAAACGCGCTACAGCGAAGGATCCGGAAGCGCCGGGGCCTCTAGGCTCCGGCGCTTTCGCGTACGACGGCCTCGCCCGTCTCGCGCTGGCGTCGTAATTCTGCCTTAAGCTTAGCCGGGTCGCGCGCGAACACGAAACCGAAGCTGACGCCGCCTTCCTTGCCGATGGTCGCATGGTGCAGCCTGTGCGCCTGCACCAGCCGCTTGGCATAGCCGCGCTTGGGCACCCAGCGCCAATACCGCTGGTGAACCAGTCCATCGTGCACCAGCGTGTATATCAGGCCGTAGCAAGTGATCCCGAAGGCTACCCACCACAGTACGTCCCAGCCCATGGCGTAACCGATCGCGAACATGCCGAATACGATGGTGCCGAAGGTCACGGCGTAGAGATCGTTCTTCTCGAATACCTTTTCGTGCGGCTCGTGATGGTCGCGGTGCCAGCCCCAACCCCAGCCGTGCATAATGTATTTGTGCGCCCACCACGCGAACAGCTCCATGCCGAGGATCGACAGGAAGACGGTCAGGAGGATTGCACCGATGCTCATGCTTTGGTCTCTTCGAGGGCCATGGCCTTGCGTGCGGCCGGCAGCTTCCACCACGGCACATGCGGCGCGCGGTGGTGTTCGTGATGATAGCCGAAATGAAAGCAGCTGGCGAGAGAAGCCAGCGTGCCGAAATCGTCGCTGCGCGCGTGGTGCTTGTCGTCGAACCCGGCAGTGTCGTGCCGATGCGGGCGATAGGTCCCGAAATAAAACAGCTGCATCGAAGAAGCGATCGCCGGTGCGCCGTAGAGCAGGACAATTTTCTCGACCGGCACACCCAGCAACAGCCAGTATGTGGTTACGACCGTGCTGACGAAGGCGATCGACTGCCACCCGAAATAGCGCTTCAAGAAGGTACCGTACCACGGCCAGAACCGTGTCGGATGATCGACGCTGAAGTCCGGGTCGTCAGCGGTGCCCGGCGCCTTGTGATGCGCGAAATGGGCATCGCGCATCCGCCTCCAGGCGAAGCCAGCGTATACGAACAGCAGGAAGCCGCCGACCACGTCGTTGATGCGCCCGCCGCCGGGAACGAGCGAGCCATGCATCGCGTCGTGGCTGGCGATAAACATGCCGACCGAAAGCCAGCACTGTACGATCGCCATGACCAGGGCCAGCGGCAGGCTCGCCCAGGTTAGCTGGAACACGAACATGGCGAAGAGATGGATGGTCAGCCACGCGGCAAAGATTGCCGCCGTCAACGCGAGGCCTGTCAACGCCTGGCGTATTTCGCCGGCTGCGGTTTCAGTACTGACCGACGGTCGACCCATGTCTGCTATATAGGGATGCGCAGCCGTCGGCGCAAAACCCTATTCCCCGCAAGAAGGCTGGCGGGTCTTAAGGCCGAAAAATTTCTCGGCGACTTCGCTGCTGATGCGTGCGGGGCGATGCGTTTCGCTATCGAGGCAGCACCACATGCTCTGCACCTCGGCCAGCACCTCCTCGCCGCGCTTGATGACGGTGTTGTAGAACGAGCGTGCGCCCTTGATCTTCTCCAGCACCGTTTCGGCGATCACATCGTCATGCAGGAAAGCTGGCTTGCGGTACGTGATCTCGTGCTTGAGTGCGACCCATGCCTTGCTCGCCACTTCCTCGGCCGGTGCAAGCTTCTGCCAGTGCGCCAGCACCGTATCCTGCACCCAGTTCAGGTAACGCGCGTTGTTCACGTGCCCCATGAAGTCGATGTCCGAGGGAATCACTTTGATCGGAAATGCGAATGGCTTTGCTGACATAAGTGTCAGTAGAGCAGAGAAAGGTTAAGTTTGGAAGACTCTGGAATTGCCTTTTTGCGCTCGTGACATTCGTGCCGCAATTTCGCGCCATGGCCAGCAAACCGCGCACGCTTTACGAGAAAATCTGGGACGCCCATGTGGTCGAGCGCCGCGACGACGGCACCTGCATCCTCTATATCGACCGGCACTTGGTACACGAAGTCACCAGCCCGCAGGCCTTCGAGGCGCTGCGGCTGGCGGGACGTAAAGTACGCCGACCCGACCTGACGCTGGCCGTTCCCGATCACAATCTACCGACCACCCCGCGCACCGATGTGTCCGGGAACCGCCTGCCGATCGAGGATCCACAGAGCGCCGCTCAGCTGGCTGCGCTGGAAGCGAACGCCCCCGCATTCGGCATCGATTACATCGACGCGACCGCACCCGAACAGGGCATCGTCCATGTCGTCGGGCCGGAACAGGGCTTTTCGCTCCCCGGTGCGACGATCGTCTGCGGTGACAGTCATACGGCAGCGCATGGCGGCGTCGGCGCGCTGGCCTTCGGCATCGGCACGAGCGAGGTCGAACATGTGCTGGCGACGCAGACGCTGCAATTGCGCCCGTCGAAATCGATGGAAGTCAGGGTCGAAGGCGAACTCGGCCCCGGCGTCACTCCGAAGGATCTGATCCTGCACATCATCGGCGTGATCGGCACCGCAGGCGGCACGGGCCACGTGATCGAGTATCGCGGGCCCGTGTTCGAGCGGATGAGCGTCGAGGGCCGTCTCACCGTCTGCAACATGAGCATCGAAGGCGGCGCGCGCGCCGGTCTGATTGCGCCGGACGATACGGTCTTTTCCTATCTCGAAGGTCGCCCCTATGCCCCGCGAGGCGAAGCATGGGACAAGGCGGTCGCATGGTGGAAGACGCTGCACTCCGACCCCGATGCCGTATTCGACAAGACCGTCGTGATCGATGCCGCGGTTGTCGAGCCGACCGTGAGCTGGGGCACCAGCCCCGAAGACGTCGTGCCAGTGGGCGGCAATGTGCCCGCTCCTGAAAGCTTCGCCGACCCCTCCAAGCAAACCGCCGCTCGCAAGAGCCTCGATTACATGGGCCTCGAACCCGGCCAGCGAATCGAGGACATCCGGATCGAGAACGTCTTCATCGGCAGCTGCACCAACAGCCGCATCGAGGATCTGCGCGCCGCCGCGGACGTGCTCAAAGGTCGCACGAAAGCAGCGAACGTGCGCTGGGCGATCGTCGTGCCCGGTTCCGGCCTCGTCAAGCGGCAGGCGGAAGCCGAGGGCCTGGACCGGGTTTTCACCGCCGCCGGTTTCGAATGGCGCGAGCCCGGCTGTTCGGCCTGTCTGGCTATGAATCCCGACAAAGTGCCGCCCGGCGAACGTTGCGCGTCCACCAGCAACCGCAACTTCGTCGGTCGCCAGGGCCCCGGAGCACGTACTCACCTCGTCAGCCCAGCGATGGCCGCTGCTGCCGCTGTCACCGGTCGCCTCGCCGATGTCCGCACGCTCGCCCCTTGCCAAGCGGTCGATGCCTGACCATTGAACGGGGCATGACGAACAAGCTCAAGATCGCCGGGGCCATCGGCTCTGCCGCCATCGCCGCCGCGCTGCTCTATGCAGGCAAGCGCACCACCGACAAAAACAAGCCAGAGCAGCCCGGCAAAATCCCCTCGGGCGAGAAACCGGAGACCGATTGATGGACAAGGTATCGACGATCGAAGGCCGCGCGATCCCGCTGGGCCTGAAGAATGTCGATACCGACGTCATCATTCCTGCACACTGGCTCAAGACGGTCAGCCGCGAAGGCCTCGGCAAGGGTGCATTCGAGACTATCCGCGAAGCGCCCGGAAATCCTTTCGACGTAGAAGATTTTGCCGGTGCCCCGATCCTCATCGCGGGCGACAATTTCGGTTGCGGGTCGAGCCGGGAACATGCCGCCTGGGCGCTGCTCGATCTCGGCATAACGGCGGTCATCGCGCCGAGTTTCTCGGACATCTTTTCGGGCAACGCGTTCAAGAACGGCATCCTGACGGTGGAACTGCCGCAGGATCAGGTCGACCGCCTGCTCGAAATCGCCGCGGACCACCCCATCACGATCGATCTGGAGAACCAGACCGTTACCACCCCCTTCCAGGATCGCTTCGCCTTCGAAGTCGATCCGTTCCGCAAGCACTGCCTGCTGGAAGGGCTCGACGAAATCGGCCTGACGCTGGAACGCGGCGCAGCCATTGAAACCCATGAACAACAGCGCGCGCAGGCCCTTCCCTGGCTCGACGCGCCGCAAAGGAGAGACGCAGCATGAAAGCAGTCCTGTCGAAAGAAACCGGCGGCCCCGAAACCCTTGTCGTCGAGGAGATCGATGATCCGACCCCCGGTAAGGGTCAGGTTCTCATCAAGGTCGCCGCCTGCGCGATCAATTTCCCCGACACGCTGATCATCCGCGACATGTATCAATTCAAGCCGCCCCGCCCCTTCGCGCCGGGTGGCGAAATCTCCGGGACGATCGAAGCGCTGGGCGACGGCGTCGAGGGCTTCGCAGTCGGTGACAAGGTGATCTGCGGCGTCGGCAATGGCGGTCTGCAGGAAAAACTGGCCGTCGATGCCGCACGCCTGTTCAAGGTGCCCGAGGGCATCGACCTGGTGCAGGCCAGCGCCTTGCTGATGACCTATGGGACGACCATCCACGGCCTGAAGGATCGCGGCGACATCAAGGAGGGCGAAACCGTCCTCGTGCTCGGCGCAGCGGGCGGCGTCGGCCTCTCTGCCGTCGAACTCGCCAAGGCCTACGGCTGCCGCGTGGTCGCAGCCGTCTCCACCGAAGAAAAGGGAGAGACCGCAAGGAAAGCCGGTGCGGACGAGGTTGTCATCTACCCCCGCGCGCCTTTCGACAAGGACACCTCCAAGCAGCTAGCGAACGACTTCAAGGCCGCTGTCGGCGAAGGCGGGGCGGATATCGTCTACGACATCGTCGGTGGCGATTATTCGGAGCCGGCCCTGCGCTCGATCGCGTGGGAAGGGCGTTTCCTTGTTATTGGCTTTCCCGCCGGGATCGCCAAGATGCCGCTCAACCTGACGCTGCTAAAGAGCTGTGACATCCGCGGTGTGTTCTGGGGCGCGTTCACCGCTCGCGAGCCGGAGAAGAACAAGGCCCACATTGCTGAGCTGTTCGATTTGTGGAAGGCGGGCAAGATCAGCCCGCTGGTCAGCGAGACCTATCCGATCGAACGCGCCCACGAGGCCATTGCCAAGCTGGAAAACCGCGGCGCAATCGGAAAACTCGTCGTCACCATGGACTAGCGCCCTTGCGGGTGGGATGGGCCGCGCCTATTCCCCCGCAACAGCTATTCATTCCCGAGGGACACGACATGACCGACTTCAAGGATCGCGAACGCGGTGAGGAATCCAAATTCGCCTTCGACCAGGAAACCGCCTTCAAGATCGCGGCACGCCGCAATCGGCTGGTCGGCGAGTGGGCCGCCGGCCTGATGGGCCTGACCGAAGAAGAGACCGACGCCTACAAGAAGGCGGTCGTCCAGGCCGATTTCGAGGAAGCGGGCGACGAGGACGTGATCCGCAAGCTGCTGGGCGACCTGACCGCCGCCGATTGCGATGTCAGCGAAGCCGACATCCGCGCCAAGCTGGAAGAGTGCGCCGTAGAGGCCCGCCGCCAGTATATGAGCGAAAGCTGATCCGATGCCGATGGCGGCAGACGATATCGTCGAGGCGATCACGACGGCGCTTCCCGGCGCCGAGGTGGAAATGCGCGATCTGGCAGGCGACAACGATCATTGGGCAGCCAAGGTCACTGCCCCGCAGTTCGCTGGCAAGAGCCGCGTACAACAGCACAAGATGGTCTACGATGCGCTGGGCGGGCGCATGGGCGGCGAACTGCACGCCTTGCAACTGACCACCCAAGCCCCCAACTGATCCCCATCAAGTTTCTCAGATAAAGGACGGACCGCTATGTCCGACACCAATACGCGCATCGCCGACGTTGTCGGCTCAAACGATGTAGTCCTGTTCATGAAGGGCACGCCGCTGTTCCCCCAGTGTGGCTTCTCGAGCCGCGCTGTCGCGATCCTCGACCATTGCGGCGTCGCCTATGAAAGCGTGGACGTTTTGCAGGACATGGAAATCCGGCAAGGCATCAAGACCTATTCGGACTGGCCGACCATTCCGCAGCTTTATGTGAAGGGTGAATTCGTTGGCGGCAGCGACATCATGATGGAAATGTTCGAAGCCGGAGAGCTTCAGACCATGATGGATGAAAAGCAGGTGGCCAAAGCCGAGTCCTGATTTCCCAGACCGACGAGACCAGAACGGGAAAGGCCCGCCCGGGAGACAACCGGGCGGGCCTTTTTGTTCACGTCGAGGCGCTGCTTAAAACCAGGGACAGCGCGCCCCGCGGGAGACTGTGTCGGGACATCCATCACTATGCACAGAGCGTGCCAAACTAGACATTTTCAGCGTTTGCAGCAGTTTCGATGGTTAACGCCAAGCCTTGACCCGACGCATCTGTAAACTTCTCCGACACCGCTTCGCCGAATGCACTTGGCAAGCTGCGCACTGCAGGCCACACATGCCAACATGAGCACACCATCCGACCCGGCGTCCGAAGGAATTCCCGCCGCCACCGTAGTGATCTTCCGTCATGGCGCGGACGATGGTCCGCCGGAAATCCTCATGACGATCCGATCGCGCGAGATGGTGTTCGCCGGCGGCATGGCGGTGTTCCCCGGCGGCCGGGTCGATCCGGCGGATTTCGATCTCGGCGCCCGGATCGGCGGCCCGCTAGATCCGGAAGAGGCCGCGCATCAGATCGCAGTCGTAAGGGAAACTCTGGAAGAGACCGGCCTCGCAATCGGACTGTCGGGCGATATCGACGCGGCCCAGGCCCGCGCGGCGCGGGACTATCTGCAACAGACCGGTGAACTGGCGCCGGTGCTCGATCATTTCGGCTGGGACCTCGACTTGGCGCAGCTGACGCCTTTCGCGCGCTGGTTTCCGAAGAATGAGCGCATACCGCGCGTCTACGACACGCGCTTCTACCTGGCGGACCTCGGCACAGGGGCAGTCGAAATCGAAGCCGATCTGTCCGAGAACACGCATCTGTTCTGGACGACGGCGCAGGGCGCACTCGATGCGGCGGAACGCGGCGAGATCAAGGTCATCTTCCCGACCCGGCGCAATCTCGAACGTCTCGCCCTCTTCGGCAGCTACGCCGAAGCCAAGGCGCAGGCAGAAGCAATCCCGGTACGCACGATCACGCCCTACATGGGCGACCGCGACGGCCAGACCTGGCTCGAGATCGGTGAGGACCTGGGCTATCCTGTGACCGGCGAACCGCTGGACACCGTGGCGCGGGGATAGAAGCTTACTGCCAATGATTTGGCGCACCCGGCATGAATATGCTAGGCACTGTAATCATTTGAGAATCTCAACCTCCTGCCCCCATGCTCGTGGCTTTGCGCCCTCATTCCGGCTATTCGGGACGGCTTCCGAAACTCGCGAGAGCGGATACTCCACCTCTAGGTAGCTTCTTGATATGGGCGGTCGAAAAGGGTGTAGCCGGGTATGCCGGTATGTTCGATCACTGTTCTTCTGTCACGACGAAATCGACTTTGGGGAACGTGATTGTTGCGGTTCCGGTCGCAGGATCAGTTCGCATGATTACCGACCTCTGGTTTGTGGATGCGATGAGTTCTCCTGCGATGGGATCACGGCCATAATCGTCGGCTGAGGTGATCACTTTCTTGCCGATCATTCGGCATATAGTTCCTGCCTCTGTATGTTCCGGTATCGCTTCAACTGGCTCAGCTTCCGAAGCCACTCTGATCGCGTCGGCACCGCTGATCTCTAGCCGATCTCCTTGCCCGATGTGCTTGATGGATGCTCGCCATTCGTTCAGGCGATCGAAGCCTTGCAGCAATTCGCTCGCCATGTCGGGGAAAACCGAAGCGAGGAACCAGATGTTCATGTGTGCGGAGGGGTCGGCGATGCCGGCAGTATCACCACAGAGGAAAGCGTCGTTGGCAGAAGCCAAAGCGCTTTCGATCCAGCCCGCCTGAGCACGCCATTGCGCCTTCGCCGGCTCGGCAGCGGCTGCCATTGCCTTCACGTCGAAAGGGCGCCCCGACAGCTTCTCGCGGTCGGCGATGAAAGCTGGGGCAACTTGGTCGCCAAGTGAGCCAAAAATGATGGCGACCGAGTGCTGGAACCAAATTCTGTCCGCCCATAGGTTGACGGGCCAACTCGACCCCAGATCGGTCTCCGGTTCAGGGAAGCGGCGCTCTATCTCGGCCATGATGACTTGGCTATCGCAATAGATGTCTGCCCCAATCTGCATTACCGGCGCGCGGCGATAGCCGCCGGTCAAGGGAATGAGATCTGGCTTCGGCATCATGTTGGGCGTGACGACCGATTTCCAACTGAGGCCTTTGAGGCCGAGCAGCCCGCGGACTTTGTCGGAAAACGGCGATGCATCGTAATGATGTAGGATAATGTCGTCGCTGTTCGGCACACAATGTCCTTGCGCCCTATAGAACTAGTTCGGCAAGTCGTTGAGTGATGATCGCAGCCGCCTCTTCGATGATGCGTTCGACCAGTTCGCTTACGCCCGGAACATCGTAGATCAATCCTTGGATCATGCCTGCGCTCCAGACCCCGCGATCGGTATCGCTGACTTCATAGCCTTCAAGGCCGCGCTGTCCCTTCACCAGATGCGCAACCTCTTCGAAGTATTGACCTTCGCGCTCTAGCTTCACGACTTCCTGGGAGATCGAGTTGGCGGCGACGCGCGCGGTGTTGCGATAGGCACGGAAGATAAGCTTCTTCTGGCGCTGGTCCGGCAAGAAATAATGTTAGAGGAAGCCGTGGCCGAGCAGCATCCTATCTCTATGAAAGGGGCGGGAGCTCCAAATATACCGGATGTTTAATTTTCCTAGTTATGAATTCGGGCAAAGGAGAAGACCATGCTTCGCTTTGCCCTGTTTGCTACCGTTCTGGCTTTTCCCTGCGCCGCCCAAGCCAATCCAGGCGCGTCGGCAGGGATGCGCATTTCCCTAAATATCCCAGAGATTTGCCAGCTAGAAGCTTCTATCGCTTCGGTCGATCCGGAAAGTGGGGTTACTACGGGTGATGTGTTCGAGATGTGCAACGCCAGCCATGGTTTTCGCGTGATCGCGTCGCACCGTACATTGGCGGCAGGAGAAACTGCGCGCATCGTTTACGCCGGACAAGCCAGCCCGCTTGCGCCAACCGGCCTTACCGAGATTTCTGTCCGCCAGAGTCCTGTAGCGAAAAAGGTGCCGTTCGTCGTTCAGGCGCGGGGCTTACGCGAGGAACTGGCGATCAGCCTTGGAATTACGGCCCTTTGATCAAAGGGCACTGACTGTCAGTGTTATCCGGTCGTTGTACCGTCCCGCCGGAACTGAAGCCGGCGGAACTTCCAAGCTCATCGGGCGGGTATTCCCTGAACGGGGAGTAGGAGCAAGGTAAGTGAAGGCGCTGATACCAGTGAGATCGACTTGCGCCCCGTCGAAGTACAGACGATAGGGAATTTCGCTACCGAGATCGACGTGCGCCAGGTTACCCGAATTGGCGGAAGCGACGTTCACCAGATAAGGCGCGGTGCTGAAAATGCGCGCGCCAAAAGGTTGTGACCGCGTCTGTTCGGACGTTGATAATGTGCCGAGATCAATCCGTGCTCCGGATCCGAAGCCACCACCGATCACTGCGCCTACGAATCTAACAGAGACTGTGGCTGGAATTAGTATGGTGATCGTAAGGTTGGTCCGGTCGACAAGTGCCCCGTTCTGGTCGAACAAAAGCAGTTCCAGCCGATCGGTGTAGGTCCCTGCCGTCAGACCCCACTCGGTAGGTACTTGTAGCTCGAACGGGACCGAACGCCCTTGTTGTCCTACCGACGCATTTGCGATCTTCACGTCGCTGAGCGAAGTGCCACTGGACGAAGGGTCCTGGAGAATCTCGATTTGCGGCTGTCCGGGCGCCCTGAGATTGTATTCGGGAAAGTTCGGATCGACCGGGCCCGTCAGACGCGAGACCCTGATCGTCGCCGGGCAAGCATTTCCGGCAGGCCCGCGGCCGGCGTCGCTGCCCTCTCCGACCGATTTTCTTATACGCACCTGGAAATTGTCGACGCTCATCGCGCCGGGGGCAATCTCGACGCCGCTAACTACTACCGATTGGTCGGAACTCGCGAACTCGGGCACGCATTCGGCTGCCATCAGCGAAGTGGGCATCGCGGCGAGCGCGATCAGGGTCAGGACTAAGTTCAGCTGTCTCATATCGTCTCCTAGTCGCTTTTCGCCGGTACTCGAACCGTCCCCAATCGAAGAAGGCCCGTGACTTCCATCGGCACTTCTATCGTAAACTCCTGCCCGGTATCGTTGAGGCGTACGACATAGGTGCGCCCCGGAGCCAGCCCGATTACTCCGAAACGGCCGACGGAGTTCGTGAAGAACGGCTGGGCTTCGAAGCCCTCGTCGTCGACCGAAGTGATCCGTCCGACCATGAGCGCGGCCGGTTCTTCGCCCGATTGCAGGAAGCCAACTGCACTTACGAACCGGTCGTTGCCAACGACGAATTCGTAGCCGCTTCGGTATGGCGGGTCGACACGGGCCACACCCGTCCCGATGTCGTAGCCAGCTTCGAGCGAGTCGATATCGTATCGCACGTCCTGCGTATTGTAGGATGAGAGGCGGCTGACCACAGCCGCACCCAATGGTCCGCTGGCGGCTTCGTATCGGCCGCCGGTAAGGCTGCGTCCGGTAATAACGTCGGTGCCCCGGAGCGTTTGATGGGGACGGGCGAGAAGAAATGAGTCCTGGATCGGACGACCGATACCAAATACGCCATCTGCTATCGCGAAGGATGTGCCGAGTTGCAGTCTTGCGGTCCGGTTATCGGTTACTCCACCTAGATTCGGCCCCGAAGTTGCAAGCGATGCGCGCGCCTCGAACCGATTGGATATGTAATCTACTACCCCGTCCAGTGATGTGCTGCCGTCGGACGATTGCGCATTGATCGAATAGCCTAGCGACCCGACATCGTTGGTCAGGCTGCGTGACAGCGTAGCGCGCGCCAACTTGCGTCTGCTTTGGTAACTGGCATCGGCCCGGTGCCGCCCCCCGAAGAAGTAGGAAACAGACGCGCGTACACCAAAGTTGCGACCGAACGTCGAACCCGTCCCGTACTCTACCCCGGCGGTAAACCGCAGGTTGTGTCTGGTAGAATGTGAGATGTCCGCGAAAACGGTGCTTTGGTCCCTCGCTCCCGATCGCGACAGGTAATTAGCACCGCCTAGGATCGAAGTGCGCGGGGAAAGCGATTTGCTGAAGATTGCATTAAGCGAAAGGCTCTCGAGGCGAAAATCGGTCAGATCGCTCACGGTCCGGAAATTGTCACTGTTGTAATCGAAACTGGCCGAAAAACGGATCGCTTCTGGGCCAAAACCTGCGATGAGGCGGTACCCACCCCGCACGGCGAAGCCAGTGCCACCGCCCGAGCTCACCGCCGCCTGCAGATCGAAGCTGCCAGGGATCACCTGAGGCACGAAGCGTGTTTCTGCCGAAACAACCTGCACGTCCTGCGAAGCCTGGAAGCCGCCCCCGAGGATCAGCGTATCGCTCAACGCTTTGCGATAATGCGCAATTGCTACGGGATCGTCCGAATACCGCGGCTGCAGGTCCAGTTCCGTCGCGAGCACCCCGGCCGCGAAGGTGTATTCGTCCTCGCCCGCTTCGAGTTCGATCGGCTCGAAGAAATAATCGAAGCGCGTCACCTGTTCACGCCCCGTTGCATCCCGCACGACCAGTTCGACGTCATTGGACCCTGCCTGTATTGGCAGATCTTCGAGGCTGTAAGTGCCGGGCTGGAGATCCAGCGTCTGATATGAGGCGCCGTTGACGATGACCTCCACGGTGGAAGGAGAGGTCAGGAGGATCTGCCGCCCACCCAGATTGACGACCGGCGCGAACGGATCAAAAACGCGGCGGCTTTTTTCGAGAGCGACTCCGCCGATGAAAGGAGTCTGCAACCTGCCGGTGTTGGTCAGCCGAAGATCGCCCGCGCTCCATCGTCGATAGGATTCAGGCTGGTCGTAGACCGCTCTTACTGCCCGTCTGTAGGGACGATACCGGCCGTTCAGTCCCTCGGCGAGTCCGCCGTCATATTCGAGAACGACGTTGCGATAGCGGGCTGCACCGGAAAGAAAGATTTCGGGTGGCCCGAGGCCGCCGGTGTCCCGGTAGATCAGGTTTGCACTGGTATTAAGATAGGCGCTGAAATTCGCCGGCTCGATCGTCGGCAACTCGGGCTCGGCGGACTCCTGTCTTCCTCTCAGCGGTTCGATAGGACGGTAGGTCGCCTCGATCGCCTGTACCACAAGCGCCAGGCGCGACATGTCGAAATTGATGTCGAATCCTGCAGTCGCCAGTTCCGACGAGGTAACGAAAGGATCCCCCGCTATTGCTTCGCGGAGGCGGAGGACGCCCGCATCATTCAGTAGTCTTGAGAGTTGGGTGGTCAGCGACTGGCTTTCGATGGCAGCCGTTCCATCGGGCTCCACCTGAACGAGCACGTCGCCCAGTACGCGACCATTCCATACCAGCGGTACCGACATGTCGATCGAACGCGATTGCTGTCCGGCAGTCGGTTCCTTCGCCTGCCGCGCAACAACTTCGTTGGCGCGCGCACCATAGGGCAGGCCCAGACAGGCGGTTATCAGTGCCAATCGGCTGACCCCCGCGATCAGCCCGGCGGATTTACCCCCGGTCATGAATCAGCCCCCCAGGGTAACTGTCAGGCCTTCCTCGGCCATTGGCCTTTCCGTCGGGATGAAGAACGATCGGAACCGCTCGGGAGCGACTACTCCGACGCCGATCAGCTTCGCCATCTGCTCCGGCGTCAGCTGCATGCTGACCGCGGTTCCATCTTCGGCCCGTCCAAGGACCTGCCACGGCAAGGTTCCTGCGGTGAAGTATCGGGTGCCGCGATTGGCCAGCCGCACCTGGATGCCTGGCTGTTCACCGTTCATCACGGGAGCCACCTCGTCGACCACCGGGTCCGGAGCACTACCGTCAGGTATGACATTCACCAGGACATTGAAGTTGACGACAACCTGGACTTGCGACTGACCCGGCGAAACTTCCACCGGAACCTGCCTGACCTGCATGTAGTAGACTTCGGATTTGGCCAGCTCAGGATCGCCGACGTACTGCACACGGAATGCTTGTTGCGAATTGGCGGGCACTACGATTTGGGCCGGAAAAACGAGGAAATCGTCGTCCGCAGGAAATAGTTCCAACTGTCCGTCTTCGCTGATTACGCCGCGGAACATCTGCACTTCCACCGGGAACTCTCCGGCCCCGGGGTTGGTGAGTTCGACCCGTGCGATGGACTCCCGGCCGAACGGTTCGACGTCGACGACCATCGGCGAAAGACGGGCTGCCTGTACAGGCAGCGGTGCGCTTGCGAGCAAAGCCGCGCTCAGTACGGCGAGAAGATATCTGATCACTGCAACCCCCACTCGATCCTTCGCCACTCCGGCGAACGGTCCGCACATTGATCCCTATCCCTCAATGTGCGGTAAACGCAGAAAAAAGGGGGAACCGAAGCTCCCCCTTTTCCTGTTCAAAAGGCTTGTTCAGCCTCAGATCGCGCCGAGGGTGATCACGGCGGTGTCAACATAAGCGCCGGCAACCGGACGCTTCTGAGTATCGTCACGGTCGATGTAGACCCGCAGGTTGGCATCGTCGTGGAACGCGCCGCCAGGAGTGACGGTCGGCGAGCTGCCGGTGCCCTTGGTGCGGTAATCCAGCTTGCTGAAGCTGCCATCGTTCGAGGTCAGCTCGATGCGGTAATGGATCAGGTTGGTGAAGTCCGCGGCATCGTTCGCGGCGAGGCTTGCGCCGGCAGCATTCAGCAGACCGTTGTTGGCGGTGGATTTCGCAGCGATCTGCGCGGCGTAGTTGCAGCTCACGTAGATGTTCTGCGTGCCCGAGTCGGCATTTTGCGAACCGTTCTTCAGCAGCAACGCATTGGCACCAGCGCCTTGGTTGATGTTAACAGAAGCAAATTCGAAAGCGGCAGGCGCTTCGATGCTGCATTCGTCAGCTACGGTGGCACTAACGTCGAGAGTGGCGGAGTCGGTAGCGTCGGCAAAGGCAGGCGACGAGACCATAGCGGTAGTCGCTACAGCGACCAGAGCAAGCTTCTTCATAAGGTATTTCCTTTCAGACATCGTAGCGAGAACAGTGCTTAACACTGCCGTTAAGTGCGAACCCATATGCAACTCCCTATGAAAGGAACTGCCAGAACTCCGTCTTTTCTATCTGCGGAGCGCAACATGCGCGCAGTCTTTTGACTCAGCGAAGATTTCTGCAGATGACTGTCTGCCCACCCCCTCGAATCGCCGTCCTGCGATGCAAATCACTTAACAAGGTGTTAATCCAAATGTAAATGCTCAAGGCGTTGTGTTTACGGGGAATGTTTCGCGATGGCACAGTCGACCTCCGCCCGCATAAGGAATAGGCTTAACAGATGGTCAGGCCACTTAACAAAAGTATGTTTTACCGCGGTGAATTGAGGCTATGCGCAGGATATGCTAGGCTTGCAGTCTTCTATACGGGATAGCCATCATGACAGTCGGCAGAGGAGCGCAGTCGCGCAGTTCGGCGCGTTACACCTTACAACTGCCGATATCGATTATCTCCGGAGAAGGAGCGGAACTTCCCGGCAGCATTCTCAACCTGTCACGCGAGGGTTGTCTGCTCTCCACGCTCGAATACCTGTTGCCCGGTCAGTCGATAAACATGAAGATTACATTGCGCGACGAGTATCCGATCGAGGCTACTGTAGCGTGGTCTAGCGACACGCTGTATGGCTGTACCTTCGCCACTCCACTCTCGGAGGACCACCTTTCGGACATCCTGCGTGTCAATTCCGTTAGTCCGACCGAGGTCACTTCGTCCGAAAGTGTTCTGGCCAAGCTTCCCGAAGCGTTGCTGGCTGCGCGGCAGGCCTCGGGCTACACCACGACCGAACTGGCTCGACATCTCGGGGTCAGCAGGCCGACCCTGTGGGCTTGGGAGAGCGGCCGTGCGACCCCTTCTCACGACAATCAGCAATCGGTGCTCGACTTTCTAAAACGGTCACAATTTGCCGGGGTAGAAATGCGGGAAAGCATCGTGGCGCCGGACAACGGTACGAATGTCTTTTTTCAGGAAACGATCGCCGCTTCCCGACGCGATCTTGCTCACAAGCTCGGCCTTGACGAAGATCAGATTCGCATTTCGATCAAGTTTTGAAATGCCGTCTCGCAATTAAGCGTAAAGGGTTCCGTTGCTTACCAGAGCGACGCCTTTCAGTACTTCAACCATAATGCCCTTCGCCGACACGATCCCATGGTCATCGCCTCTCGAATGTCATGCGACAACTGGGAAAACGGCGCGCTCCAGCGCATCGCCACGCGGCTCAGCAGAAACCAAAAATCCCCGGCAGTGCGATCCATGAAAAACTGTTCTCGGATTTGATGGCAAATGCTCGAAGGTCCGAAATGAGGGCGCATTGCGGACTGGAGACAAGCCCTACGGTCAAGTTTAGCTTGCCTCGCGGTCACGGTCAGCTTGTCCGAGGGAAAGCTGTACGGAGATGGCGCGCCCGGCAGGACTCGAACCTGCTGCCTCAAGATTAGAAGTCTCGCGCTCTATCCAGATGAGCTACGGGCGCGCGCTGGGCCTGCCATAACGCGGCTTTTCCGCAGCGCCAATCGGCTCTAGGCAGCTTTGCCATGGAAAATCATGCATCGTCCCCGCCAAGCGGCCAGCAGCCGCGCTTCCGTTATTACGATCTGGTGATGGCGGCGTTCGTCACGATCCTGCTGTTATCGAACCTCATCGGGGCATCGAAGCCGAGCTATGTCGTCCTGCCGGTGATCGGCGAGTGGTCGTTCGGCGCAGGCGTGCTGTTCTTCCCGGTAAGCTACATCATGGGCGACATCCTGACCGAAGTCTATGGCTACGCCCGTGCGCGGCGAGTGATCTGGACTGGTTTCGCAGCGCTGCTGTTCATGGCCTTCATGGCATGGGTCGTTGTGAAATTGCCTGCGGCGGAAGGTTGGCCGGGACAGGAAGCCTATGAATTCGTTTTCGGCAATAGCTGGCGCATCGTGCTCGCCTCCATTGTCGCCTTCTGGGTGGGCGAGTTCGCCAACAGTCTCGTCATGGCCAAGATGAAGATTTGGACAGAAGGCCGCGCGCTTTGGACTCGCACCATCGGATCGACCGTGGTCGGCCAGGGTCTCGATAGCCTGATCTTCTATCCGCTGGCCTTCTGGGGGCTCGCCGGGTGGCCGGTGGAACTGCTGTGGCAGGTGGCCTTGTCGCAATGGCTGATCAAGACGCTGTGGGAGGCCCTGCTGACTCCGTTCACCTATGTAGCGATCAATTTGCTGAAACGCGCCGAAGGGGTCGAGATTTTCGATACCGATACCGACTTCTCTCCCTTCGCTACATCGAAGAAATAAATGGGCGGCGCAGTTGGCGCAGGGCACGAAAAAGGGGCGACCCGCAGGCCGCCCCTCCTCCCCCCTTTTATCAGGTCTTAGGATTAGAACTTCGCGCCCACCGCGATGCCGTAGCGCCGCGGGTCGAGGGTGAAGATATTCGTGAAGTTCCCCGAGCTCGCGTCGGTGACATAAAGCCCTGTCACCGAATCGCTGTCGAAGATGTTCTGCACGAAACCCCGCACGAACCAGCGATCGTTCGCGCCATTGAGCTGGATCTGGGCATTGGCCTGTACGAAAGGCTCGATGCGATTGACCGCGCCATTGAACACGTTCCCGTACTGTGTGCCGGTAAACGCCAGGTCGAAGCGGGGTACGAGCGACATCCCGTTGTCGAACTCGGCGGTATACTGAACACCGATCGATGCCTTGTACTCCGGAGCCTGCGGCAGCTTGTTGCCGCGCAGGTTTTTCTCGACGCCCGGACTGAGGACGTTCACGCCGCCGAATAGGCCGCCGATCGCCGTCGCCTGATCGGCAAGCACCGAACAGATCGAGAAGGCACCGGTCGATGCGATGCCGCCATCGCCCGGAAACGGTCCCGGTCCTTGTAGGCCAAGTCCGCTGTTCACGGCGGCGACGAAGGCGTTGGCGCCCGCGCCGGTCACTGCACAGAGCGCCCCGTTGGAGATATCCTTGATGATCACAGCGTCGGGATCGCCGCCGCCGGGATCGCGCGGATCGCTGAAGAACTGGTCGCCGGCCACCTCTGCATTCAGGTAGCTCAGGTTCATGTTGACCAGCCAGTTGTAGCTCGGCCGCAGGATCGTCTCGAGCTCGACACCCCAGATGTTGGCATCGATCGTGTCGTTGACCGAAGTCCGGGCGACGATGCGGCTGAGCTGCAGGTCCTTATATTTGTAGTAGAAGCCAGTCAGGTTCACCTGCGCTGCGCCGTCGAGGAAGACATTCTTCGAACCGATTTCGAAGGCGTCGATGCTTTCGGAATCGAAGCTCTCCGGCACTGCGAAGATTGGCGACAGCGGCGGGTTGATGCCGCCGGATTTATAGCCGCGCGAGTAGGAGACATAGAGGCTGTTGTCCGGGGTGATCTCGTAATCGAGCACCGCACGCCCCGTGATGGCGTTGAACGAGACGTCGCGTTCCTGCAGCAACTGGTTGCCGGGTACGCTGGCATCGGCATCGAACGTGCCGACGAACGGCGAATCGAACGGATCGCCGCCTCCGAACGGGTTCAGGAAGCTCGCCAGTGTGGTGCGTGCAGCGACCGATTTCGTATCGTCGTTGTAACGCAGGCCGCCGGTGAAGGTCAGCTTGTCCGTGATGTCGAAATAGACTTCCGCGAACACACCGAAGCTCTCCAGTTTGAAATCGGTGGTGTTGTTCCGATACATCGACGTCGCGAGATAGGATGGCGGAAGCCCGTTGGCGAAGGCGGAGAACGTCCCGAGAATGGCCGTCGCGTAATCCAGCCCGAACGAGTTCACGTAATAACTGTTCTCGCTGACTTCCGTTTCGGCATAGATACCGCCGACGAGGAAGTTGAACGGCCCATCGAAGTCGCTGGTGAGAATGGCCTCGGCCGACCAAGCGGTTTGATCCTGGTTGGACCTGTCGAACGACAGCGGCACATCGCTGCAGATTGCATTGCCTTCGAAGACGCCGCGGTTTCCGTCGTCATTGTCCGACGTGCAGAGCTGGCCATTGGGACCATTCGGAATGAGCGCATCGGCGATGGGAGCGAAATAGGCGTTCGATCCCGGAATGAAGGCGGGCGCCGGAAGCCCGGTCGGGATCCCGTTGGCAGCCAGAAACGCCAGGGTGTTGAGCCCGGTGGCATATCCCGTGCGGTCCAGAATGCCGAGGTTGTAATCCTGCCGGGAATCGACCGTCGTCTCCTGATAAATCCCGGTCAGCGACAGGTTCATCGCGCCGATATTCTGATCGATATGAGCCTGCAACTGGAGTTCGTCGGCGAAGTATTCAGGCGTGAAAGCCGTGTTTACCGTGCGGACATCGTTGGGCTCGTCGAAGTTCGCGTAACCATCGGGACCGTAAACGCTGCCCAGGGCCAGCCCTTCCGGAATGCCTTGAATCCGGAACAGTTCGACCGAGGTAAGCACGGTAGCAAGCGTCGAGTTCGCATTGGTGCTGTCGAAATCCCGGCGGTTGTTGAGACAGCCGAGCACGCCGGTCGGGTCCCGCTGACAGGTCTGCTTCTGGATGCGCAGGCGATCGTCGTTCTCACGGAAGTAGAAACCCATGAGATCGATCGTCGTGCTTTCGGTCGGCTCGAACCGTAGCGATCCGCGCACCGCGTACATGTCGCGACCGTCGATGTCCGAATTGTCGTAAAGGTTCTCGGTAAATCCGTCGCGGTTCAGATAGTAACCTGCCACCCGAACGCCTAGCGTATCGCCAAGGGGCACGTTCACCATGCCCTTCGCTTTGATGCTGTTGTAATTGCCGTATTCGAACTCGGCAGCGCCACGGAACACACCCATCTCAGGCTTGGCCGTGACGACGTTTACGACGCCGGAGGTGGCGTTACGCCCGAACAGCGTGCCTTGCGGACCACGCAGCACTTCGACGCGCTCGAGATCGAAATATTCGGTCTCGAACAGGCGCGTGCCGAACAGGGGCGATCCGTTGACATGAATGGCCGTCGCGCTGTCGCAGGTCACGCCGACGCACAGGTCGCCGATACCGCGGATGGTGAAGCTCGAGGCGGTGAAGTTGGATTTGGTGAAGGAAACGTTCGGTAGGGTCAGCTGAAGGTCACTGGCATTCTCGATCTGCTGCGCTTCGAGCGCTTCGGCATCGAATGCGCTGACTGCGATCGGCACTTCCTGCAGGCTTTGCGCCTGACGCTGTGCGGTCACGACGATGACGTTCTGCCCGAAATTGGGATTCTCCAGATCGTCGTCGGTCGCTTCCTGAGCAAATGCCGGGAATGAAATCGCGCTCGCGCAGATACCCGCGAGCAGGGTAGCCCGTACCTTCATAAACCCTCTCCTCTCCATGAACCGTCTTTGCGGTTTCAGGTGCGGAGGCTAACACACATTCGTATGCGCGCAAGGTCCCACGCAGGATTGTTGCGCGTAAGCCCGTTGATTTTTACCGAGTGTTGTTCAATCGACGCAGACCGGACGCACCTTGACGCTACGGCATCCGATGGTCTGCCAATCTGCGGCCTAAACCAGCGTATAGCTTTCCGCGATCTGCGTGATGCCGCGCTTGCCCGTTTCGTCGCGCCCCAACTGCACGATCACGTCGATAACGCTGGCTGCATAGGCAATCGTATCGCTGCGAGTCAGGCCGATTCCCGTCTGCATGACCATGAGCGACAATTGCTCCAGCGCACCGCGCAAGCTGTTGGCGTGAACAGTCGAGAAACTGCCCGGATGGCCGGTGTTGATGGCCCGCAGGAAGCTGACGCTTTCCGCTCCGCGTAGCTCGCCCAGCACGATACGGTCCGGACGCAAGCGAAGCGCAGCTTGCAGCAGTTCATTGGCGGTGACCTTGGCCTCGCCCAGTTCGCCTTTCACCGCAACAAGACCAACGCCGTTTTCGCCCGGCAGTTTCAACTCCGGCGTGTCCTCCACCAGCACCACGCGCTCCTGCTTCGGGATTTCCCCAAGCATGGCATTGAGGAAGGTGGTCTTGCCCGTGCTGGTGCCTCCGGAGACAAGGATCGTGCGGCGCTGGGCGATGGCTTCGCGCAGGAACGCGACCGGCTCATCCTGCGGATCGGGCATGGCGCCGCGGGTCGGCGGCGAAAGCGGGCCGGTGTCGTAGGCGTCCAGCGGCAGATCGAGCCGGCGGTGGCGACGGATCGCAAGCGCCCAGTGTTTCCGGGCGGCAGGCGGACCGCAGAACTGAATGCGCGCGCCGTCCGGCAGGGTCGCGCCGAGCAGTGGGTGTTCGCGATTGATCCCCTGATGGCTGACTCGCGCGACCTGTTCGGCGAGACGCTGGATAAGTCGATCGTCGATCTCGGGCCGATCGATCTTCTGCATCCCGCCGAGCGCTGCATCTTCGACCCAGACTTCGCCAGGACGATTGACGAGGATTTCGGTGACCGTGTCCCGTTCCAACCACTCGCGAAACGGTGCGAGATAGGCGTCGAGATAGACGCTGCGCTCGCCGTGCAGGTCGACCGGCGGCGCCTCTTCCTCGGGCGCTCCGTCGGCGACGAAAGGATGGATGTCGGCGCTCACGCTGCTGCCGTCTTCAATTCACCGAGGAGAAGTCGAGATCGCGGCTGGTGAAGATGCGGATTGGGGCACCGATACCGACACGCACGGTCGGGCCGCGCTGGCCGTCCTGCTGGGCGGCGGTGGCTGCGGCGGACTGGCTCGCTCCGCCGATCAGCACGCCGCCCGCCCCGCCGGTCGCCACCGTGCCGAGGCCGCCGACGACGCTCAGCAGCATGGCCGAACCGAAGCGCTTGAAGAAGCCGTTGCCGGAAACCTTGCCCTGCAGGCCGGTCGTGCCGTCGAAACCGATCGCCGGAGAGGCCAGATTGACCGAGGCACCATCGGGCCGGATCAGGCGCGTCCAGATGACATAGGCACGCTTCTGGCCGTTCTGAAGGCCCGACTGGTACTGGCCGATCAGGCGTGATGAACGCGGGACGAGCACTCGGGTCCCGTCGAAGCTGCGCACATCCTGGCTGACGACGGCGCGCACGAAGCCGGGCACATTGGTGTCGATCGCGGTTTCGAGCACGGCGGGGATCAGCGTGCCCTGCGTTACCGTGGTCGAAGGATTGGTCATCGCGCTGGCCCGGGCCGGTGCGCCGCCAACGCCGCCGATGCGGCTGGCGAAGTCGGAGGCCGAATTGCCGGTCGCAGCCTCCCCAGCCCCGCCTTCTGCCGGAGCAGTCGGGTCGAGCACTGCGACACCAGCGGGTGCGGCCCCCGCGTCGAAGACAACCGTCGGGCTGGCGAAGCGGTTGGTCGCGGTCGCCGGATCGGGCGCAACGGAATAGACCGGCTGCGGGGCCGGTGCGGATTGCACCTGCGCGACGGGCGCGGCCACCGGCGTAACCGGAGTCACGGCTTCGGGCGGCACCGCGGGCACGACTTCGACCGGAGCCTGCTGGCCGCCGACGCCTTCGGGTTCCGCGACACGGGTGGCATTCATGCTCCATAGCGTCACGATGCCGAGGCCCGCCACGATCGCGATACCTGCGACCATGCCGAGCATGTCGGACTTGCCAGCAGGCCGGGCAACCGCCGGGTGGGCATTGCGCTGGGCAAGGTCGATGATCTCCGCGTCGATCTCGTCACGCGGATCGGTGTCGTTGGCGATCGTTTCGCTGCCGATCGTCTTTTCGGGCAGGCGCATGGCGAGACGCATTAGCTATCTCCCTTCTGGGCAAGCGCGGCACTGCCGCGTGCGGAAACCGGTTGGGCCGGGCGTTCGGGCCCGGTGTTGACGAGCTCGGCGCGCTCTTCGCCCGAGCGCAGGATCAGCGTGCGCGGCACACCATCGACGACGATCGTATCGCCGCGCACGGTAAAATTGACCGGTCCTTCGACGCCCTTGGCATTTTCGACAAGGATCGCCGGAACCTGCTTGCCCTGCGGCCAGGTGAGGAAGGTCGCGCTGCCATCGTCGAACGTATTCTCGGGCAACAGCTCTGGATCGCCCGACGCGCTCCAGGCAAAGTTGAGGTCTGCCGGATCGACAACGGCGAAAGGATCGCTGGCCGCTTGCTTTTCCGCGGCATTCGCCTGTGCCAGCTGCGGCTCCTCTTCCGGCTCCTCCGGATAGTCGAAGCGAAGCACGTAAAGCGGCTTCGCATTGGGGCTGGCGACAAGATCGAACAGATAGGTGCGCTTGCTGGTGATGACCGTGAGATTGGTGGAGGCACGCGGCGCGAGCGGTTTGACGAACAGGATGTCGGCCCGCTTGTTGGGCGTGACCTGCCAGGCCTGCGAATCCCCGATGGCGACATTCTCGATAGTCTCGTCGTCGCCGAACACGATGGAGGCCTGCACGGTGACCTTGCCGTCCACGCGAACGACTTTCGCCTCGTCATAGAAGATCTCGACCAGACGCGAATCCTTCGCGACGGCAGGCGCGGCCAGCATGGCCAGGGCAAGCGCGGGAATGAGCGCGCGGTTCATCAGCGTTTCTCCACGGAACGGTCGAGGGCCTTGGGCGGGGCGGGCTTGAAACGGCTGCCGATCCCCATCGCCCGGCTGGGCCCGGAATTGAGTGGTGCGACCTGACCATTGCCTGAAGCGGTCGCGAACACCTTGGTGGTGCGGGTGACCGATGTGCCGCCCGCGTCATTGGCCGCAGCCGCCGTCGGTACGGCCGAAACATCGATGCGGCGCGCTTGCGAGCTGGCGGAATTCGCCGCCTGGGCCTGTACGAGGGCGGGTGCCGGGGCGGCCTGCGGTGCGGCGGCGGGAGCAGAAGAGCCCTTGTCCTGGCTGTCGGGCGTCATGCCGAACACGGTCCAGCCGGCAACCATCGAACCGGCGACTTTCAGCACCAGCACCATAAGCGCGACATGCACCGCACCGATCATGAAGAATGCCATAGCCGCCTGCGGATCGATGCTGCCGGGCGTCGCCACCAGCGCGCCGAGTACGGGCACGGCGAGTTCGAGCATGATGCTGCCGCCAAGGACGGCGAACAGCGGAGTAAGCGCGCACAGCGTCAGGCCCTTGATCCAGCCAGTGAACAGCCCGCGTGTGCCATTGAACAGCGCCATCACTACGAAGATCGGACCGAGCGCGACCAGCACGCTAAGCGCGATCTTGGTCGTCACCAGCAGGCCGACGGTGCCGAGCATGAAGAGCATCGCGCCTAGCCACATCATGCCCTCGGGCGAAAAGGCCGAGAAATCCTCGCCCCCGCCGGCGCTGGCCTCCTGGATGGCCATGAACACGACATCGATCTTCTGGGCGAAGACCTGCGTCGCACTGCCCTGTGCGCCGGTGAGAATGCCCGCGAGATAGTCGGGCGTTCCGATCGCGAGGTTCCAGACGACGCTCTGGTAAGCGACCCAGCTGGTTGCGAAGGTCAGCACCAGGCCGAGCGTCATCATCCGCGGCACCAGGCTGCGCACGCCGATATTGGTGCGCCCGGTCAGCAGCGCAAAACCGAAGATCGCGATGAACAGGGTGAGGACGATCGTCAGCGTCGTCGTCAGCGCCCCGCCCGATGCGAACAGCCGACCGAAGGCTGCTGCCGCAGTTTCACCCGCGACGCAGTCCACGCCCTTCAGCGCGGCGGCGACACCGTTGCCGACCTGTTCGGCAGCCTGCTGGCAGTTCGCGCTCATTCCGCAGCCATATCGAGATTGAGATCGCCGTGCTCGGCGATGTCGTTCGCGCCGCCGGGCCATTTCGTACCGGTAAGCGCGGGGAACCAGTCGGCCGGAGCATCGCCCATCGCTTCGCGCAGCACGTCCAGACGACGGACCGAGCTTTCGCGGCCCGAGAGCAGCGTCAGAACTTCGGGCGCGCCCGACAGGTCGAGCCGGACCACGACGCTTGCGTCGGGCTGGCGCACGAGGAAACAGCGGCTGTGCGCGGGCAGCGTGCGGATCAGTACGAGCTCGTGCTCGGTCAGGCCAAAACCATCGCAGTAATCCTCGGGCCGCGCGCGGCTGTTGGGCATGAACACCATGGTCGCGGTCTGCTCGACCAATGCGGTCGAAATGCGGCTTTCCAGCGCATCGCGCGCGCTCTGCGTCGCGAAACCGACCAACGCGTTGCGCTTACGCAACGTTTTGAGCCAGTCGCGGATACGCGCGGCGAAGACCTCGTCGTCGAGAGCCTTCCAGCCCTCATCGATAAGGATCATGGTCGGCTTGCCGTCCAGCCGCTCCTCGATCCGGTGGAAGAGATACATCATGGTCGGCGTGCGCAGCTTCGGATTCTCGAGCAGCGCGGTCATGTCGAAGCCGAGCACGCGACTGGTCAGGTCGAGCTTGTCTTCCGCATTATCGAACATCCAGGCGTTCTCGCCCGATCCGATCCATGCGCCCAGCCGATCCGCCAGATCGCCCGGTTGCGGACGGCGGCTGCCGGAGAGCAATTCCTTGAAGTGGCGCAGACGGCGCAGCGAGGCGTCGTTGGCATAGGCGGCGTCCACCGCACCGGCGATGGTCTGCTCTTCTTCCGGCCCTTCGGCCTTGAGCAGCACGCCCAGCCAGTCGCGCAGGAATGCCTTGTTTCCCGGCGTATCGGGCAGCGCGAGCGGGTTGAAGCCGGTCGGTTCGCCAGCGCGGATGCTGTCGTAGCGACCACCGATGCCGCGCACGAACAGCTCCGCCCCGCGATCCTTGTCGAACAGGATGGTGCGGGGGCTGAACTTCTGTGCTTGCGCGGCAAGGAAATTCATCACCACGGTCTTGCCCGACCCGCTCGGCCCGATGACCGAAAAATTGCCGAGATCGCCATGGTGGAAGTTGAAGAAGAACGGCGTCGCGCTGGTAGTTTCCAGCAGCGTCACCGCTTCGCCCCAGTGATTGCCTTCCGCTTGGCCCAGCGCGAAACCGTGCAGCGAACCGAAGCTGGCCATATTGGCGCTGGAGATTAGCGCTCGGCGGACGAGGTAGCTCTCGTTGCCGGGGAACTGGCCCCAAAAAGCGGGTTCGAGATTGGTATCTTCGCGCACGGCGATGGCGCCGGTATCGGCAAGCGCGGCGGCGCAGGCGGCCATGGCATCGTCCAAGCGGCCGAGATTGCGTTCCTTGACCATGACCGTCAGATGGTGGTCGCCGAAGCCGACCGCACCATTGCCCAGCGCATCGCGCGCGGCGAGCATGTCGGCGCGCTCGGCGGCGGCTTCCTCGTCGGCACTTTTCAACCGGCGGATCGCCAGATCCATCCGCTCGCGCGCAGTCTGGCGCTCGGTCGGCGCATAGCTTTCGCTCACGACCATCTCGAACGGCAGGCGCAGCAGGCTGTCGAGCAGGCCGGGGCTGGTCGCCTCCGGATAATCCTTCAAGCCGAGCATCGCGGCGAAATCGGGTGATCCCGACCCGCGCATCTCCATCGCATCGAGACCGAAGCTGACCCGGCGGTAGGGCAGCATATTGCCGATATCGACATCGTCGGCAGGCTTCCTGACCGGACGCATCTCGCCATTGTAGAGCGCGGACAGCAGCTCGAGTATTTCGGAATTCGTATTGCCGAGCGGGCCGACGTAATCGGTCAGCGGCGCCGCGCCATAGGCCTGCAATGCCGCGACCAGACCCTGCGAGGCGGCGCGCAAGGACCGAAGATCCTTGGGATCGGCTTCCAGCTGCTCGCGTCCGGTGCGCTTGAATTTCTTGCCGACCCGCTCGACCAGTCCGGCCTTACCGCGCGCCGGGCGGCGGATCAGCGTGATGAACTGGTCGTTCACGAACAGCTGGCCCGAGCCGAGCCGCTCGCGCCAGCGTTCGTCGATATGGCGGCTGATCGGATCGGGGAACTGGGCCTCCAGATCGACCGATACGCGGCGCCGGATGACGTGATGATAGAGCACGAATCGCGCATCCAGCGTGGAGCGCAGCACCACTTCGCGCGTGGCGGCGTGTGCGTTGAGCGCTTCGCTATCCTCGGTCTCGAACAGCAGACCGGGCACCTGGATCGCAGTCATCAGCGATCCGTCGCGCAGCAGCAGCGTGCTTTCGTCGATCAGGCGCAGATAGGGCAGCCGATCCCCGGCGCGCGCTTCTTTCGCGCCCCAGGCAGCAGCGCCCTTCCATTTGTCCTTACGCGGCATAGGAGTTGCACCCCCAGTGCTTGTAATTCTTCACCCGCGGGCATTTCGAGACCTTGGTGATCCACAGGTCGAAAATGCGCGGTTCGCGCAGGCAGGCGAAATAGCCGATGCCGTGCATGACTGCGAAAACGACCAGCGCGAGCCAGCTGCCGGTGATCAGGAACGCCTCGGTCGTCACCATCCCGTTGATGATGAAATAGTTATACGTCACGCCCGCAAACATTTGCGGCCGCGTGAGCGCACGGTGGACGGGATGGCGGACGAGGTTAGTCATGGCTACGCCGCCACGCCCTGAATGCCGGCGACGATGGAGGCCGCGCCGAACAGGATGAACACGCCGATAATGACAGTCGCGCCGAAGCGCCAGTTGAGGCGTCCGGTCAGCATCATGAAGCCGACCGCGGCAACCGCCATCACGGCGACGGCAGTCGCGACATTGCCGAGCAAGGTGCCCTGCAGCCAGCCGAGCGCAGCGACGATCGGGCCGGACCCGGCAGGATCGGCCGCCTGCGCAAAAGCAGCGCTGGGGGTTGCAAGCAGGGCCAGAGCGGCCGGAATCGAGAACCTGGACTTCAAGTGAATTTACTCCCGTGAATGGCTGGCGAGGCGACCCATGATCGCTGCCACGTAAAGCTGCGTTTCGCGGATGCGCGGAATCCCGCCTGCGCGCTCCACCCGCCCGGGCCCGGCATTATAGGCCGCGAGCGCTTTTTCGATATCGCCGTCGAACCGGTCGAGCTGTTCGCGCAAGTATCGCGCACCGCCTTCCAGATTGGCGAAGGGATCGTTCGGATCGACGCCCAGATCGCGGGCCGTTCCGGGCATCAGCTGGGCGAGACCACGTGCGCCGACCGGCGACACGGCATTCGGGCGCCAGCGGCTCTCCTGCCACACCATCGCTTCGATCAGCGCCGGGCTGAGATCGTAGCGCGCGGACAGCTCGGCGACTTTCGCCTGATAGGTCACCGGCACCAGCGCGCCCGGTGCATTCGGATCGGCAACGGCGATGTCGGGAACGTAAACGTCGGCCGGCACCTCGCCCATGGGCTCGAAATCGGCATGCGGAATGCTGGCAGCAGCAGGCGCGGTGCTCCCGCCGGCTACCCAGCGTGCTCCGTCCGCATCAATCTCCATGACATCCGCCTTCGCAGGGAAGGCAGCCAGCGCCGCACAGGTCAGACCCATACCGAGCGCCAGGCGTGCTAGAATCATTGCACCCTCCGTCCGGTCCCACTGGCCACTCTACATGACAAGCGGGTGACAGGAAGCTGAATGTAGACGGTTTCCGTCGCAAACGGGCAACAGTCAGGCACAAAAAAGCCCGCCCTCCCCTCGGAGCGCGGGCTTGAAGACCGCCATGGGCGGCGGGAAACGTTTTAACGCATCGACATCGCATAGTAGCGAGCGAAATCGCCGCGATCGAGCGCTGCGAGCGCCCGCCTGGCAAGTCTGCGCGAGTCCACCCACTGGCCGTCTGCGGTTTCCAGCTCGACACTCGAGTCAGCTTCTGCCGCAGCTTCGAAATCGGCGCGAGCCTCATCGAACTGGCCCATCCGCGCCAGCGCGATACCGTGATTGATCAAACGCGCCGGATCGTCCGCTTCCAGCTCGGCGCAGGCTTCGATCGCCTCGACAGCCGCACGGTCGCGGCCAGCAACCAGCTCTTCGTAACCGACGTCGAAAGTGGTCTCGGGCGCTTCGACGACGGCAGGCGCACCTTGCGCCAGCAGGGCCAGAACGAATGAGGTGGCAAGGGCCATGGCATTTCTCCCAATGTGTTGTTGAGCCCGAAATACCGCCCGACGCCCACGGCTGCAACAAAACTGCAACATTGTCACATTTCTGAAATGCAGCGCATCGGCCAATGGCCTGTTGATACTGCAACACAACGGTCACGAACTGACACAAACTGTCACGAACCCCTCCTAGCTGGCGAGTCGCGATCAACGAATTCGCACTCGATATTCTTCCGATTCTTCCGGTTTTTGAGGGGACCGTTACCCGTGACAAATCTTCATCGCTCGCTCGTACTCGGCTGTAGCGCAGTGGCCCTTGCCAGCTGCGGCGCCGACGAAATCGTTTCGCCCGGCACGGGCGGCAACATCACCATCAACAATCCGTCTGCGCCGGCACCTTCGCCGACCCCGACGCCGACTCCGACATCTTCGCTTGTCGAGGCTGCCGCTGGCTGCCCGACCATCTCCGATCCGACCGGCCTTACCGACAGCGGCACGATCTCCGGCCCGACCGGCGAATATCGCGTCTGCACCATGCCGGCGCGCTTCACCGCCAGCTCTACGCTGCCCTATGTCGAAGGCCTCCTTTATCGCATGAACGGACGTGTCGATGTCGGCGAAGACGGCGGCCCGAGCGCTTCCGCAGGCAACGACACCGATGTCCAGCTGACCATCGAGCCGGGCGTCATCGTATACGCCTCGGGCTCCAGCTTCCTCAACGTCAACCGCGGCAACACCATCCAGGCGAACGGCACCGCCGAGCGTCCGATCATCTTCACCAGCCGCGACAACGTGCAGGGCCTCAATACGGACAATTCGTCGGGCCAGTGGGGCGGTATCGTCCTGTCGGGCCGCGCACCGGTCACCGACTGCATCGCACCGGGCGCAACGCCGGGCACCGCTGCCTGTGAACGCCAGGTCGAAGGCGCGGCGCAGCCCGCCCTGTTCGGCGGCGCCCAGCCGGCCGACAGTTCAGGCAGCATGAAGTTCGTGCAGATCCGCTACTCGGGCTTCGTCCTGTCGGGCGACAACGAGCTCCAGTCGCTGACCACCGGCGGCGTCGGTCGCAATACGGTTCTCGAAAACATCATGAGCTTCAACAGCTCGGATGACGGCGTCGAGTTCTTCGGCGGCAACGTCAATACGAAGCGCCTCATCGTGGTCGGTGCGGAAGACGACAGCATCGATACCGACACCGGCGTGAAGGCCAACATGCAGTTCGTCATCGCCATCCAGCGCGCTGGTGCCGGCGACACGATCATCGAAGCCGATTCCACCAACGGCCTCGAAGAACAGACGCCGCGCCAGAACACGCAGATCTCGAACGCCACCTTCATCCACAATGGCGGCGACCAGGACCAGGCCATCCGCATCCGCGGCTTCGCCGACTATGCGATCGTGAACTCGATCCTGGTCGACCGGACGGGCGGCACGCCCTGCCTGCGCGTCGACGGCACCGAAACGCTCAGCCGCACCAGCGGTCCTGACGAAGCGGGCCCGGTTCGCTTCGAAAGCTTCGTGCTCGATTGCGCGGTCGACTTCCGCGACAGTTCGGGCGGCGTAACGGCCACCGATATACAGAACCGCTTCGAAGCCGGCTCGAACAACAATGCGAACTTCACCAACACGCTGACGATGAGCTTCCTCAACGGCTCGAACGAAAGCGGCGTGCCGGTGTTCGATCCGACCGCATTGTCGAGCTTCTTCACCGTCCCCGACGAAATCGGCGCGGTCTACGCATCGAACGCGGACTGGGTGAACGGCTGGACCTGCAACTCGGCCACGGTGACGTTCGACAGCGAAGTGTCGGCCTGCACCAGCCTGCCGGTCTACGACTCTTAAGCACACACGCTCGCGGGGGCGCGCAGAGGCGTGCCCCCGCGGGCTTTTCCATTTCCGGACGCCTCGCGGCTCCGTGACGAAATCTCAGGCCTGATCATGAGGGGGTCTCGAACCATGTCGACCGGCAAGCAGCTCGCTTCGCTGCTCCTGCTCACCACCGCGTTGTGCGTACCCGGCGCGGCTTTCGCGCAAAGCACCGGCGCAGAGGGCGTCCCATCAGAAGAGGATCCCGCCACGGACGCACTGCAGGCGGAGCAGGTGGAGGGTGTCGACGACACCCCGCAGGAAGAGCAATACGAAGAGCCCGAAGTCTCCGTCCCCGGCGGCGCCATCGTCGTTACCGGACGTCGGCGCGAGGACATTGGCCGCGCTTCGTCGCAGGTCGTCTCCGTCCTCGACACCGCCAGCATCGCGCGGACCGGCGAGGGCGATATCGCCGGCGCGCTGACCCGCGTCACCGGCCTCTCGACGGTCGGCAACGGCCTCGTATTCGTGCGCGGCCTGGGCGACCGTTATTCGCTCGCGCTGCTTAACGGCCTGCCCCTGCCCTCCCCGCAGCCGCTGAGCCGCGTGGTCCCGCTCGACATCTTCCCGACCAGCGTGGTCGCCTCCAGCCTCGTGCAGAAGACCTATTCCGCCAACTATCCCGGTGAGTTCGGCGGCGGCGTGATCAATTTGACCACCCGCGCCATCCCGCAGGAAAGCTTCGTCAAGATCAGCGGCGGCATCAGCGGCGACACCGAAACCACCGGCGGCGTCGGCTACACCTATTTCGGCTCCAGCTACGACTGGTTCGGCTTCGACGACGGGCGGCGCACCATCCGCCCGCAGCTGCAGAGCTATCTCGACAGCGGGCGGCCGATCAACGATCCCGAAGTCGACCAGGAAGCGATCCTGCTCGAACTCGGCGATCCCAACCTCATCCTGCTGCAGAGCAATAGCGGCCTGCCGGTCAATTTCTCGACCGGGGTCACCTCCGGCACCAGCTTCGACGTGTTCGGCGACGGCCAGTTCGGCGTGATTGCCACTGCCTCGATCAGCAACAAGTGGCGCAATCGCTTCATCACCCAGCAGACCGCGCTGGGCGAGGATCTCGACCTCGACAGCGACGGCCGCGAATTCGTCACCGACAACCGCGTGCTGGTGAACGGCCTGCTCGGCTTCGGTCTTGAGGTCGGCGAGCATCGCTTCCGCTTCACCAACCTCTTCATCCGCGACTCGCTCAAGCGCGCATCGCTGTCGGAAACCTTCGACTTCCAGAGCGACGACACCGACCAGGTTCAGAACACCTCGTGGTTCGAGCGCCAGCTGTTCGATACGCAGTTCACCGGCGAGCTCGATTTCGGCGATCTCAATGTCGATTTGCGCGCAGGCTATGCCCAGACGCAGCGTGAAGCGCCCTACGAGTGGACCTTCACTTACACCCGCACCGACAATCCGAACGATCCGCTCGGCGGCCTCTTCCTCAACACGCTCGACGGCCAGCGCGGAAGCGCGATCGTCGCGTTCTCGGATTTGACCGAGGACCTCTATTACGGCGGTCTCGACGTCAGCTATCAGGTGACCGACTGGCTCGGCGTGACCATCGGCGGAGCCTATACCGACACGCAGCGCCTGTCCTCGCGCCGCGAGTTCGACCTGCGCGCGCAGGGTGACTTCCCCGATGTGTTCGGCGCCTTCCGCCCCGATGCGCTGCTGGGTGACTCGCTGATCGAATTCGGTTTCGACCGCGAGGCGCAACAGGCAGCCGGCATCGGCCCGTTCGGCTTCACCATCTTCGACACAACCGGTTCCGACCCGGCGTTCGAGGCGGGGCTGGAGATCAAGGCCGGTTACATCCAGAGCCGCATCCAGCCGGTCGAAGCGATCTCGCTCGACATTGGCGTGCGGTATGAAGATGCGGTGCAGGAAGTCATCCCGCTCGGCCTCGACGGTACGCCCAGCGGCTCGGCCAATGCCTCGCTGCTGAACAACGATTATTTCCTTCCGGCCGGGACGCTGACCTGGGAGATCAACGACAATCTGCAGGCGCGCTTCAACGCGTCGAAGACCATTGCCCGTCCGCAGTTCCGCGAGCTGATCTTCCAGACCTATTTCGATCCGGAAACCAACCGCCAGTTCAACGGCAACCCGCAACTGGTAGATAGCGAGCTGACCAATTACGAAGCGCGCCTCGAATATTACTGGGGCTCGCAGAGCCGCGTCAGCCTGGCGGGCTTCTACAAGGATATCGAGCGCCCGATCGAGGTGTTCTCCAGCTTCTCCGACAACGAGCGGATCAGCGGCTTCGCCAATGCGCCCGCCGCCACGCTCTACGGCGCGGAGTTCGAGCTGCAGTGGAACAAGGATCTCTACACGCTCGGCGGCGAATGGTGGGAAAGCAAGCGCCTGGTGGCGGTGGCCAATTACACCTACACCCAGTCCGAGCTGCAGGTGACCGATAGCGATATCGCGCAGGTCTTCCCCTCCGCCCCGCAGCCGGCGACCAACTTCTTCCGCGACGGCGTGCCGCTGACGGGGCAGAGCGACCATCTGGTCAATCTCCAGCTCGGCCTCGAAGATCTCGACCGGCTGAGCCAGGCGACGATCCTGCTGAGCTATGCCAGCGAACGCGTCACCAGCCGCGGCACCAGCAACTTGCCCGACATCATCGAAGACCCGGGCCTGCGCCTCGACTTCGTGGTGCGCCAGGGCTTCGAACTCGGCGGCGCCGAAATGGAACTCAAGCTCGAAGCGCGGAACCTCACGGGCCGCGACTACGAGGAATTCCAGACCAACGGCGACACCCGCATCGACATCAACAGCTACGATGTCGGCACCAGTTTCAGCGTCTCACTTTCCGCTGAATTCTAAGGCTTACCTGAGCCTTCTTCCTGAAAGGGCCGTCCGCGTGGGCGGCCCTTTTTTGTGACAGGATGAGGTGCGGTTGGAGTTTAGCAATGGCTGGTTTGCATCCAGAGGCGTGGTGTCGCCGAGGTCCGATATTCGGTGGTAAGTGGACGTCGAAGATACGAGACTGAGCGACCCCAACTGGGCCGATACCGGACTGTCCGTTCTTGGTCTCACCTCGGGCGATGACGACCTCTACGGGGCCATAAGTCGGTGCGAGACGTTACCATTACATGACCATGCACTTTACCCGCGCAGGGCGCGGAAAACCCCTTCTCCTTGTCCACGGACTAGGAGCTACTTCCGGCTCGTGGGACACGATCTCGCCTGCGCTTTCTCAAGTTAGGGAGGTGATCGCCATAGACCTACCCGGCCATGGGCAGACACCCGAAGAGGCCGACAGCGGAACGTTCGACGGTCTCGCGCGGAGTCTGGACGACTGGCTCGGCGCGGAAAGTCTCGCAGGTATCGACATGGTTGGGAGCTCGCTGGGCGCTCGCCTTGTGCTCGAGATGGCGCGGCGTGGCCGAGCGGGCGCAGTTGTCGCATTGGATCCGGGCGGCTTCTGGCAGGGGTGGGAGCGTACCTTCTTCAAAGCGACCATAACGCCATCGGTTGCCCTGGTTCGCGCGCTGCGACCGGCGCTTTCTGCCATTACCGGAAATGTCGCAGGCCGGACCGCGCTGATGGCCCAGCTTTCTGCAAGGCCTTGGGAACTCGACCCGGCCTTCGTCGCGCGTGAACTCAGGTCATTGGCTAATACGCGGACCGTCAATTCGCTCGTGAAGGACCTCGCCAACGGCGCAATGCAAGAGGGACCTGCGAAAACAGCTGAGCCCGTTGTCATCGGCTGGGGACGCAAGGATCGGCTGTGTCTACCGCAGCAGGCGGATCGCGCGATCAAAGCATTTCCCGAAGCGACGCTGCACTGGTTCGAACGTAGCGGACACTTTCCCATGTGGGATCAGCCAGAGGAGACCATTCGCGTGATTTTGCATGCAATGAGCACCTTGGCATCGGGATAATACTGCGACTGGCCGGCTCGCAAAGTGAGGCGAAAGCAGGGGACAGTCCCATTGCAAGGTCCTTTGTCGGGTCGTTTGCAGACAATCAGCTATCGTCTGCGTGGCGACTTCAATCGCCCTCACCGCGAATCGTAAACATATCCCAGCGAGCGCACCGTCCTCACTCGCTCGCCCGCTCCGGCGGCGCGCAGGGCCTTGCGGAGGCGGCCGATCCAGACGTCGACGGTGCGTTCGTCGATCGGCGGTTCCTGCTTGCCGAGCGCTTCGATCAGGTCGGCGCGGGTGAGCACGCGGTTGGGGTTCTGGGCGAAGAAGCGCAGCAGGCGGAACTCGTTGGGTCGCAGATCCAGCGGCTCGCCTGCCCAGCGGGCCTGCAAGGCAGCGGCATCGATGGTCAGCTCGCCCAGTTCGAGCCGCTCGGCAATGCCCGGCTGGCCGCAGCCTGCCTGCAGCGCCATCACCCGGTCGAGCACCTGTGTGCGGTCGAGCGGGCCGACCATGTAATCGTCCGCCCCCGCCTTCAGCGCGCGGCGCTTGTCCGCCGCGTCGTCCTCTTCCAGCACGATGGTGATGTGCGCATCCTCCGTGCGCGGATCGGCGCGCAGGCGGCGGCACATTTCGAGGCCGGACAGATCGTCCATCACCCAGTCGACAAAGGCGCAGACCGGGCCCTCCACCACGCGGTGCGGCCCGTCGGGATAGAGGCGACCGAAGGCATAGCGGGTTTCGCCATGCATAAAGTCTTCGAGAGTTTCGCCCAACCGGCCGGTCAGGAAGATATTGATAGCTTGCACGCGGTTCTCGTCCCACCCTGTCGGGCAAGCGATGGCGCGGGCATGTGACGCGATTGTGACCGTCGGCGCGACGGTTGTAACACTTTGCGCGCAGCTGATTTTCGTCAGCCGTCCTTCAGCGTCAGCGACCAGTCTCGCGGCGCGGTGGACGCCACGCCGACCGGCATTTTCGGCACATAGGGTCCCTCCAGCCGCGCGACTTCGTCCTCACTCAGGTCGAGCGTCATCGCCTCGACCGCGGCGGCGATATGCCCGTCCTTCGTCGCACCAATGATCGGGGCCGTGATCCCCTTGGCGAAGTGCCACGCCAGCGCCACTGTCGCCCGCGACGTCCCGCGCGCCTCGGCGATCTCGCCGACCGCCTCGACGATCTTGCGATCAGCCTCGGGCGTCTGGGTATAGAGCATTTTGCCGAAACCGTCGGTCTCGCTGCGCACCGTGCTTTCGTCCCATGCACGGGCGAGCTTGCCGCGCGCCAGCGGGCTCCACGGGATAAGGCTCACGCCCTGGTCGCGGCAGAGCGGGATCATCTCGCGCTCCTCCTCGCGGTAGAGCAGGTTCACGTGGTTCTGCATCGAGATGAAGCGGGTCCAGCCATTGACGCGTGCCACTTCCTGCGCCTTGGCGAATTGCCACGCGGCCATGCTCGAGGCGCCGATGTAGCGCGCCTTGCCCACCTTCACGATGTCGTGCAGCGCCTCCATCGTTTCCTCGATCGGCGTGTGATCGTCCCAGCGGTGGATCTGGAACAGGTCGACATAGTCCATGTTCAGCCGCGCCAGGCTGTCGTCGATCGCCTGCATCAGGCTCTTGCGCGACAAGCCGCCCGCATTGGGCGCCTGTCGCCACGGCAGGAACGCCTTGGTCGCCAGCACGATTTCGTCGCGCTTGGCGAACTCGGGCAGCAGCTTGCCGACCACTTCCTCCGACGCGCCCATCGAATACATGTTCGCCGTGTCGAAGAAATTGATCCCCGCCTCCACCGCCTCGCGGATGAAGGGGCGGCTTTCGTCCTCGCTCAGCACCCAGTCGCCGTGCCAGCCCTTGCTGGTGTCGCCATAGCTCATGCAGCCGAGGCACAGGCGCGACACCTTGAGGCCGCTCGGGCCGAGATTGACGTATTCCATGTATCGATCCTTTTTCAGCTGCGGCTGCTTCCTGCTGGCGGGGCGACAAAGGCGACAGTGTGTCGCCCGTTTCTCGCTCACCTAAACTTCTAATTTCACGGACTTATCTCGAAAACTCGCCGGGCGACACTCTGCGACATAGCCCCCCCCGGAACCCGCCATCGGGGCAGGAAGGTATCCGTCGCAGATCGGGGCCGAGTAGGAAAGACCGGCGGCCCGCGCTCAGGCCAGCGTCATGCCGCCATCGACTCGAATGGTCTGGCCGACGACGTAATCGGCCAATGGCGAGGCCAGGAATAGCGCCGCGCCCGCCATGTCCGCACGCGTACCCATGCGGCCTGCGGGGATGCGCGCGATGGCCCCGGCGGTGCGCTGCTCATTGTCGGTCGTCACCTTGGTGAGCTTGGTCGGGACCAGACCCGGTGCGATGCCGTTCACGCGGATGCCCTCGCCCGCCCAGGCCTGCGCGAGGCTGCCGACGAGGCTCACCGCGCCGGCCTTGCTCGCGGCATAGGCCGGATTGCCGATCATCGCGTGAAAGGCGCCGACCGAACTGACCACGATCAGCGAGCCGCCGCCATCGGCGAGTTTCTCCCGCACCGCGCGAGCACAATCCATCAGCGAGTCGAGATTGACGGCCATCACCGCGTCCCAGCCTTCGCGCTCGAACTCCTCGCGGCGGTAACGCACGATGCCTTGGCACAGCACGACGACATCGAGCCGCTCGGGCAGGTCGAACGCCGCCACAGCCTCGCGGTCGGCCACATCGAGCGAGCCGAAGTGCAGGCCGGTAAGGTCGCTCCCCTCCTCAGCGGAGTAATCGTCCGCAGAGCCGCGTGTCCCGGTAACGTGCACCGTCGCCCCGCGCTCGCGGAAGCCGTGGGCGATGCCGTTGCCGATCCCGCTCGTGCCTCCGATCACGAGAACGGTCTGGCCGGAATAGTCGAGCGGATCGGTCATGCGGGCCTCCTCAGATCGAGCGCGAGATCACTTCCTTCATGATCTCGTTCGTGCCGCCAAAGATGCGGGTGACGCGCGCGTCCCGCCATAGGCGGGCGATGGCATATTCGTTCATGTAGCCCGCCCCGCCATGCAGCTGCAGTGCGGCATCGCAGACTTCCCATTGCAGGTCGGTGTGCCACAGCTTGGCCGCGCTGGCCTCGTCGGTGGTGAGCTCGCCCGCAAGGTGCTTCTTGATCGCCCAGTCGAGATGCGCCCAGCCGACCTGCAGCTTGGCTTTCAGATCGGCCAGCGTGAACTTGGTGTTCTGGAATTCGAACACGGTCTTGCCGAAGGCCTTGCGATCCTTGGTGAACTTCACCGCTTCGTCGAACGCGCGCTGCGCGCCGGCCTGCGCGCCCACTGCAATGCCGAGGCGTTCCTGCGGCAGTTCCTCCATCAAATGGATGAAGCCGCGCCCCTCCCCGCCAAGCAGGTTTTCGGCCGGGACGCGACAATCATGAAAGAACAGTTCCGATGTATCGGCCGAATGCTGGCCGATCTTGTCGAGATTGCGCCCGCGCTCGAAGCCCGGCGTATCGGCATCGACCAGCACCAGGCTGGTGCCCTTCGCGCCCTGGCTCGGATCGGTCTTGGCGACCACGATCACGCAATCGGCGTTCTGGCCGTTGGTGATGTAGGTCTTGGAGCCGTTGACGATCAGGTGATCCCCGTCGCGCGCGGCGGTGGTGCGGATGCCCTGCAAGTCGCTGCCTGCGCCCGGTTCGGTCATGGCGATGGCGGTGATGATGTCGCCCGACACCATGCCGGGGAGGTATTTCTGGCGCTGTTCTTCTGTGCCGAGGCGCTCGAAATAGTTGGCCGTGATGTCGTTCTGCAGCGTGAACCCGGCGGAGGAGCCGAGATAGCTCAGTTCCTCGGTGATCACGCAGTTGAAGCCGAAATCGAGGCCGAGGCCGCCGTTCTCTTCCTTGACCGTGGGGCACAGCATGCCGGCATCGCCCAGCGCTTTCCACGCCTCGCGCCCGACGATGCCCTCTTCCTCGTGGCGGTCGAGATGCGGCGTCATATGCTCGGCGAAGACCTTGCGCACGGTGTCACGGAAGGCTTCGTGGTCTTCGTTATAGGCGGTGCGATAGCTGGTATCGAGCATGGTTCAGGCTCCCTGAAAACGTGCGAGGCGCTGCGTAATGATTTCCTCCGCCTCGGCCATGATGCGGTCGATCAGTTCCTTGCAGGTCGGAATGTCGTCGATCAGCCCGGCAACCATGCCGCAAGACCAGGCGCCTGCATCCATATCGCCTTCGGTCATGATGCGCGGATAGACGCCCGCGACCTGCTCGATGATATCCTCGAACTTGAGGTCCGCACCCTTCTCCTTCTCGATCTGGAGCAGTTCTTCGACCGCGTCATTGGTCATTACGCGTTCGGTATTGCGCAGCGGGCGCATGACGAGGCGGGTGTCGAGCTCGCTCGCCGCGACGATCGCCTTCTTCACGTTTTCGTGCACCGGCGCTTCCTTGGTGGCGATGAAGCGCGTGCCCATGTTCATGCCTTCCGCGCCCATGGCGAGGCTGGCGACGAGGCTGCGGCCGTCGGCCATGCCGCCGCTGGCCACGAAGGGGATTTCCAGTTCGTCCGCCGCGCGGGGCAGCAGGATCATGTTCGGAATGTCGTCCTCGCCCGGGTGCCCGCCGCATTCGAAGCCGTCGACCGATACGGCATCGCACCCGATCGACTGCGCCTTGAGGCTATGGCGCACGCTGGTGCATTTGTGGATCACCTTGACCCCGGCGTCCTTGAAGAACGGCAGCACTTGTGCGGGATTGTTGCCAGCGGTTTCGACGGCCTTCACGCCGCCGTCGATGATCGCCTTGACGAGACCTGGATAGTCGGGTGCGTTGACGGTCGGCAGGAAGGTGAGGTTCACGCCGAAGGGCTTGTCGGTCATGTCCTTGCACTTGGCGATCTCGTTGGCGAGCTTTTCGGGCGTGCCCAGCGTGAGGCCGGTGATGATGCCGAGGCCACCCGCATTGGACACCGCCGCGGCCATTTCCGCAAAGCCGACATAGTGCATGCCGCCCTGGATGATGGGATGCTCTATGCCGAAGAGTTCGGTAATGCGGGTTTTCATGAAGCTGCCTCTCTCACAGTTGCTTTTCGCAACCGGTATCGGGCAGGCGGGCGAGAGTCTAGCTCTTCGCTAGGCTCTGCAATGCAGCGAGCAAATCGACGCCGCTCGCCGTAAGGGAAAGCTCTTCGCCTACGCGTTCGGCCAGCCCCTCGCGTTCGAGGTTCTCCCCCGAAAGGCGACGCTGCACGCGGCCGTAGCTGCCGCCATGATAGATTAGCGGCTCCGCATCGCGCCGGTCGAAATCGACCACTTCGCCGAGGAAGATGGCGTGGTCGCCGCCCTCGTATTCGAAGCGCGCGCGGCAGCCGAAGCGGGCCGCGCAACCCTCGATCAAGGGCGCGCCTTCCGGGCCGTCGGTAGCGGTAAGCCCGGCAAACTTGTCCTCGCCCGGCTGGGCAAAGCGATCCGACATGTCCTGCTGGTCCGCGGCCAGCACATGCACCGCCCAGTTCTCCGCATCGCGAAAGACCTTCAGCGTGCGCGATTGCAGCGAGAGGCTCCACAAGACCATCGGTGGATCAAGGCTGACCGAATTGAAACTGTTCGCAGTGAGGCCGAACGGCTGCCCCTCCTCGTCGCGCGCAGTCACGATCGTGACGCCGGTCACGAAGGTCCCCAGGGCATCGCGGAAGGCGTGGGCGTCGAACATCGCCGATCAGCTAGGGCCGTAGGACCGGAAGGGCAAGGCTCAGGCGGGCGCGGGGCAATAGCGGGCGAGATAATCGCCATGCGCAGGCAGGCGTTCGACCAGCCAGCGGATCGACTGTTCGATCCCGTCGACCTCGCCGCCCATCACGTCCGGCCCGACGCTGTCGGCCATGGCATTGCGGCTGCCGGGCATGACCCCCTGCCCCATCATCACCGCCGCCCAGCTGGTTTCCGTGAACAGTTCGTCGTCCTCGCGGAATATCTGGCCGTTGGACCGGAACAGCTCGACCTTCTCGGTCAGCGTGTCGGGCACGTCCATCGTGCGGCAATAGTTCCAGAACTCGGAATCGTCGCGCTCGGTCGCGTTGTAATGCAGGATCAGGAAGTCGCGGATCCGCTCGAACTCCTTGCCGGTCAGGCGGTTGAAGGCATCGCGCTGCGTATCGGTGATCCCGTCGAACGACAGTATCGCGATCAGCTTGGTGATTGCGGTATTGATCAGGTGGATGCTGGTCGATTCCAGCGGTTCCATGAACCCGCCCGACAAGCCGACCGCCACGACGTTGCGGTTCCAGAACTTCTTGCGCCGCCCGGTGGTGAAGCGCAGGAAATTCGGGTCCGCAGTGGGCTTACCCGCGAGGTTGTTCACGAGGATATCGTGCGCCTCGTCGTCCGACATGTAGCGGCTGCAATAGACATGGCCGTTGCCGTTGCGATGCTGCAGTGGGACCTGCCATTGCCAGCCCGCTGCGTGGGCCGTCGCGCGGGTGAATGGTGGCGGCCCGCTGCCATCGTCGCGATTGCAGGGCAGGGCCACCGCGCGGTCGCAGGGGAGCCAGTGGGTCCAGTCCTCATACCCGGTCTCCAGCGCCTGTTCGATCAGCAGTCCGCGGAAGCCGGAGCAATCGATGAACAGGTCGCCGTCGATCCGCTCGCCGCTCTGCAGCGTGATTGCCGCGACATCACCGCTCTCGCCGTCGAGCGCGACGTCGTCCACCCGACCCTCCTGCCGGATCACGCCGCGCGTTTCGGCATAGCGGCGCAGGAATTGCGCATAGCGTCCGGCATCGATGTGGTAGGCGTAGTTCATCGGCGGCAGGTCCTGCCCGCGCTGGTAGTCTTCCTGCCGGGCGAACTTGCCGAAATGCGCCGCCATGGTCTCGAGGTTGAAAACCTGGATGGGGCGCTTGTCTCCTCCAGCCTTCAGCCGGTGCCAGACATGGTGGAAAGCAACGCCGTCGATCTCGTAACCGTAATTGCCGAAGGGGTGCAGGTAGCTGTCGCCCCGGCGGCCCCAGTTTGTGAACTGGATGCCCAGCTTGAAGGTCGCCTGGCAGGCCGCCATCATCTCGCGCTCGTCGATCTGCAGCGCCTGGTTGAAACCGACGAAGGGCGGGATGGTAGCCTCGCCCACCCCCACCGTGCCGATCGCTTCCGATTCGACCAGCGTGATGCGCAGCTCGCGCGCGGCCTTCAGGCGCGAAAGCGCTGCTGCCGCCATCCACCCGGCAGTGCCGCCGCCGACGATTACGATATGTTCGATTGCCATGTCCCGTCCCATGCCAGTTTGCGTAAGCTGTTGCTAGTATGCCACGCATTCGTTGTGAACGTTCATACATCGGGTTGTGAACGCTCACAACCGGCGGTATGTGACGTTGCGAAGACACTTCAAGGTGTCTCCAGTCTTGGGACTAGGGAGGAAACATGTCTCTGAAATCCAATCGAATTGCGCCGGTCGCGCGCCGAATCGCCGCGCTCACCACCGCATCCAGCCTCGCACTGGTCGCCACACAACCGGCCTTCGCTCAGGATGCGCAGGACGACGATAACGAACCCGTCGTCGAAGACAGCGAGAACACGATCATCGTCAGCGGCTTCCGCCGCTCGCTGGAAACGGCCCAGGATTTCAAGCGCGAAGCCGACACTGTCGTCGACGCCATCGACGCCGAAGATATCGGCGCGCTGGCCGACCGGTCGGTCGCCGAAGCGCTACAGCGCGTCCCCGGTGTGAACATCAGCCGCTTCGAAGGCGCCGACGATCCCGACCGGTTCTCGGTCGAGGGCACCGGCGTCATCATCCGCGGCCTCCCCTATGTCCGGTCGGAACTTAACGGCCGCGACATCTTCTCGGCCAATGGCGGCCGGACCCTGTCCTTCAACGACGTTTCGCCCGAGCTGCTCGGCCGCGTCGAAGTGTTCAAGAACGTCACCGCCGACATGGTCGAAGGCGGCATCTCGGGCACGGTCAACCTCGTCACCCGCAAGCCGCTCGACAATCCGGGCTTCAACCTGGCCGGCACGATCGAAGCCAATATCGGCGATCTGGCCGAAGAATGGTCGCCCGGCTTCTCGATCCTCGGATCGAACACCTTCGACCTGCCCGGTGGCAGCGTGATCGGCATCCAGCTGGCCTATGCTCAGCAGGAACTGGTCACCCGCACCGACGCCTCGCAGATCACCGACCCCTGCTACCGTCCGCGCGACCTGACAACCGGCGGCTGTTTCCGCGTCGCTCCGACGACCGACGCAGGTTTCGGCGAACAGGAATTCGACGCGACCAACTTCCCGCCCGACGACAGCGTGATCGTACCCCAGGGCGGCGGCGTTCGCACCACCGACCTGGAGCGTGACCGCCGTGCCTTTTCCGGTGTGTTGCAATGGGAGAGCGCCACTGGCGACGCCGTCATCACGGCAGAATACCTGCGCGCCGAGACCGATACGTCGCTCGACGAATTCTCCGGCCTAGCACTGGTCAACAACCCGGCCTTCTTCCCCTTCTATGTCGACGGAACGACGCCGGTTATCGAAGGCAACCGCGTCGTTTCGGGTACGCTGACCCAGGTTTCGGACTTCGGCGTTCAGGCGCTGCCCACCGAATTCCTCCGCTTCCAGCAGCGCGGCGAGGCGATGACCGAGGATTTCTCGCTCGATCTCGAATTCCAGCCGACCGATCGCCTGCGCCTCAACGCGGAAGTGCAATACATCAACTCGACGCGCGAAGCGGCCGGGTTCATCGCGGCAACGCAGACCTATTCGAATATCTTCTTCGACTTCCGCGAGGAAACCCCGGAGATCCGCTTCCTGCAGCCCGGCACCGGCGATTCTCCGGCATCCTATTTCACCGATCCGAGCCGCACGTTCTACTGGTTCAATCTGGACAATCAGGAAGACAACGAGGGCGAGCTCTACAGCACTCGCATCGATGCCGAATACGACATCAGCGATACCGGCTTCTTCCGCAGCGCCCGCTTCGGCGCTCGCTGGGCCGATCGCAGCCGCGTCACCCGCAATTCCAACTACACCAACTGGAGCAATCTGGGCGCGGTGTGGGCTGGCCGTAACGGCAATTGGAACTGCGACGATTATCAGGCCTTCGGTTGCGGCGGCGCCTATATCGCCGACTTCCCCGAACTGGCAGAAGTTCGCACGCCGTTCGGCGAAGACTTCCAGCGCGGCAATGCGCCGGTGCCCTTCGGCGACGGATCGGCCTTTTACTTCGGTCCGGACAATCTGGTCGACGCCTATCTCAACGGCGACCTGACCGGTCCGCTGGCGGAGGTGCGCGCCTTCACGCTGACGCCCGAAGGCCGCGGCCTGATCTTCGAGCGCACGAACCCGGACGGCACGCCTTGCGATCCGTTCTGTCAGGGCGACATCTCGGATGTCGAAGAATCGACCACCGCCGGCTATGTCCGCGTCGACTTCGGTACCGACTTCGGCAACGGCATGAGCCTGACCGGCAACATCGGCCTGCGCTATGTCGACACGGAAATCCGCGTGGGCGGACGTATCCAGTTCCCGACTGCCTTCGGACTGGGCTTCACCGATCCGAACACGGAGGTCACCCCTGCTGTGCTGCGGGCGCGCTGCGCCGAGCTCGGCGGAGGCGGGCCGGGCGATCCTCCCGGCAGCGTTCCGGGCCTCGAATACTGCCAGCTTTCGGATGCGCGACTGGCCGAATTCGCCTCTCGTTACACGGGCGAGATCCTGCAGGATAACGACAACATCGGCTTCGATCACTGGTTGCCGAGCTTCAATGCCAAGCTGGACTTCGGCAACGGCATGATCCTGCGTGGTGCGGTGTCGCGGAATATCGAGCGTCCCGATCTGGCAGCGTTCCAGACCGGCGGTACGATCGGCCGTAATACCGGGGCCTTGGCGAACGACGGGCTACTCGATACCGGTCGCCTTTTCGCCATCACCTCGGGCAACCGCTTCCTGCGGCCGACCACAGCATGGAATTACGACATCTCTGCCGAGTGGTATTTCGACGACGTGGGCTCAATCACTGCGGCCTTCTTCCTCAAGGACCTGCAAGGCGTATTCAACAACGGCGCGGAAAACCGCACCTACACCAGCCCGAGCGGCGTCGATATCGATCTGGTATACAACTCGACCTTCAATATCGACGATGGCGTGATCAAGGGTGTCGAAGTCGCCTACCAGCAGACCTACGACTTCCTGCCAGGCCCGCTATCAGGCCTCGGTTCGCAGCTGACCTACACCTATGTGGATCCGGGCGAACTCAACAATGTATTGAATGGCGCGAACCCGATTGCTGCCAGCCTGCCGCTCGTCGGCGTGTCGGAGCACACGGTGAATGCCACGGTGTTCTATGAGAAGGGGCCGATCTCGGCACGTGCGGCCTACAACTGGCGCTCCGAATACCTGCAGACGCCACGCGACGTGATCTTCCCGTTCTCGCCAATTTACGGCGAGGCGACGGGACAGCTCGACGCTTCGATCTTCTATGCTGTCACCGACAATGTGAAGATCGGCGTACAGGGCGTGAACCTGCTCGATGAGGTCACCAAGACGAGCTACGTGATCGATTTCGATGGCACGCGGGTCATCCGCTCCGCCTTCCGCAACGATCGCCGCTTTACGTTCCTGGCGCGCTTCGATTTCTAAGCGGCACCAGTGAATTGAACCAAGGCGATGGGCCCGGTCGAAAGATCGGGCCCATCTTCAATCGGGTGAGCGTTTGACCAGGCGTCGTTGCAAGCCTGCGGCAACGCGGTACAAGCGGCTCGCAAACGCAGCATAGGGGGTTATCGATGGCAAGGCGGCGACAATCCGTCACCATCAAGCACGTGGCAGCCGACGCAGGGGTTTCCCTGCAGACGGTGAGCCGCGTCATCAACAACGAGCCCAATGTCCGCCCCGAGATGAAGAAGCGGGTTCAGGACAGCATCGACAAGCTCGGCTATGTCCCCTCGATCGCGGCCCAGCGCATGAGCGGTTCGCGGTCCTACCTGATCCTGGCGATCAACGACCGGGCACGTACCATCGCGGACTGGCAGGCCCGGCTCGGCACCGACTGGGTCGACCAGATGCTGCTCGGCGGCATGCTCGCCAGCGGCGAGCGCGGCTACCGCATGCTGGTGGAACTGGTCGACACGCATAACGACCATGTCGAACGGGAGCTGTCGGCGGCCATTGCCGCATTGCAGCCCGACGGCGTCATCCTGACACCGCCGCACTCGGACAATCCGCTGATCACCGGCTTGCTGGCAAAACGGAACATACCTTTCGCCCGTATCGGTTCGAAAGCGGCCGGGCCGGGGATCGCCATGACGATGGGCGACGAGCATCTCGCTGCGATCGCCACCGATCACCTGATCGAGCTCGGCCATCGGCGGATCGGCTTCATTGCCGGACCTGACGATTACAGCCTCGCCGACTGGCGTATCGACGGCTGGCGCGGCGCGATGGAGCGTGCGGGCTTCGACGCAAACGGTCTGTGCGAGCGTGGCGACTTCGGATTCGAGAGCGGGCTGGCTGCCGCTCGCTCCTTGCTCGACCTGCCCGACCCGCCGACCGCGATCATCGCCAGCAGCGACCAGATGGCCGTAGCCACGCTCGAGGTCGCACGGGCAGACGGTCTTTCCGTACCGGACGATTTGTCGCTGATCAGTTTCGACAATACCCCGATCGTGCGCTTTACCGAACCGCCGATGACTGCGCTCGACCAGCCGATCGCGGCGACGACCGCCAAGGCCGTGGAACTCCTGATCGACGGTGAACCGCGAACCGGAGACGAGGAGCCAATCGTAATGGAAGGCAGCCTCGTAGTGCGCGGATCGACTGGCCGGGTGCCCCAGCGTGCTGTCAACTGACGCGGACCAGCCTGCCGCACTGCAGTCGGCTCGCTTCCTCTGGCTCTACGCGCTGGCAGCCGCCGGTGGTGCCGTCGCCTATGTGCCTTTCCTCACCATCTTGCTGCCTGAGCGGATCGCAGCGTTCTCGGGACAGGAGAAAGTCGAGACGCTGGCCTATGGTGCCTTCGCCGGTGCCATAGCAGCTAGCTTGGCGAATATCGGGTTCGGCTGGGCAAGCGATCGCACCGCCTCGCGACGGCCCTGGATTTACACCGGGCTTGTCCTTTCTAGCATACTCATCGTCGCGATGCGCGAGGTAGATAGCCTTACGACCTTACTCGTCATGCTCGTGTGCTGGCAGATCGCGCTGAACATGATGCTCGGCCCGCTTTCAGCCTGGGCGGGTGATCATGTGCCCGACGCGCAGAAAGGTTTTCTCGGCGGCCTCCTTGCCTTCGCCCCGGCGCTCGGAGCCTTGTCGGCGGCAATCGTCACTATTCCCGGCCTTGCCGAGGCAGACATGCGACTCATCATCGTCGCGCTGCTGGTCGCCACCATGGTCCTGCCGGTCATGCTGTTCGGCAAGCCGCGCCCAATGCCGCAACTGATGGAGACGGACGCGACGCCGGAGCCCCGCCCCGCCACCGGGCGCATCACGATTGCCCGCATGTGGTTGGCGCGGCTGCTGGTCCAGATTGCCGAGGCCGCGCTATTCGCCTTTCTGCTGTTCTGGTTCCGCAGCATCGACGAGGCCGTGACCGACAACGACACGGCGCTCGTCTTTGCCATCGTCCTGGGGCTTTCCGTTCCGCTTGCGTTACTCGCAGGGCGCTGGTCGGACCGAGGCAATCGCCCCTTCCGTCCCCTTACCCTGGGCGCAGGCCTCGGCGCTGTCGGTCTCGTCGCAATGGCAGCAGCAGACGATCTTTCGACCGGGATCGCAGGCTATATCCTGTTCGGCCTTGCGACGAGCGTGTTCCTCGCCCTGCATTCCGCCCAAACCCTGCGCGTCCTTCCAAAGCCGAGAACGCGCGGACGCGATCTCGGCCTGTTCAATCTTACCAACACCGTGCCCTCTTTGATCATGCCATGGCTCACGCTGGCAATGGTGCCGGTACTGGGTTTCTCGGCGTTGTTCCTGCTCCTTGCGGTGCTGTGCGCGGTGGCCTGTGTAATTCTGTGGACGATCCAGCGCCGCTAGCCGCTTGACCTGCCAGCGGGTCCGTGGCACCTCTCTTGGGAACGTTCTCAATAGGGATCCGAGGACGTGGGAGATAGCGAATGAAGCGTTGGGTCTGGGCCGGAGCGGCAGCATGTGCTCTGGCGGGTTGCACACAGGTTTCCGAGGTCGAACGGCCTGTCGTTGCCGCCGCGCCGGCGAGCGAGGACGCGGCGATTGCCGACATCGTCTCGCGCATGAGCCTGGAGCGCAAGGTCGCCCAGCTGATCCAGCCGCAGATCAACTCCTTCACCGCCGAGGACATGGAGCGCTATCGCTTCGGCAGCTATCTCAACGGCGGTAACGGCGGCCCCTATGGCGACGAATTCGCGCCGCCTGCCGAGTGGCTGCGCCTCGCCGACGAGATGTTCGATGCATCGACCCGGCCCCTGCCAGATGGCGAGCCGGTGATCCCGACGATGTGGGGCACGGACGCAGTCCACGGCCACACCAACGTGATCGGCGCAACGATCTTCCCGCACAATATCGGCCTTGGTGCGACGCGCGATGCCGACCTGCTGCGCCGCATCGGCCGCGCAACCGCCCGCGAGATCGAGGCGACCGGGATCGACTGGAACTTCTCGCCCACCGTGGCGGTCGCGCGCGACGATCGCTGGGGGCGGACCTATGAAAGCTATTCCGAAGACCCACAGATCGTCGCTCCTTTAGGGGCCGCTTTGGTCGAAGGCCTGCAGGGCGCCAAAGGGGCGGAGGATTTTCTCGGCGACGGACGCGTTATCGCAACTGCCAAGCATTTCTTCGGCGATGGTGGCACCACGCAGGGCATCGATACCGGCGACGTGAACGGCGACATGGATGCGCTCAAGGCAATTCACGCCGTGCCCTATCCCCCCGCCATCGATGCCGGGGTGCAGGTCGTGATGGCCAGCTTCAATTCGATCAACGGCGTGAAGATGCACGGCAACGAGGCGCTGCTGACCGGCGTCCTGCGCGACGAAATGGGCTTCGACGGGCTGGTCGTCGGCGACTGGAACGGTCACGGCCAGGTCAAGGGCTGCACCGTCACCGACTGCGCGCAATCGCTCAAAGCGGGCCTCGACATCTACATGGTCCCCGACGATTGGAAGGGGCTGATGGACACGCTGGTCGCGCACGTGAGCGACGGCACGATCCCGATGGCGACGCTCGACCGTGCGGTGACGCGAATCCTGCGCGTCAAGATGCGCGCCGGGCTGCTGGACGCCGATGTCGCCAAGCCATCGGAGCGCGGACTGGGCCGCGATCTCTCGGTCATCGGCTCCGCCGACCATCGCGCGATTGCGCGCGAGGCGGTGGCCAAATCCCAAGTCATCCTCAAGAACAGCGGCGTGCTGCCGCTTAAGCCGGGCGCCGACATCCTGATCGCAGGCGAGGCGGCGGACCAGGTGTGGCGCGCTTCCGGTGGCTGGACGTTGACCTGGCAGGGCGGGCCGGACCTGACGGACGAGTATTTCCCCGGTGCAACCTCGATCGGCGACGGCATCGAGCAGGCTGCGCGGGAGAGCGGCGGTTCTGCGACCTATTCAGCGGACGGCAGTTACTCCGCCAAGCCCGACGCGGCGATTGTAGTCTTCGGCGAGGAAGCCTACGCCGAGTTCTACGGCGACCGGAAAACGCTGGTGTTCCGCGACGAGGAAGGGCTGGATCTGCTGCGCAAGTTCGACGCCGCAGGCGTCCCGACAGTCGCAGTGTTTCTTTCCGGGCGCCCCATGTGGATGAACCGCGAAATCAACGCTGCCGACGCCTTCGTGGCGAGCTGGCTGCCAGGGGGCGAAGGTGCCGGCGTGGCAGATGTGCTGTTCGGCAAGCGCGAGGCGACCGGGCGTTTGTCCTTCAGCTGGCCCACCGACTGCGGCGGCAAGCCGGTCAACGGCGCCCAGGGTGCGTTGTTCGAAGTCGGCTACGGACTCAGCCTCACGCAGCAGCTCGCTCCGCAGAATCTATCGGAGGAATGCGCCTATCTAGAGGAAGCACCGTCGGCCGACTGGTTTGCCAACGGTCGTCTTGCCTCAGAGGTGACTGCCACGTCCGGCGGCACCGCTCTGGTCGGCCTGCGCGGAAATGCCGGTGGCATCGCAGCGCGCGGCTTCGATCGCCTGCGACAGGAAGACGCCCGCGAGATCGAATTCGCACCCGGCGCTTCGCTGCAGCTTAGCGGCCCGGCATCGGATGGTGCCGCATACCGCATCGCCTATTCGCTACCCGCCGCACCGACTGCGCCGGTTACGGTCAGGATCGGTGACACCGTGCTGGACGTGACGGACGAATTCCGCGTCGGCGGCGGCAAGGGCTGGCGCGAAATGGTATTGACGCAAAGCTGTATCGCCGACCTCGCGGACACGATCACGATTACATCCGAAGGACCGCTGACGATGCAGATCGCCGGTATCGCTCGGCAGGATGTGCCCGAAGGGACCGATTGCTCGTTCTAGGTCTGGTCGAGTTTCGCATTCGTGAATTCGTATTTGCTCTGGAATGCCAGAATATAATGGCGCAGGCATTGCGCAGGGATGACACGCCGCCCGGCAGGGCGCGTGCTTGGGAGGAACTGAAATCATGGCACTAGCACCCGACGTCGCGTCGAGCACCGATCCGCATCCGGTCGAGGACGAGGGCAGCGGCATCAATGCCCCCGGCCTGCAGTATTTCGTCTTCGGCCTGTTCTTCATCTTCGGCGGCATCACCTCGCTCAACGATGTGATCATCCCGAAGCTGAAAGAGCTGTTCACGCTCAACTATACACAGGCGATGCTGGTGCAGTTCTGCTTCTTCACCGCCTATCTGGTGATTGGCATCCCGGGCGCGAAGCTGGTCAAGCGCATCGGCTATATGCGCGGTGCGGTGGCGGGTCTGCTGACGATGATGGTCGGCTGCCTGATGTTTATCCCGGCCAGCCAGACGGCAACCTATTGGGTGTTCCTGCTGGCGCTGTTCGTGCTCGCAAGCGGGGTGGTGATCGTTCAGGTCGTCGCCAATCCGCTGATCTCGCTGCTCGGCCCGCAGAAGACGGCGCATAGCCGGCTGACATTCGCGCAGGCGTTTAACAGCCTTGGCACCACGATCTTCCCAATCGTCGGTGCGGCCGTCATACTGGGCAGCCTGGCCAATGTCACGGCCGACCAGCTTTCGGGTGCCGAACTGCAGGTCTATCGTCAGGCGGAGAGCGAGGCGATCTGGCAGGGCTATCTCGGCGTAGCCGTCCTGATCGCGCTGGTGGCTGCCGCCGTGTGGATGTTCCGCAACCGCCTCGAAGGCGAGAAGCACGAAGCCTCGTCGGGCCTCGCCGGCCTCGACCTGCTGAAGCGCAGCCGCTTCGGTTATGGGGCGCTCTGCATCTTCCTGTACGTCGGTGCGGAAGTCTCGATCGGCTCGATCATCATCAACTATCTCGCGCAAGACCGTGTGCTCGGCCAGCCGGAAAGCGTGATCGGCTGGATGATCGGCCTCTATTGGGGCGGCGCGATGATCGGCCGGTTCATCGGCTCCTACTTCCTGCGCGTCTTCTCGCCTGGTAAGATCCTCGCCTTCAATGCGACGGGTTCGATCCTGTTGATCCTCATCAGCACCATGACCACCGGCGAAGTCGCGGCTTACAGCCTCCTCGCAGTGGGCCTGATGAACTCGATCATGTTCCCGACGATTTTCTCGCTCGCCTGCGAAAAGCTGGGTTCGCGCGCTGCGGACGGTTCGGGCATCATCAACGTGGCGATCTTCGGCGGGGCCGTCGTCCCGCTGCTCTACGGCGTGTTGGCGGACGTGAGCGGCAGCCTGGCCATCGCCATGATCCTGCCGATCGCCTGCTATGCGATCATCGCTGGCTTCGGCATCTTCGCACGCCGACCTGCCTGATCTCGCACCTGCACAAATTCGGGGGTTCGCAAGGCAGGCTCGCTCTGCCATGCGGCCCCGAACTCTTTTGCCCGATAGGACCGCCCCATGACCGACGCCGAACTCGCCGCCCACCTCGCCCAAGTGGCAGGCAAAATCCTGATCGAGGTGCGCGAGAGCGGCATGTTCGAGGGCAAGAGCCTCGGCAAGGCGGGCGACGAGACGGCCAACCAGTTCCTCTGCCATGCCTTGCGCCAGCAGCGCCCCGAAGACGGCCTGCTGTCCGAAGAGGAAAAGGACAACGCCGCGCGCCTCGACAAGAAGCGCGTCTGGATCGTCGATCCGGTCGACGGCACGCGCGAATATGGCGAAGCGCGCACCGACTGGGCCGTCCATGTCGCGCTCTGCATCGATGGCAAGCCGGAGATCGGTGCCGTCGCCCTGCCCGGCCTCGATTGCGTGCTGCGGACCGACGCGCCGATCGACGTGCCTGCGGCTGCGGAGAAGCCGCGCATGGTCGTGAGCCGCACGCGCCCTGCGGCAGAGGCGGTGAAGGTCTCCGAAGCCATCGGCGCAGATCTCGTCGGTATGGGCTCTGCCGGGGCGAAGGCCATGGCCGTGGTGCGCGGCGAAGCGGAAATCTATCTCCACACCGGCGGCCAGTACGAATGGGACAGCGCAGCCCCTGCCGCCGTCGCCCTCGCCCATGGACTGCACGCGAGCCGGATCGACGGCAGCCCGCTGACCTACAATCAGGCCGACACCTACATGCCGGACCTCCTCATCTGCCGCCCCGAATGGGCCGAGAGAGTCCTGTCGGAAGTTGCCGCACTCGCATCCTAGGGACGCGCGGCAACCGGCCTTGCTCTAGCGGATTTTCGCTTGCTTCCTATTTGCGGTATGGGAGTCGCCGCAGATAGAGAGGACAGCGCCCATGGCCACACAACTCGAGCCCGCAACTCAGACCGACGAAGACGCCTTCCGCGCGGAAGTGCAGCAATTTCTGGCGGACAATTTTCCCGAAGAACTCAAGGGCACCAACAATGCCCTGTCCGGCGTCGACGGCCCGACCAATGAAACCCCCGCCCAGAAAAAATGGCGCGAGGCCATGGGCGCGCGCGGTTGGGGCACGCCGACTTGGCCGAAGGAATACGGCGGCGGCGGCCTGACGAAGGCTCGGGCCAAGATCCTCGAGCAGGAGATGGGCAAGGCCGGGGCCTACAATCCCATCGGCGGAATGGGTGTGATGATGTTCGGCCCGACGCTCCTGGAATATGGCAGCGAGGAGCAGAAGAAAGAGCACATCCCGCCGATCACCCGCGGCGAGATCCGCTGGTGCCAGGGCTACAGCGAGCCCAATGCCGGCTCCGACCTCGCCAATTTGCAGACCTTCGCCGAGGACAAGGGCGATCACTATCTCGTCAACGGACAGAAGACCTGGACCAGCGGCGGGCAGTGGGCGGACAAGTGCTTCGCCATCGTTCGCACCGACAAGAGCGACAAGCACAAGGGCATCAGCTTCATACTGATCGACATGGATTCGCCCGGCGTCGAAGTCCGCCCGATCACCATGATCAGCGGCACGAGCCCGTTCTGCGAAACCTTCTTCACCGATGTGAAGGTGCCGAAGGAGAACCTCGTCGGCGAAGAAGGCCAGGGCTGGACCATCGGCAAGCGCCTGCTCCAGCACGAACGCACCAATATTTCGGGCGGCGGCAGCCTCGCCCGCCTCATGGGCCAGAGCCTCGGCGAGATCGCCAAGAAGTACCAGCCGACCGGCGACGATGGCGAGCTTGCCGATGCCGTGCTGCGCGACAAGATCGCCGATTTCGAGATCCGCTGGAACAGCTTCCTCCTCACCGCGCGCCGCGCTGTCGAAGAAAGCAAGGCGCAGGGCGGCGTGTCCGAGATCAGCTCGGTGCTGAAGAAGCTCGGCACCAAGCTCAGCCAGGAACGCAGCGAGCTTCTGATCGAGATCCGCGGGCTTCAGGGCCTCGGCTGGGAAGGCGACGGCTTCCGCGACAGCGAGCTGGAAGCCGTGCGCGGCTGGCTCTTCGGCAAGGCCACGACGATCTATGGCGGCTCGACCGAAATCCAGAACAACATCATCGCCAAGCGCGTGCTCGGCATGCTCGACCACCAGTAAGGCGCGAGGGACAAGACAATGGCAGTTCTCAACGAAGAACAGGAAATGCTGCGCGACATGGCGCGCGAATGGGCCGTCAACGAAAGCCCGGTCACCGAATTCCGCAAGGTCCGCGCCGGCGGGGAGCCGGAAGCGTTCAATCGCGATGCCTATGCAACCATGGCCGAAATGGGCTGGGCCGGGGTCATCATCCCCGAGGACCATGGCGGTTCGGACTTCGGTTTCATGTCGGCAGGCCTCGTGGTCGAGGAACTCGGCAAGACGCTGACTGCCAGCCCGCTGGTGATGAACACGGTAGCCGCAAGTGCCATCGTGCTGGGTGGCAGTGATGAGCAGAAAGCGAAGTGGCTGCCGAAGCTGGCCAGCGGCGAGGCGATTGCGACGCTCGCCGTCGACGAGGGCACAAAGCACGATCCCTCGAAGATCGAAACCAGCGTTTCGGGCGGGAAGCTAAGCGGCACGAAGGCTTTCGTCCATGAGGCGCATGGCGCCGACCTGTTCGTGGTCGCTGCCAAGGACGGGCTCTACCTCGTCGAGAAGGGCGATGGCGTATCGCTCGCCACGCGCAAGCTGACCGACCAGCGCAGCCATGCAGATGTCACTTTCGACGGCGCGACCGCGGACAAGCTTGCGAACGGCGGCGACAGCCTGCTCGACGACGTCCTCGACCGGGCGCGCGTGCTGACGGCAGCCGAGATGCTCGGCATGGCGCAGCAGGTGTTCGACGATACGCTCGCCTATCTGAAGCAGCGTGTGCAGTTCAACCAGGTGCTCGCCAGCTTCCAGGCGCTGCAGCACCGCATGGCCGACCTCTTCGCCGATCTTGCGCAGATGCGTTCGGCTGTCGAAGCGGGCCTGCAGGCCGTCGATGGCGGCTTCGGCGTGGCGCGGGCGGCGACGATCGCCAAGGCGGAGGCCAACCGCGTCATGCACACCATGGCGAACGAGGGCATTCAGCTACACGGCGGTATCGGCATGACCGACGAATACGACGTGGGCTTCTATCTCAAGCGCGCCCGTGTGCTGGAGCAGAGCTTCGGTTCGTCGAGCTACCTCAAGGACCGCTTCGCCAAGCTGTCGAGCTATTGATGCATAGTGGCGGATCCGCCTAGCGCGGGTCCGCCAGCATTCCTTCGGACAGGATCGACAGATAGGTCCGGATCGCCTCGTCGCGGTCCGCGAACCGCTCTGCCCAGTGACGCGCATCATAGGCCGAGTTCACCGTCGACATGATCACCTGACCCGCAATCAGCGGATCGACCGGGCGAACCGAGCCATCGGCGACGCCGTCCATCAGCATGCCGGAAAAGCGCCGCGCCAGCCGGTTCGAGCGGACGACCACATCGTCCTTGTGATCGGCCTCCAGCGCCTGCAGCGCCGTAGTCCGCAGCAAGGGTGTCGCATCGAAGAACTGCACGTCGATCAACTCGCGCATCACGCTGCAAATCCGCGTCCAGTAGTCCGCATCCAGTTCCAGCCCAGCAATTTGCGCGGCCGAAAGTCGGTCGTAGCTGTGCTGGAAACAGGCAAGCACCAGATCGTCCTTGGCCTGATGGTGATGGTAAAAGCTGCCCTTGGTGACATTGAGGCTCTCTGCGATCCGGTTCACCGATGCGCCGCGATAGCCGAGCCGATTGATCATCACCGTCGCCGCGCGCAGGAAGGCTTCGTTCTGACCGCCCTCCTCATCCTCGCGGGTGCGCCAGTCGCCCGATAGTTCCTGCGGTGTAAAACGCCCGCGTTGCGATGGCAGGCCGTTGGCGAGCACATCGAACAGCCGCGCTTCGATCCGGTCGAAATCGCGCACCGAGTAACGCAGCGACCAGATCGGCCACCACATCATCGCTTCGAGCAGGATATGCGCTCTCGCAGAAAACAGCGCGCGCTGCTCGTTGCTGCTCCACTCGCCGAAAAAGCGCCGCACGATGCCCACCACCCGCAAATAATGCGCCATCAGCGTGTCGTAGGCTTCGGTATCCAGCGTGCGGATTTCGGATAGCGCCGTCGTCAGCCCGCGCTCGCCCGCGCGGATGCGCTTACGCAAGGCGATCTGTCCGGCGATGAAATGCCGTAGGCGCGCCGCCGGATCGGGCTGCTTCAGGGCTGCCTGCGCCATTTCCTCCATCAGCGTCAGCGTTTCGTCGTATACGGCGACGACGAGCTTTTCCTTGCGCGGGAAATAATAGGTCACGCTGGTGGCATTGAGCCCGATCGCGCGGGCAACTTCGGCCAGCGTTGTCGCCTGAACTCCGACCTCGTTGATCAGCACCGAAGCGGCGTGGATGATCGCCCCGCGCTTCTCGTCGAACTTGCGGGTGGAAGCGGGCGCGCTCACGCGAAGAATGTCCCGAGGTCGCGCTTCAGGATCTTGCCGTTGGCGTTGCGCGGCAGCGTATCCTTTACGAAGGCGATGCGCACCGGCACCTTGAACTTGGCCAGCCGGGCCGCGACCCATTCACGCAATTCCTCCTCGGTCGCGGACATGCCGGGAGCGAGGTGGACGACGGCAGCGGGTTCTTCGCCCAAAGTCTTGTGAGGAATGCCGATCAGCGCGGCATCGGTCACTGCGGGGTGGTCGTAGAGCACGTTTTCGACTTCGGAGGAGTAGATGTTCTCCCCGCCCCGGATGATCATGTCCTTGGCCCGGTCCACGATATAGCAGAAGCCGTCCTCGTCCAGCTTCGCAAGGTCGCCGGTGCGCACCCAGCCGTCCACGAAAGTTTCGGCGCTCGCCTCCGGCCGGTTCCAGTAGCCCTTGACCACCATCGGCCCGCGCGCCCACAACTCGCCGACTTCTCCGGCAGGCAATTCCTGCGAGCCGTCCTCGGCCATGATCTTGAGGTCGGCCACGGGCACCGGCGGGCCGCAGCTTTCCGGGCGATTGAGATAGTCTTCGGAATTGTTGCCGGTGACCGTCGCCATGGTCTCAGTCATGCCCCAGCCATTGTGCGGGAGCGCGCCGAATGTTTCATATATCTTGCGGACCAGCTCGGGCGCGGCGGGTGCACCGCCGTATGAGATCGTCTCAAGGCTCGAGAGATCGAATTTGTCCCGCTCGGGATGCTCGATCAACTGCCAGGCGATGGTCGGCACCCCGCCCGTCGAATTCACACCTTCGCGCTCGATCAGGCCGAAAGCCTCCACCGGATCCCATTTGTGCATCATCACGATAGTGTGCCCGGCGACCACCGCGCCCATCAATCCGGCCGAACAGGCGGTGACGTGAAACAGCGGAATGACGAGCAGCGTGACCTTCTGCGCAGGTTCGGGCGGCTCGTCTCCCCGGCGCAAAGCGGCCATGGCAATGCTCCACCCGCCCGACAGGATGTTGGTCGAAAGATTGCGATGCGTGCCTAGCGCGCCCTTGGGCTCGCCGGTCGTACCGCTGGTGTAGAAGATCGTCGCCTCGTCGTCGGGCGCGATGTCGACCTCGGGCAGATCGGCGGCGGGCAGATCGGCGAAAGCTCCCGGTGCGCCGATAATATCTTCCAGACGCTCGGTCCCGGAGGGGTCGGCATCGCAGCGCGACACGAACACTGTCGCGAGTTCGGGCATTTCGTCGCGGTGCTCTGCGATCCGCTCCCAGCGCTCGGCATCGCAGACCAGCAATCTGCTTCCCGAATTAGCGAGGCCGAAGGCGAGCTCCGGCCCGGTCCACCAGGCATTTAGCGGCACGCAGATCGCGCCGATGCAGGTCGCGGCGAAGAAGGCCACCGGCCATTCGGGCAGGTTGCGCATCGCCAGCGCAACCCGGTCGCCCTTCTCCACCCCGCGCTCGCGGAACTCCGCCGCCAGTCGCGCGACAGCCCGGAACCAGGCGTCGTAAGTGACCCGCTCGTCCTCGTAGATCGTGAACAAACGCTCGCCATGCGTACGCCCTGCTTCGGCGATCGCGCGCAGGTTCGGCGGCGCGTTTTTCCACACTCGCGTCTGCACGCAGCGAATATCGACCCGATCCATTTCGAAGCGCTGGCCCGGCGCGGTCAATCGCGCGGTGGCATCTTCCCGGCTCATGGCCGGCCAGCCCGCAGGCGTGGTCCAGCCGATCGCGGTCGCGAGATCGTTCATTGCATCCCTCTCGTACGCCGCGTCTGTCGCGCGACTCCCTCTCCAGGGCATCTTACTAAACCTGCCTCCCCTTCCGACGCAAGCGCGGTTCGAAGCTCAGGTATGAGGGTGGCAAGAGAGAACAGAATCGCTATGCGGGCAAAACGGAAGCATAGGTATGCAAGAGAGGAGAGGCGCATGTTCGATCTGGCCGAGGCCGGTTCGCTGGGATTCGATGCCGGCAGGCTGGAGCGGATACCCGATTTCCTGAGGCAGACCTATATCGACAATGGGCGCCTGCCGAATGCCCAGCTGGTCGTCGCGCGTAGCGGCACGCCGGTCCACTATACGCGGCTTGGCGCAATGGGCGAGGACGGGCGCGACCTGCCCGACGATGCGCTGTTCCGCATCGCCAGCATGACCAAACCGGTGACCTCGATCGCCTTCATGCAGCTGATCGAGCGGTGTGAGGTCGCGCTGGAGGATCCGGTCACGAAGGTATTCCCGGAATTTGCCGACCTCAAGGTCTATGCTGGGGGTGGCGGTTCGATACCTTTCGCTCCCGGAGCCCCGGCGCACCCGATGCGCTTCGTCGACCTGCTGACGCATATGTCGGGCTTCACCTACGGTTTGCAGAACCGCAACAATCTCGACGCCGCCTATCGCGAGCACAATTTCGACTTCGCCCGCGACCACCTCGAGAGCGACGAGTTCGTTGCCCGGCTCGCGAAGCTGCCGCTCGAGTTCGCGCCGGGACAAGGCTGGAACTACTCGGTTTCCACTGACGTGCTTGGCATCGCGGTCGAGCGGATCAGCGGGATGCGGCTGGGCGAGTATTTCGAGAAGCACATCTTCGCCCCTCTCGGCATGACCGACACGCGGTTCGGCGTGAAGGAAGCCGACCTCGACCGGCTGGTCGATGCCTATGCCTACCGCCCCGGCCAGTCGCCGCGCATGATCAGCGCGGGCAAGACCAGCAAGCTCGCGCAGCCCGGCACGTTCGACAGCGGCGGCGGCGGGCTTGTCGGTTCGATCGCAGATTATCACCGCTTCGCCACCATGCTGCTGAATGGCGGGGTTTTGGACGGTGCGCGCATCGTCAGCCCCAAGACGCTGCGGCTGATGCGCACGAACCACTTGCCGAACAATGCCGACCTCACCGAGATGTCGAGCAGTCTGTTCTCCGAAGCCAATAATGCCGGAACCGGCTTCGGCCTCGGCTTCGCCATGGTGATCGATCCGGCTAAGACGCTGATGCCCAGCAGCCTAGGCGAGTTCTACTGGGGCGGCGCTTATTCGACGGCCTTCTTCGTCGATCCCGTAGAGCAGATCACGTGTGTCTTCATGACGCAGGTCTATCCCTCGTCCACCTATCCGATCCGGCGCCAGCTCAAGACGCTGATCTATTCCGCCCTCACCGAAACCTATGCCTGAGGAGACCCGAATGACCTCCCCCATCCGCACCGAACGCCATGACAACGTCCTCGTCGTCATCTCCGACAATCCGCCGGTCAATGCACTCGGCCAGGCCGTGCGTGCCGGTCTCAAGGACGCCATCGAGGAAGCCATGTCCGACGATGCGATCGAAGCGGTCGTCATCCGCTGCGACGGGCGCACCTTCTTTGCCGGGGCGGACATTACCGAATTCGGCAAGCCGCCGGTCGGCCCCAACCTTCCCGAAACGCTCGATGCAATGGAAGCGAGCGACAAGCCGGTGGTCGCCGCGATCCACGGGACGGCGCTGGGCGGCGGCTGCGAAGTCGCGCTGGCCTGCCACTACCGCGTCGCCGTGCCGAGCGCGAAGCTGGGCCTGCCCGAAGTGAAGCTCGGCCTGATCCCGGGCGCGGCCGGAACCCAACGCCTGCCGCGGCTGGTCGGCGCCGAAGCCGCCCTGCCCCTCGTGGTCGGCGGCAATCCGATCTCGGCCAGGAAAGCGCAAGGCATCGGACTGGTCGACGAAATCGTCGGCGAGGACAATCTGGAAGCCGACGCGATTGCGTTCGCGAAATCGAAAATCGGCCAGCCGGTCCCCCGCGCCTCGGAGGGCACTGCGAATGAAGACGGCCTGCGCGATCCCGACCTGTTCGATCGCTTCCGCGCCAGCCAGGCGCGCAAGATCCGCGGCTTCGATGCGCCCAATGCGGCGATCGAGGCAGTCAAAGCGGCAGGCACCATGTCCTATGCCGAGGGCGTGAAGAAAGAGCGCGAACTTTTCACGGAATTGATGTCGGGCACGCAGAGCGCGGCGATGCGGCATTATTTCTTCGCCGAACGCGCTGCCAACAAGATCGACGACGTGCCGAAGGACACGTCACTGATCCCGATCAGGAAGGTCGGCGTCATCGGAGCCGGCACAATGGGCGGCGGCATCTCGATGAACTTTCTCTCTGCCGGCATCCCGGTGACGATCCTCGAGATGAGCCAGGACGCGCTCGACCGTGGCACCGCGACGATGCGCAAGAATTACGAGAACACCGCGAAGAAGGGCCGCATGACGGGTGAGCAGGTCGAACAGGCGATGGGCCTGCTGACTCCGACGCTCGACTATGCCGACCTCGCCGATTGCGACCTCGTGATCGAAGCGGTTTACGAGAGCATGGACGTCAAGAAAGAGGTGTTCGGCAAGCTCGACGAAGTGGTCAAGCAAGGCGCGATCCTCGCCTCCAATACCAGCTATCTCGACGTGAACGAGATCGCGGCAGCGACGCAGCGCCCGGGCTACGTGGTCGGGATGCACTTCTTCTCGCCTGCGAATATCATGAAGTTGCTGGAGGTCGTGCGCGGCGAAAAGACCCGCGACGATGTGCTGGCGACGGTGATGAAGCTGTCTAAAACGATCGGCAAGGTCGCAGCAGTATCGGGAGTATGTCCGGGCTTCATCGGCAACCGCATGCTGTCGAAGCGGCAGGAGCAGGCCAATGCGCTGATCATGGAGGGCGCGAACTATTGGGAGGTGGACGAGGTCCTGCTGGATTTCGGCTTTCCGATGGGCCCGTTCCAGATGGGCGATCTGGCCGGCATCGACATCGGCTGGCACCGCGACCCGAGCAAGGTCACGACCGTGCGCGAGGCCCTCTGTGCCGTGGGCCGCTTCGGGCAGAAGGCAGGCAAGGGTTTCTACGATTACGACGAGGCACGCCAGCGGACCCCTTCCGACGAAGTGAAACAGATCATCGCCGACTTCGCGGCAAAGGAAGGCAAGGAACAGCGCGAGATTTCGAAGGACGAAATTCGCGAGCGCCTGCTCTACCCCATGGTCAACGAAGGGGCGAAGATCCTGGAGGAGGGCATGGCCCAGCGCGCCAGCGACATCGATGTCGTTTGGATCAACGGGTATGGCTGGCCCCTCTACACCGGCGGGCCGATGTTCTGGGCTCAGACCATCGGCCTCGACACGGTCGTCGAGGGGCTGGAAAAGCATGACTTGCCGGTCAGCAACTATTTGCGCGAGCGCGCCGCCGGCTCCGGCAAATTCGACTAGGCACAAGCCAGCTCTGCGACATTTTTGAAACGCTGGTACGTAAATCGGTCGATGGATAACGCCGTTCGTCCGACTTTCGTTGACATCGCTGGCGAAGGAAGCTTTTCACCCACGAGAGAGCGGCGCGCCCCCGAATGCGCCATGAAGAGAGAGGAAACCTATGAAGAAGTTCGGTTTACGCCATCATTGTGCTTTCGGTGCGATTGCCGGAGCGCTCGCCTGCATGCCCGCAGCAGCGCTGGCTCAGGACGTTGCGACCACCAGCACCGATGATGCCGACCTGGTCGACAATGCGGATGTCGAGGATGGCAATGTCATCATCGTGACCGCGCAGGGCCGCCAGCAGGTCCTGTCCGACGTGCCGGTCGCCGTTTCCGCGGTGTCCGCCGAAACGCTCGAGCGATCCGGCGTGGCCGACATTCGCGACCTCAACCAGGTTGCCCCCTCGCTGCTGGTTTCTTCGACGGGTAACGAAGCGAACGGTTCGGCGCGTATCCGCGGCATCGGTACCGTCGGCGACAACCCCGGCCTCGAAAGCTCGGTCGCTGTCTTCGTCGACGGCGTCTATCGCTCGCGTTCGGGCAACGTCCTTTCCGAACTCGGCCCGCTCGACCGTGTGGAAATCCTGCGCGGCCCGCAGGGCACTCTCGGTGGCCGCAACTCTTCGGCCGGCCTGATCAACATCTACACCGCCCCGCCCGAGTTCACCTTCTCCGGCTACGGCGCCTTCACCTACGGCAATTACGACGCGATCAAGGTCGAGGCCGGCATCAATGCGCCGCTCAGCGACACGATTGCCGCCCGTATCGATGGCGTTTATTTCGAGCGTGACGGTTTCTACAACGATGTTGTCAACGACGTGCGCGTCAACGACCGCGACCGCTATCTCGTCCGCGCGCAGGCGCTGTTCGAGCCGCGCGACGGCGTGACCTTCCGCCTCGTCGGCGACTATTCGAAGAAAGACGAAGCCTGCTGCGCCGCCACCTTCGTGCAGCCGGAATTCGCTCCGCTCGCGCGCGTCGCGCCCGACCTCAGCCCGTTCACCCGACCCAATGGTGGCCCGGCGCTGACCAGCCCGGCAAACCCGATCATCGGTGTGCTGCTGGGCCTTGGCCAGGATCCGCGCGCCCTTACGCAGTCGACCTTCGACCGCGACATCTATGTCACCCCCGGTCGCAGCTACGAAGGCGAGACCGAGGACTGGGGCATCTCCGGCGAACTCAACTGGGAGTTCGGCAACGTCACCCTGACCTCGATCACCGGCTATCGCGAATATTCCAACTTCCAGGGCTCGGACACCGACTACACCCAGGCCGACCTGATCTACCGTGCACCGGGACCGAATGCCGGCGCGCGTGAATTTAAGACCTTCACGCAGGAACTGCGCCTCAACGGCACGGTGTTCAACGACCGTCTCGACTGGCTCGTGGGCGCATATTACGCCAACGAAAAGCTCGAAACGCGTGACAACCTGCGCTTCGGCGACGACTACGGCACGTTCGCCAATTGCCGCATCGCGATCGCCATCAATCCGGCGCTGGTGAACCCGGCCGCTGACAATTGCCTCGGCGCCAATGTCGCCGCGCTGGACGGTACGCTGACCGGCACGCCGGCTTTCGGCCCTGCGACGCCGCTCATCCTTGCCGGCATCAACAATCTGGCACAGGTCCGCGACCTCGGCAGCACGGGCGATGTGTACAACCAGACCAGCGAAAACTTCGCTGTCTTCACGCACAACATCTTCCACATCACCGATCGTCTCGATCTCACCCTCGGCCTTCGGTATACGAACGAAACCAAGGATTTCGACGCCGCCTTCAGCAATGACAATGTCATCTGTCCGCAGAACCGAGCGCTGCTGAGCGGTCTTCTCGCGACCCCGCTGGCGGGTCTTGCTGGTGGCCTGATCTCGCTCAGCTGTCAGGGCAACTCGACCAGCGAACTCGACGGCGTAACGCTCAGCGATACGCGCGACGAGGACGAGCTGACCGGTACTGCCATCCTCAGCTACAAACCGACCGACGACCTGCTGGTCTACGGCTCCTACTCCAAGGGCTACAAGGCCGGTGGCTTCAACCTCGACCGTTCGGCGCTCGCAGTGCCGGTGGCGTTCAACGTCGATACGCTCGACCCGGCTGCCTTGCAGTTCGATGCCGAAACCGTCGACGCCTACGAAATCGGTCTGAAGTATGCCGCGCGCAAGTGGGGCTTCAGCCTGGCGGCGTTCCGTCAGGAATTCTCGAACTTCCAGCTGAATACGTTCAACGGGTCGGTCTTCCTGGTCCAGAACGTCAATGGCTGCGACAACGACCTTGGCGGCGGCGATCGTGACGGCGATGCCGCGACCGGCGCCTGTGCGACGGACAATGTGGCACCGGGCGTGATTGCGCAGGGCGTGGAATTCGAAACCTCGCTCAGCCCGATCCGCGACCTGACCATGACCATGGGCATCACTTATTCGGATACCAGCTACGAGGACAATCTCGTGGGTACCGACGACGGCGCCCCGCTGGATCCGGCCCTGCGCCTGCTTCCGGGTGACAATCTGTCGAACGCACCCGAAGTGACCGCGACCGCCTCGCTCAGCTGGACCCCGCCGATCGGCAATTCCGGCCTGTCGGGCCTGTTCTTCATCAACGCGCGCACGACCGGTGACTACAACACCGGTTCGGACCTGCTCTACGGCAAGGAACAGGACAGCTACACGCTGGTGAACGGCCGGATCGGCATCACCGGGCCGGACCGGGCCTGGGGTGTAGAGGTCTGGGCGAACAATCTGTTCGATGTGGACTACACGCAGGTGGCGTTCAACACGCCGTTCGTGGCTCCGCAGCAGACCTACTCGGCCTTCCTTGCCGAACCGCGGACTTATGGCATCACGGTTCGCGCCGGCTTCTAAACAAGGCGAGAAGAGAAACTTATAAGGCCCGGCATCACGCGATGCCGGGCCTTTTCTTTTACCCTACGCCCAGCGCAGGCTAAACTGAGGACTGGTCTACCCAGTGCCTTGCTTTGAAATATGGGTATGCCAGTTGAAACTGAGCTGGAAGAAAATTACGCCGAAAGCTTGACTCCCGAAAGAATTCGTAATTCACTTTCGAGTGGAGGGTACGTGCGAAACGCGCGACCCGAGAGGGAGAGAGATTATGAAGCTTGGTTTGCGCCACACGTGCGCCTTCGGTGCGCTTGCAATTTCCACTCTGACAGCAGCGCCCGCGATGGCACAGCAGGCCCCCGAAACCGCCGGTGCCAACGAGGATGACGATCGGATCGTCGTCACCGGCTCTTTCATCCGCGGCACACCTGAAGACGCAGCACTGCCGGTCGATGTATTCACAGCCGACGATCTGGCAGAGCAAGGCGTCGACAGCCCGCTTGAGTTCATCAAGGAACTGCCTTCGGTCGGTGCTTCGCTCGGCGATACCAACCAGTTTTCAACCGATGCGCAAGGGTTCCAGGGCGTCGGTTCTCTCAACCTTCGCGGGCTCGGCCCGCAGCGCACGCTTGTCCTCGTCAATGGCAAGCGCACGATCCAGTCGCCGGGCTCGGGCTTTGTCGATACCCAGCTCATCCCGCTGTTCGCGCTCGAACGTATCGAGATCCTGAAGGACGGCGCGGCCGCAACCTACGGTTCTGATGCGATTGCGGGCGTGGCCAACTTCATCACCCGTTCGAATTTTACCGGCGTGGAAGTTCAGGCGGATTACAACTTCATCGACGGATCGGACGACAATTACAGCATCAGCGGCCTCGTCGGTCTGGAACTTGGCGACGATGCCAATCTCGTGTTCGGCGCGGGCTGGCAGCATCGCTCCGAGCTCGGGACGTTCGAACGCGATTTCGTGAATGTCGGATATGAAACCAACCCGTCGGCCTATTCGGCGTTAGCAACACCCGGCCTCTTCGCCGCGACCTATTTCGACACCACGACCGGTGCGCTCGACACACGCATCGCGCGGGATGTCGGATGTGAGGAACTAGGCGGCACAATTGCGATCGGCCGCTGCTATTTCACATACGTCCCGTTCGACAATATTACCGAAGACGAGGATCGCTACCAGGTTTTCGGCCAGTTCACTGCCGATCTCGCCGATAACATCCGGTTCCAAGTGGATGGTATGTGGTCGCGCAGCGATTTGGAATCGCTGAACTATTCGCCGGCCTTCCCGCCCACACAAGGCCCGCGCGGTTCGGGCTTCGTGAGCGCCTTCACCACCTCTCCTAACAACCCCGGCGTTTCGGCCTTCCTCGACCAGGTCGGCCTGCCGCAGAGCTCCGCGGCGCTACCACTCGTGGCGGTAACGAATGTGCTCTATCGTCCGTTCGGCTTCCTCGGCAATCCGCGCGACCCCGATCGCGGCGCCGGCACCGGCTTCGCTTCTAACGACGCCTGGCGCATCAGCGGCGGCTTCGACTGGGATATCAATCCCTCGCTGCGTCTCGAAGTGGATGGCACCTATTGGGAATCGCGCCGCACCTTCTTTGCCCCAGGCATTGTCGGCTCGCGCCTGCAGGCCGCGCTCAACGGTTTCGGCGGTCCGGACTGCACCGGCACTACGCCGGGCGCGAACGGCTGCCAGTATTTCAATCCCTTCGTCAACGCCGGACCGGGCAATGGCACTTACAATATCGACAACCCGTTTTACGTACCCGGTGCAGAAAACAGCGAAGAGCTGGTCGCATGGTTGCAAGTGCCCAACGGCACGCGCGAGTACGAGCAGCAGGTCGTGCTCGACCTCGTCCTATCGGGTGAGACGGGCATCGAATTCAGTGGCGGCCCGCTGGCTTTTGCTGTCGGCGCGCAGGTGCGCGACAATGAATACAGCACTCGCCCGCTCAACGATGAATCCAACGTCGACATCAATCCGTGTTTCATCGAGGGGGATACGAGCTGCGTCGGCACCAGCACGGAAGGCGTCGGTCCGTTCATCTTCCTTGGCGGTTCGCGGCCCGCCCGGCTTTCGCAGAGCGTCTATGCATTTTTCGGCGAGCTGAACGCGCCGATCACCGACCGTATCGAGCTGGCCGCCGCCATTCGCTTCGAGGATTACGGTGATCCGATCGGTTCGACCATCAACCCGAAGGGTTCGCTTCGGTTCGAGGCGACCGACTGGCTGACCCTGCGCGGTTCGGTCGGCACCACCTTCCGCGGCCCGCTGGCTTCCAACGTCTCACCGAATTTTGTGACTGCGCTAGAAGGTTTCACCGCGGCGGGCGGAAACTACAAGTCGAAGGATATCTTCGGTAATCCGACCAACCTCGAACCGGAAACCGCCTTCACCTGGAACGTGGGTGCGATCTTCGATGCCCCCCTGGGCGGTGCGGACCTGACCTTCTCGGTCGATTACTGGTCGATCGATCTGGAAGATCGGATCACGACCACACCGGGCAATGCGATCGCCAGCCTCGTCGGCAACAACCAGACCACCGGCACCCTGCCGGTCGACTGCTCGAGCCCTTTGGTCAATCTGATCACCTTCTCCGGCAATCAGTGTATCCAGGGGACGACCACCGGCCTCGACATCAGCCGCGTTCGGACCGACTTCGTGAATGGGCCTGACGTCAAGGTGTCGGGCCTCGACTTCGCGCTGAACGTCTCCGTACCGGTAAGCGACAATGCGACGCTCTCCTTCGGGGGGAACGCGGTATACAACCTCGAATACAAGTTCGATGATTTTGTCGTGCAGGACGTGGTCGTTCTGGAAGCCTATGACGCAGTCGGCCTCGGTAACTACTTCCGCGATCCGAACACCGTCCCGGAATGGCGCGCCAATGCGTTCGCCAACCTGCGGTTCGGCCCGTTCAACGCTCGTTACTCGCTGGTCCATATCGACGGTGTGACCGATGACCGCTGCGTGAATGCGGACGGTTCGTTCCGCGATCCGTGCTTCTCCACGGCGGACGGTCAGGGGACCAACTTCGGTGTCGAAAGCGGGTCCTATACCCAGCACGACCTTGCACTAACCTACGATCTGGAGCTGGCCGGGGCCGACTTGCAAGTTCAGGCCGCGATCGAAAACTTCACCGATGCCGAACCGGCCGAGGCGCAGCTGCCGCTGAGCTTCAACCCGTTCATTGGCAATGCGATCGGGCGCAACTATCGCCTCGGCATTCGCGCCCGGTTCTGAGCCGCGCCAGCCAGACCAGAAAGAAGGGCCCGGGGCGTGACGCCTCGGGCCTTTTGCTTTGCTAGCTAAAGTAATTGTGCTCAGGGCAAATCGCTGCCGCCGAGTGCCTGCCATAACAGCACCCGCGCACGCTGGACCCGGCCCGCAGCGGCAGCAGCGCGTTCGCCGCTCGCATCGGCGGCCCGGCGGGCCTCCAGCACGATGAGAAAGTCCGACAGACCAGCCTCGTAGCGTGTGTTCGCGAGGCGCGCAGCACGCGCCAGTTCGGCAGCTTCGCGCGCCGCTGCTTCCGCCTCGGCAGCCGCGCCCGAGGCAACGCCATAGCCCGCCTCGGCATCGCCCAGAGCCGTATAAACCGCGCCGCGATAGGCCTGGAACGCCGCCTGCTTTTCGGCCGCTGCACCGTCGATCTCCGCCTCGATCCTGCCGAAGTCGAGCAGCGGCCCCGCCACGGAGCCCGCCAGCGAACCGACCAGCGATTCCTCGTCGAACAGATCGGCGAGATTGAAGGTTAGCAGGCCGATGACGGCGGACAGGTCGAACGTCGGAAAACGCCGCCGCGCGGTCGCGGCAAGCTCCGCATCCTCTGCCGCCAGGGTCGAGGCCGCTGCGAGGACATCAGGCCGATTGATCAGTAAGCTCGACGGGAGACTTGCCGGGACCGCGTCGATTCGAGGGGGCGGTGCCGCCTGTACAAGCGCGGCGCGGACCAGCTGCGCGCTCTGCGCCGTCAGCGTGACCAGCCTTCCGACCAGGCGACTGCGCTCCCCTGCCAGCGCGGCTAGGCGGCTGCGCGAAGCGCTCGCCGCGCTTTCCGCCCGCACGCGGTCGAAGCCCGGTGCGATGCCCGCCCGTTCGCGCACGGCTGCCAGCCGCGCCAGATCCTCGGCGGCGGCAAGGTCGGAGCGGATCGCCTCCTCGCGACCCGACAGGGTGCGCCAGTCGATCACGCTCGCCGCGATCTCTGCCAGCAACGCATTGCGCACGCCGCGCGCCGATGCGGTGGCGGCATCCACACGCGCCAGCGCCGCGCGCTCCTGTGCCCGCAAACGGTCGAAGATGTCGGGGTCCCAGCGGGCGGTCAAATTGGCGGCATAGGACACCCGTTCGGTATCGAAGGCGATGCCGGGCGGGAGGTCGGATCCGAATTGCGAGGGATTGGTGCGCTGCCCGGTGACCGAAGCATTTGCGCCGATGGACGGTAGTCGCTCGGCCACGGCGCGGTCGGCGCCCGCACGTGCCTGCTCGATACGCGCAGCAGCCTCGCCCAGTGTGGGCGAGCCGGCGAGCGCCTGCGCGGCGAGCGTGTCGAATGCCGGGTCTTCGACCGGGAGTAGTGCCGAAAGCGTCACCTCTGTCGTCGCGTTCGGCGCATAGAAGTAGGCCTCGGGCAAGGCCGGAGCGGGCGTCGCGACTTCGGGCGGCGGTCCCGCCACGCAGCCTGCCAGCGCCAAGGCGCTCGCCACACACAAGAGCGAATGACGGATCATTCCGCGTCACCCTGCGCGCCGGAGCCTGCCGGAATATAGGCGTCGACCTGCTGGCCGACGCGGAAGAGGCCATTACTCTCCGGCAGTTCGTAAAGCACCTGCAGGACGCGCACATCGACGCGTTCCTGTGCCGAATTGGTGAGCGAACGCTTGGGAACGACCAACGGCTCGGCACGAACGAAGCTGGCCTTCACCCGGCGCTCGGCCGCACCGCGCGGGCTGACGATTGCGTCCGCGCCCATTGCGACGCGTGCCGCCTGCTCTTCGTCGATATCGATGCGGACATAGAGGGGCTGCGTCTGGCCCATTTCGATAAAGGGCTGCGCGTTCCCGCCGCCCATCGTGGATACATATTCGCCCTTGCGAATGTTCACTGCGAGGATCTCGCCGGCGATCGGTGCGCGGACGGTCAGGCGACCGATTTCGGTCTGCGCCGAGTTTGCGCGGGCCTGCGCGGCCTCCAGCCGGGCGCGAGCCAGCCGCAGGCGTTCGTTCGCCGATGCCGCCTCGCCCTCGGCCCGGATGACTTCCGCGCGGCTGACGGCGGCCGGATCGTCGATATTGCGATAGAGCGCCAGTTGGCGGCTCGCCGTCGCGCGTGCCGTGTTCGCCTCGGCAATGGAGGCTTGCGCTTCGGCAATCGCCGCTCGTGCTTCCTGCAAGGATGCACGGGCTGCACGGTCATCGACAGTGAAGAGCACTTGTCCTTCCGTGACACGATCGCCGGGCTGGACGAAGAGCCCGGTCACCAGTCCCGAAAGTGCCGACCCGATCTGCACCAGTTCGCTGGACGGCTCGACGATGCCCGCCCCTGCCACTCGCGAGGATTCCGCCATGGCATCGGGTGCGCGCGGCGGTTCGCGGTCGGGCTCGGTCAGTTCGCGGTCGGGCAGGCCGAAGAAGATGAAGATCACGGCCGCCACCAGCCCGATGATGGCGATCACCGGTAGTATCTGGCGCGAGAAGCTCATGTTCCTGAAGTCGAATGCCATGTCAGTGTCCTTCCGGCATCTCGCTGCCGTCATGCGTAATGCGGCCGTCCTCGAGCACGAGGATGCGGTCGGCGAGGTCGAAAACGCGGTTGTCGTGAGTCACGATGATGCAGGCGCGATCCTCCGCGACCGCGACTTCGCGCAGCAGATCCATGACCTTCCGCCCGGAGGCGGCATCGAGCGCGGCAGTCGGTTCATCGCAGACCACCAGGCGGGGTTCGTGAACGAGGGCGCGGGCAATGGCGACGCGTTGCTGCTGACCGCCTGATAGCTGGCTCGGCAGCTTGTCCGCCTGATCGCCGATATTCAGCTTTTCCAGCATGGCGACGGCCTTCTCGCGCGCCTCGAGACGATCCATCCCCTGCGCGATCAATGGAACGGCGGCGTTGTTGGCCGCATCGATCGACGGGATCAGATTGTACTGCTGGAAAATGAAGCCGATATTGTTGAGGCGGAATTCGACGAGCTCGGTATCGGAGAGATCATAGATGTCGGTGCCGAATACCTTCACCTCGCCCTCGGTCGGCCACAGGATGCCGCACATGATCGAGATCAGCGTCGTTTTACCCGAGCCGCTCTCGCCGACCACATAGGTGAGCTCGCCGGCGCGGATATCGACATCGATGCCGTGCAGCACCGTGATGGTCTGCTGGCCCGCCTTGAAGTCGCGCGTCACTCCGCGCGAGCAGATCGCTGCCTGCGCCGTGGTGGTAGTCTGAGTATCGATCTCGGCCATCAGCGGAACACCGACGCCGGCTCAGTCTTGAGCACATTGCGCAGCGCCAGCCAGCCGGTCAGCGCGAGGATGACGAATACCGCCGCCATGCTAATGAGCGGGATCTGCCAGGGGATGTAGAAACCCTTGAAAGTCGGGTTGCCAGAGAAGCCCCAGATGAAGAACACCGTGCCGAGCACGCCCAGCCCGTAACCGATCAGCCCTACGAGACCCGCTTGCGCCGCAACCATCTTGCGGATCTTCCCATTGGTCACGCCGATCGCCTTAAGCGCACCGAACTGCTTGATATTGTCGCGGATGAAGAGACTGAACGTTAGCCCGACGATCGCTACGCCGACTATGAAGCCGAGCAGCACCGTAATCCCGAAGTTGAGCGGAATCCCGGTGTTCTGGATGATGAAATCGACGCCGTCCTGCGCAAACTCCTCGCGGGTTCGGGCGCGCAGGCCGGTCTGTTCCTCGATACGCCGGGTTAGCTCCTCGGGCGAGACGCCGTGCTCCGCCCCGACCAACACGAAGGACAGGCGATTGCGCGTGCCTGGGACATAACGCAGCGCCTGGCTGTATTTGGTGTAGAGCGTGACCTGGCTGGTAAAGCTGGGGATGGCATCGGCCACGCCGCGGATCACCGCGCGCTGGTCGTTGAGCTCCAGCCGCTCGCCGATGGGAGAGCGGCCGTCCTCGAACATCCGCGTTACGCCGACATCGTCGATGATCACGCTGTCCGGTTGCGAGAGCACGTCGATGCTGCCCTGCGCCATCCGCTTGGGCAGGCCGATCAGAGTCGCATCATCCACGCCGATCACCGACACGCCTTCGAGATCGCCCTCGCTCGTGCGGACGCTGGCCCCGGCGCGAAGATGCGGCACCGCCCATTCGACGCCGGTCACGCCGCGCACCTTGTCCAGCGCAGTCGACGGCATGGGAAAATTGACGTCGGTAGTGCGGCTGACCGGGTCCATGACCCAGACGTCGGCGCTCGAAACATTGTATGTGCCGCTCGCCCCGCGCTCGATCAGGTTGACGAAAATGGTCAGCTGCTGCGTGATGAGCAACGTCGAGAAGGCGATACCGAAAACGAGCCCGTAGAACTTCTGGGCGTCCCCGGTCAGCATGCGGATCGCGATCCAGATCATGCGTTTGCTTGCCTTCCCTTTGCGACTCGTCCATTACTGAACGCAGGCGTTCAACTGAACGGGACCGTTCACTTTGTCAAGCGACGTTAACAAGAGAGGGGGGCGGCCCGTCGATGCCGCGAAGCGCGAGGCGATTATCGTCGCGGCGACGCGCGCCTTCTTCGATCGCGGATTCGCCGCCGCCTCGATCGAGCAGGTTGCCGCCGATGCGGGCGTGTCTAAAGTGACGGTCTACAACCACTTCGGGGACAAGCGCGGGCTGTTCGTCGCCTCGGTCGAAACGCAGTGCGAAATGATGCGCGGCCATTTTTCGATCGGAGAAATGCCGCGCGGCACCTTGCGCGAACGCCTGCTTGCCATCGGCGAGGCAATGGTCGCCTTCCTCTCGCGCGACGAGATGGTGCAGTTCGAACGACGTATTGCCGCCGAGACGGAGCATGAGCCGGAAATCGGCAAAGCCTTCCTCGCTGCCGGGCCGCATCGGATGAAGAAGGCTTTCAGCGCGCTGATCTCCGCGCTCAACGAAGCGGGCGAGTTGCGGGTCGACGATCCGGAGCTAGCTGCCGAACAGTTCGCCGCGATGTGCAAGGGCATGGGCGACCTTGACCGGCGCTTCGGCCAGCCCATCGACGAAAAGCGCAATCGCGAGCGGATCGAGGGCGCGGTCGAAGTTTTCTGCCGCGCCTATGCGACTGCGGGCGACTGCTAGTCGCGCTGCTCCTGGAGCAAGCCCCGCGCAATCACCTGCGCCTGAATTTCTGCAGCGCCTTCGAAAATGTTGAGAATGCGCGCATCGCATAGCACCCGGCTGATCGGGTATTCGAGCGCGTAGCCATTGCCACCGTGGATCTGCACCGCATTATCGGCAGCACTCCAAGCGACGCGGGCGGCCAGAAGTTTCGCCATGCCGGCCTCGATATCGCAGCGCTCGCCCTTGTCCTTGTGACGCGCGGCGGAATAAGTGAGCTCGCGCGCAACCACGATTTCGGCGAGCATCAGCGCGAGCTTGTCCGACACGCGCGGAAACTCGATCAGCGGCTTGCCGAATTGCTTGCGGTCGAGCGCATATTGCAAGCCGAGGTCGAACGCATTCCATGCAACCCCGATGGCCCGCGCGGCCGTCTGGATGCGAGCCCCTTCGAAAGTCCGCATGAGCTGCTTGAAGCCCTCGCCCTCCTTGCCGCCGAGCAGGCCATCGGCGCGCACGCGAAAGCCATCGAAGCCGAGTGTGTATTCCTTCATCCCGCGATAGCCGAGAACCTCGATCTCCTCGCCGGAGAGTCCGTGGTCAGGAAAGTCGAGGCCCTCTGCGCCGCGCGTTTTCTCGGCGATCAGCATCGACAGCCCGCCATAGCCGGGCTCCTCGGGATCGGTGCGGACCATCATTGTCATGATGTCGGCACGCGCGGCGTGAGTAATCCACGTCTTCGCGCCGTGTACTTCCCAGCTGCCATCCTCGATCCGTTTTGCCCGCGTGCGGACCGACGCGAGGTCGGAGCCGGTATCGGGTTCGGTGAACACCGCGGTCGGCAGGAGCGAACCGTCGGCGATGCCCGGCAGCCAGCGCGCCTTCTGTTCTGCCGTCCCGTTCTTCCCAATCAGTTCCCCCGCGATTTCCGAGCGCGTGCCGAGCGAGCCGGCACAAATCCACCCGCGCGAAAGCTCCTCCGACACGACCGACATCGCAAGTTTTCCGAGGCCGAGACCACCGTACTCCTCGTCGATGCAGATCGCGAACACGCCGAGTTCGGCCATCTGCTCGACAGTCTTCAATGGGATAAGTTCGTCCGCACTATGCCAGCTTTGAGCGTTCGGCGTAATTTTGGCGGCAGTGAATGTGCGGAACTGGGTACGGATCAGGTCGAGCGTCTCATCACCCAGCCCTTCGTCGGGTCGCGAGCCGTCCGCTGCAAGCGCAGCAAGCCGGGCGCGCTTTGCTGCGGTATTCCCTTCGCGCAAGAACCACGCGACATGGGGATCGTCGCGTAGCTTGGCTGCCGCGTCCCCAGCACCGAAGTCCTCCGGCCTGACGATTTCGGTCTGGCTCATCGGAAGGCCGCCGACGAGCTGGCCGCAATATTCTCCGAACGCGATGGACAGCACCAACTCTTCGACCTCACCGAAACACTCGCAAGCGTGCGCGCGCCGTGCCCAGTCGAGGCCGGCCTCGAGCGCTGCGACGAGGGTCGCAGCCCAAGCGTAACCATGCGCCCGGCGTTGTTCTGCCTCCAGCAGTGCAGGCGACACCCGGCCGTCCTCGCGCACCGCTGCTCCTACCCGTTCACGCCACGCATCGATGTAGCGCTCTAGTGCTGCGTGCGCCGCTGTCGCTTTGGCAGGGAGATCGTCGTCACTCATCGCCAGACTCTCCCTCTCGCTGCCAGTCGCCGCTTGCGCCGCCCACCTTGCTGTCTACCCGGACCGCGCCCATCACCATGTCGCGGTCGATCGCCTTGAGCATGTCGTAGACCGTCAGACCCGCGACCGTCGCTGCGGTAAGGGCTTCCATTTCGACCCCGGTCGGCCCGGTAGTGACCACACTCGCGGCGATATGGAAGCCTGGCAGATCGGGGGCTGCCCGGACCGTGACCTCGGCTTTTGCCAGTGGAAGCGGATGGCAGAGCGGAATGAGATCGGCAGTCCGCTTTGCCGCCATCACGCCGGCGAGTTCCGCAGTCGAGATTACCGCGCCCTTCGGTGTGCGGCCGGCAACGACCGCATCGACGGTTGCTCGCTGGCATGTCAGCACGGCGCTGGCCTTTGCCTCGCGCCGGGTCGTCGGCTTGGCAGAGACATCGACCATGCGTGCCCTGCCAGTTTCGTCTAGATGAGTGAGCCCTGTCATCGTCACGCACCCTGCCCCGCCTCGCGCTCCGCGCCAAGCCTTTGTGCCTCTGTAAACGACAAAACCCCGCCGCTCCGGAAGGAGCTAGCGGGGTCTATCGGGTGATACTGGTTGCGGGGGTTGGATTTGAACCAACGACCTTCAGGTTATGAGCCTGACGAGCTACCGGACTGCTCCACCCCGCGGCACCGTGATCTCGTGGACCGAGTCCAGAGACGAAAAAGCCGCCGCGCGGTGTGCACCGGCAGCGGCTTTTGAAATCGTGAATGGGTTTATACCGCGCCCGCCGGCTATAATGCCTGGCGACGACCTACTCTTCCAGTGCTTGAGCACTAGTACCATCGGCGCTGTCCGGTTTCACGGCCGAGTTCGAGATGGGATCGGGTGGGTCACAGACGCTATAGCCACCAAGCAATAAAGCAGGCGGGCGGGTTTAAATCGATGCTGTTGAGCTTTCTGGGCTTATCCGGCTTCGAAGTTTCCTCCGATCGCAGACAGCAGAGCTGTCGTTGATGGTATGGATCCTACAAGCGCGAAAAGAACTATTAGGACCGGTTAGCTACACGCATTACTGCGCTTCCACACCCGGCCTATCAACGTCGTGGTCTACGACGGTTCGAAGATTGCTTATCTTAAGGGAGGCTTCCCGCTTAGATGCTTTCAGCGGTTATCCCGTCCGTACATAGCTACCCTGCGGCACCCTTGGCAGGATGACAGGTACACCAGAGGTACGTTCACCCCGGTCCTCTCGTACTAGGGGCAACTCCTTTCAACAATCGACGCCCACGGCAGATAGGGACCAAACTGTCTCGCGACGTTCTGAACCCAGCTCACGTACCACTTTAATTGGCGAACAGCCAAACCCTTGGGACCTGCTCCAGCCCCAGGATGTGATGAGCCGACATCGAGGTGCCAAACGATTCCGTCGATATGAGCTCTTGGGAATCATCAGCCTGTTATCCCCGGCGTACCTTTTATCCGTTGAGCGATGGCCCTTCCACGAGGGACCACCGGATCACTATGACCGACTTTCGTCTCTGCTCGACTCGTCAGTCTCGCAGTCAGGCAGGCTTATGCCATTGCACTCTTGCAGACGGTTTCCAACCGTCCTGAGCCTACCATCGCGCGCCTCCGTTACTCTTTAGGAGGCGACCGCCCCAGTCAAACTACCCGCCACAGAGGGTCCCTACACCGGATAACGGTGCGAGGTTAGACATCAGAAAACAGCAGGGTGGTATTTCACCTATGGCTCCACGACAGCTGGCGCCGTCGCTTCAAAGCCTCCCACCTATGCTACACAACTCTTTCCTAATGCCACTCTGAAGCTGCAGTAAAGGTGCACGGGGTCTTTCCGTCTAACCGCGGGTACTCCGCATCTTCACGGAGAATTCAATTTCGCTGAGCATATCCTGGAGACAGTGGGGAAGTCGTTACGCCATTCGTGCAGGTCGGAACTTACCCGACAAGGAATTTCGCTACCTTAGGACCGTTATAGTTACGGCCGCCGTTTACTCGGGCTTCAATTCGGAGCTTGCACTCCTCCTCTTAACCTTCGAGCACCGGGCAGGCGTCACACCCTATACGTCGTCTTGAAGCCGACTTAGCAGAGTGCTGTGTTTTTGCTAAACAGTCGCTACCCCCTGGCCTGTGCCCCCCACAAAGACTTGCGTCGATATGGGGCCTCCTTCTTCCGAAGGTACGGAGGCAATTTGCCGAGTTCCTTCAGGATACTTCTCTCAAGCGCCTTGGTATACTCTACCTGACCAC